>JAEDIJ010000008.1 GCA_016292515.1 Victivallaceae bacterium
GACCCGTCGCGGTGCTTTCCTGTTTGACTTCGCCTTGCGCGGCGGGAAGTTCGGCGGCGATGAGGGGTGCGAGAAAAGCCGCCTGTTTTTTCTTGCCCTGATCGTTGACGTGATAGGCGTCGTGCCAGAGTTTTCGGTCGAGTTTGTCGGTGAACGCGTAAAGGTCGATGACGGGCAATTTCAACGCCTCTGCCGCCATCAGCGTCATTTCATTGATACGCGCGACTTTGCCGTCGGCATCGCTTTTAAGCGGCGTACTGGTGACGAGAAAAAGTTTCGCGTCGGGCAGTTTGGCGCGGATGAATTTCGCCGCCTGCATATAGGCGTAGAGCCATTCATCGCCGTCGCTGGTGAAACTGTGCAAGCCGTTGTTGAAAAGGATGACCTGCGGCTTGGGGCCGTCGAGGACGAGATCAAGATAACGGAAATAAAGGGGATCGGTCACGCAGAAACTGCTCGCCCAAAAGGTGATCGCGGCGCGCTTGGCAAGTTTTTCGCGCAAAAAACTCTGATAGCCGTTGCAGATGGAGTCGCCGATGAGCAACACGCGGGGAGTCGTCAGATCGCGGCGGTTGTAGATGTAGGAAGTATTCCACTCGATGCTTTCGCTTTTGCGGGTGGAAGTTTCCGGCTGAAAATCGCGGTAATCGACGGCGACGGCGGCGACCGCCGAAGCGGCGGCGACACAAGTGAGCAAAGTTTTTCGGGGCATGATTTCAACTCTCTTTAACGTTTTTTGAATTTCTGCCATTTCCAGTCGGAAACGGTGATGGTGCTTTCCAGTTTTTCCTGTTTATCCTTGGGCATTTCGCTGAAAAAGTCGAGTCCCGTCGCGGCTTCGACGGCGTCGACCGTCACGGCGAAATCGGCGAGTTTCCGCGGCGAACCGGCATTGGGAAGCAGAAACGCGATCATTTTTTCCGGCGGTGTACGGTCGTAGACGACTTTGTAAAAGTATCCGGGGACGGTGATATCGCGTTTCGCGCCGATCGCCCAAGGAGGTTTTTCCGGCAGGATGGGACCCGTGATAACGAAAATATCCTTTTCATCGGCGGCAAAGGTGCGGATCTGGCTTTCCAGATCTTTCCAGACGCCGCGGTTGAATTCGGGGCGTTGCGGAGACATATTGGACATCAGGAAACTCTCTTTCATCGTCCGCATCGAGTACGCCATATCGGCGGCGGGGGCGAGATGCCCGCGGTCGAAACCGCTCGATTTGTAATCTTCCGGCGTCACGGGAACTCCCGGTACGTCGCGATCCGCCGTGAATTGATTGGTGCGCCCGACGCGCTTGCCGGAAATATCTTCGCTTTTAAGTTCATAGATCACCCAGCGGGGCTGACGGTGCTGCACGCTGTATCCGGCGACATATCCCTCGCGCACAAGCACGCGGTCGGCGCGCCCCGGCGTACCGAATGCGAGGTGATTGCGCGCACCGCTTACCGTTGTATTTTGCTGATAAAAGACACAGCCGCCGATCGCCAGCAGCGTCACGCAGAAACTGATCGCAGTCCACCGCAAAAGTGCGCGGAAAAATCCTCCGGAAGATTTCCCCTTTCCCGCTTTTCCCTTGGCGGGAGTTGATGCTTTTTTACGCTTTGCCATTTTCAGAAAGAAACCTTTGTACTTTGCTCCCGGGGGATCAGGGAAAGCACCGCGCGATGGGAAGCGCGGGCGATTTCCCGGTTGTGAAATCCGTCAAGATTGCGCTGATGACCGAAAAAGGCGAAATTGACGTCCGGCGTCAGCATCCTTTCGGCACCCCAGACGTCGCCCGACGTTTCCAGAATTTGGTCGGGGACGAAATCCCCCGCATCGGTCGCCACGCTCAAATAGCAGACCCCCTGCCCGCCGAAACCGCGGCAGGATATCTCGATCTTTTCCGGCTTCAAGTCGCGCGGGATGAAAACATCGACCGTGTAAAGCGCGAAATCCATATACTTGTAGACTCCCGAAACCGCATCGCTCCACTTGCCGTCGGCAAAAAAGCGGATAGTCGTCGTTTCGGCGGAGTAGCCGTCCGGCAGACAAAGCGTCAGCGTGAGGCGGCCCTTTTCGCGCAGATTCTTATCGAATTGCGTCAGCGCGTCCACTTCCTTGCCGCACTCGTCGACAAGACGCAAAGCGCCGGAGTCGCCGCGCACTTGGCGGGCGAAGTCAATGGAGTTTTGCCACGCCGCAACGTTTTCGGCGGCAAGCGTTTCCATCGCGTCGCCCTCCTGACGGTTCAACGTCTGCCACGCGGCGATCACGGCGCGTTCATAGACTTCCAGTATCCGCAGATTGCCGAGGATGTCGGCCAAAATCTTTTCCGGCAAACTCCCCTTGTATTGCGGCAGATATTTTTCCAATGCCGCCGCCATCGCGGGCAAGGCAAAGCGGCGCGCGTGCGCGGGTCCAAAAAAGTTGTGACACGTCAACATCCCCTGCCGGATGCGCGCGTCGCGGTTGGGCATATCCATATATTGCTCGACAAGACGGATGAATCCCGTATCCTGCGTACCAAAAAGTTCCGCAAGCGCGCGAAATTTGATTTGCGCCGGATCGCCCGACTTGCTCCACAACGCCCCCGCCGCCGCGATCTCGGGATAAAAACGATAGAGCAAAACGTGCCGTTTTTCCCACATCGTCAGCAAACCGCCCAAAACGTGTTTCGCGTTTTTCGGGAGGGCGTTGGTAAAGGTCTCGGTATTGCTCCACATATACTCCGCCGGAGCGATGACGTAGTCGAAACCGAGTTCCTCATAAAGCGAAAAGTGATCGACAAACGCCAGATTGTCGAAATGGCCCCACCACTTGGTGACGTTCTGCGAATAGATCCAGTTGACGAGGACGATGTCGCGCGGCAAAGCGCGAAAAGCATCGGGATAAAGTTCAAACATATCGTCCCACATCATCATCCGCTTGCCGAGTTCTTTGGCGACGACGCCGTGCAAATAGAGGAAAAAGTCGCGGACGATCTCCGTTTCCCCCGCGAAATCGCGCGCTTTGGGTGCGCAAAGTTCGCAGTAACCGATGTTGAAAGCCTCATCGCCGCCGATGTGAAAGTAATGCGACGGAAACATCGCCGCGACCTCGCGGATGTAATCGGTCAGAAATTCTCTCGCTTCGGGGAGGCTCGGACAAATCTCCACTTTGGGGGAACCGCCGTTGCGCCCCGTGACATTGCCGCGCAACTCGCACAACTTGTGGTACTTTTCATCGGCAAAGAGAAGATCGTGATGTCCGAGCGAAGCGATCCCCGGAATGACTTCGACCCCTTTTTGCGCGGCATATTCGACGATTTTTCCGATCTCGTCGGCATCGTAGCCCGCTTCCGCGCCGATGTCAAACGTTTTCGTCCGCACCCGCCACTCCAAATAAAGGAAAAGCGCGTTGAAGCCTTTTTCCGCAATGAAATCAATGAATTGACAGATGTACTCGACTTTTTCCATCTGCCGCGCCAGATCAAGCTGAACCGCGCGCAACGTGAAATCAACTTTCATCATCCGTTTCCTTCCATGTCACAGTCAAGATAAAGCCCGCTTATAGTATAGCACTGCAAACGGATTTTTTCCACCTCAAACAAACGCAAAAGAGACACTCACGCCACATTGCTCCGCCGGGCGAAATAAATAACCGCATTCCCCCTGATTGCAATCGGTTGCGAATCGGTTGCCGACGAGCGGGATTTGCACCCGCTATGCAGACAAAAAAGGAGCAGAATTCTGCTCCTTTTTTGTCTTTGCAAAGGGGATTATCCCCCATTCGTTGCGCTTACGGATGCATTTCGCGCAATTCCGCGAGCGTCTGAACGATCATCTTGTCGCCGGCGTCCGGCGTAAAGACGTAAGGACGCATCACGCGGCGCACGAGGACCTCGTAGCCGCCGCAGGCGATCGCGCCGCGATCGGGCATATAGGAGTAATAACTGTTGACCTGACTGCAAAGCAAGGTGTATTCATACGGTCCGTAATGGCGCAGCCGCAACGAGAAAACGGAAAAGACTTCCAGCGGGAAACCCGCCAGCGCGACGGGACCGAAAGCGACGATGACGTGCTCAAACGTTTTCGTCGGCACGGGAGGCTCCTGCCACGCTTCGAACGCCGCCTTGGCGAGCTGATATTCGACCGGCGCCTTGTCGGGATCGATCGTCTTTTCGTCGAATTTGCTGAGTTCCTCGCGTGCTTGGCTTTCCGTCATATGGATCGCCTGCGGCAGCGTGATGTTGCCGATGTGGACGTCGAGTTTGAGATCGGTACGGAAATCGCGCAGATCTTCGAGCAGAGCGAGCGCGTCGTGCGAAGCGCGGTAGCCGACTTCCAAAACCGAATCGACGCCGTCGCCGCAACCGCCGGAAAATCCGCGGAAATCCTCATCGCCGAACCAGCGGTTGGTACGCGGTCCGACGTCGCCCAAGGCACCGTTGATGAAAACGACGGGGACGGGATAACGGGTCGCGATGCGTTTTTTCATCACGCCGCACCAGTCGCTCGAAATATCGGTCGTAATGCCCATCGCGGTATTGTGCGCACTGCAATGGACCATAATGCCGATCGACTCGCGGGTCTCGCGGTCGATGAAGTGGGCGACAGTCATATTGCTGTCGTAGATCATATTGGGATCGCCGAGAAGCATATTGACTTCGCCGGTCTCGTGCATCCCGCGGCGGGAAATACCGGTTTCAGTCTTGCCGGCCTTGAAAGCGACGGCGACTTCGCGGCGGCCGTTTTTGGCGCGGCAGACCGCATCGGCGATGACGGGAATGCACTTGACCGCGTAGGCGGCGCCGGTTTTTTCCTTGTCGATCGCACCGCGCCACGTATCGGAAACATAAGCGGTATGCGGAGCGGAGTGCGTGTGCGCGCAGCAGAGCATAATGTGCTTCGCCGGGACACCGGAGGCTTTGAATATTCCCTGACGGATCTCCTCGGAAACCTGATCGTCGACGTAGCACCAGTCAAGACCGATCACGACGGCTTCGGTTTTGTCGTCGGCGAGGTACATCACGGAAGCGTTGAGGGGCGAATGGATGTTGGTCGCCAATCTTTCCGGGCGTCCATAACCGGTCAGATAGATACCGAGCGGGGGAGTGATGTCACAAACTGCGAAACCTGCTTGCATTTTTCAAATCCTTTCCATAATTTTGGGAAAAAGTGCATTTTTGCCGTCTCTTCATTTAGTATAACCCGTTTTTAGAGAAATGCCAATAGCCTATCTTGCTTTTTTTAGTTCAATCTTGCGATTTTCCTCCCGTAACTGCATAAAAACCGATAAAATAGCGGCGTTCTTTCCGGATATCGCAACAACTTGCCCGCGCCGCCTTGCTTTTGCCTCCCCGACGAGGTATATTATCCTCAATTGATTTTTCGTAACTTGCAATAAAGGGAAAGAAAATGACCGAAAAGAATTCCTCCCCCCAAAAACAACGGAGTTTCCGCGCGGGACTCCTGCGTGCGACGCTCCTTTTTTGCGCCGCGTTTTTTGCGTTGCTGTTTACGGCGTGTGAAAAAACGGCGGAAAAACCCGTCCTCCGCATGGTCTGCAATGCCAATTTCCCGCCTTACGAACTGGTGATGGACGGCAAGATCGTCGGGATCGACCCCGACATCATCCGCGAAATCTGCGACCGCAACGGCTATGAACTTCAAATCGAAAATATGCCTTTCGGCGCCATCATCGCCGCCGTCCAGACCGGGAAAGCCGACGTAGCGGCTTCCGGCATCACGGTGACGGAAGAGCGCAAAACCAAAATCAACTTCACCGATTCCTACGTCAAAGCGAGCCAGCGGATCCTCATCCGCCGCGAAACGACGGATTTCAAACTGGAAAATCTCAAACATAATCCCGTCAGCGTTCAGGAAGGCACGACCGCCGATATATTCGTCAAGGAGCACTACCGGGAGCCGGAAAGATACAAAAACGTCCCCGAAGTGATCCAGGCGCTGAAAACGAAAAAAGTTTACGCCGCCGTCGTGGATCAGGAACCGGCGGAAGTCGAAGCCGCCAAAAATCCCGATCTGTTGCTCCTGCCGGAGCCGCTCACCTCCGAAGAATACGCATTTGCCATTTCCAAGGAACGCCCCGATCTGTTGCAGAAATTCAACGTCACGTTGCGCCAGATGCAGGCGGACGGCACGTTGGCGAAAATCAAAGAGGACGGCAAAATCAAGTACGCCGGCGACAAGAGCGTCACCGTCGAAGCCGGATTCTGGGAAAAACTGAAAATCGACTTCCGGCTCAATTTCATCGACGGGAAGCGTTACCGCTACCTGCTGGACGGTTTCGGGATCACGATGCTCGTGACCGTTTTCTCCATTCTGACGGGACTTTTTCTCGGCTTCCTCGTCGCCGTCACCCGCAGCACCCACGACCTGACGGGGAAATACACCTTTTTCGACGCCGTCTGCCGCGTCTATCTCACCATCATCCGCGGCACGCCGGTCGTCATTCAGCTGCTGATCATCTACTTCGTTATTTTCGGCTCTTTCAACGTCAACAAGATCATCGTCGCCATCACTGCATTCGGCATCAATTCGGGCGCCTACACGGCGGAGATCATCCGCGCCGGCATCATGTCCCTCGACCGGGGGCAGATTGAGGCGGGGCGCAGTCTGGGGCTTTCCTACCGGCTGACGATGCTGCGGATCATCCTGCCGCAGGCGCTGAAAAACGTCCTGCCCGCGCTGGGCAATGAATTCATCGTGCTGTTAAAAGAAACCAGCGTGGCGGGCTTCATCGCGCTGGAAGATCTGACCAAGGGCGGCGACATCATCCGCAGTCAGACCTACAACGCGTTTCTGCCGCTGGTGGCGGTTGCCGTCATCTATCTGGTGGTCGTGATGTTCTTCTCCGCACTTTTGAGAAAAATGGAAGCAAAACTTCAAAAAAACCGATAAAGGATTTTCCTCTTATGAATTGCCAATCCTCCGCACCCTTGTTTGAGATCCGGAACGTCGTGAAACGTTTCGGCTCCGTGACCGCCGTGGATAATGTTTCCTTTGACATTCCCCGCGGCGAAGCGCTTTTCATCGTCGGCGCCTCCGGCTCCGGCAAAAGCACGCTGTTGCGCTGTCTGAATTTTTTGGAAACGCCGGATTCGGGGAGCATCCGCTTCAACGGCACCGAGGTCATCCGGCAGGAAAAATTTCTGGATCAGTACCGCGCACAAGTCGGAATGGTCTTTCAGCACTTCAATTTGTTTCCGCACCTGACCGTCCGCAAAAACATCACGCTGGCGCCGGTCCTGACGGGAAAAATGAAAGAAGACGAAGCCGACGAAACGGCAAAAAATTTATTGGCAAGAGTCGGCTTGACCGACAAGATCGAAGCCTATCCCGAGCAACTTTCCGGCAGGCAGAAACAGCGTATCGCCATCGTCCGCGCGCTGGCGATGCGTCCCGCCGCGTTGCTCTTTGACGAACCGACTTCCGCGCTCGATCCCGAAATGGTCGGAGAAGTATTGAGCGTGATGCGCGACCTCATTCAAGACGGCATCACGATGGCGGTGGTCACTCACGAGATCGACTTCGCCTGCGACATCGCCGACCGGATGATCTTTATGGACAACGGCAGGATTCGTATGCAAGGCACGCCCGACGAAGTGGTGCACCACTCCAACGACAGCCGCATCACTGAATTTTTCACCCGTCTCGCGGACAAGAAGCACTGATAAAAGGCGGAGGGGGGGTATAATATAGCACGTCCTCTTCGTCTTTGGCAATCATTTTTTGGTTTCTTTTTGATTTTTTATTCTACGGTCAAAAAAGACCAAATTGAATTTGAGGTCAAATCATCGGGCATCAAAAAACTGATAGAGGGGATCAAGAAAAATGGAAATCACTGAAGAACTCGGAAACGGCAACCTGAGGATACTTGTTCCGATCAAAATCTGCAACATCCGCAACCGGCGGTTGATCGTACTCCCGAGAACAGAAACGGAAACCTTGGCGGCCTCTCCTCTGCTCATCGGGATCGCCAATGCGCTCCATTGGCAACGAATGCTTGATGAGGGAAAATACGCCAGCATTGAGGAACTGGCACTTGCCGTCGGCAAGGATCGCGCTCAAGTCTCTCGGACGCTCCGCCTCGCCCTGCTCTCGCCGGAGATCGTCCACCAAGCGCTGACCGGCGGCCTCCCCATCACCGCCAAGGTGCTCCTCTCCGCCGGCATCCCCGCCGACCGGGAGGAGCAAAAAAAAGTGGTGGGAATAGAGTAACGAGAAAGAGCCGTCACCGATGGTGGCGGCTCTATTCGACCGCCTGCGGCGGTAGCGCCTCGCACGCTCCGCTTTTTCCGACTCCGCCGACCTTGCTCCGCCTGATTCAAGTACGGGATTGCCGTTATTGAACTGGCACCAGGACAACGCGGAAACCGAGGTTGCCGAAGCGGTAGCCGGGATCGCAGTAGGACCGGAGCGCGGAACGACAGCTCCCCGCGTCGTTGTACCACCACTTGGAACTACGAACCCAACAGGGAGAGACGAATTGCATCAAGCAGGCGATTCCTGACGAAGCTAAAGTGAGAGAAAACTAAAATCGGAATCTTATCCATAACGAATTACGATATTTACTCCCATTCAATTGTGCTCGGCGGCTTGGAAGTAATATCATAAACAACACGATTGACACCTTTCACCTCGTTGACGATTCGGCGGGAAATCGTATCCAGCAGTTCATACGGAAGTTTCACCCAGTCAGCAGTCATGCCATCCTGACTTTCTACAGAGCGGATGGCAATAACATTGTCGTAAGTTCGTTCGTCTCCCATTACGCCAACGGAACGGATCGGCAGAAAAACACCAAATGTCTGCCAGACCTTATAGTAAAGTCCGGCCTTCTTCATCTCTTCTACTATGATGGCATCGGCATTCCGCAGAATATTAAGATTTTCCCGTTTCACCTCCCCTAAAATACGGACTCCGAGTCCCGGCCCGGGAAACGGCTGACGCATCACCATTTCTTCCGGAAGTCCAAGCTGACGTCCCAGTTCCCTGACCTCATCCTTAAAAAGACGGGAGAGGGGTTCCAGAAGTTTCAGTTTCATCGTTTCCGGAAGTCCTCCCACATTGTGATGACTTTTAATGATGGCACTCGGATTACCGTCAATGGAGATACTTTCGATCACATCCGGATAAGTTGTTCCCTGTGCTAAAAAAACGACATTTTCAAGTCCCGATGCGGCCCGGTCAAAAACTTCTACAAAAGTTTTTCCAATGATCTTCCGCTTACGTTCCGGTTCGGTGACCCCGGAAAGACGATCAAGAAAAAGGTCGGATGCATCAACGTATCTCAATGGAATGTGAAATGTTCCTCCGAAAAGTTCTTTCACCCTCTCCGCTTCGTTTTTTCTCAATAATCCGTTGTTGACGAAAATGCAGGTCAAATTATCGCCGATTGCGTGATGGATCAACGCTGCCGCAACGGATGAGTCCACGCCTCCGGAAAGGCCAAGAATTACATTCTGTCCAGCGGTTTTCTCCCGTATTTCTTCGGATGCAGTCTCAATAAATGAAGTCATATTCCATTCACCGGAACAATGACAGACGGCGAAGCAGAAATTTTTCAGGATGGTTTTGCCGTACTCCGTGTGTACCACTTCCGGATGGAACTGAATGCCGTAGATGCGGCGCGCTGTGTTTTCCATGGCAGCAAATTCTGTGTTGCCTGACCACGCAGTACGCTGAAATCCTGCGGGGAGGCCGGTTACTTTATCCCCATGCGACATCCAGACTGTACTTTCCGGAGCGACATTCAGAAACAAGGCGGAAACACCCTCCTGCTTCAGCACGGCCTTCCCATATTCTCTTGCCGCTCCGCGCTGCACATTTCCACCAAGGAGCCGGGTCGTCAGCTGCATCCCGTAACAGATGCCAAGCACAGGAATTCCCAAATGAAAGATCCCGGGATCACAGACAGGGGCATTCTCCTGATAAACACTTGCCGGACCGCCGCTCAAAATGATTCCGGCAGGGGCGATCTGCCGGATATCCTCCGCAGTTGTCCGGCAGGAAATGATTTGACTGTAGATGTGATTTTCCCTGATTCTTCGCGCAATCAGCTGCGTATATTGAGAACCGAAATCAAAAATCAAGATGGTCTCATTTTGTTTCATTGATTATCTCCTCTTCTGTAAATGACGGTGATATTCCTGCAGAGAACAAACTTCAAAGCGACCGAATTCGATTTTGTCCTGAATTCCATTCAAAGCAGCTTCCGCTCCGGCAATCGTAGTAGTTATTGGAATGCCTGCTGCAATTGCTTTTGAGCGCATCTGTACCTCGTCGGTCATGGCTTCCGCCCCGGATTCGCTGGTATTGATGATCCACTGTATGCCGTTGTCATGGATCAGATCCAACAGATTGGGACGGCCTCTTGAGATACGGAACAGCGCGTTTGTCCGGATTCCGGAATTGCAGAGAACGGTCGATGTTCCTCTGGTGGCATAAAGGGAAAATCCGAGTTCAACGAGTTTCCGTGCAATCGGGATGACGGCTGTTTTATCCTGATCCTTGACGGAGAGGAAAACACTGCCGGATTTTGGAAGTTTACTTCCTGCGGCGAGCTGGCTCTTCAGGTAGGCGATTCCCGCATCCCGGTCAATACACATGACTTCGCCGGTCGATTTCATCTCCGGACTCAGAGTGATATCCACACCGGGAAATTTGATGAATGGGAAAACGGCTTCCTTAACCGCAATATACGGCAGTTTCACCTCGTGTGTAAAACCCAGAAATTTCAATTTCCATCCCACCATGCATAGCGCAGCAAGACCTGCCAGCGGGACCCCGATCGCCTTGCTGACAAACGGAATGGTCCGCGAAGCCCGGGGATTGACTTCAATCATATAAATGTCTTCGCCTTTGACCGCAAGTTGCATATTCATCAGCCCGTTGACGTGGAGCGCCTTGGCAAATTCGATCGCATATTCGCGGATCTTCGCCAGCACGCCGCTGGAAAGACTTTGCGGCGGCGTGATGCTCGCCGAATCGCCGGAGTGACACCCCGCCGGTTCCACGTGCTCCAGGATCGCGCCGATGACCGTCGTTTCGCCGTCGGAAATGCAATCGACGTCAAGTTCGATCGCGTTTTCCAGAAAACGGTCGATCAGGATCGGCTTGCCCTCTGCGACCTGCGCCGCTTCGGCGACGAATTTTTCCAGCAGTTTTTCCTGATGGACGATCACCATGCCGCGTCCGCCGAGCACAAACGAGGGGCGCACGAGGACGGGATAACCGATCTTGCGGGCGATGCCGAGCGCGTCGCCGGGGGTGTGGGCGATGCCATTTTCCGGCTGTAAAATGCCGACTCTGGCGGCGAGCTGTTTGAAGTAGTCGCGATCCTCGGCGAGGTCGATGTCGTCACAGCTGGTGCCGATGATTATCGCCCCGGCATCCTGCAGATCGTGCGCTAAATTGAGCGGCGTCTGACCGCCGAACTGGACGATGACGCCGGAGCATTTTTCCCGCTCGTAGATGTGCATGATGTCCTCGAGCGTCAGAGGTTCAAAATAGAGTTTGTCGCTCGTATCGTAGTCGGTCGAGACCGTTTCCGGGTTGGAATTGACCATCACGACTTCGTACCCCGCTTTGCGCAGCGCAAAGGCGGCGTGGCAACAGCAGTAGTCGAATTCGATCCCCTGCCCGATGCGGTTAGGGCCGCCGCCCAGAACCATGATCGACTTTTTGTCGCCGCGCGGACGCACCGCATCGCCGCCGTCACTGTAACAGCTGTAATAGTAAGGCGTGATTGCCTCGAATTCTCCGGCGCAAGTGTCGACGGCACAAAAAGCGGGTAAGAGATGGAGTTTCTTGCGCTTTTGTGTCACACAGGATTCCGTTGAATGCAGTAAAAACGCGATCTGGCGGTCACTGTAGCCAAACGTTTTCGCCTGCCGGAAAAGCGGCAATTCCAGCCGGTCGAGACTCCCCGCCTTGCGGATCTCCTCCTCGAAATCGGCGAGTTCCGCCAGATGGCGCAGAAAGTAGCGGTCGATTTTCGTCAATTCGTAGAGTTTCTCAACGCTCCAATCGCGCTTCAGCGCGGCGCGCAAGGAAAAGATCCTTTCCGCGTTGGGAGTGACAAGTTTTGCCGTCAGCGCCTCGTCGGGAAGCGATTCAAACTTTTCATCCCTGCCGTCGGCACCGAAACCGGCACGCCCCGTTTCGAGGGAACGCAGCGCCTTTTGCAGACTTTCCTTGAAGTTGCGCCCGATCGCCATCACTTCGCCAACGGATTTCATCTGCGTCCCGAGCGTCGGGTCGGCGGCGGGGAACTTCTCAAAGGTGAAGCGCGGCACCTTGGTGACGACGTAGTCGAGCGCCGGTTCAAAACAACTCGGCGTCGTGCGCGTAATGTCGTTTTTAAGCTCGTCCAGCGTGTAGCCGACGGCGAGGAGCGCCGCAATCTTGGCGATGGGGAAGCCGGTCGCCTTGGAAGCGAGCGCACTCGAGCGCGAAACGCGCGGATTCATCTCGATGATGATGCGGCGACCGCTCCCGGGCTCGACCGCCCACTGGACGTTGGAACCGCCGGTCTCGATCCCGATCGCAGCCAGCACTTTGAGCGAATCGTCGCGCATGGCCTGATATTCGCGGTCGGTCAGCGTCTGGATCGGGGCGACCGTGATCGAGTCGCCGGTATGCACGCCCATCGGGTCGAGATTTTCGATTGAGCAGACGATGACGCTCGAGCCTTTTTTGTCGCGCATGACTTCCATCTCGAACTCCTTCCAGCCGAGGAGCGATTCTTCGATCAATACTTCGCAATTGAGGCTCGCATCCAAACCGCGTTCGACGATCGTGGAAAATTCTTCCGGCGTATGCGCGATGCCGCCCCCCGTGCCGCCGAGAGTGAACCCGGGACGCACAATCAGCGGCCAGCTGCCGATCGTCTGCGCGATCGCCTGCGCTTCGCCCAAGCTGTGGGCGGAGCCGGAACGCGGCAGATCAAGTCCGATTTCCGCCATCGTTTTCTTGAAAAGCTGGCGGTCTTCGGCGCGGCGGATCGCGTCGGCGTTGGCGCCGATCAATTCGACGTGATAGCGCTGCAGGATCTTCTTTTCCTCGAGTTCCATCGCGAGATTGAGCGCGGTCTGCCCGCCGAGCGTCGGCAAAATGGCGTCGGGGCGTTCGCGGCGGATGATCTCGTGGAGGATGTCGCAGGTCAATGGTTCGATGTACGTGCGGTCGGCGAGCTCGGGATCGGTCATCACCGTCGCCGGGTTGGAGTTGACGAGAATGACCTCAAAGCCGTCGGCTTTCAGCGCCTTGCACGCCTGGACTCCGGAGTAGTCGAACTCACACCCCTGCCCGATGACGATCGGCCCCGCGCCGATCAGCAAAATCTTTTGAATATCAGTGCGTTTCGGCATAGCTTTTTCCTTTCAGCGCCGCCGCGATCAATCCGAAAAAGAGCGGATGCGCTTTTTGCGGACGCGATTTGAATTCCGGATGAAACTGACAGGCGATGAAAAAGGGGTGATCCTTCAATTCGACGATCTCGACCAGATCGCGCTGCGGATTGACGCCGCTCACGATCAATCCCGCTTTTTCCAGCTCTCCGCGGTAGGCGCCGTTGAATTCGTAACGGTGACGGTGGCGTTCGCTGATATCGTCCATTTGGTAACACTTTGCCGCGAGCGTGCCGGGCACGATCCGGCAGTCGTAAGCGCCGAGGCGCATCGTGCCGCCTTTGTCGGAAATGTTTTTCTGCTCGTCCATCAAGTCGATGACGGGGTGCGTCGTCGCGGCGGAAAATTCCGAGCTGTCGGCATCCTGATACTTCAACACGTTGCGGGCGTATTCGATCACGGCGCACTGCATGCCGAGGCAGATGCCGAGGAAGGGGATCCGGTGCGTCCGGGCGTATTCGATCGCGCGGATCTTGCCGGAGACGCCGCGCGCGCCGAAGCCGCCGGGCACAAGGATGGCGTCGACGTCGTTGAGGATCGCCGCCGGATCTTTCGTTTCCAGTTCCTCCGCCTCGATCCGCCGGATATCAACCTTGCAACTGTGCGCGATCCCCGCGTGGCTGAGCGCCTCGTAGATGCTCTTGTAGGCATCCTGATGGCGGATATATTTGCCGACGACGGCGATCGTACAGCGCGTTTCCGGGTGGAGGACTTTTTCCAGCCACACGCAGTATTCGTCAAGGTGAAGTTCGCGCGCATCGAGATGGAGCAATTCGAGCACCCTGACGTCGAGATTCTGCCGCTCCAGCTCAAGCGGCACTTCGTAAATGGAGTTCTGCACGTCGAGCTCCTCAATGACGCAAGGTTGCGGCACGTTGCAGAAAAGCGAAAGTTTTTTCAGCTGTTCCCCCTCAATCGGCACTTCGCTGCGGCAGACGAGCAAGTCGGGGAAAACGCCGATGCCGCGCAACGCGGCGACCGAATGCTGACTCGGTTTCGTCTTCAATTCCTTTGCCGCCCGGATGTAGGGTACGAGCGTCAGATGCACAAAGATCGCGTCGCCGGGGGCGGATTCCAGTTTAAACTGCCGCGCTGCTTCGAGAAAGGGCAGACTTTCGATGTCGCCCGTCGTGCCACCGATCTCGCTGATCGCGATGTCGACGTCGTCGCGGTGCAGCGAACGCATCGCGCGCTTGATCTCGTCGGTGATGTGGGGGATAACCTGCACCGTGCCGCCGAGATAGCCGCCGGCGCGTTCGCGGGCGATGACGTTGCTGTAGATTTTTCCAGAAGTATAATTACTTGCCTTGGAGCACGTTACATTTGCGATCCGCTCATAATGGCCGAGGTCGAGATCGGTTTCCGCGCCGTCGTCGGTGACGAAAACTTCGCCGTGCTGATAGGGACTCATCGTGCCGGGATCGACGTTGAGGTAGGGGTCGAGTTTCTGCATCGCGACGCGATAGCCGCGCTTTTGCAGCAAAAAGGCGAGTGCGGCGCCGGTGATCCCCTTGCCGAGGCTGGAAACGACGCCGCCGGTAATAAAAATGTGTTTCGTAGTCATCGAGATCATTTCTCCATCAGATGAATGAATTCGTCAAAAATATGCTGCGCGTCGTAAGGCCCGGGGGCGGCTTCCGGATGGAACTGCACGCTGAAAGCGGGGTGCTTTTTATGGCGGATTCCCTCGCAACTTGAATCGTTGAGATTGATGTACGTTAACTCCAGATCATCAGGGAGTTCCGAGAGCGCGTAATTGTGATTCTGACTCGAGATCGCGACTTCGCCCGTCAAAAGGTTTTTGACCGGGTGATTGCCGCCGTGGTGGCCGAATTTCAAGCGGCCGCACTTCGCGCCGCAGGCAAGTCCGAGCAACTGATGGCCGAGACAGATCCCCATCAGCGGAACTTTGCCCAACAGCTGCCGGATGTTTTCCACCGCATAACCGACCGCGCCAGGGTCGGCAGGCCCGTTGGACAAAAATACGCCATCCGGTTTGAGATCCAGCAAATCGCCATACGGCGTCGCCGCCGGAACGACCGTAACGCGCACGTCGCGCGCCACAAGTTGCCGCAAGATGTTGTACTTGACGCCGAAATCGTAAACAACGACGTGAAAGCGCCCCGTTTCACTCCAGACGTAGGGCGTCGGCGTCGTCACGCGCGCGGCATAATCCTTGCCGTCGAGCCCCTCCCAAAGCCGGGCACGTTCAATGGCGGCAACTTCCGGAAGATCATCCGGAGCGACGTGCAAATACGCCTTTTGCGCCCCTTTTTCGCGCAGATGCAAGGTGAGACTTCTCGTATCGACGCCGGCAATCGCGGGTTTGCCGCAACGTTTCAAAAAATCATCCAACTCTATCGTAGACAAGGAATTGGATGACTTGTTGAACTCCTGTATCACCAGTCCATTGAGGAATAGGCCGCGCGATTCCATATCGTGATCGTTGCATCCGTAGTTGCCGACTTCCGCCGTGGTCAGGGTGACGAATTGACCGGCGTAGGAGGGGTCGCTCAAGATCTCCTGATAGCCCGTCATCGCCGTGTTGAAAACCGCTTCGCCGACGGCGTCGACTGCCGCGCCGAAACTGTAACCGTGAAAAACGGCGCCATCCGCCAGCGCGAGAAACGCCTTTCTTTCGCGCGATTGTTGCCAGAAATGCTTCATTTCAATAACTTCTTTCGTGATGGTTTTCGATAAAATTAACGAGCGCCTGATTGACGGTGCGAACGCCGCCCGGCGTCGGATAGTCCCCGGTAAAATACCAATTTCCCGTATGCTCCGGCGACGCACGGCGCAGCGCTTCCAGCGATTGAAAGACAACTTGCAGTTCGCCGGAAAATCCGGGCGGCGTCAGCAACAGGGCGATCTCTTTGACCAGTTCCTCGTCGGGGACAAGATCGTAGATCGCTTTCATCCGGTTTTGATTTTTCCCCGACTCGAGATCTTTTTTGGCGTTTTTGTACGCCTTTTGAATGACGTTTTCGCGTTGCGTTTTTTTGAGGAAACTGACCGCCGCCTGAAACGCGACGAGTTCCCCGGCGCAGGACATGTCGATCCCGTAGCAATCCGGATAGCGGATGATCGGGGCGGTGCTGGCGACGATCACCTTGCGCGTGCCGAGCCGGTCGAGGATCGGCAAAATGGCGTTTCGCATCGTGTTGCCGCGCACGATCGAATCGTCAAGAACGACCAAGGTATCCTCGCCCGGCCGCACCAGTCCGTAGGTGATGTCGTAAACGTGCATGCTCAATTCCTCGCGGCTGGCGGCGTCGGCGATAAAGGTGCGGAATTTCGCATCTTTGACGGCGATTTGTCCGAAACGGACGTTTTTGCCCGCTTTTAATGCCCGGTGCATCAATTCCTCGAGCATTCCGTGAAAACCGACTTGCGCGGAGTTGGGAATGTAGCTGAAAAAGGTGTGGTCGAAATCGCCGTGGACAGCCGAGATCAGTTGCGGCACCAGCGATTTGCCGAGCTCCTTGCGTTCGCGGTGGATGTCGGCGTCGTTAGGGCGCGAAAAGTAGATGCGCTCAAAGACGCAACTGCGCCGCGGCGCGGCGTCGAGACAGTCGAGGATCTGGACTTCGCCGTTTTTGGGGACGACGACCGCCTTGCCCGGCGGGATCTCCATCACTTCCCGCGTCGTCGCGTTGAATGCCGCCTGAATGGCGGGGCGCTCGCTCGCCGCGACAAAGACTTCGTCGTCGAAATAGAAATACCCGGGGCGGATCGCGTGGGGATCGCGGATGACAAATGCGTCGCCCGCAGCGGTCACGCCGCAAAGCGTGTACGCGCCGTCGACCCCTGTCAGCGACTGCCGCAGGATCTTCTGCCAGTTGGGCGTACCGGCGTGAAGATTGGCGTCCTGCTCCAAAAAGTGGGCGATCGTCTGGGTGATGAGATAGCCGTCGGCGCAACTTGCCGGATGATGCCCCAATTGGCGGAATTTCTCAAACAATTCCCCCGTGTTGGTCAGATTGAAATTGCCGGCGAGCAAAAGGCTCCGGCGCAGGCAAGTCGAATCGTGGACAAACGGGTGGCACGCCGAAACTTCGTGCCGCCCGTAGGTCGCGTAGCGCAAATGTCCGAGGAGGAGTTCACCGTTGCAATCAGCCCGACCGGCGCACTTGCCCAGAAGATCGGCGAGCGGATTTTCCGCCGCCGCTGATTTCTCGACACGGTACGCCGGCGTGCCCGCTTCCGGGGAAAGGTGGAGAAAGGCGATCCCCGCTCCATCCTGCCCCCGGTTGTGCTGCTTTTCCAACAGAAGCGCCATCTTGCCGAAGCCGAAGTTTCCGGTTGCGTACTTGTGGAGGAAATATTCCCGGCTTTTCCGCAACCGCAGCAAGGCAACGGCACATTCGTGTTTGATCGAATCCGACATCTTCTGTTTTCCCTCTTCTCTCTTTAGTAGATGAAAAGCATTTCGCGGTATTTCGGCAGCGGCCAGCTGTTGTCGGGGACGAATTTTTCCAACTCGTCGACGGTGGCGCGGATGCGGCTCAACGCAAGGAGAATCCCCTCGTGTTCGCCGTTCAAGGCTCTGCTCAAGGCGTCGCTTTCGCGGTTCAATACGTCGAGCGCTTCGCCGAGCAAGGCGGCGCGATGACGCAAACTTTCCGTGCCCTTGCTGAACTTGAGGCTTTCCGCCTTGCCGAGCGCGTCGACGAGCTTCCCGTACTCCGCGGCGACCGCGGGGAAGATCATGCACCGCGCGATCTCCAGGGCGACCTCGCCCTCGATTTTCACCTTGCGGTGATAGTCCTCCATAAAGACTTCGTAGCGGGAAACCAGTTCGCGGCGCCGGAAAACGTTGTACTTTTCAAAGAGCGCGATGTTCTCATCGGTCGTCAGGACTTTGAGCGCTTCCATCGTCGTCTTGAAGTTCGGCAAGCCGCGACGCGCCGCTTCTTCCAGCCAACCGGGCGCGTAGCCGTCGCCGTTGAAAATAATGCGCTTGTGCTGCTTGACGATGCGTTGCAAATGATTTTGCAACAACGTGTGGAATTCCGCTTCGGGGAATTTGGCGAGCGTTTCCGCCATCCGCTCAAACGCGTCGGCAACGATCGTGTTGAGGATCACGTTGGGGCCGGAGCAAGGCTGGCTCGAACCGGGTGCGCGGAACTCGAACTTGTTGCCGGTAAAGGCAAAGGGGCTCGTCCGGTTGCGGTCGGTCGCATCCTGCGGCAACGCGGGGAGCGTGTCGACGCCGATGCGGAGCGTGCCGCCGTGCTTGTTGGATTTCGGCTCGCCCTTTTCCAATTGGTCGATCACGTCGGAAAGCTGATCGCCGAGGTACATCGAGATCACGGCGGGCGGCGCTTCGTTGGCGCCGAGGCGGTGATCGTTGCCGACGCCGGTCACGGCGCTGCGGAGCAAGTCGGCGTGAAGATCGATCGCTTCGATGATCGCGCACAAGATGGTCAGAAAGATCGCATTCTGGCAGGGATCGTTGCCCGGATTGAGCAAGTTGCGCTTGCCGTAGCTGACGCTCCAGTTGTTGTGCTTGCCGGAACCGTTGACGCCGGCAAAAGGCTTTTCGTGCATCAGACAAACGAAACCGTAGCGGTCGGCGGTCTGGCGCAGGACTTCCATCACGAGCATATTGTGGTCGCAGGCGAGATTGAGTTCCTCAAAGATCGGCGCCAGTTCAAACTGTGCGGGCGCGACCTCGTTGTGGCGGGTCTTCGCCGGGATGCCGAGTTTCCACAATTCGCGCTCGACCTCGTTCATGAAGTTCAAAACGCGCATTTTGATCGTGCCGAAATAGTGGTCTTCCAACTGCTGGTGCTTCGCCGGCGGTGCGCCGAAAAGCGTGCGTCCCGTCTGCAACAAGTCGGGGCGCTGCAGATAAAAGCGCTTGTCGATCAAAAAGTATTCCTGCTCGGGGCCGAGCGTGACGGTCACCTTTTCATCGGGCAGCTGGAAACACCGCATCAACTTTTTCGTCGCGTTACCAAGCGCCTGAATGGAGCGCAAAAGCGGGGTCTTGCGGTCGAGCGCTTCACCGGTATAACTGCAAAAGGCAGTCGGGATGCAGAGCGTCGCACCGTTGCCATGGCGTTTGATGAACGCAGGGCTGGTCGGATCCCACGCCGTGTAGCCACGCGCCTCAAAGGTCGAACGCAGTCCGCCGGAAGGAAAACTCGACGCATCCGGTTCGCCGACAATGAGGTTTTTGCCGGAAAAACTCAAAATCGCGTGACAGCCGTCCGTTTCCAGAAAGGAGTCGTGCTTTTCGGCGGTGTTGCCCGTGAGCGGCTGGAACCAGTGCGTAAAACTGGTCGCGCCGCGCGAGATCGCCCATTCTTTCATCGCGTGAGCGACGTCGCCCGCGATCGCGGGATCGAGCGGCAGACCGCCTTCGACCGTCGCTTTCAACTTTTCAAAAGCGGCTTTCGGCAACCATTTCTGCATGGCGGCAAAGTTGAAGACGTCTTCGCCGTAATCGTCGATGTTGGCGGGCAAGGCGCCGCAGGGCGCCGTCCCTTTCATTTCCGCGATGGCCTTGACCGCATCATATCGTTTTTCATTGCTCATTTCCCGCTCTCCTTATGTTTGGGGGTTCCAGTCGCTTTGCCCATGATATAGCAAACACCGTGCCAACGATCCGCCGAGCGGGAATAAAAGCGCATCGTTTTACACATTATGTAAAAGAAGTCCATTGCCTTACATCAGGCGTAAAACTTTTATGGTTTCTGCCGCAGAAAAGAGCGTTGGCACGCCATTTGCTAAAGGGGAATTGACGTGAAACCAAACTTGGAAAGGACAAAATCATGACACAAATCTTTCGACAGCGTCAGTCGGGACTTTACGACCCCGCGCAGGAACACGATGCCTGCGGTGTCGGCATGGTGGCAAATCTCAACGGCACATCCTCGCACGACATCGTCCAAAAGGGCATCACCATTTTGTCGCGCTTAATGCACCGCGGGGCGGCGGGCAGCGATCCCGAAACCGGCGACGGCGCGGGATTGTTGCTGACAATGCCCGATGCCTTCTTCCGCGCACACGCGGGATTCCCGCTTCCGGAAGCGGGGAAATACGCCGTCGCGATGATTTTCGGCGGCAAAAATTGCGAGAAGGAGATCGAAAAGATCATCGTTGCGGAAAACGGCACGATCCTCGGCTGGCGGCAAGTGCCCGTTCAGCCCGACGCCATCGGGAAAACGGCGCGCAAACTGATGCCGGCAATCCGCCAGCTTTTCATCGGCGGGGAATTTGCCGACAACGCGGCATTTGAACGAAAACTTTTCGTGATGCGCCGGTTGATCGAAAAAGCGAACCTCGACCTTTACATCTGCAGTATGTCTTCGCGCACGATCGTCTACAAAGGCCTGTTGCTCGCGACGCAGATCGAAAAATTCTACCCCGATCTTTCGGATGAGAAATTTTCCGCGCGCTTTGCGATCGTCCACCAGCGTTACAGCACCAACACCTTTCCAACGTGGCAACTCGCGCATCCTTTCCGCTACCTCGCCCACAACGGCGAGATCAATACCCTGCGCGGCAATCTCAACGCCTTAAAGGCGCGGGAAAAACTGTTGAAAAGTCCGCTTTTCGGCGACGATATGGCGAAACTTTTACCGTTGATCGACGCCGGTCAGAGCGATTCCGCCTCGCTTGACAACATGCTGGAACTGCTCGTCGCGGCGGGGCGTCCGGTGGAGCACGCCATGCTGATGCTGATGCCGCAGGCGTGGGGCGCAAAGTACTACATGGGCAACGACGTCCGCAGTTTCTTTGAATATCATTCCGCCTTGATGGAGCCGTGGGACGGCCCCGCTGCCGTCGTCTTTACCGACGGTGTCAATCTCGGTGCGATCCTCGACCGCAACGGACTTCGTCCGGCGCGCTACACGCAATGCCGCGATGGTCTTTTCGTTCTCGCGAGCGAAACCGGCGTGCTCGACATTGATCCGCAGGAAGTCGTCTGCAAAGGGCGGCTCAAGCCCGGCGAGATCCTCTACCTCGATCTCGATCACCACCGGATCATCCTCGATGCGGAGATCAAAAACCGCCTTGCCCGCAGCAAGCCCTACCGGCGCTGGGTCGAGGAAAACCGCCTTTCGGTACACGGTCTTTTCACCGACATCACGGCGGCGGAACCGCAACACGACATCCTGAAACAACAGCAAAGTTTCGGCTATACCAGCGAAGAGATCGACCTCATTCTCAAACCGATGGCGCGCGACGGCAAGGAACCGGTCGGCTCGATGGGCAACGACGCGGCGCTCGCAGTGCTGTCGGAAAAGCCGCAACTGCTTTTTGCCTACTTCAAACAGCTCTTCGCCCAGGTCACCAATCCGCCGATCGACCCGATCCGCGAAGAACTGGTGATGAGTCTGATGACCTACATCGGCAATCAGGGCAATATCTTGGAGGAAACCCCGGCGCACGCGCGGCTGATCAAACTGCGCCGCCCGGTGCTGACCGACAACGAAACGTGCCATCTGCAAGACTTTGGCGCGCAAGGTTTTAAATCCGTAAAACTCACTTGCGGATTCGATGCCGCAGGGGGTGAAAACGCCCTGCGCGATGCGCTGAAAAAACTTGCCGTCGACGCCGTCCGTGCGGTGCAAAACGGCGAGCGCATCATCATCCTTTCCGACCGGGACCTCGCGCCGGAAATGGCGGCGATCCCGAGTCTGCTCAGCTGCGCCGCGGTCAATCGCGCCCTCGTCGACGCCAATCTGCGCCCTGAAAGCGGCATCATCATCCAATCCGGCGAAGTGCGCGAAATCATGCACTACGCTTTGTTGCTCGGTTTCGGCGCGACGGCAATCAATCCTTATCTCGCTCTCGCGAGCGTCACCGAATTGTCGCGCACCCGCGAGATCGACCTCGATCCCGTCACCGCGGCGGGGAATTACATCCATGCCGTCGACAAGGGGTTGCTGAAGATCATGTCGAAGCTCGGCATCTCGACGCTCCGCAGTTATCGCTCGGCGCAAGCCTTTGAAGCGGTTGGACTTGCACGGAATTTCCTCGACGAATTTCTGCCGGGGACGATCTCGCGCGTCGGCGGGATCGGTCTTGCCGAAATCGCCGAAGAGGCGGCGCAACGTCATGCCGCCGCCCAGACGGGAAGTCCCCTGCTCCCCGCGGGCGGACAGTACAAATACCGCAAGGATGGCGAAGCGCATTTGTGGACGCCGCAATCGCTCGCCGCGTTTCGCCACGCCGTACGGGAAGCCGATTACAAAAAGTTCAAGGAGTACAGCCATTGGATCGACGATCAGGCGAACCACTTGTGCACGTTGCGCGGTCTTTTCCGCTTCCGGCCGACGACCGCGATCGCGCTGGAGGAAGTCGAGAGCGTCGAAAGCATTTTAAAGCGTTTCGTTTCCGGCGCGATGAGCCTCGGCAGTCTCAGCCCCGAAGCGCACACGACGATCGCCGAAGCGATGAATCAGATCGGCGCGATGAGCAATTGCGGCGAAGGCGGCGAAAATTCCGAACGTTTCGGCACGAAGTTCAACAGTGCGATCAAGCAGGTCGCAAGCGGCCGTTTCGGCGTGACCATCCACTATCTGCGCAACGCCCGCGACATCCAGATCAAAATGGCACAGGGGGCGAAACCGGGCGAAGGGGGGCAACTTCCGGGACACAAAGTCAACGATTTCGTCGCCAAAATCCGCCACGCGACGCCGGGGGTGACGCTGATCTCGCCGCCCCCGCATCACGACATCTATTCAATCGAAGACCTCGCGCAACTGATCTACGATCTGCGCAATGCCAACGCCAAGGCGCGAATCTCGGTCAAGCTGGTTTCCGAGCTCGGCGTCGGCACGGTCGCTTCCGGCGTCGCCAAGGCGAAAGCAGACGTGATCCTGATTTCCGGCCACGATGGCGGCACCGGCGCTTCGCCATTGACCAGCATCAAGTACGCGGGGTTGCCGTGGGAACTCGGCATCGCCGAAGCCCAGCAGACGCTCGTGTTGAACGGGTTGCGCGGCAACGTCAAACTGCAACTTGACGGTCAATTGAAAACGGGGCGCGACGTCGTCATCGGCGCGTTGCTCGGCGCGGAAGAATTCGGCTTTGCGACGACGATCCTCGTCTGCCTCGGCTGCGTGATGATGCGCCAATGCCACAGCAACACCTGCCCGATGGGCGTGGCGACGCAAGACCCCGAATTGCGCAAGAACTTCGCGGGCAAGCCGGAGTACATCGTCAATTTCCTGCGCTTCATCGCCGAGGAAGTCCGCGAATACCTCGCGCAACTCGGGTTGCATTCGCTCGACGAGGCGTGCGGTCGCAGTGATCTGCTCGAATGGAACGATGCGATCGATTTCTACAAGTCGAAGCATCTGGATTTCAGCGCGATCTTCAAACCGGCGACGGGGAGCAATATCCGCTTCGACAGGACGATGCCCCGCCCCGAACTGGAAAACTTCGACCGCAAAAAACTGTTGCCGAATCTGAAACTTGACGGCAGCAAAGAAACGCTTCATCTTGCGATCGCCAATTCCGACCGCACGGTGGGGACGGAACTTTCCGGCGTCATCGCCGACAAGTTCGGCGAAAAGAAATTGCCGGAAGATACGATCCATATCAACCTCAACGGCGTCGCCGGGCAGAGTTTCGGCGCCTTTCTCGCCCCGGGGATCACGCTGGAGCTGACGGGCGAAGCCAACGACTTCGTCGGCAAAGGGCTTTCCGGCGGCAAGATCATCGTCAAAAAGCCGCAAAATGCCGCTTTCAACGCCGACGACAACGTCATCGCCGGCAACGTCATCGGCTACGGCGGCACTTCCGGCAAAATTTTCCTCAACGGCATCACCGGGGAACGTTTCGCCATCCGCAACAGCGGCATGACGCTCGTCGCCGAGGGGATCGGCGATCACGGCTGTGAATACATGACGGGGGGACGTGTCGTCATTCTCGGTCGGGTCGGCGTCAATTTCGCCGCCGGCATGACGGGCGGCATCGCCTACGTCTACGACGAAAAGGGGCACTTCGACCTCTCGTGCAATCTGACGGACGTCGACCTCGAAAGCGTCGAAGCGCAAAGCGACGCCGAAGCGGAATTGAAAGCTCTGATCGAGGAGCACCTCAAGTTGACCGGAAGTCTTAAAGCGCAGAAAATGCTCGCCGACTGGGCGCAATACCGCCCCCATTTCGTGCGGATATTCCCGGTCGAATACCGGCGTGCGCTGGCGCGTCAAGGGGCGTTGAAATGAGTGGATTTTTCCGCATTGCGGGGGCGATCCCCAAGCTTCATCTCGCCGATCCCGTCCGGAACGGCAACGAGATTCTCAAGCTTTACCGGCAAGCGGAAAACGCCGACGCGGCGCTCCTCGCCGTGCCCGAACTCGCGCTGACCGGTTACAGTTGCGGCGACCTATTCGAGCAGGAGATCCTTTTGCAAAGCGCCGAACGCGAACTTTGCCGCCTCGCCGAAAACACAGGCAAATGCATTCTGATCTGCGGTTTCCCGCTCAAGATCGGCCATGCCCTTTTCAACACCGCCTGCGTGATGCAAAACCGACGAATCTTTGGCTTTGCCGTCAAGGAATTTCTGCCGGACACGCGCGAATTTTACGAAAAGCGGCAATTTTGCGGCGCCGCCGAATTGCCTTGCGATGAAGTGCGCTTTGGCGACAGGATGATCCCCGTCGGCAACGACCTCCTTTTCGACGCCGGAAACACCTTGCGGTTCGGGGCGGAACTTTGCGAAGATCTCTGGTCGGTCGCGCCGCCCTCCAACGACCTCGCGCTCGCCGGCGCGCAACTGATCGTCAACTTGTCCGCCAGCAATGCGGTCGCGGGCAAGGCGAAGTTCCGCCGCAAGCTCGTCGAGATGACCTCGTACCGGTTGCACGCGATGTACGCGTTTGTCGGTGCCGGCGTCTACGAATCGACTTCCGATCTCGTCTTTGACGGGCAGTTGCTGATGGCGATCAACGGCGAAACGCTGCCCGCGCCGGATCGTTTCCAACGGGAAAGCGCGATCTCCTTTGCCGATTTCAAACCCTCGCACATCGACCACATTCGCCGCGCCAACGCAAGTTTCCGCGCCCTGCGCCCCGCAAAAAAGATCCGGCGCGTGCCGCTGGCGGCGCCGACGGAATGCACGCCTTCTTGCGACGACGCCGTCTGCCGGATTTTCCCGGAAGATCCGCACGAACGGCAAGCCTTTTGCGAGGAGATCCTCGAGATCCAATCGCACGCGCTGGCGACGCGGTTGGAGCGCGCCTGCGCCGAAAAGATGATCGTCGGCGTTTCCGGCGGCATTGATTCCACTTTGGCGTTGATCGTCTGCGCAAAGTGCTGTGATTTGCTGAAAATGCCGCGCGAAAGGATCATCGGCGTGTCGATGCCGGGCTTTGCGAGTGGAAAGACTTCGCAAACGCACGCCGCAATGCTGATGAAAGCGTTGTGCGTTTCTGCACGGACGATCCCGATTTCCGACGCGGTTTCGCTCCACTTGAAGTCGATCTCGCACAACGGCAAGGCGGACATCACCTATCAGAACGCCCAGGCGCGGGAACGCACCAAAATTCTGATGGACGTCGCCAATCAGGAAAAAGGGCTGGTGATCGGGACGGGGGATCTATCCGAACTCGCGCTCGGCTGGTGCACCTACAACGCCGATCAGATGGCGATGTACAACGTCAACGCATCGCTCTTGAAAACGCTTGTCCGGCAGGTCGTAAGCGCCTACGCCGCCAACTCCAACGAACAGCTTAAAAATTTGTTGATGAACATCTTATCGCAACCATTTTCGCCTGAACTCGTCCCCGGTGCGCCGCCGACTGAAACGCAGATCGGCAGCTATGAACTGCACGATTTCTTTCTCTGGCATTTCCTCCGCTACGGAGAAACGCCGCAGGAGATCCTCGAAGCGGCGATAACCGCATTCGACGGAATCTACTCCGCCGGGGAGTGCCGGACGACGTTCGCGATCTTTCTGCGCCGTTTTTTCGGTCAGCAATTCAAGCGCGATCCGATGCCGGACGGCCCCAAGGTCACCGAACTTTCGCTCTCGCCGCGCGGCGACTGGCGGATGCCGTCGGATGCCGCGCCGGAGCTTTGGCTCGCCCAGTTGAACGCATTTAAAACGAAGGAATAAATGATGAAAATTGCAAGAATCCACGATCTTTACCGCCCCGTCGAGGAGCGCAAACGCGATTTTGCCGAGGTGGAAAAACGCCTTTCCAAGCCGGAAATACAAGCGCAGATGAGCCGCTGTCACAACTGCGGCATTCCCTTCTGTCACGGAGCGGGATGTCCGCTCTTTAACGCAATCCCCGACTTCAACGCGGCGGCGGCTTCCGGCAAATGGGAAACGGCATATCAGATCCTCTCGCAGAGCAGCCTTTTCCCGGAATTCACCTGCCGCGTCTGCCCGGCGCTCTGCGAGGGCGCCTGCTGTTGCAGCGTCGACGGCGAAGCGGTGATGGTCCGCCAATGCGAAAAGGAAATCATCGAAACGGCATTTTACTGCAACTACGTCAAACCCGTGATCCCCGCGCGGCGCAACGGCAAAACGATCGCCGTCATCGGCAGCGGTCCCGCCGGCCTCGTCGCCGCCGAAACGCTGAACCGCGCCGGCTTTGCCGTCACCGTCTTTGAGCAGAACCACCGTCCGGGCGGATTGCTGCGCTACGGCATTCCCGATTTCAAGCTCGACAAAAAGATCATCGACCGCCGGTTGGCGATTATGGAGCAGGAAGGGATCTCGTTCGTCACCGACACGGCGATCGGCCGTGATATTTCAGGCGAATACGTCCTCCGGAATTTCGACGCCGTCCTCCTCGCCATCGGGACTCCCGCGGCGCGAGACCTCGCGATCCCCGGCAGGGAACTCGAGGGCATTCATTTCGCCCTCGAATTTCTGCAGGGACAAAACCGCGTCAACGCAGGCGAACTTGCCGAAGCACCCGTTTCCGCCAAGGGCAAGGACGTCTTGGTCATCGGCGGCGGCGACACCGGCAGCGACTGCGTCGGAACCGCGATCCGCCAAGGGGCGAAAAGCGTGCGGCAGATCGAGATCATGCCGCAACCGCCCGTGGCGCGTTCGGCGTCGACGCCGTGGCCCAACTGGCCGTGGATGCTGAAAACTTCCTCCAGCCATCAGGAAGGGTGCGAAAGGCAGTGGAACATCGCCAGCGACCGTTTCCTCGGCAACGCGGGCAAGGTCAGCGGCGTGGAAGTGCATCAGGTGGCGTGGCATTTTTCCCCGACCGGAAAACCGCTGAATTTTGACGCCGTGGCAAATTCGACGCGCATCATTTCCGCCGACCTCGTTTTGCTGGCGATGGGGTTCACCGGCGTGCCGGAAAACGACCTCGTAAAAGCAATCAGGATCAGCCGGACGCCGCGCACGGCGCTGATCGCCGATCCCGCGCGCCGTCTTTACGTCGCCGGCGATTGCGCCAACGGGGCGACGCTCGTCGTCCGCGCCATGGCGGACGCCAAAAAAGTCGCTTCATCCATCGTGGAGGATCTGGCAAAATGAAATTCAGCAAATGGTGCGGCCTCGGCAACGATTTCATCTTTCCTGAACCGGGTGAAATCGTTGATGTAAAAGATGTTCCGATGTTATGCGACCGCCGCTTCGGCATCGGCGCCGACGGCGTCATTCTGATTGTGCCGAAACAGGGCAACGATTTCGAGATGAAAATCTACAACTCCGACGGTTCGCAGGCGGCGATGTGCGGCAACGCGACCCGCTGTGCGGCGAAATACATTGTTTCCCGCCACCTTGCAGCCGGAAATGTGTTTCACCTTGCCACCCTTTCCGGCGTCGTCACGCCGGAACTGCTCGCCGACGGCAACGTGCGCGTCAATATGGGCATGCCGCGCGACTTCCTCGGCGAGATCAAGCTTAAAGTCGACGGCCAAATTTTCCGCGCCGTCACCATTTCGATGGGCAATCCGCACGCCGTCATCTTTGTCGACGACGTCGAAAGTTGCCCGCTCGCAAAATGGGGGCCCGTTCTGGAGCACGACGCCCTGTTCCCCGACCGTTGCAACATCGAATTCGCCCAGATCGTCGCCCCGGGCAAGATCCGCATGCGGGTCTGGGAGCGCGGCTGCGGCATCACGCTGGCATGCGGCACGGGCAGTTGCGCGACCTGCGTCGCGGCACAGCAGAAGAACCTCGTCGGGGAAGAAGCTGAAATTCACCTCGACGGCGGCATCTTGAAAATCGCGCACCGGCATGACGCCGCCGTTTTCATGACGGGCGCCGCAAACGAGATATTTAAAGGAGAAATCTGATGAAAACAGGCATCTTGAATTCCAATTACCAACTGCTTGCCGAAAGCTACCTCTTTTCGCAGATCGCGGAAAAGGTTTCCCGCTTTCAGACCGCTCATTCGCAAACGCGCATTATCCGCCTCGGCATCGGCGACGTCACGCGTCCCATCGTGCCGACCGTGATCGACGCGATGCACCGCGCCGTCGACGAGATGGCAAGTAGCGAAACTTTCCGCGGCTACGGTCCCGAGCAAGGCTACCTTTTTTTGCGCGAAGCGATCGCGCAGGGGGAATATGCCCCGCGCGGCGTCGAGCTTTCCCCTGATGAGATCTTTGTCAGCGACGGTTCCAAGTGCGACGTCGCCAATTTTCAGGAACTTTTTTCCGATCGCGTCCGCATCGCGATCCCCGACCCGGTCTACCCGGTTTACCTCGACAGCAACGTGATGGCAGGGCGCGCCGGCGCGTTGCAAAGCGATGGTCACTACGACAATATCGTCTATCTTTCCGCCAATGCGGAAAACGATTTCCAGTTGGATCCGCCCCATTGCCCGGTCGCTCTGATCTACCTTTGCAGTCCCAACAACCCGACGGGCACGGTCTTGTCGCGCGAAACGCTGACGCGCTTTGTCCGCTACGCCCAAGAAAACGGCGCCATCATCCTCTTTGACGCCGCTTACGCCAACTACATTCAGGACGACGCGCTCGTCCACACCATCTACGAGATCGAGGGGGCAAAGGAGTGCGCGGTCGAATTCCGCAGTTTTTCCAAGAGCGCCGGCTTTACCGGCGTGCGGTGCGCCTTTACGGTCGTCCCGCGTCAGATGGAAATGCTCCGCAAAATGTGGTTGCGGCGGCAGACGACGAAATTCAACGGCGTCAACTACATCGTCCAGCGCGGCGCGGCGGCAGTCTACTCCCCCGAGGGCGCCGCAGAAACGCGGGAAGTGATCGCTTCCTATATGCGCAACGCCGCCCTCATCCGGGAAAGTCTGCAAGCGTGCGGCGCGACCGTCTACGGCGGCAAAGATGCCCCTTACATCTGGTGGAAACTTCCCCGCGAAACGGATTCGTTTCAATTCTTTGACACGCTGCTGGAAAACTGTGCCGTCGTCGGTACGCCGGGGGGCGGTTTCGGTCCGCAGGGGAAGCATTATTTCCGGTTGACCGCCTTTGGCGACCCCGCCCGGACGAAGCTCGCGATGGAAAGGATCGCCGCCCAAAAGAAGATTCTCTTTTGACAATCGTTATTTTTCTTTTGACAAATGTGATCTCTTGCATTATATTATGATTATGATGCAAAAAGCGATTCCGCCACAGATTTTGGTCGTCCAGAAAATCAGTTCGGCGCTGATCCACGAACACGATGTCGAGACGATGTTGCAAGAGGTGCTTTCCATCATCGATGATGAGCTCGGGATGCACCGCGGAACCTTTGCCCTGCTTTACGGCGACACGCTCAAGATCGAAGTTTCCCACGGTCTTTCCGATTCGGAAAAGAAACTCGGCTTTTACCACCTCGGCGAAGGCATCACGGGGCACGTCGCGGCAACGGGGCGCAGTCACGTCATTCCCGATCTGCGCAACGACAACCGCTTCCTCAACCGGACGGGGGCGCGCCACTACACGACGCCGGTCGCCTTTATCTGCGTACCGTTGCTCCACCGCGAACGCGTCATCGGCACGCTGTCGGTCGACCGCCCCGTCACCGCGGAAACAGATCTCGCGAGCGACGTCGCCTTTTTGGAGATCCTCGCCAACATCACGGCGGATGCGGCGGCGGAGTGCATCCATTCGCACGAAGAAAAAAAGACGTTGCTGGAAGAAAACCGCCAGCTCCGCGATCTTCTCAATCAGGCGCCGGGCAAATTGATCGGCAACTGCCGCGAAATGCAGCAAGTCTACACGCAACTGCGGCAGGTCGCCCCCTCGGATGCGACCGTTCTGATCCGCGGAGCAAGCGGAACCGGAAAGGAACTGCTGGCACACGCCATCGTGGAGCTCTCCAGCCGGAAAGACAAGCCTTTTATTACGCTGAATTGTGCCGCTCTGCCTGAAAATCTGGTGGAAAGCGAATTGTTCGGCCATGAAAAGGGGGCTTTTACCGGCGCAGTAAGCCGCCGTATCGGACGGGCAGAGGCTGCAAACGGAGGGACTTTATTCCTGGACGAAATCGGTGACCTCACCATGCAAACGCAAGTGAAGCTTCTGCGCTTTCTGCAGGAACGTACCTTCAGCCGTGTCGGCAGTAACGAAGAACTTCATTCCGATGTCCGTTTCCTTGCCGCCACCAGCAGAAATCTGGAAGAGCTGATGGAAAAGAAGTTGTTCCGCGAAGACCTCTTCTATCGGCTGAACATATTCCCGATTATGATGCCATCGCTTGCGAAAAGATCCAGCGACATTATACTGCTTGCGGAACATTTCATTGAGATTCTGAATGTCAAGTACAATAAAAAAATCTCGCAGATTTCTCCATCGGCAACTCAACTTCTGATGTCATACAGCTGGCCGGGCAATGTTCGCGAATTGGAAAACTGTATGGAACGTGCCGTCCTGACAGCAGCGGACGACAGTATCCACAGTTATAATCTTCCTCCATCACTGCAATCATCTTCTGAAGCCCCCGTGAATATTTCTGCGAAAGGAACTTTAGCGGAGATTTTGGCCCGATGCGAATACGACATTCTGAAAGATACAATCGCCCGGCATAACGGAAATCTCTCGGCGGCCGGAAGGGAACTCGGACTTTCCCCGCGGATGATGAATTACCGGATGAACCGACTCGGTCTTGCTCGGAAAAAATAAAAAACGGTTGCAGAGAATACCATTATGGCTGGAATAAAAAAACAAAAAACGAGGGCCCGACCACAGATCTCTTTTTTTGTGCTTCTGTTTGCCTTTGAATACGGACGAGCATAGTATTTGACCAGTCAACGTTTCCAATGAAAAAAACTCCGGCATATGTTGATAGGTCGAACACGGTTCCAAGTACTGCACTATGTGCGGCCCGAATTTCTCTTCCATGCAAATCAGCGCGGAATTGAAGGACGGTATCAGTCAAAGCGTGGCATCCCCGGCGGTTGCGGACGATGTTGCGGAAAGACAGTCGAATATACGGTAACAGACTCTTTCGTTTGGTCGTCATGACCCGAAAAAGAACAGCAACCCAAGGAAAAAATGCAAGAAATTAATTTGGAAGGAAACATTTTGGAAGGGTATGTTATCCCGACAGAAAACACCTCAATCCTGCTTATCACGGCCCGACACGGATTTCTCGGATGCGGGTATTTTTCGCTGAAAACGGCAGAAAAAGTCGGCGATGCAGCAGTCATTGTCTCGGGTGTAAAAAATTTCGAAGAAATGCTGGCAGCCAAGGTAAAGGGATTCTCCCCTGCTGCCGCCGCATGCGGTGTTACTGTGAAAATGACAGGGAAAGAAGCCCTGCTGAAACTTGTATGAAAGGAAACATTTGAAATGAATCAGAAACAAGCTGAACTGAACCGGAATCTTGCTCAGATGCTCAAGGGCGGGGTTATCATGGACGTCACAACCCCCGAACAGGCAAAGATAGCCGAAGACGCAGGCGCATGTGCTGTTATGGCACTGGAACGCATTCCTGCGGACATTCGCGCCGCCGGCGGCGTCTCTCGCATGAGCGACCCGGAAATGATCAAAGGTATCCAAGCGGCGGTCTCCATTCCAGTCATGGCAAAATGCCGGATCGGACACTTTGCGGAGGCGCAGATTCTGCAGGCGATTGAGATCGACTACATCGACGAAAGCGAAGTGCTTTCCCCTGCGGACGACCTCTATCACATCGACAAGACCGCGTTCAAAGTCCCGTTTGTCTGTGGTGCGCGCGATTTAGGCGAAGCCTTGAGGCGAATTCAGGAAGGCGCCGCGATGATCCGCACCAAGGGAGAACCAGGCACGGGTGATGTGATCCAGGCTGTCCGCCATATGCGCCGCATGAATGCCGAGATTCGCCGGATCGCCGGTCTGCGCGAGGATGAACTCTTTGAAGCGTCGAAAGAACTCGGTGTCGATTACGATCTTTTGCACTACGTCCATGAAAACGGCAAACTGCCGGTGGTGAATTTCGCAGCAGGCGGGATCGCAACACCCGCAGACGCCTCGCTGATGATGCAGTTGGGCGCAGAAGGTGTGTTCGTGGGATCCGGCATCTTCAAGAGCGGCGACCCTGCGAAACGCGCCAATGCCATCGTCAAAGCCGTCACTAACTATCAGGACGCCGTCATGATCGCGAAACTTTCCAGCGGTCTCGGCGAAGCGATGGTCGGGATCAACGCCGAAGAAATCAAACTCATCATGGAAGAACGGGGAAAATGACACTTCGTATTGCTGTTCTTTCCTTGCAGGGCGATTTCGCCGAACACGAAAGCGCCCTGCGGCAGTGTGGAACCGAGGTCATGGAGATTCGGCAGCGAGCCGACCTGCAGAAGAGTTTCGACGCGCTGGTAATCCCCGGCGGAGAAAGTACCGTAATCGGGAAACTGCTCCGGGAACTGGAGCTTTTTTCCCTGCTTCAGGAGCAGATTCGTGCAGGACTGCCGGTCTTTGCCACATGCGCAGGACTGATTCTGCTGGCGAACCGCATCGAAAACGATTCCGCCACATACTTCCGGACGCTGGATGTGACGGTTCGCCGAAACGCCTATGGTCGTCAGCTGGGAAGTTTCTACACGGAAGATAATTTCGCAGGACTGGGGCGCGTACCGATGTCGTTCATTCGTGCACCTTCAATCGAGCGTGTCGGGACCGGAGTAACGGTTCTTTCCGAATTCAACGGAAAAACGACCGCAGTGTTGCAGGGAAATCAGCTGGCACTCGCCTATCACCCGGAACTGCTTGCCGATCACCGGATACTGACGTGGTTTCTGGAACGGATTGTCTCAAGAGGAATAACAGGACCTCTGTCCAACACAACTCCAGGCGATACACTCAAAGCACGGCATCCCCGCAACCGCCCCCAATACAGAAAGGAATCGACTGAAAAATGAAACTCCATCCCGCAGTCGAGACCGCATACAAAGTACTGGACGGCACACCGCTGAGCGAGGCGGAGGTGCTTGCTTTGACAGAATTGACTGGTAACGACATCCTCGACCTTGTTTCGCTCGCCAACAAGGTCCGGGACAAATTCGCTCCGAAAATTGTGCCATGTTCCATCATCAACGCCAAGTCGGGAGTCTGTTCGCAGAACTGCAAATTCTGTGCCCAGTCAGCGTATCACTCCACCGGCATCGACACCTATCCGCTGCTCAATCCGAAGAAGATCGTTGGTTCCGCCCGAAAAATCTATGCCGAGGGGGTCCGCTCCTACGGGATCGTGACCAGTGGCTGCGGCTATCTTGAGACGGACCACCCTGAATTCCGGAAGATCCTTGATGCGATAGACCAGCTTCACGCTGAATTTCCAGACCTCAAAGTCTGTGTTTCGCTTGGTATTTTGAGCGAAGCAACCGCAAAGGCTCTCGCCGACCACAACGTTTACCGTTACAACATGAATTTGCAGACCAATCCAGAGCGCTACGCCGAACTCGTCAGCGACACCCACACCATTGACGAAAAAATCCAGACAATCAAAATGCTGCAAAAAGATAACGTTTCCATTTGCTGCGGAGGAATTTTCGGTATGGGCGAAAACTGGGCTGACCGGATAAAAATGGCGTTCGCCTGCCGCGAGCTTGACGTGGACGGAATCCCGCTCAACGTCCTGCTGCCGATTCCCGGTACACCGCTGGAAAACCGTCCGATCCTGCCGCCTGCCGAAGCCGCCAAGATATTTGCGATTTTCAGACTTGTCAATCCTGCAAAAATGATCAAATTCGCCGCCGGGCGCGAAACGGCCATGAAGGATTTTCAAGGACTTCTTATGCTGGCAGGCATGAATTCTTTCATTACGGGCGGCTACCTCACCACCCGTGGGAGAACTGTGTCGGAGGACAATAAATTTCTTCTTGACTTGAATGATTTTACCTCAAACCAATAGGGAGGCGGAGAAAATGATGAACCTCATCCTTGATGGGCTTATGCTGAACAATTATATTTCCTCAACAATTATCATTCACAGATCCAAGGATTTATGATGACCTCAATCTTTTTGTTTTACACTTATCTGTTTCTCGCCCTTGTTATCGGATGTACCAGCAGCCGTCACATTGCATCGGCCAAGGATTTTTATATTGCCGGAAAACGCATGGGCGTATGGCAGACGACAGGCACGCTGCTGGCTACCATCTTGGGCAGTTCGGCAATTCTGGGCAGCGTTGACATAGCATACACCAGCGGCTGGGCGGGAGCATGGCTTATGCTCTGCGGAGCATTGGGCTTGGCTGTTCTGGCACCGCTTTGCGGCGTTTTCCAGCAATTCAGCGGGTTTCATCTGCCAGCCTTGCTGGGCAACTTCTACGGTCCTCTTGTCAACCGTTCCTCGGCAGCCGTCATCGCCGTTGCCTGGCTGGGCGTGGTAAGCGCTCAATTCATCGGCGCGGCTGAAATCACCACCGCCATTTTCGGCGTTTCCTATCCCCGGGCACTGATGCTTATCGGGTGTACCATTGCGGTCTATACTGCACTGGGCGGACAATTTTCCATTATCCGTACTGACATCCTGCAAGCGCTCTTCATCATTGTCGGAATACTCATTGTTTTTTTCGGGCTTCTCCGCCATACACCCGTTCCGGCCAAAGGGCTCCCCATGATCTCCAGAGCCTTTTCGTTCGGCGACCTATTGATCCTCATTCTGACATACGCCAGCACTTTTGTGGCAGGCCCCGACATCTACTCCCGGCTGCTCTGCGCCAAAGATGCCGCAACAGCGAAAAAAGCACTCTATCTGGCGGCCGCCATTCTGGTCCCCATTGCATTCATCCTGGCATATTTCGGTATTTGCGGAGCGCAGTCGATCACCCACAAAGACGGAGCCATTCTCTTTTCGCTTGTCCGCCAAAACTTCTCCCTTCCAATCGTTCTGGTCATCTATTTTGCAACCCTGTCTGCGATCATGTCTTCCGCTGACACCACATTGTTCACTGCGGGGACGCTCCTCTCCCAATTCATTTGCAATGAACAAAATACCCGTTCCAGCATCTTCCTGACCCGCCTCAGCATTCTCGCCATCGCCGCAGTATCCCTTCTTATCGCCTTTTTCTGCCGTTCTATTTTAAGCGTCTTCTTCAGTGCCCTCACCGTTTATTCCGGAGCATTTATCGTCCCTGTCATCTGGGGGATGGCAGGTTTCCGCAGCCGTCCGTCATTTGCGCTGTGGGCGATTGCCGTTGGCGGTATGTTGGCTCTTGCCGGAAGACTTTTGCCAATGCCATGGGACAAAATTATCATCGTTGCTGCATTTGTGCTCAACTTTCTCATCCTGTTCGTCGGTCGAAAAAAATAAAACGACCCTCATGCGTGGCAAACGAAAGATATTCTCCCTGTCTTTTGCGACAGGGAGATTTAATCCCGTTCAGTGAGTTTTCATGCCGTCTGAAAGTTTGCTGACGAAATCCGCCGCATACTCCGTGCCGATCTCCAGCGCTTTGATAAACCCGGAACCGGTGATGACACCGTCTGCGTATTGAGCAGCCGCTTTTGCCGTTTCCGCATCCGCGATGCCGAATCCGGATGCAACGGGAAGTGTGGTCCGTTTTTTCACCTGACGCATCAAATCCGGATAATCGGCGGGCAGCCCCCTCCGCACTCCGGTTACTCCGGCAACGTTGATGTAATAGACAAAGCCGGTCATGCCTTCCGTGATTTCCCGGATGCGTTTCGGCGGAGTCAACGGCGAAACCAGCGGGATCAGGTGTAACCCGTTCCGCCGGGTGATCTGCAGAAGTTCATCCCGTACTTCATTGCGGCGGCGGCAGTGGTTACCTTCCTCCCGCAGTTGTTCCCGGCTTGCGCCAAGGCGGTGAAAATCTCCGGAGCTCTGCTTAAAGACATCTCCAAATACCTGATGATTGTCACGCTGTTTCTGATCGGCGCCAATCTGAGCAAGGAAAAGATGAAGGAAATGGGTATTGCTCCCGTTTTGCGGGGCATCGTCCGATGGATTGTTCTCGGATCTTTGTGGTGTGTAGCCATCTACCTCGGCTATGTCAAGTGCATTGACTGATTGCCAAACTGGCATTCTGCAAGTCAACGCCAAAGAGATCAGCCGAAAAATACTTTTCGGCTGATATAAAAAAAGTCCGCTCAATGAAAACGAGCGAACTTTTTTTGCTTAACCGCCCTTCCCCTTCGTGAGGCGGAAGCGGCGGGTTCGATATGAATTACTCATTCATAAAGACCTGGAATCCGGCATAAGCATCCGTACCGTGTTCGGTCATATCCAGACCCTTGCGTTCTTCATCGGCAGTGACACGCAAACCGATGCTCTTTTTGATAGCATAGAAGGTCAACATGCCCAGCAGGAACGCCCAAGCGCCATAAGCGGCAATGCCCAGAATCTGGATACCGAAGGCGTGGAAACCGCCGCCGTAAAACAGACCGCTGTTGGAATCTGCGATTTTCAGCACCGCTTCCGCGCCGAAAAGTCCGCAGGCGAGAGTTCCCCAAACACCGTTGACCAGATGCACGCTGATGGCACCGACCGGGTCATCGACACCGATGCGGTCAATGAAAAGCACGCTGAATACAACCAGCACACCGGATATCGCACCGATAATAAGCGCGCCGACCGGAGTCACAATATCACAGGGCGCCGTAATCGCCACCAAACCGGCCAAAGCGCCGTTCAAAGTCATCGAGGCATCCGGCTTTTTCAGCACAATCCACGCAGTGAACATTGCAGTAAGCGTTCCAGCTACCGCGCCGAAGTTCGTGATGATGGCAATTCGGCCGATGTCGCCAATGCCCTCGACCGTTGAACCCGGATTAAAACCGAACCATCCAATCCACAACACCAGTACACCTACCGCGGCAAGAGCGATATTGTGTCCGGGGATGGCGTGCGGTTTGCCGTCAGGACCATACTTTCCAAGACGCGGCCCGAGGACAATCGCCCCGGCCAAAGCCAACCATCCGCCGACGCTGTGAACCACGGTCGAACCGGCGAAGTCGTGGAAATTCAAATCTGCCAGCCATCCGCCGCCCCAAGCCCATTTTCCGGCAATCGGGTAGATGAAAAGCGAAATCACCGCCGAATAGATCAGATAAGAGCGGAACTGCGTGCGCTCCGCCATAGCGCCGGAAACAATGGTCGCCGCAGTCGCACAAAACATCGTCTGGAAAAACATATAGGTCCAGTTCCAATCGTCACCGCACTTGAAAATATCCATAAAGAAACCGCTGGTGCCGATTACGCCGCCGCGCGTTTCTCCGAACATAAATGCCGAACCGATCAGCCAGAAGCAGATGGAACCGATAACAAAGTCCATCACGTTTTTCATCATAATGTTGCTGGTGTTCTTTGCACGGGTAAGTCCGGCTTCCACAAGCGCAAACCCGGCCTGCATGGTAAAAACCAGAATACCCGCAACCAGAGTCCAGACGACATTCAGATTGTTCTGTACGGTCTCGGCCGTAAGCAAAGAACCGTTTTCCGCGGCAGATGCGCTGCAAAGCAATCCGCATCCCATCAGAAGAATAAGTAAATTTTTCATAATTGAAAATCCCGTTCTGGTTAACCGATTGCCTCCGGACCGTGTTCACCGGTGCGGATGCGGATGCATTCCTCCATAGGAAGAACAAAAATCTTGCCGTCTCCAATGTGTCCGGTTCGGGCGCCTTCGCAAATTCCCTCAATGGTCTTCTCTACAAATTCGTCGTTGACGGCAATGGCAACGCACCTTTTTCAGAAGATTGACCTCTTCGAGCGCGCCACGCCACATCTGGACATATCCGCGCTGCTGCCCGCATCCCAGAGCATTGGTCACCGAAATCTTGAAAATACTGCGGGCGTACAAAGCCTGCTTGACGGGGTTCAGCCGATCCGGCTGAATATACGCAATCACCAGTTTCATAACAAACCTCCTTGCTTTTGCTGGTTGGCGTTCTGCCGATTTATACAGCAAAAAGCGTGCCAACTTTTTTGTACAGGAAATCACACTATAAAACGGTGTAAAATTTACGCCAAATGTAAAAATTTACAATTGTCGTCCCCCCTGCCAAAACTGACAGGGGAAAACAACAAGATAATCAGCCAAGATAAATCAGCGGAGCGAGGCAATGCCTTTGGCAAGTGCTTTGACAAAAAGACCCGCCGCATCAGCACCGTCGGCAAGTGCTTTGACAAAGCCGCTTCCGGTAATGATGCCGTCGGCATAACGCGCCGCCTCTTCGGCTGTTTCCGCATTGGCAATACCAAATCCTGAGGCGACCGGAAGCGATGTGATTTCCTTCACCCGACGCACCAGATCCGGATAATTGGCAGGCAGCCCCTTCCGGGCGCCGGTAACACCGGCAACATTGATGTAATAGACGAATCCGGTCATGCCTTCCGTAATCGTCTTGATGCGTTCCGGGGGAGTCAGGGGAGAAATCAAAGGAACCAGATGCAGCGTATGCTTTCGGGCGATTTCCAGCAGTTCCATCCGTTCCTCCAACGGCAAATCGACCGGAAGAATACCGTCGACGCCGACTTTGACAAGATCATCGCAGAGGGATTCATATCCGTAATGCAGAAGCGGATTCATATAACTGAAAAGAATCAGCCCCGTTTCCGGATGACGCTCACGAATCCGTCCGGCAAGCGCGATGACATCGTTCAGACTTATACCGGCCTCCGCCAGTTTCTGTGAAGCCGAAGCGATGACCGGACCATCCGCCATCGGGTCGGAAAAGGGAACGCCCAGTTCGATGATGTCAGCACCATTCTCAATGGCAAGGTCAATCGCCTTCTCGCTTTCCGCCATCGAAGGATATCCAGCTTCGGTAAAAACAATCAGCGGCTTTTTCGTCTTGAAAATTTCAGAGATTCTGTCCATAATTCACCTTATAGTTTCTGATGTTTTCCATATCCTTGTCGCCGCGGCCGGAAAGATTGATGATAAGAATCTGATCCTTGCTCATCGCGGCCGCGTCTTTCATCCCCTGCGCCACGGCGTGGGAACTTTCCAATGCAGGAATGATCCCCTCCAGACGGCAGAGGGTATCAAACGCGCAGATCGCCTCTTCGTCAGTAATCACAGCATAATGCGCCCGTTTCGTATCCGCCAGATAACAATGCTCCGGGCCGACGCCCGAATAATCGAGTCCGGCGGAAACGGAGTGCGTGTCGAGCATCTGACCGTTTTCATCCTGCAAGAAATAGGCCTTCATACCGTGAAGAATACCGACCTTGCCGCCGTTGATGCTGGCGGCGTGTTTACCGCTGGTAATCCCCATACCGCCGGCTTCCGCGCCGACGAGTTTGACTTGCGGATCATCCAGAAAACCGGCAAACATACCGATGGCATTGCTGCCACCGCCTACACAGGCAACCACTTCGTCAGGCAGACGGCCGGTCTTTTCAAGACACTGTCTGCGCGCCTCCTTGCCGATAACCGACTGAAATTCTTTGACGATCATAGGGTACGGATACGGTCCTGCCGCCGTGCCGATCAGATAGAACGTGTCGGTGCTGCAGCTTGTCCATTCCCGCAAAGCGGCATTCATGGCATCCTTGAGGGTCTGCCCGCCTTCGGTGATCGAACGGACTTTCGCCCCCAGAACGTGCATCCGTTCCACGTTGGGAGCCTGACGGGCGACATCGACCGCACCCATGAAGATCTCGCACTCCATGCCGAACAAAGCGGCGACCGTGGCAGTAGCGACTCCATGCATTCCAGCTCCGGTCTCCGCAATCAAACGCCTTTTCCCCATCCGGCGCGCAAGCAATGCCTGTCCGATGGTGTTGTTGATCTTATGCGCCCCTGTGTGGTTCAAATCCTCGCGTTTCAAATAGATTTTTGCGCCGCCGCAATGCTCCGTGAGCCGCTTGGCATAGTAGAGCGGGGACTCGCGTCCGACGTAATTGACCATCAAATCCTGCAATTCCGCGTGAAATGCCGGATCCTGCATCGCCTTGAAATAAGCATCTTCCAATTCGCGAAGTGCGCCGGTCAACGTTTCCGCGACATACGCACCTCCGTAAATCCCATAATGAGTGTCCATCATCCGATCCTTTCTGTCAGACGTTTTATTTTATTATGATCTTTCAATCCTTTGCATTTCTCGACTCCGCTTGAAACATCAATACCGGCCGGATGTACCGCATCAATCGCCTCAAGCACATTCTCCGGAGTAATTCCTCCGGCCAGCAATACGCTCCGTTCTGCAGCAAGTTTCGCCGCCAGATCCCAGCGGCAGCAAATACCAGTCCCGCCGCCGGAATCCGCCATGATCATCGAGGCGGGAAACCGGAGGGCCTGTTCCAGAGCCGCTTCCGAATCGAGTTTCACGGCTTTCCATACCTCCACGCCGCCGATGGCGGAGGCATATTCGGGTGTTTCACCGCCGTGAAGCTGAATCACATCCGGATGAAGTTCATCCACCAGCAAATTCAATTCCGCCAAAGCAAGATTGCGGACTACGCAGACTGTTTTGCTTCGTGCCGCATCAATAAGCTGCTTTGCCGCCGAAACCGAAACAGCGCGGGGTGTGCCGGGCACCAGAATCATACCGACATAGTCTGCACCCGCGTCTTCCGCAAAGTGCATATCGTCAAGATTGGTGAGTCCGCAGATTTTCAGCAGCATTCGAGCAGTTCCCTGAGTTTCGAGCCTGGCTTTTCGGCACGCATCAGCGTCTCCCCGATCAGAAAACCGCTCGCGCCGACCGCTTCAAGAATGCGCATATCTTCCGGATTGCGGATGGCACTTTCTGCAATGACCGGCTTGCCGTACGATGCCAGACGAATCAGTTCTGCGGAGCGTTCCAGCGATGTGGAAAAGTCGTGCAGATTCCGGGCATTGACTCCGACTAAATCAGCATTGCGGACTGCTTCAAGCTCTTCTTCGGTATGCGCTTCGCCAAGCACATCAAGTCCGAGGGAATGAGCATACGCCAGCAAATCGGCAAATTCCGAGGCCGACAGCATTGCGGCAATCAGGAGAATCGCCGAAGCGCCGTTGAGTTTCGCCTGCGCAATCTGATAGCTGTCAAAGATGAAATCTTTTCGCAAAAGCGGCAGATTCACGGTTTCCGATACGGTTTTGAGATATTGAAGCGAGCCTTTGAAGTAAAACGGCTCCGTCAGCACCGAAAGTGCCGTCGCCCCGGCCTTTTCAAGTTCAGCCGCACATTCACGGACTTCGAGATTCTCCCGAATCATACCTTTGGAAGGCGACGCATTTTTCAGTTCGGCAATCACGTGCCGCCCGGATGTGCGGAATGCCGCCGCAAATCCCGGACGGGCGGGCGCCGACTTTGCCAGCGCTTCGAGTTCGGCAAGCGGCATCAGCCGCTTCTGTTCGTTCAGCGCCGGACGGTTTTTGGCGATGATTTCCTGCAAGATGCTCATTCGCACACCTCGGCAAATTTCGCCGCAGCGGCGCCGGAATCAATGGATTTTCGCGCCGCGGCAACACCGTCACGAAGATTGTCGACGATGCCGAAAGCCATGCAGAGCGCCGCAGCGTTCAGCAGAACGGCGCCCCGTTTTGCGGAGCGATCAATGCCGGAAAGAATGTCGGTGAGAATACGGCTGTTGTGTTCCGGAGTTCCGCCCGCAAGCGTTCCACAGCACTCTTCCGGAACAAGAAAAATTTCAGGTTCGATCAGAAAACTGCAGAATTGACCGCCGGAATACTCGATTACTTCTGTCGGCACAAGACTGGAAATTTCGTCCATGCCGTCGGCACTGTGGACTACCAGCGCATGTTTGACACCCGTTCTTTCTAAAACTTCTGCGAAGACACTGAGCAATTTCGCGTCATACACCCCGACCACGACATACTCCGGCCTTGCCGGATTGGCAAGAGGACCTGCGAGGTTGAAAACCGTACGGATCCCCAGCTCCTGACGCAGCGGCGCGACCTTTGCCATCACCGGATGCAGATTCCGCGCAAACAGAAAGGAAAAACCGTGTTTTTCGACACTTTCGATGAGTTCTTCCGGCGTTTTTTCCAGTTTGATTCCCAACATTTCCAGCACATCCGCCGCTCCGCAGGAACTCGAAACTGCCCGGTTCCCGTGTTTTGCGACCCGGACCCCCGCTCCGGCGGCGACCAGTGCGGCCGTAGTGGAGATGTTGAAGGAGTGCAAGCCGTCGCCGCCGGTTCCGACGATGTCGGCACAAGGCTGATGCACAGGCAGTTCAATCATGTTTTGACGCAAATACCTGACACAGCCGATCAGTTCGGAAACGGATTCGCCGCGCATCGCCAGTGCTGCGAGGATCGCTCCGGCGCAGGAAGGCGTTTCCTGTTGTGCCATGCGTCCGACCATATCAAAGGCTTCTCTTTCACTCAAAGTGCCGCCCGAGATGATTTTTTTCAATAGAGTTTTCATAAAATGCAAACGCCTTTCAGGAAGTTATTGATCTGTTCCTGCCCGAATTGGGTCATCATGGATTCCGGATGATACTGGATGCCCTCGATCATCCCCTTTTTTACGCGGATGCCCATGATCTCGCCGTCGTCCGCACGGGCGGTGATTTCAAGCGTATCCGGGATTGTTTTTTCATCCAGCGCAAGCGAGTGATAGCGGACCACGCTGAATCCTTGAGGAAGATTGGCAAACACCCCTTTCCCATCGTGCGACACTTTGGAAAGTTTTCCGTGCATGATTTTCTTTGCATGAACGACTTCAGAGCCAAAAACGGCCCCGATCGCCTGATGTCCGAGGCACACGCCCAGCATCGGGATCCGGCCTGCGGCAGCGCGAATGAGCGCCATCATGCAGCCGGCATCTTGCGGACGACCGGGTCCGGGGGAGAGGATGATTGCCAGGGGGGCGAGGCGCAGAACGTCTTCCGGCGAGGTTTCACGGTTGCGTTTTACCACGATTTCCTGCTTTGTTTCATAGAGCATGTGAACGAGGTTGTAGGTGAAGGAATCGTAATTATCGAGTACAAAAATCATTTGAGACCTCCTGCGGCGAATTCCACCGCTTTGAAAAGCGCTTGGGCTTTGTTGATCGTTTCCTGATACTCCTTTTCCGGAACGGAATCGGCGACGATCCCGCAGCCGGCTTGAACCTTGAGGCGTTTGCCGTGCATCTCAATGGTTCGGATAGTGATGGCAAGATCCATACAACCGTCATAGCTGAAATACCCGACCGCGCCGCCGTAAGGACCTCGCGGCTTTTCCTCCAATTCGTGAATGATCTCCATCGCGCGTATCTTCGGCGCACCGGAAAGTGTGCCCGCCGGGAAAATCGCCGCGACAAGGTCGAATGCATCCAACTCCTTTTTGAGCTGTCCGCTGACAGTGCTTACCAAGTGCATGACGTGACTGAAGCGTTCCACATGCATAGACTCGGAGACTTTGACCGAGCCCGGTTCCGCGATTCTGCCGATGTCGTTCCGTCCGAGATCGACCAGCATCAGATGTTCGGCTTTTTCCTTTTCATCGGCAAGAAGCTCTTTTTCCAGCGTCACATCCGATTCCGGCGTTTTCCCGCGCGGACGGGTCCCGGCAATCGGGCGGAGCTGGGCGACGCCGTGCCGGAGTTTTCCGAGAGTTTCCGGAGAGGAGCCGATCAAAATCTTTTCTCCGAGTTTCAGGTAGAAAAGATACGGGGAGGGATTGATAAGCCGCAAGGCGCGGTAAAGGTCAAACGGATTAAGACTGCACCCGGCTGAAAAAGATTGCGAAGGAACGACCTGAATGATGTCTCCCTCCACAATGTAATGCTTGGCTTTTTCCACCATTCGGAGAAAATCTTCTTTCTTCATCTCCGGGATAAGTTGAACGGGAGAATTCTTTTTTACCTGACATTCAAAATTCAGCGGAGTTTCAATTTTCCGGATGAGGTCCGCGATTTTCCCTTGGGCCTGTTCAAAGGCATCTTCCTGCTGTCTGTCTGTGTGGACGTTGACGATCACCTTGATGGTGTGATGCAGATTGTCAAAGGCAATGACTTCATTGGTCAGCATGAACATACAGTCAGGAAACTCGCGATCCCCTTTCGGCGGCGGCAGTTCTTCAAAAAGTCCGGCGGCTTCATAACTCAGGAATCCAATCGCACCGCCCGGCAGCGGAGGAAGATCAGGATCGGACGCTATCCTTTTTTTCCCGATCAGCTCCCGCATGGCATTCAGCGGATTTCCTTGAAAAGGAAGTTCTTTTTCTTCTCCAGCGGTTTTGAAATATGCACGCTGTCCTTTTACATAAAAAATGCCGTAAGGGTTGACCCCTAAAAAAGAGTACCTTCCCAATTTTTCCCCGCCCTCGGCGCTTTCCAGCAAAACGACGTTCTCATCTGCGGCAAAGCGTTTCAAGATGGAGACCGGAGTTTCCATATCGCCTGGAATTTCCCGATATACCGGGACGATGTCGGAAGATGCCGCCATCTGGTTAAATTTTTCTTTGGTTGTAGCTTTCATCAATAGTTTTCCTTATATTGATTTGTAAAAAAAGCCGCATTCGATCACTCAAGACCGGATGCGGCACATAAAAAAAGCGGATTGAATTTCAGTTCAATCCGCCAATGGTATTTTGTAAAGACGCAAACAATCCAGCCCTGACGGAATTATCGCCAGAGCCACCAGTTTTTCAGGAAAAGACTGTTCGTTTGCTTTTTCATCATACCTATAATATATCACGCTGTTATGATTTTTTCAAGAAAAAACTTACACAAGGTAATAGTCTTTTATATGTTTTTCGTTCGAATCCTCTAAAGAAATACAGCGAATTCCCCTTGATTTTACCCTGAAAAACACCTCTTCGATAAAAAAACACAAAAAAGTAGTCTTTTTTTTGATTTCATGCTTGAAATATCTTGAAAACGCATTATCTTATAAAAGTCGACCATTTCAGTAGTGTTTGCAGTTAAACCCCAAACATAGGAGGACAGGCATGAACATCGCAAGCAACATTCTGGACAAGATTGGGAAGACCCCGTTAGTCAGGATAAACAAACTGAACCAAGGTGAGGCTGAAGTCGCGGTCAAGGTTGAATTCTTCAACCCTGGCGGTTCGGTCAAGGATCGTATTGCCTTTGCGATGATTGAAGCGGCGGAGAAAGCCGGAGTGCTCAAACCCGGCGCTTTGATTATTGAGCCCACCAGCGGAAACACTGGTGTTGGCCTGGCGCTTGTATCGGCGGTCAAGGGTTACCATTTGATCCTGACTATGCCGGAAACCATGAGCATCGAGCGTCGCAAACTGGCCGCCGCCTATGGTGCCGAGATTGTGTTGACGGAAGGCGCGAAGGGCATGAAGGGTGCAATTGCCAAGGCCCTGGAGCTCCAGCAGCAGAATCCGGGTTCGTTCATTCCGCAGCAATTTGAGAACCCTGCCAATCCAGCATACCACAATGCCCACACGGGTCCCGAGATCTGGGCGGACACGGACGGAAAGATTGACGCCTTTGTAGCAGGCGTGGGAACCGGCGGCACTCTGACTGGCGTGGCGGAATATCTCAAGGCAAAAAATCCCGACGTCAAAATCTACGCCGTGGAGCCCGATACAAGCCCTGTCCTCTCCGGCGGTGCACCTGGCCCCCATAAGATCCAGGGAATCGGCGCTGGTTTTGTCCCGAAGGTCCTGAACACTGGCATCATCACTGAGGTCATCCGAGTCTCCGCCGAGAACGCGGGAAATACCGCCCGAGCGGCAGCGGCAAAGGAAGGACTGTTGGTCGGCATCAGCTCCGGCGCGGCGCTCTATGCCGCCCTGGAGCTGGCCAAGAAACCGGAATTTACAGACAAGCGCATCGTCGCCTTGCTTCCCGACACGGGCGAGCGCTATCTTTCAACCTGGTTATTCAACGATTAAGGAGGTACGAAACATGCCCCAGAGAAAATACCATCTTGAGACACTTGCCATTCACGCAGGACAGGAGAACCCCGATCCCGCAACCAACGCACGAGCGGTACCTGTCTACCGCACCACCGCCTTCAATTTCCGGGACTCCCAGCATGGAGCCGACTTGTTCGCCCTGAAGGAATCCGGAAACATCTACGCACGGCTCATGAACCCCACCAATGACGTCCTGGAAAAACGCCTGGCCGCATTGGAAGGCGGAGCGGCGGCACTGACACTCTCCAGTGGAACGGCAGCCATCTACTTCACCATCACCAATGTAGCGAAAAACGGCGATGAAATCGTTTCCGCGCCCAATCTCTACGGCGGGACCTTTACCCAGTTCGACGCCATCCTCCCCAACGCCGGTATCAATGTCCGCTTCGCACCGCTCAATGACTTCCAGGCAACAGAAGCGCAGATCAATGAAAAGACCCGCGCCATCTATATCGAAAGCGTGGGCAATCCATCTCTGGATATCGCCGACATCGAAGGCTACGCAGCAGTCGCAAAAAAGCATCATCTGCCTCTGATCGTAGACTCCACATTCACCCCGCCTTCCCTGCTCCGCCCCATCGAACACGGAGCGAACATTGTCATCCACTCCCTTTCCAAATGGATTGGCGGCCACGGGGCAGGCATTGGCGGAGCCGTAATCGACGCTGGAAATTTTGACTGGACGGACCCGAAGTTCTCGCTTTACAACGAACCAGACCGAGGCTATCACGGTCTGCGTTTCGCCCACGACTTGGGCGACCTGAATCCCCTTGCCTTCATCCTGAGATTGCGCACCGTGGGCCTCCGCAACCAGGGCCCCACCCTCGCCCCCGACGCCGCATGGATTTTCCTCCAGGGACTGGAATCACTGCCGCTGCGCATGGCTAAACACAGTGAAAACGCCTTGGCGGTCGCAAAGTTCCTCAGTGCACATCCAAAGGTGGACTGGGTCAAGTATCCTGGCCTGAACGGAGGGAATCTGGCAGGGAAATACCTCCCCAACGGAGCAGGCGGAATGGTGGTCTTCGGCGTCAAAGGCGGATCCGCTACCGCTCGTCGACTGGTAGACAATGTGGGACTCTTCAGCATCCTGGCAAATGTGGGCGACTCCAAGAGCCTGATCATCCACCCCGCCAGCACGACTCACTCCCAATTGTCAGACGAAGATCTTCGCAAGGGAGGCATTGCCCCCGAACTGATTCGTCTGTCCATCGGTTTGGAACACATCGATGACATCATCGACGCCTTGAATGACGCTCTCAATCTGATCTGACACGATGGATCTCGTTGGAGAAATCAACAAATTGAAGACCATCCGCAGGGCGCTTGTTCTTGCACACAACTACACGCGCCCTGAAATCCAGGACATCGCGGACTTTACGGGAGATTCCCTGGAACTCTCCCGTAAGGCCGCTGAATGCGCCGCCCCCGTCATCGTCTTCTGCGGAGTGCGTTTCATGGTTGAGACCGCGAAGATTTTGTCGCCTAACTCGGTGGTTCTCCACCCCAATCCCCATGCAGGCTGCCCTATGGCGGACATGGCATCTCCTGAAGCGGTGGCGGAGTATCGGGAAAAACACCCTGGGACTTTGGTGGTGGCGTATGTCAATACAACAGCCACCACGAAAACCCAGGTCGATATCTGCTGCACCAGCGGCAACGCGGAAAAACTGGTTGCCGTATCTTCCCGCGACAGCAGGGAGACGATCTCGTCATGAGCCAGATTATACGGCCGCAGCAGAGCTTTTTCGATCAGGGGGTCCATCTTACCTCACCTCGGCGATGATCCCGCCGCCCAGCACTTCGTTTTCCCGGTAGAGCACGGCGGACTGTCCCCGGGCGGCGGCGGAAACGCCGTCCGGGAATTGCAGTGTGGTTTTTTTGAAGACGGCCGGAAGCAGTTTCGAGGCGGAACGGACTTTGACCTGCACCTCGCCGACCGGAGCGTCGCCCGCGATCCACGAGCAGTCGGCCAGTTTCAATTCGTGTTTGAGCGTATCCTCCGCATTCCCGACCACCACCTCGTTCCGGCAGGGATTCAGTTCCAGCACATACAGCGGATGTTTCGCCGCGATGCCCACCCCCTTGCGCTGGCCGATGGTGTAATTCCAGAAGCCTTCGTGCGTCCCGAGCACATTCCCCGCGGTATCAACGATGTTGCCATGGCGCGGCAGCGTGTTCAAGAGTTCGGTATGGTCGCCGCTGTAAAAATCCTGACTGTCCGGCTTATCCTTTACGGCAAGACCGAATTTCGCGGCCAGTTCGCGGACCTCGGTCTTGTGCAGACCGCCCAGCGGAAAAAGCAGATTCGCCAGTTGCGGTTGTTTCAGCCGATAGAGGAAATAGGACTGGTCCTTTTTTTCGTCCGCGCCGCAAAGCAGATGAAAGATGCCATTCTCTTCCCGGATCCGGGCGTAGTGCCCCGTTGCGAATTTGTCGAAATCGATGCCGGATTTCCGTGCCAGATTCGGCAGCACTCCGAACTTCATGAACGCATTGCAACGGACGCACGGATTCGGCGTCTTCCCCGCGAGATATTCCGAGCGGAAATAGTCCAGCACGACCTTTTCATACTCGTCGGCGCAGTCGAAAACATGATACGGGATATCGAGCGCCCGGCACAGATTTTCCGCCCGCGCGATGTCCTCGGCTTCACCGGGACCGAAACAGGCGTCTTTTTCTCCGCCCCGGTAGCGCCCCTCGCGCCAGAGCTTCATGGTGATGCCGACGACCTCATGTCCCTGCGATTTCAGCAGCGCGGCGGCGACCGAGGAATCCACTCCGCCGGAAAGTCCGACCGCGATCTTCAAGGCAGGACCTCCAGCATCCGGTCGATGGGCGCTTTCGCCTTTCTCCGCATCTCTTCGTCGAGCTCGATCCGGGGCGCGAGGTCGCGCAGGGCGAAAAGCACGTCTTCCGACGTGATCTTCTTCATGTTCGGACAGACCACAGCAGGCTCGAGCGGATAAAACTGTTTCACCGGATTCTCCTTCCGCATCCGGTGGAGGATGCCACACTCCGTGCCGATAATAAACTCTTTATGTTCCGATTCACGCACGAATTTCAGCATGCCGCCGGTGGAAAGCGCCCGGTCCGCCAGCGCGACCACGGTGGGAGTGCATTCGGGATGCACCAACACCAGCGCGCTAGGATGTTTCTCCTTCGCCGCTGTGACGTGTTCCGGCAGGATCTTGTTGTGGGTGGGACAGCACCCCGGCCACAGATCCATCTTCCGCCCCAGCTTGTTGTTGAGGTTCGCGCCAAGATTGGCGTCCGGCAGGAAAAGGATCTTCCGATCGGCGGGAAGTCCGGCGATCAGTTTTTCCGCATTGCCGCTGGTGCAGCAGATATCCACCTCGGTCTTGGTCGCCGCGGTGGTGTTCACATACGCCACGACCAGCGTGCCGGGATGTTTTTTCCGATACTCCGCCACCGCTTCCGGCGACGCCATGTCCGCCATGGGACAGCCGGAATGCGGATTGGGGTGCAGCACGATGGACTCCGGCGAAAGGGTTTTCGCGGTCTCCGCCATGAACCGGACGCCGCAGAAGATGATCACGGGGGCGTGACACTCCGCCGCCTTGCGCGAAAGTTCCAGCGAATCGCCGACGAAATCGGCGATGTCCTGGATCTCCGGCCGGGTATAATTATGCGCCAGAATCAGCGCCTTGTGCCGCGCTTTCAGTGCGCCTATCTCTTCTTCCAATGTCATCGGACAGGTTCCTCCATTTTAATACACTACCATAACAGTCGAATATATATAACATACCGCCGATTCGGTCAAAAAACAAGCAGAGAGCGCGATAAATTCTACTTTTTTTGTAGTTTTTATTGTTTCATCCTTGATTTTGCTTTTTCCGGAGAGTATATTTCCCTTCGTACAGGGAAAAACGGAGAAAGAATGAAGCCATGAAAATCTCTACCAAAGGCCGTTATGGACTGCGCATCCTGATCGATCTGGCGACGCACGCCCCGGAAAAACCGCGCATGCTCAAAGACATAGCCCAGTCCCAGCAGATTTCCGAAAAATACATCAGTCGTCTGGTGATCGACCTGCGGCGCGCGAAGCTCGTCCGTTCGGTCCGCGGCGTCAACGGCGGATTCCACCTGGCGAAACTTCCGGAACAGATCACGCTGCTGGAAGTTCTGGAAACCATGGAAGGACCGATTTCAGTGGTCGATTGCGTGCGTTCGCCGGAAAAGTGCAAACGCCAGATGCTGTGTCCCGCCCACACCATCTGGGCGGAACTCAACGACGGCATCTGTAAACTGACGTCGAAAATCACGCTCGACGACATTCTGAACGCCTACCGCAAGCAGGACGCCGAAAACGGCATCTGTGACTACTGCATCTGAAACGTCAAAGGTTGATAATTCTGAAAAAGAGAATTTGCCCCGCTCTCCGCGTTCCGACCTGCCAGTCGCCCTGTTTCCCGGCCCTGCTGCAAACCCGCGCCACTGGGCCCCGAAAACGCAAAAAGGCGGCAAGATTTCTCCTGCCGCCAAGCGGTTCCCGCTATCACCGTTCCTGGAAGCCGTAAAGCCGCCGCTGTTCGTTCCAGTCCTCCGGGATCTGCTGCTCGGTGAGCTTTGCGATGGACAGCCCATCGGGTTCGATCCCGGTGAAGATCGTGGAGCATGTATATTGAAAAACAAACCCCTGCTACACTTTTTTGAACTCAAAAATATTGGATGCAATGTTCAGTTGTGTTGTTTAGTCTAGCTTGATGATGTGTGAGGGTAAGTTTGTTACCCGTGACGAAATCGCTAAGGTACCGACTCCGGCGTGTACGGAAAGTTGGCATCCCGTAGCGCACAGCGAGGTGATCGATGCCGTAACCGATGTCGTAAAAATGCACGACTGGCAAATTCTCGACGAGCAGTACGGACTTGCGCGTGAAGGGCAAATGATGTTCGGCGTGATGCGGATCAATCGCAGTTCCTCGCCGGATTGGTCGCGCTGTATCGGTATCCGCAACAGCCACGATCAGAGTTTTGCCGTCGGGCTGACTGCCGGTATTTCGGTTATGGTCTGCAGCAATCTCGCCTTTGGCGGGAGTATGGTGTTGAAGCGTCGTCATACCAGCCGGATCGAGTTGAGCGTGTTGGTGGACGCAGCGGTCGCGGAGTTGGAGAACGAGTTCCTGACGCTCGAAAACGTCTGCGAAGACCTGAAGATCCTTTAATAGCGCGGAGGAAGTTTTCTTCGCTGACGATGACCTCCAGCAAATTAGGAACTCGAATAACAGGCACGGGGTATTTACCAACCAGTGAGTCAAATACTGGTTTCCTCTTGCCGTTATCTTGACTTGCGCGGTAGTGCTGATCTCCGGACACTTTGCCGGATTCGGGTGCCGCGACTTGTGGGAACCGGGCTACGGCAGCATTGTCCTTTCCTTCGGGCTGCCGGGTTATTGCATCGGTTACCGGTTGGACCTCCCAGTGATCGCGCGTTCCCGCGGATGCTTTCCGGAAGGTCGTTTCTTCGTGACGAGAGATCTTTTGTTTGTTTTTCATAACTTGCTCCTTGTTTTTAAGGTTGGACATTTTTTCGTTACGACTTACTATAATACACTTTTTTCAATCAGCATCTTGTCTTAGATGTCGCCGCCATCGGTATCGACATTACGGATGCCGAGTCTTTGAACGACGGGGGGATCTCTGCCTTTTGCGACAGCAGTGCTGATGTTTGACATACCTTTTCCGATTGTAATGGTTCTCTTGGCTACAAGTCTACCATAATACAACTCTTGAAAGGATTGCATAAAAAACCGGATGCCCGTTAACAGTCGGGAATCCGGTAATGCAGAAAAGGAGGGCTAGACGAGTCCGGCACAATGCCAAAGGTCATCCCTCGATATAATCAGCCGCTTTAACACGGTCGATTAACAAAAGTTTGAAAAATTCTATGCTACAAGGATCTCTTTGAAACCATAACGGTCAAAAAAGACCAAATCGAATTTGAGGTCAAATCATCGGGCATCAAAAAACTGATAGAGGGGATCAAGACAAATGGAAATCACTGAAGAACTCGGAAACGGCAACCTGCGGATACTTGTTCCGATCAAAATCTGCAACATCCGCAACCGGCGGTTGATCGTACTCCCGGGAACAGAAACGGAAACCTTGGCGGCCTCTCCTCTGCTCATCGGGATCGCCGATGCGCTCCGTTGGCAACGAATGCTTGATGAGGGAAAATACGCCAGCATTGAAGAACTGGCGCTTGCCGTCGGCAAGGATCGCGCCCAAGTCTCGCGGACGCTCCGGCTGGCTCTCCTCTCGCCGGAGATCGTCCACAAGGCGTTGACGGGCGATTTGCCCGTCAATGCCAAAGATTTGATGTTCACCAACATCCCCGCCGATTGGGAGGAGCAGAAACGGGTGGTGGGGCTGGGGTAGCTCCGCTTCGTGTCGCACTCCGCTATGGGCTTCCTGCCCATTTGCGGAAGTGCGACTTTTGCTCCGCATTTTTCCGGCTGCCACTTTCGCCAAGGCTTCGGTGGACAAGCCGCCTCTGACTCAAGCATCGGATTTATCCGTTATTGAACTGGGACAAGGGCAACGCGGAAGCCGATGACGATGTCGCGGTCGGTTAAATAGCAGGAGAAGCTTATCGCAGAGCGGCAGAAACTGGCGTCGCCATTTCAACAACATGAGTCGACGCTCAGTCCCGGAGACTTCCGTCGATACCGATGATCCTGACTGCCACCGGGATATCCTTCCCCGCCAGTTCCAGCGCCTTTTTGACAATCATAACAGTTCCGCCGCAACAAGGAACTTCCATGCGCGCAATGGTGATGGATCGGATGTCGTGACGCTGAAAAATCTGCGAGAGCTTTTCGACGTACCCGTCGATGTCGGAGTCCAGTTTCGGACAGAAGACGACCAGAATCCTTCCGTTCAGCAGTTCCCGGTGGAAGGAGCCGTAAGCGTGGGCGACGCAGTCCGCTGAGATCAGCAGATCGGCATTGTCGACATACTCCGCGCCGGGATTGAGCAGTTTCAGCTGGATCGGCCACTGGCGCAGGGCGGAGGCTCCCCCGGCGATTGCGTCTTTATCGGCTTTCTGAGCGGCAAAACGTTTCATCAGCGAACCCGGGCATCCGCCGTGCGGAAGAACCGGAACGGGGATGTCGTGTTCCCGGAGATAATTCACCGCGATGTCGAATAGTTTGAACTCACCGTGAGATTTCAGGTGTTTCAGATGGGCGATGATGGTATTTTCGCCCTGCTTGACGATAGTCTCCATGACCTTTGCTTCATCATAGGGTTCAGCTTCCCGTTCCACGGTGCGGATCGCGCCTACCGGACATTCTCCGATACACGCGCCGAGCCCATCGCAGAAGAGATCGCTAATGAGCCTCGCTTTGCCGTCGATGATCTGCAATGCCCCTTCCGGACAGTTGGGGATGCATTTGCCGCATCCCGTGCATTTTTCCTGATCGATTTCGATGATTTTCCGTTTCATTTTTCGTGTCCTTTCCGTGCAGTCATTTAGGAATCACTTTGCCGGCAGACAGCGGCCTCCGGCACGTTTTGAGCAGGAGAGCGATGACGCTTTGCCCGTGCCGAGGCAGAGGTAGCATATTTCATTCTCCAGCGGCGCACCGGAGAAGAACGCATCCAGATTGCCGAGCGTGGTCGAAGCGATATTGGTCAGCGCCTCGCGCGTTAGAAACGCCTGATGTGAAGTGACGATCACGTTCGGCATGGAAACCAGAAGCGAAAGCGTCTTGTTCTGTCTGGTCACATCGGAACGGTCCTCGTAGAACCATTCGCTCTCCTCTTCGTAGACGTCCAGCCCAGCCGCGCCGACTTTGCCGTCCCGCAATGCCGCGAGCAGAGCTTCGCTGTCGATCAACCCGCCGCGCGAGGTGTTGATGAGGACCACGCCCGGTTTGACCTTGCCGAAGGTTTCCGCATTGAAAAGATGATGTGTCGCAGGCATCAGCGGACAGTGCAGAGAGATCACGTCCGATTCGGTCAGCAGCCGTTCCATCGGGACATACTCGACACCGGCTTCCTCGTGAGGATAGGCGTCGAATGCCAGCACCCGCATCCCGAAGCCGTTGCAGATATGGCTGAAGATCGTGCCGATCTTGCCCATCCCGACGATACCGGCGGTCTTGCCGTGCAGATCGAATCCGGTCAGTCCGGCAAGGGAAAAATTGAAGTCCCGCGTCCGCGCCGCCGCCTTGTGGATATGTCGATCCAGCGCCAGCAGCAGCGCCGCCGCATATTCGGCGATCGCGTAAGGGGAATACGCCGGAACGCGGACCACGGTCAATCCGGATTCGTATGCGGCCTTGAAATCCACGTTGTTGTAACCGGCGCACCGCATGGCGAGCACCTTAATGCCCATACTGATCAGCCCCTCGACAACGGCGCGGTCGATCTCCGCATTGACGAAGGCGCAGACCGCATCACAGCCTTTGGCAAGCGGCAGGGCCGCAGCAGTCAGCCGGGTATCGAAATAGCGGATGTCATACCGTCCGGCATTGAGTCGGTCGAAGGCATCCCGTTCATACGGTTTTGTGTCGAAAAAAGCGATTTTCTCCATTGCCCCATCCTCCCGTGTATCATTGCAGCAAAGTCTTGACCAGCATAGGTATTTGCGCCAGATCTTCTTCGGTCGCCTTCCATTGTGCGCGGATGTTTTCCTCCGCCACGGCAAATCCCGCCTCGGCCAAACATTTTTGCAGCAGTTTCACGCTCTCTCCGCTCCAGCCGTAGCAACCGAATGCGGCAGCGCGTTTGTTTTTGAACTTCAACTGTTTCAGGAACTCCAGCCATCCGGCCACGCTGGAGAGGATGGAGTTGCTGACCGTCGGAGATCCCACCGCGACGGCTCTGGATTTGAACACCTCGGTCATCACTTCGTTTTTGTCCGCTTTCGCCACATTGAAGACTTTCACTACCGTCTCCGAGCTCTGACGATGGATTTCCGCCGCGATCTCGTGGGCGATTTTCGCCGTGCCCTCCCACATGGTGTCATAGGCGACCGTGACCTGATTTTCCTGATACGCCGCCGCCCATTCCGCATAGAGGTTCACGATCTGCATCGGATTTTCCCGCCAGATCGCACCATGCGAAGGGGCAATGATTTCAATCGGCAAATCGAATCCGGAAATCTCCGCCAGTTTTTTGGTCAGCATAGGAGCAAACGGATTCAGAATATTGGCAAAATATTTCATGGCCTCGTGCCGGAGCACGCATTGGTCGGCCTTGTCGTTGAAAAGCTCCTCCACCGCGTAGTGTTGCCCGAAGGCGTCGTTGGAAAAGAGGACGTTGTCGCCGGTCAGATAAGTCGCCATCGAATCCGGCCAGTGGAGCATCCGCATTTCCACGAACACGAGTTTCTTTCCATTGCCGATCTCGACGTTGTCGCCGGTCTTGACCACTTGAAAGTTCCAGTTCAGCTTGCCGTATTGTCCTTCGAGGCTTTTGACCGCATTGGCGGTGCAGTAGACCGGAGTTCCCGGAATTTCGGCCAGCAGAGCCGACAACGCGCCGGAGTGGTCGCATTCCCCGTGGTTTGCCACGATGAAATCTATTTTCTTCAAGTCGATTTCTTTTTTGAGATTTTCCACGAAGTCGAACCGATGCGGCGACCAAACCGTATCGATCAGCACCGTTTTTTCTTCTTCGATCAGGTAGGCATTCTGACTGGACCCGTTTTTGATCGAATAATCATCGCCGTGGAAGGTCTCCAACTCCCAATCCAGATATCCGACCCAGCTGATGTTGTTTTTGACGTGTTTTCTCATGATCTCGCCCTCCATCATTCCAAGGTTAGCAGCAGGGCCATTTTGAAGCGCTTTGCTGCTTTGACCCAGTGGGCGCCGCCTTTGGCGAACACGAAGTTTTCTCCGGCATGAATGGTGTGTTCTTTCCCCTCATACCCGATCACGCCTTCGCCGTCCAGCGCGAAGATCAACGCTTCTCCCGGCGCGGCGTGTTCCAAAAGCCCGGTTCCCGCATCGAAACTCATGATGACGAATTTCATCTTGCTGTTGTGGACAACGTCCATGTTGATGATTTTTCCATCCTGATACGGCAACAGTTCCGCCAGTTTGAAAATTTCACCCGTTTTGATCGCACGATTCATTTTTTCACTTCTCCCTATTGTTATTTCCGTATAGATTGCTCCGAATTCCGTCCGCATCCCGACCGGGATGTCGACGGGGGTGACAAGACTTTCGCCTTCCGCCAAACTCAGGATCGAACCGTTTCCGGTATATACTTCCAATTTCCCCGATGCGACAATGAGAAATTTGCGATACGGGTAAATTTCCGCACTGATGTCGGTCTGTTCCGCCAGCGAAAAACAGATTATGGAGTTTTCTCCCGCGGATGCGATCTCCTTGGATATGGTGCATCCGGTAACTGGCGCATTGTCTGTCGCTATCGAAAATATCTGCCCGATTTTCTCTTTCATCTCATTCGACTCCTTGCTTATGGTTCGTCAACAACAGTTTCATGCTCTTCAACAGCTTTTCCCGTTCACGCCTGAGATCGAATGCCCCGTGGGACATTCCCCACTGCTTGATGAGCAGCCGAAGCGGTCCCAAAATCAGCCGGGAAAGCGTATCCATCGGAATATCGCCACGTATCTCCCCCGCATCGATAGCCTCTTTGAAATACCCAAGCATTATTTTGTGATGACGTCGCATCATTCCAAAGAGAATCTGTTCCTACCACATCACACCACTACTGTCCGGTAAAAATTGCCGGAATTGGTTGATAATGTCGGCTCCTGCGTTATATTAAAGGTGTCTAAAGTCTTTAATTTGAGCGCAGAAAAATTCGACGTTGCTTTAATACAAAATATCACATCCCTGCAATATTGTCAAGTCAAAAATAGATTTCACCCTGCTTTTATTCACGCGCCTACCGCCTGAATGAAAT
>JAEDIJ010000009.1 GCA_016292515.1 Victivallaceae bacterium
GTAAAACGCTCGTCTCGCCGATTGCCCCGCCGTATGTTTCACCGCCCGTTATACCCGAAAAAAGCCCCGCGGCAACGGCTCCCCAAACACTTGTCGAAGACATTCAAAAAAGGGTTGCTCCGTTTACCGATCCCGTCGGACGGAGGGAATATACTCAAAACGAGGATATATCTTCTGTGTCGCGCATTCTGCGTGATGCCGGATATTTCGATACGGATAAAATGCGGGATATGCTTTCGCTTCACTCGTTGACCAACAAGAATTTCATCTCTCGCCTTTTGTTTGAGGAGGGAATTCCCCGGATGGTACACGGCTCGAAAAAGATTTTCCGGCACGGCAAAGTGCCGACTTCTGTGGAAAGAGAGATCGCGGAGGCGTGCCGCGATTACCGCGAAGGGGAAATGGGGATAAAAAGTTCCCGGCAGTATGATTGGGCTACGGAAAGCGGCAAGCCTCTGGATATTCAACGGAAGATGCTGTCCGAAGATACGGTGATGCAAGGGATCGCATTGGATCTCCTGATCCGCGAAAAAATCGACGAAGCGTTGGCGGCGGGCAAGATCAGTGAAAAGGAAAAGGAAGATTTGCAAACGTGGGTCGCGCTGCGAAACACGTTGATCGATGAAAAAACGAAAAAATTTCAAAATCCGGCGACAAAAAGTAGATCCGGCGGCGAATAATACAACGGACTCCGGGGATTGACCGGAGCGGCTGTTTTCAAACTTCGCCGTTTTTTTTTCCGTGCGGACGGAAAAGGATTTGCTTTGCGCCGGAAACGATGTTATATTGTGCAAGTATCTCAAAAGGAGGGCTTTTATCACATAAATATCTGATTCGACAAAATAAAATCGCTTTTTGACAAGCAGGTTTATCCGGGAAACGCCAAATTCACGATAAAGACCTCTTTGCTTGCGGATATGCTTTACACTGGGGCGTATTCCGTCCGCACGGTCTTTATGGTATTGGCGTACCACCGGATAAGTGCAGCACGGAGTACGCTCTTTTTTTTATGCAAAAGGAGTAAAACAACAAAAATAAGGAAGTAAAAGCAACAGAGAATATTTAATGTTTTTACCAAAAGCAGTTCTAACCAATCAATCAGGAGGAAATTATGGAACTCAACATCACAAAACAAATTCATGTGGAACAATCGGATGCCAAGCAGAAAGAAATCGAAAACGTCGCGCTCGATGTGTTATCGAGAATGTACGGGGACAACAATGTGGAATCGAATAAATCAAGGAATGGAGATTTGTCTTTTTCCTTAAAATCCAACTCATTTTTTATGAATTCCAATGCGGAAATCATCATTGAGCCGAGTCGTCGGGGAGATGGTTATATGTTGGACGCCCACGGAACGATGATTGTGCCGGTGGCAGTGTGGGTCATAACGGCCATCATTGTTGTCATCGGATTGTTTGCGTTTTTTATTCCCGGAATGATTGTGATCGGAGTGTTTTTCGGACTCGTTTTTAAGAATAAAAACAAGTTCAAGAAGACTCTGGAAGAAGCTTTCATCAAAATTGACAAAGCGCTGGATTGAAGTGGGTTATTTTGCTGACGATGGCGATGAGTCTGTTTCGACAGAAACAATCGCCATTTGTCAGCAGAGTTTGCCGCACTGAAAAACAGAAGGGAACGATAAAAAAGCCGAGATACTTTTACGTTCCCTTTTTTTCAACATTGTTTATGTGAGAAGAAAAATGAAAAGTAAAATTATCTTGGGGTTGATCGTTGCCGGTGTCGCGTGGACGATGCATCGATGCGAGTGGTGCGGCAGAGAGTACGACCGTCGAAAAGTCGTGACAACTTCCAGTTGGAAAATGCACTATTGCAGTTTTTCCTGCGCCAAAAAAGCCGGTGCCAAAAAATAATTGTTTTGAAATGGACGTAACGTCCTTTTTTGACACCTTTCATCTCCCGGCGGTGTGAAAAAAGGAAAGATGCAAGGTATATGAAAGGAAAGAGAAACGATGCGTAAAACGAGTTTGCTTTTTATCGTTTTGATGATGACTGCGGTTGTCTTTGCGGATACGAAGACCGTTCGTCAACCGGAAGCGATCGAAACCGTCACCATCCATCAGGACGGATTGCTGATAAGCACCGTCTAGGCGATCGGTGCCGTCGGAACCTGACTTTTCGAATTCGGCAAAGGACTTGTTTTCGGCAGCGATACCGTCGTCGTGACGCCGAACGCCGCCGTCCCCGCATCCGCTCCGGTTGTGGTCACGCCCGTTGCGCCTTGCCCCGTCATCGTTGCACCGGGCTACGTGCAGACGCCTGTTGTCGTGCCGCCGACGCCGCTTGTCGTCCGCGCGCCTTATTCCTACGGAAGATATTACCGGGACTATTATTACGGTCCCCGTTGTTATGCTCCCCGACGCTGGTGAAAATTTCTTTTTTTCGGCGACAAAAAAACGTTTTTTTTACGAATATAAGATTGGAAGATCGTAAGTCAATGCGATCACGGCAATCTTAAAAAAGGAGAAAAACAAATGGCCGAAGAAGAAAAAATCACACTGACGAAAGCGGAGTTGCAAAAAATGCTCGCGCAGGCGGCGCAAAACGGTGCCGCCGAAAATGATGAGGACGCCGATGTCCTGAAACTCATCGCGACTTTTCCGCCGCGCGAAGAAGAAAAAACGGTCACGGCGGAAGATTACATCAACGATTGCGTTTCCCGCATTACGAAAAAATTCGACGAAAGAAAAAAACGGATGGCGGACTATCTCGAACTTGAAAAAATTCTGCGCTCCTACGCCGAATATTCCGAAGACCCCGAAGACGTCGCGGAAGACCTTTCCGACGAGGAAATGAAACGCTATGTCAAAAAGCATCGCATCTATCAGAAACTTTATGACGAAAAGATCCGGCGTTTCGGCTATCTGCCGCCGATTTTCGGCTGATCAGGATAAGGGGGTATGGCAATGTGTAAAAATTTTGTGTTTGCAATCACATTGATGATGGCGGGGATTGTGTCTGCCGAGACGGTAGTCGTTCGTCAGCCGGGGCTGTTGGAATCCGTCGGCGGCATCGTCCGCGGCACAACGCAAATCGTTACGGGAAGCACAACGACGGTCACTTATCCGTCGGTGCGTACTTGTACGCCCGGCGTTGTCTGCACGCCCGCGGTCGTCGTGCCGTCACCGGTTATCGTCGCGCCCACAGCTGTCCCGACGCAGATCGTGACGACGCCGCTGGTCGTTCCCGTCCACAACGGATACTATTACGGCACTTACCCGCAATGCGCTTATCCCGCGCATTATTACCGGTGGGGCAATCCGCATTACGGCGTCGGAGTACACCATTACATCCACTACGGTTTCTGATATACAAAAGAGCAAGACAAGCATCGGCGCTGTGAGGTGTCGCACATCGGGCGGACGGCTTGTCACGGTAGTGCAACTGCGGTGTCATCTGCTACGGACTTTTACGGACAAAACCGACATTAACGGACCAAACGGACGCATCATCATTACGTGATTTTATCTTTTTCCATCACGCTACTGCCTGTCCTCCATAGCACTTTGTGCGACGGAGGATCACGAACTGCGCAGGAGATTTTAAGGGGGGGCAGGGGGATTTTTAACAAAAAGTAAAAACTACCATACGCGAAGCCGCGAGTATCCGCCTCCGCCAAGGCTACGGCGGACAAGCCAAATGGGGAACGGCTCGTCACGGCGTAGCCCGCAGGGCGAAGACGGAATGCGCGGGAGCGCGGGGGTGCCCCCGAAAATCGACCGAAGCCGCGAAGCGGGGCGCACCCTCTCACGGGTGCGCAGGAGATTTTAAGGGGGCAGGGGGATTTTTAACAAAAAGTAAAAACTACCTTACGCGAAGCCGCGAGTACCGGAGGTGCGAAGCACCGAGGAACGGATGCGCGAGAGCGCGGGGGCTCCCCCGAAAATCGACCGAAACCGCGAAGCGGGGCGCACCCTCTCACGGGTGCGCCGGAGATTTTAAGGGGGATTATTTCAATGCTTCCAGTTGGCGGGCGCAGACGATTTTGAGGATCTGATTGAGGATCAGATCGAGGTCGCCCTGCATCAGTTTCGGCAGGTCGAATGTCGAAACGTTGAAGCGGTGATCGGTTACCCGGTTCTGCGGGAAGTTGTAGGTGCGGATGCGTTCGCTGCGGTCGCCCGTACCGACTTGGGAACGCTTGTCCGCCGCCTGTTTGGCGGCTTCCTCATTTTGCATATGTTCAAGCAGACGCGCATAGAGAATACGCAACGCGATCTCCTTGTTGCGGTGCTGGGACTTTTCCTGCTGACTGGCGACGGCAAGTCCCGTCGGGATATGGGTGACACGCACCGCGCTGTCGGTCGTGTTGACGCACTGTCCGCCGGGACCGCTGGAACGGAAAACGTCAAAGCGCAGATCTTCCGGCTTGATATTCAGCTCGACTTCCTCTGCTTCCGGCATCACCGAAACGGTAACGGTCGACGTGTGGACGCGTCCGCCGGACTCGGTTTCGGGAATGCGCTGGACGCGGTGGACGCCCGACTCGTATTTCATCAGACTGTAAACGTCGCCGCCGGAAAAGGCGCACGAGGCGTTTTTGATGCCGCCCAAGTCCGTGTCGGACTGCTCGAGGACTTCCACTTTCCACCCCTGTTTTTCCGCGAAATACAAATAAGCGCGGAGCAATTCCGCCGCAAAGAGCGCGGCTTCGTCGCCGCCCGCCGCCGGTTTGATCTCGACGATGATGTTTTTGGAATCATTGGGATCGGGCGGAAGCAATGATATCTGGATCTTGTCTTCCAACTCGGCGGCGCGTTTTTCCGCATCTTCGATGTCGGCAGCGGCGAGTTCGCGCATTTCGGGGTCGGTCTCCTGCGTCAGAAGTTCGTGCGAGGACTCGATGTCCTGCAACGTTTTGACCCAGGTGTCGAAGTCCTGAAAGAGATTTTCCAGTTTGCTGTGTTCCCTGGTGACGCGGCGGCACTCGTCTGCCTTGGCGTAGATCGCGGGGTCGGCAAGTTGCTTTTCCAATTCGTCGGCACGGACGTGCAGTTTCTCGACGTAAGAGCGGATATCCTCGGGAACCATGATGAAAACCTCAAAAAAAAGGGCTTGCCGTAAAGCAAGCCCGGAAGTCGGAAAAATCAGTTGGCGGCTTTCTTGTAGCGGCGGTTGAATTTATCGATACGACCCGCCGTATCGACGAATTTCTGTTTGCCGGTAAAGAAGGGGTGGCACTTGGCGCAGATACCGACCTTGTATTCAGGACGGGTGGATTTGATGTGCCAGACTTCGCCGCAGGCGCAGGTGACGATCGCGTCGCCGTAAGCCGGATGGATATCTTTTTTCATCGTTTCTTTCTCCAAAAAAATTATGGTTGAATTTCTATCGGATTGTCAAGGTATAAATATAGCATTGAAAATCCAAAAAGCAAGTCTTTTCCCGATGTTTTGCCGTAATTTTTTGCCAAAAAATCAAAAATTTCCGTCCCAGCGCCACGGATCGAGAAATTTTTCCGTCTGCGAAAAAGGCGCGCTGCCGAAAAAGCCGCGGTGCGCCGAAAGCGGGGAGGGGTGCGCCGCGCACAGGACAAGGTGATCCCGGTCGGCGGGGATCAGCGACTTTTTGGCGATGGCGAAATTGCCCCAGAGCAGAAAAACCTTATGTTTTTCTTTGCACGCGACGGCGCGGACGATCGCGTCGGTAAAGAGTTCCCAGTTGAACTTGCGGTGACTGCCCGGCGCGTTTTTGCGGACGGTGAGGACGCTGATGAGCAGCAATACGCCGTTTTTTGCCCAGCACCCGAGGTCGGTGGAAGCGGGGCAGGGGACGTTGAGGTCGCTGGCAAATTCCTTGAAAATGTTGCGCAGCGATGGAGGCGTTTTGACGCCGTCGGGTACGGAAAAGGCAAGCCCCTGCGCTTCGCCGGGGTTGTGATAAGGATCCTGACCGATCAGCACGACGCGGACTTTTTCCGGCGGCGTCAAATCCAGCGCGCGGAAAACGGCTCCGCGCGGCGGATAGACTTCGGTCGTTGTCCTTTCGCGCTCGACGGCGGACAAAATATCATCCAGCAAATCGAAGTCGGCGAAATCGGCGAGATAATTTCGCCAGACTTCGGGAAAAACTTCCATTTTGCTTAAATTTCCCCGATCGAAACGCGCACGACGCTCGTCACGCTTTCGCCCGGAGCAAGCGTCTGCAACGTGTTGCGCGCGGCGTTGGCGTTTTGCCCTTCGGGGAGGCAGTTCGCCGGTTCAAGACCGAGAACGTATTCACCTTGCCCCATCATTTTCCACTCGATGAGGTAGGGGAGTTCTTTGGTGCGGTAGGCGACGCGCAGTTTCCTGCGGCTGTCGTGGTTGACGAGTTCGATCGCGGCGAAACCGTCGGCGTCGGCGGGCAGTTTGTGGTAAAAGACCTGCTCGGTGAAGCCATTTTGCGGCTCCTCCATATATTGCCACGCTTTCAATCCCGCCTGCGCGACGGCATTCTGCGGAATGACTTCATGCTCCGGCGCTTCGAGATACGCGCCGAAAGAAACGAGCGGCCAGCCGAAATTCATATGCATCAAAAGCATATAGGGCGCGTCGCGGAAACCGTCGTTGGTGACGCAATTTTCGATCTCGATCGTGTTGTCGCCGTAAAAGGTCGTGATCTTGCGGCGCAGAAGCAGGTTTTCGCCGAAAACGCGCGCGTGCCGCGCTTCGCCGGAAACGGTCAGTTGATAGCGGCCGTTTTCCCACCGGGCATCGGTACTCAAACGGGTGACGGGCGTATGGGAGATGCGTCCGTGAAGACCGTGATTTTCGCCGCCGGCTTCACCGGGGCCGCCGACGTTGAGGAAACCGCAGGTCGTCATCATGCCGCCGCCCCACGTGCGGAGCCATTCAAAGCCCTGCGCGTCGTAAAAGGCGGGTGCCGCCGCGCCGTCGTTGGGCAGCCAGACGAAGTGTTCTCCGCGGAAACTCGCTTCGCCGATGTCCAGTGCGCGGTCGGGGTAAACCGAAAAACGCAGACCGCTGCCGTTGTCGACTTCGACCAGCCGCATCCCGCGGCCGGGGCCCTCGGAAATTTGCAGATCGCGGATCGCGGCGAGTTGCCGCATTGAACCGAGATACGGACGGTCGTTTTCGCTGTAATGACTCATAAATCCTCCTGAATTTTGCGGGATTGCGTTAAAATGGCCTGATAAATTTGAAGCAGGGCGTTTTCGGAAATGCCTCCCGTGTTGAGCCGACGAAGTTTTTCGAGCAACGCCGCCTCGCGGGAAGCGTCGAAAACGGGCAATTTTCTCGCTTTTTTGTAAAGACCGATCTTTCGGGCGATCTCGCCGCGTTCGTTGAGCGCGGCGACCAACGTGCGGTCGATGCGGTCGATCTCATCGCGCAATCGCGTCAATTCGTCCATCAGATGTGCCCTTTCCAAGTAAGGCAGATGCCGGCGGGAAGTTCGCGCCCGGTGCTTTCCGGGATCGTCATTTCGCGCGAGTCGAACTCGCCCTTGTTGCCGAAAACCTGCGCGACAAGACGCTCTAAAACGAGGATGGAGAAGCCGGGCGAGTGAGAACTCAATACCAATGTAAAGGGGCGTCCGGGGTGGTGCAACGCTTTGCACATTTCCAGAAGCGGGAGCAAGTCCGCCTCGATTTTCCACAATTCCCCCTTGTTGCCTCTGCCGAAAGTCGGCGGGTCGAGCGCGATCAGATCGTATTGGGAATTCCGGCGCAACTCGCGCTTGACGAACTTGTTGACGTCGTCGGCGATCCAGCGGATCGTATTGGGCACGTCGGGATTGAGCTGCTGGATCTCGCGTCCCCACTCGATCATACCGAGCGCGGCGTCGAGGTGGCAGACCTTTGCGCCGGAGCGCGCCATCGCCATACTGCCCAAGCCGGAATAGCCGAAAAGGTTGAGCATATTCTGTCCCTCGCCGTCGATTTCGGCGAAGCGTCCCCAATTGACGTACTGCTCGGCGAAAAAGCCGAGATGACCGAAATTCGTCGGTTTGACTTTGATTTTGAAATCGGCGTAGGAGATCACCCACGATTCGGGGAGTTTTTTCGACCAGCCGCCCGAACCGTCGTTTTTCCGGCAAAAGACGGAATCAACGCGATCCCATTCGCTCTGCGGCAAAACCGGCGCCCAAAAGGCGTTGAGGGCGGGGCGGACGATCCGGTATGGTCCGACTTGCTCCAATTTGCGCAGATTTCCGCTGTCCAGAAGTTGGTAACGATCATTCATTTTGATAGACCACCTCTCCGCGGCGCACCGTCATCAGAAGTCGGTTGCTCTCTTTTTCAAAAACGGCGAGATCGGCGCGTCGCCCGGGCAACAGTACGCCGCGGTCGAGGAAGCCGAAATTCGTCGCCGGATTGGAGGTAACGGCTTGCGCCGCACGGGTTTCCGTCAGGTGTCCGGAACTCATCAGACTGTGCCACCCCGTATCGAGCATCGTCGTCGTGCCGGCAAACGTGCCGTCTTCCGTCTGTGAAAAACCGTTGACGACCTTGATGGCGGAGGGCCCTATCCAGTAATGTCCGTCGGGCATATTGTACGCCATCGTGCCGTCGCTGATGCCGATGATGCGGTTCGCCCGCTTGCAACGGCAGGCGAGATCGACCATCCGCGGATGGACGTGGCGGCCGTCGATGATCATTTCGGCGGTAACGCGCGTGTCGGTCAGGACGATGCCGGCAAGACTGATCTCGCGCTGGTGCAGCGGCAGCATCCCGTTGAAAAGGTGGGTGCAGTGATTGGCTCCGGCGTCGATCGCCCGCAGGGTTTCCTCGCCGTCGGCAAGACTGTGGCCCATCGACGGTTTGACGCCGGCGCCGCGGAGGTATTCAATGAGTTTTTCCGCATTTTTCAATTCCGGCGCGAAAGTCATCATTTTGACGAGTCCGCCGCCCGCCGCGATCAATTCTTCGGCAAGACCGAGATCGATCGGCAAAATCGCGTTTTCCGGTTGCGAACCGCGCCGAAGGGGATTCAGGAAAGGGCCTTCCAGATGAATGGCGAGCGGTTCCGCCCCCGGCATCGGTTTTTTCATTTCCTCCGCGAGACGCGCGAGATTGGCGAGCATTTTTTTGGGCTCGTCGGCGACGACGCTCGGGAAAAAACTGGTAACGCCGCAACGGCTCAGCACCCGGCTCATTTCCGTCAGCGGCGACGGGGAGTCGGCGATCGTCGAACAGTCGCAACCGCCCGCGCCGTGAATGTGCGTGTCGATGAATCCCGGAGTGATGTAGGCGTTGTCGAATTTTTTGATTTCAAACGTGTCATCCATCGCGAAGCCGGAAAGTCCTCCGACGGCGAGAATTTTGCCGTTTTCGACCAGTACCGCCGCATTGTCGATCGTGCGGTCGGGCGTGATCATGTAATCCGCGAGGTAGAGGATACGATGTTTCTTTTTTTCGTTTGTCATATCAGCGAAATGCTCTTTCAGCGGAAAAGTTTTTTACGCAGATAACGGCAGGAAATGATTTTTTCGCGCAGTTCGTTTTCTCCGTAGAAATAGTGGTTCGCCGCCTCGAAGCCGATGCGGGAATCCGCTTTGACGACTTTGAGGAGACGCCGTGCGAGGCTTTCCTCCTCGTCGATGAGGGCGCGCGTCGCATCGAGTTTGCCTGCGTCGCGCAGACGGATGAAAGCGATCTGACAGTAGGTACTGCGCAGACAGCAGTAAGTTCCCTCGGCGCGGCTCCACAATTCGTCGAAGTTTTCGCGGTATTGCGGATCGAGTTTCTCGCCGATTTTACGCAAAGTTTCCAACGCCGTACCCCATTGAAGCGAAACGGCGTTGAAAGCGTTTTCCATCACTTCATAAGAATAATGACCGTTGCCGGACCAGAGTTCGATGTCGTCGTAGGGGATGCCGCAGACCATACCGCCGGCAAGACCGGTCTTTTGGTCGTAAAGCAGATTCGCCGGGCCGACGTTTTGCGGCGAGTAATATATCTGATAGGCGTCGTGAAACGGAATACCGCGGAAAGCCTCGCCGAAAGCGCGCCAGACGGCGTAAATTTCCTTGCCGGATTGCCCGAATTGAAGATCGGCGAGTTCCGTCGCGCGGTGTTTGAGCAATTCAAGGTTGCCGCCGGGGTAACCGCCGAGCGTCCAGCTGAGCATAATGTCCTCGACGCCGATCTTGCGCAGATTGTCGAGATGCTCCTCGACGAGCGTCGGGACGGGGATCGACGGGATGCCGCCCATTTCCCAACTGGTGTTGGCTTGAATTTTGGCGACGGTCGGGTGGCCCGTTTCTTTTGCCATTTGCCACATACGTTGCGCCTGCGTGCCGGGACCGACTTTGGAGATCGAATAGTCGCGGACTTTGCCTTTGACGCCGCCGATGAAACTCTCGACGCCGGTTTCGCTGACGCTCATGATCTCGACGTTTTTGGGGAGTTTTTCCAGCAACTCGCGGTCCCACTCGGGACACCACGACCAGGTGTAGGCGATCAGCCGCATTTTTGTGCCGGAGCGTTTCATGCCGTCGTCGATCGCTTTCATCACCGCGGCGATGTTTTCCGCCTTGGAGTGCTGATGACAGGCGGGGCAGGGCGTTTCCATTTCCGACGGAAGCGGCGGATCGTCGGGATCGACGGGGTCGAGGTCGCGGGCGAGACAGTGGGTGATGTTTTCGCTCTGGGTAATCGTGTAAATGCCGCCGAGTTCCGGCACGGCGCGGCAGAGCGCCTCAATGCCGGAGGAAAGATTTTCGAGCATTCCCGGCGCCCACGGACAGAAAGAACGGCTTCCGGTCGAGGCGTGGACGGGCCCCCGCCATTCCTCGTGCTCAATTTTGATGCGCGCGGGGATGCCGCGAGGCTCGTTGAAGTAGAGGAAAAGACCGATGCCGTATTTGCGGCAGCGTTGCGCGATGACGCGAAGTTTCGCCAACCGCTCGTCGCACCTTGCCGAAAGCGGCATATCCTTGCCGAGATAGGGGATCAATTGATAGAGGATGCCCGGCATCCAGACCGCGTTGACGCCGCACGCGGCGTAATCGCGCAAAATGGTATCGGGGAAGGGGTCGGGGGCTTCGGGGAGCAAGGCGTCGCCGTAAACCGCCGAATAGGAAAAGATCATCCGGAGTTTTTCCGCATCGGGCTTGCCGGCAAAGGGTTTTCTGCCCAGTTTTGCGATGAAGTCAAACGGCGCTTCGCTTTCAGCGGGAAGTGTTGCATCGACTTCTTTCATCGCGGAAGCGATCTCCGCCGCCGCCGCGTGTTCGGCGGGAGTGAGTTCGCGGTAGACGATTTTTTCGCATTGCGGCTTGAAGAAACTCAATTTGACAAAAAGAAAATCGTCTTCAAGGAGCGTGTATTCCATTTTTTCCGGCGTCCAGTCGAGCAACTTCAAAAGCTGTTCGTAATTGAGCAACTGCCAGTTGTAGCGGATGAGCGTCTGAAATCCGCGATCCATATATTTGTCGAGCGCGCGATCATCGCGGACAAGTCCCATTTCCGCCGCGGCGGAAAGGATGTTTTCCTCGGTCGTTTCGAGGACTTCGGCAAGTTTTTTTGGCGCGACGCGGTTCCAGTTGCGCCAGATGACGCCGAGGTACGGTGCGGGAAAATGCGGATAATCCAGTGCCTTGGGCGCACTGCCGACGGGAAGTTCCTGAATCGTCATAAAATCAAATCTCCTTATGAGAATTTTTCGGGTATTCAGTTAAATATAACGTATAAAATGCGTTTTGCAAGCAAAAAAAGCGGCAATTTGAGTTATAAGTTATAAGTTTTTAGTTTACAGTGCTTGGCAGGGAGCTTTTCGGCTCCCTGACCCTCCGACGGCGCAAACGCATCGCGTTTGCTTGGAGCAAACGACAAAATGCTACTCTCGCGGCGAGCCGCGAGGGTGGCATTGGGCTGTTGCTTTTTTTTAAGCAAACGCGCCGCGTTTGCGCATTCAGGGGTACGTTGGCGAAGCCCCCGACCGAGCACTGTAAACTAAAAACTTATAACTTATGACTCAAAAAATCTTTTTTTTGTTTGATTCCTTCCTCAAAGTGTGATATCTTAACGCCTGTCAACTCACCATCAAAGGAGATTTCAAGATGAACGATATGGAAAAAATGAGTTACGCCCTCGGGATGAATGTCTACGGCAACCTTGCGGAAATGCCGTTGAAGATCGATTTCGCGCTTTTCCGCAAAGCGATCGACGACGCGCTGGCGGGCAAGCCGGAATTGCCGCAGGAGGAATACGCCAAGGCGATGCGCGCGTTTCAGAGCGCGGTCCAGCAGGCGGGACAGCAGGCGTTGAGCAAGGCGGCGCAAGTCAACCGCGAAGCCGGTAAAAAGTTCCTCGCCGAAAACGGCAAAAAAGCGTCGGTCAAAACGACGGCGAGCGGTTTGCAGTACGAAGTGCTCGCCGAAGGCAGCGGCAGACAGCCCGCCAAAACCGATACGGTGCGGGTGCATTATACCGGTAAACTGCTCGACGGCAAGGTTTTCGACAGTTCCGTCGAGCGTAACGAACCGGCGGAATTCGGTCTCAACCAGGTGATCGCCGGCTGGACGGAGGGCGTCGCGCTGATGAAAGAGGGTGCGAAATACCGCTTTTACATTCCCGATGATCTCGCTTACGGCGAACGCGGGGCAGGGGCGGCGATCCCGCCGGGCGCGACGCTGATCTTTGACGTCGAATTGCTCAAAGTCCTTTAATTATACAGTTGTTGAAAGGTGCGCCGATGATTCCGGATGAAAAAGCGTTGCGCGAGATCTTGAAGCAACTCACGATCGACGAAAAGATCACGATGCTTTACGGCGACGGCAAAGTCAGCACGCGTCCCGTCGAGCGTCTCAAAATCGGCGGCGTGATGATGAATGACGGGCCGCGCGGCATCCGCTTGGAGGACGGACGCACTTCGACCGCGTTGCCCTGCGGCATCGCGCTTGCGAGCACGTTCAGCCGCGAAGCGGCGTACGAGTACGGCAAAGTTCTCGGCGCGGAAACGAAGTCCGCCGGATATCAGGCGATCCTCGGCCCGGGGCTGAATCTGATGCGGACACCTTTGTGCGGGCGCAATTTCGAGTATTCCGGCGAAGACCCCGTGCTTGCCGGGAAACTTTGCGCTTCCTACATCGACGGCGTGCAGTCCAACGGCGTCGCCGCCTGTCCGAAACATCTTGCGCTCAACAATCAGGAGACCTGCCGCCGTGTGTCGAGTTCCAATATCGACGAACGCACCTTGCGCGAACTTTATCTGCGCGGTTTTGAAATTCTCGTCAGGGAATCGCGTCCGTGGCTGCTGATGTCAAGTTACAACCGCATCAATCAAGTTTACGCTTCCGAGCACCGCCATATCCAGCAGGAAATCCTTAAAGACGAGTGGGGCTTTGACGGCGTCGTCGTTTCCGACTGGGGTGCGACGCACAGCAGTTACCGCGCCGCCGTCGGCGGGCTTGACCTTGAAATGGCAGGCGGCGAGGGAGCGCACTTCAATAAAAATCTGCGGAAACTGGTTCAAAAGGGACTCGTCCCCGAGGAAGTCATCGACGACAAGGTGATGCGGTTGTTGCGCCTTGCGGCGCGCACCGGGCGACTTCCCGACGCGGCGGTTCCCGTTGACGCCGTCATCAGTACGCAAGAGCACCGCACCGCGGCGAAAAAACTTGCCGAGGAGGCTATGGTGCTCCTCAAAAACAACGGCATTTTGCCGCTTGACAAAAAGAAGATCAAACGTCTTGCCGTCGTCGGCCCGAGCGCGGATTACCGTCACGATATCGGGATGCTCTTTATGTGCGGCGGCTCCGGCGCAGTCCACCCCGAGTACGAGATCACGCCGCTTGCCGGATTGAAAGAGTTTCTGGGGGACGACGTCAAAATCGACTACTTCCCCGGCGATCAATTCACTTTGACTCGCATCATCCCCTGTAAACTGCTGCAAGACGCGGACGGGAAACCGGGATTGCGCGCGGATTACTTCGCCACGCACGCTGAATTGGACGATCCCGGTGCCAAGCCGATTTGGAGCGACCAGATCGAAAACTTCGATATGCTCTGGGGCAATATGTCCAACTGGGTCGCGCTCGAAACGGAAAATACCCCCATTGATCACGTCGCTTTCGGCGGCAGATTGAGCGGCTTCCTCGTGCCGGAAAAGGACGGCAAGGGCGAACTCGCGCTCTTTCAGGGCGGCGCGTCGCATACGCGGCTTTATCTCGACGGCAAATTGCTGATCGACAATCTCGCTCCCGATTTCAGCAACGGCAAATCGACCTTTGTCTTTGAGGGCAAAAAAGGTGTGCCGATCCCGATCGAACTTCGCATCGAAAAAAGCTGGCCGGATTCGCAGTTGAGCGTCCGCTTGCTCTACTTTCAGGATGAACCGATCGACGAAGATGCGATCCGTCGCGCGGATGCCGTGCTTTACTTCGGAGGAACCAATCACACTTACGACAAGGAAGCGGTCGGCTGCGTCGATCTCTCGGCGATGGCGGACATCCCCGATCTGGAATTGCCCGGCAAGCAGAATGAGGTCATCCGGCAACTTGCCGCGCTCAATCCCAACGTCGTCGTTTCGCTGATCGGCGGATCAGTGATGAATGTCGAGCCGTGGATCGATCAGGTCTCCGCCGTGCTGGATGCGTGGTATCCCGGCATGGAATCGGGGCGCGCCCTCGCCGAAGTCCTTTTCGGCGACGCCGAGCCTGCCGGACGGCTTGCCTGCACCTGGGCGAAAAAACTGAACGACTATCTTTGCCACCAGTTGGAACTTGTCCCCGGCTTGACCGATCCCTACGGCGCGGCGACCGATTACCTCGACGGCGTTTTTATCGGTTACCGTCATTTCGACCGGGCGGGGATCGAACCGCGCTTTCCTTTCGGCTTCGGGTTGAGTTACACGAGTTTTGATTATAAACTCAAATCGCTTGAAGACAAGGGATGCGACGTCACGGCGCAAGTCGAAGTCGTCAACACCGGCAAACGCCGGGGCAGCGCGGTCGTCCAGCTTTACGTCGCCGATCTCGCTTCTTCCGTCGAACGCCCGGTGCAGGAACTCGGCGATTTCGCCAAAGCGTCGATCGCCCCCGGAGAAAGTGCGGTTTTGACGTTGCATCTCGCGGAACGCGATTTCGCTTTCTTTTCGGAAAAGGAAAACCGTTTCGTCGTCGAGCCCGGCAAATTCGCGCTTCGCTTCGCTACCTCGTCCCGTGCGTTCTTTGCGGAAAAAGTGATCGAATTGTAAAGGAAACCGCGGCTTTTTGTATCGTTTTTGCAAAAAAATCCGCAATATGGCGGGATTTCGGATTGCAAAAACGAAAAATTCTGCTATATTAAGTTTTATGCGATGCCAATGTAGCTCAGTCGGTAGAGCAATTCACTCGTAATGAATAGGTCATCAGTTCGATTCTGATCATTGGCTCCATTTTTACGGTTGAATGGTTGATTCATTTCAAGTAACAAAGAGTGTGTCAAAATGGGTAGTCTGAAGAAAAAACGGCGGGCGAAGATCGCCAAGCATAAGCGCAAGAAGCAACTCAAAGCTTTGCGGCATAAGAAGAAGTAAGTCCCGCGGTTTTCGCGTGTGACTCAAAAGCGTCCGCTTCTACGGATCCGTTTTGGCGGATTTCACATAGAAACGGACGCCTTCTTTTTTACCGGCAGGATTTTATGAGCGAAACGGAAAAACCTTTTCTCGCCGGAAGTTCCCACGAGGAATTGGCGGCGTTTTGCGCGGCAAAGCGGCTTCCCGCTTTCCGCGCGCGGCAGATTGCCCAATGGCTTTACGAAAAATTGATCGTCGAGCCGGAAAAAATGAGCAATCTCCCGGAGTCTTTGCGCCTTGAAATCGCTGATTTTTTTCGCGCGCCCGCGTCGCGCGTGGTGGAAAAAGTCGTCGCGCCCGACGGTACCGCCAAACTCCGGCTCGAATTGTTCGACCGGGAATCCATTGAGACCGTCCTCATCCCGACGCCGGAAAGATTGACCTTTTGTCTCAGCACGCAGGTCGGTTGTCCCGTCGGATGCCGTTTCTGCGCGAGCGGGGCGCACGGTCTCACCCGCAATCTGACGACCGGCGAAATCCTTGAAGAATTTCTGATCTCCTCGCGGGAAGCGGGGCGGAAACCGGATAATCTCGTCTTTATGGGGATCGGGGAGGGGTTGCTCAATTTCGCTGAATTTTCCCGCGCGCTGGAAATTCTTTCGTCGCCCGATCACTTCGGCTTCGCGCCGCGGCGGATCACCGTTTCATCCAGCGGCTATGTCCCCGGCATTTGCAAACTGGCGGCGATGAAAAAGGAATACAATCTCGCGATCAGTCTGCACGCCGTCGACGACGAAATGCGCGCCAAACTGATCCCCGACGCGTTGCGTTATCCGATCGCGGAAATTTTGGAGGCGGCGGATTTTTACTGCGAAACCGTCGGGCGGCAGTACACGCTCGAATACACGATGATCGCGGGCATCAACGATTCCGTCGACACGGCGAAAAAACTCGCCGCGATCGCGATGAAGCACCACGCCAAGATCAATCTGATCCCGCTTAATCAGGCGGAGGGCGATTTCCGCCGTCCCGATCGCCGGACGATCGAGGAGTTTGAAACGACGATTTCCGCCGCCGGAGCGCGTGTGACCCGCCGCGTGGAGAGGGGATTCAAGCGCGGCGCCGCCTGCGGTCAGTTGCGCAGTGAAAGTTTGAAACAAGGAGAAAGTTATGTCCAGTAGCCGTATCGCCATCGGATTGGCGGCATTGGCGTTTTTTTGCGCCGGATGCGAGACGACCGATCTGTCGCCGGAGCCTGCTCCCAAAGCGCAGCAGCCCAAGATGAGCAAGGCGGAAAAAAGACGCAAGGCGTTGCGCGACCCCATTTCCGATATGCTTAAAATCGAGCGCAAGGAGAGCAAGCCTTTTGTCGCGGAGTCCGGAGAACTTTCCGACCGGGAAAAGGAGGCTTTTTCCGCCAGTTGGTCGAGCCAGCACAAGGAATCGGAGGAGATCCACCAAAAAGTGCGCAGGCAGCACGACAAGGAAAAAAAGAAAAAGACCGATTGGGTCTTTTTTGATTGAAAAGCGGGATATCATCAAGTTATGTTGACTGAGTTTTTTATTGCCGGGCGGTATCTGAAAGTAAGGCACAGCGCCGTTTCGTGGATCACCGTGACAAGTATCGTCGGGGTGACCCTCGGCGTCGCCGTTTTGCTGATCGTCCTCGCCGTGATGACGGGATTCACCGATCTGATGAAAGAAAAACTCGTCGAAACGCAGGCGCATTTTCAGGTGCGCTCCGCTTTCGGCGTCATTCCCGACCGCGATGCGGCGGTCAAGGCGATGGAAAGCGTCCGCCCCGGCGAAGTCCTTGCCGCCCCCGTCATCAGTTCTCCGGTACTCGTCCGCTACGACGAACGCCGCATCGATCCTTACGTGATGGTGCTTGCCTTTGATTTCCGGAAAGATCTGCCGCGGCTGAAACAAAGCGGCCGTTTCGATTTTGAAAATATGCTCCTCGGCAAGGCGGAATATCTGCCGCAACTGCCGGGGCGTCGCGGCGTCATCATCAGTTCCGATATGGCGAAGCGGTGGCGCGTGCGCATCGGCGACAAAATTTTTCTTCACTCCACGGGAAAACTCACGCAACTCATCAAAATCGATGAAAAAAGCGGAAAAATTTCGGTGGATGCCTCCTCCTCCGCGTACTATCCGACGCAATTCGTGATAACCGGTATCTACTCCGCCCAAAAATACGATTTCGACCGGATGTTTCTCTTTGTCGACATCGACGATGCCGCCGATCTTTTCGACCTCGGTTACGAAAACGCCACGGCGATTTTCGGCTGGGGCAAAGACGCTTTTCACCAGACGGCGTTGCTGGAAAAGATGCGGGAAACGCTGCCCTCCGGTTTGGAAGTCCGCGGTTGGGAGGAAGCCAATCAGCAGCTTCTCAGCGTGCTTGCCGTCGAAAAGCGGATGATGTTTTTCCTCCTGATTTTCATCGTGCTCGTCGCGGCATTCAGCATCGCCAATACTTTGATCACGTCGGTTTATCAAAAAACCCGCGAGATCGGCGTGTTGAAAGCCCTGGGCGCATCCGATGCGACGGTACGTCGCATCTTTTTGTTGCAGGGATTTCTGATCGGACTTATCGGAAGTTTCTGCGGCGTCGCGCTCGGCTCGACGGTGATCTATTTCCGCAACGATATCCTGCAACTGGTTTCCCGTTTGACCGGAAGCGAACTTTTTCCCAAAGAATTTTACTATTTCAACGAATTGCCGGCAAAGATTTTGTTTTCGGACGTGAGTTTCATCGTCGTCGCGAGCATCGTTCTCTGCACGGTCGGCGCGCTGATCCCCGCGATGCGGGCGGCGCATCTCGATCCGGCGAAAGCGTTGCGTTACGAGTGAGGTGGTGCTATGGAAAATGAAAATATGATTTCCCTGACCGACGTGGAGCGCACTTACCGCACCGGAAAAGTTTCGCTCCCGGTGTTGCAACATCTTGATTTCGCCTTGCCGCGCGGGCAGTGGTGCTGTATTTTCGGCGCGTCGGGCAGCGGCAAAACGACGTTGCTCAACGTGATGGGAACTCTCGAAGCCCCCGATGCCGGAAGCGTAATCATCGACGGTTGCGACGTCTCCCGTTTCAGCCGCGACGAAGCCGCGCGTTTCCGGCGGAAAAAACTCGGTTTCGTCTTTCAGGCGTATCATCTGCTGCCGGAATTCACCGTCCTCGAAAACGTCGCGCTCGCCGGCAGACTCGCGGGAATGACGCACCGCGCATCGGTCGCGCGCGCCAAAGAGTTGCTGTCGCAGATGCAGTTGATCGAACGCATCGATCACCGTCCGTCGGAGCTTTCCGGCGGCGAGCAACAGCGTACCTCGATCGCGCGCGCGCTGATGAATCATCCCAAAATTCTGCTCGCCGACGAACCGACGGGCAATCTCGATGAAAAAACGGGAATGACGATCCTCCAACTGCTTGTCGATCTGCGCAAGAATGACCCCGATTTGAGCATCGTGATGATCACGCACAACCGCGAACTCGCCTCTTTCGCCGATCGCGTCGTGACGCTTTCCGGCGGCAAACTGGTAGAAGAAAAGGAGACCGATTCCAATGGATTATGAATTTGACCGTATGCCGAAACCGCAAGGCGCATCCCCGTTGTTTCGGCGGATTTTGATTTTTGTTATCGTTCTCGCGGTGACAGGCGGGATCATCTACGGGATCGTACCGCATAAGAAAACGGGCTCCGGCGCGTCGCCAAAAGCGGTTGGCGAGTCGCCGCAACCTGTTGCGGAAAACACACTTGCGGAAACTTCTCAACAATCGCAGACCGCGAAATCCGACGAAAAACCGGCGGATGCGCTCCCCGAAGAAACGACGGAGGAAAAAAGCGTGGAAACTTCGGCGGAAGTCCCGACGCAAACTCCGGTCAAAGGCGTTGCGTGGCAAGGAGATCCCGCCGTCGATGTCCCGGAAAAACCGATCTCCGCCGAAACCGCCGCGGCGGAGCAACGGCGATCCGCCGACAACTGGAAACAGGTCGAGGAGGGTACCGGCGTCTGGTGCATCCGGCATCAGATTTCCCGCGGCGACAATCTGGAAAAACTCGCAAAAAAATATCATACGACGGTCGCCTTGATCAAAGAGCTGAATCATCTGAAAGGCAATACGATCTTTCTCGGCAGTAAACTGGTCGTCGTGCCGGGGCCGTGGCAGATCGAGATCTCCAAATCGTCGCGCCGGCTTCAACTTTTCAACCTCGCCAAAGAGAAAACGCTCTTTGCCGCTTACGACGTCGGCGTCGGGCGCGCGGACAGCACTCCTGCGGAAAAATTCGTCATTTCGATCCGGCTCTATCACCCGGAGTATTACGCGCCGAACGGTGCGATCTACGCTTACGGAGACCCCGAAAACCCGATGGGGGATTACTTTTTGAAACTGGCGAAAGCGGAACAATTGAGCCGCCCGCTCGCCGGGTACGGGATCCACGGCTCGCCTGATGACGCAGGGGTAGGACGGTCGATCAGCCACGGTTGCGTGCGGATGCGTAATCAGGAAGTGCGTCAACTTTATCTGCTCTGTCCGGTCGGAACTTCGGTGTCGATCACGGAATAAAAGGATGATACTATGGCTAAAACAGTAAAAAAAGAACCGGTGGAGGCGTTGCGCGACAAAATCGCCGAATTGCGGACGCTGTCACAGGAAAACAACATCGATATGAGCGAGGCGATCGCCAAGCTGAAACAGGAGCTGGAAGCCGCATTGCGCAAAAAGGCGCGGGCGTTGACGGCGTGGCAGCACGTCAAACTGGCGCGCGATCCGCGGCGGCCCTATATGCTCGACTACGTCGGTTTGCTCTTTACCGATTTCATCGAACTCGCGGGCGACCGCCGCTTTTCCGACGACAAGGCGATCGTGGGCGGATTCGCGAAATTCCGCGGCGAAAAAGTGATGGTCATCGGGACTCAAAAAGGGCGCGACACCCGCAGTAATCTTATCCGCAATTTCGGCTGGCCCGGTGCGGACGGCTACCGCAAGGCGTTGCGGCTGATGAAACTCGCCGACAAGGCGGGCGTGCCGATCATCACTTTTATCGACACGCCGGGAGCGTATCCCGGCATCGCCAGCGAGGAACGCCACGTCGGTGAAGCGATCGCGGTCAATCTGCGCGAAATGTTCGCGCTCCGCGTCCCCGTCATCGCCATCGTGATCGGGGAGGGCGGCTCCGGCGGCGCGCTGGGGCTGGGCGTCGGCAACCGGATCTTGATGATGGAAAACGCCTATTATTCCGTGATCACCCCGGAAGGGTGCGCCGCGATCCTCTGGAAAGACCGCAATTTCGCCCCTCAGGCGGCGGATGCCTTGCACTTGACCAGCGACTGTCTGTTGGAACTCGGCGTCGCCGACGAAGTGATCCTCGAACCTACCGGCGGCGCGCAGTGCGATTTTGAACTGGCGGCGGAAGCGGTCGGCGAAGCGATCGAACATAATCTCAAAAGTCTGAAAAAAATGGTCGTCGCCAAATTGATCGACCAGCGTTACGAAAAATTCCGCAAGATCGGCGTTTTTACGGAATGTGCGGAAAAAGCGGCAAAGGAAAAATCCGATGCCAAGTGACATTACGCTCCGTCAGGCGGCGGACGGCGATGTGTCCGCCATCGCCGCTTTGCTGAAACCCTATGCGGATGAGGGGATCGTGTTGCCGCGCGATGAGGCAAACATCCGCTTTTATCTGCAAAATTTCCGCGTTGCGACAACGGGAGATCGTCTTGTCGGTTGCGTCGCCGTCCGCGACTTCGGCAATCGACTTTTTGAAGTCCGCAGTCTGGTCGTCGCGCGCGATCTGCACGGTACGGGGATCGGACGTATGCTCGTCGAAAACGAGATCAAAAGACTGGACTCTCTTTTGCCGGAGTGGAAACTTTTTACCTTGACGCGCACCCCGGAATTTTTCCTACGCCTCGGATTTCAGACGGTCGATCGTTCGCTGTTTCCGGAAAAAATTTGGAGCGATTGCGCGAATTGCCCCAAAAACCGCTGTTGCGACGAGACCGCGTTGCTTATTTCCAACCGCAAATAACGAAAATCTGCAAAATTACTTTTGCGTGATGTGATCGAGCAGTTTCTGCGCGGTTTCTGTCCCGATCCCCGGGATTTTTTCGGCGATTTCTCCGGCGGAGGCTTTTTTCAACGCCCGCAAACTGCCGAAAACGCGCAGGATTTCCATTTTTCGCTTTGCCCCGATGCCGGGGACTTCCTCGATCACCGAGTGTTCGATCGCCTTGCGGCGCAGTTCGCGGTGGTAGGTGATCGCGAAGCGGTGCGCTTCGTCGCGCAAGGCTTGAAGCAACCGGATCGCCGGATCGTGGCGGTCGATGATGACCGGTTCCGAACGCCCCGGGAGAAAAATTTCCTCGTTGCGTTTGGCGAGACCTAAAATCGGAAACGGCGGACACTTGATCTCGACCAGTGCGTCGAGCGCGGCGGAAAGTTGCCCTTTGCCGCCGTCGACGAGCAACACGCCGGGCAACGGCCGTTTCTCTTCGAGCAAACGGGAAAAATGCCGCGTGATCGCCTCGTGCATCATCGCGAAATCGTCGCTCTGATGGACGGTTTTGATGCGGAACCGGCGGTAATGGTCGCGATCGGGGCGGCCGTCGGTGAAACAGACCAGACTGGCGACGGCGAGCGTGCCGAGAATGTTGGAAATATCAAAGCCGATGATGGGACCGTTGATCTTTTCGATGCCGAGGTGCTTCGCGAGCGATTCGACCGCCGCTTTCCCCGGGACGATCTCGGGGAGTTCCGGACGGGCGAAAATGCGGCTTTTTCGCCCGAAAACCGCTTCCAGATTGGCGGAAACGTCGCGCAACCGCGCGGCGACTTCAAAGCGGGTATTCAGACTCGCTTTTGTCATTTCCTCGCGCAGTTTTTCCTGCAACGGCGTAATATCGCCGTTGAGGACTTTCAACGCCGCGTCGAGCCGCGCTTTGTATTCCTCTTTTGTGACGTTGCCGGTGCAGGGGGCACAGCAGTCTTTGATCGTCCGTTTAAGGCAGTGGCGGCGCGTTTCCTCATCGGGGCGGGAATCGCGGCAGGCGCGCAAGCCGAAGTGGCGCAGCAGAAATTCCAGCGTCGAACGCAACGCGCTGCCGTTGGGAAAGGGCCCGAAGTACTGGAAATTCCCCGGTTTTTTGACCCGCGCGAGGGTGAGCGTAGGGAACTCCTCGCCCCAATCGATTTTGAGCAGTAAATAGCGTTTGTCGTCGCGCATCAAGATGTTGTAGTGCGGCGCGTAGGTCTTGATCAGCCGCGCTTCGAGCAAAAGGGCTTCCGCTTCGCTGTGGACGACCTCGAAACTCCAACTGGCGATCGAGTGGATCAGCGAGCGCAGTTTCGGATCGGCGGCATTGCGGCGCGAAAGTTGAAAATAGGAGGACATCCGCCGCCGGAGATTGCTTGCCTTGCCGACGTAGATCACCCGGTCGAAACGGTCGCGGTAGATGTAGACGCCCGGTTTCGCCGGGATCTCCGAGGGATGAAATTCGGCGGCACTGCGCATAACAGAAGCTATTTCAATTCCGCGTCGGTTTCGGGATCGACCAAGCGGAAATTTTCCCGGTGAAGCGCCGGATCGGCGCGAAAACTCAATTCGTGATGATATTTCGCTTCCAATTCATCCAGGAAGCCGGAATCCTCACTGCGCAGTTGCGCAAGCACTTCGGGATGCATATAGATGCGGATCGGGATCCCCTTGTACTTGCGGTCGCGCAAAACGGCGGTGAGACGCCGCTGGATCTCCGCGCTCATCGTGACGACCGATTTGATCAATCCCGTGCCGGAGCAGTAAGGGCAGGGGGTGTAAATCTGATCCTGAATGCTCTCGTGCTCGCGCTGACGGGTCATTTCCATCAATCCGAAACGGCTCAGCGGCAAAACTTTGGTCTTGGCGCGGTCGTCCTTGACCAGTTTTTTCATCGTCCGGTGCAATTCGTCGCGGTCTTTGCTCGAACGCATATCGATGAAGTCGATGACGACGAGCCCGCCGACGTTGCGCAGACGCAGTTGCCGGGCGATCTCCTCCGCCGCTTCAAGATTGGTATTCAAGATGAAATCGGGTTGATCGGTGCCGTTTTTGCCGCGTCCGGAGTTGACGTCGATCGCGATCAGCGCCTCGGTCTCGTCGATGACGATCGCGCCGCCGCCCGGCAGTTTGACTTCCCGCTGAAAAACCGATTTCAACTGTTCGTTGACGTGGTAGTAATCGTAGATCGGCTCGCTTTTGTCGTAGAAATCGACTTTGGAGGCGAGTTTTTTTGCGCCGCAGCGTTTCAATGTTTCGACAATGCGCTTTTTGGCGTCCTTGTCGTCGACGACGATGCCGCCGTCGATCTCGTCGGTCATGAAATCGCGGATGGTGCGCTCGATGAGGGTCGGCTCGGTCAAGAGCAAATGCGGCGCGCTGAAACTGTCCATATCGCGCTCGATATTCGTCCACGAGTCGAGCAGAAGTTCAAGATCGTTTTTGAAAAACGCCGCTTTCTGCCCCTCTCCGGCGGTACGGCAGATCATTCCCATTCCCTCCGGGATCTCCAACTGGGAGAGGACTTTGCGCAAACGCTCGCGCTCCGGCGCGCTTTCGATCCGGGTGGAAAGCCCGATGTGGTCGTTGTAGGGCATCAGCACCAGATAGCGACCGGGGATCGAAATGTCGGTCGTCACGCGCGCGCCTTTGGTGCTGATCGGCGCCTTGACTACCTGAACGAGGATCTCCATTCCCGGTTTGAAAATGTTGGGGATATCCGCCGCCGTGATCTTGCCGGAGCGGCGGAGCGTTTCGGCATTGCCCTTGCTGTCGGGACGCTTGGCGTTGCGCTTGCGGCGCTTGGCGGCGATTTTTTCGACTTCCTGCTGATACTGTTCGGCGAGGTCGCTGTATCCGGGGAGCATTTCCTGAAAATGCAAAAAGGCGTTTTTCTGCGCTCCGATATCGACGAATGCCGCCTGCAACAGCATATCCAGATTGACGATCCTGCCGAGAAAGATGTCCCCGACTTTTGGGGTCTTGTCGTCGCGCTCGATCTGATACTCCTCGAGCCTGCCTCCGTGCAACAACGCGAAACGCCGTTCGACGCGGTCGCAGTTGAGCACGATGGTCTTTTTTGATTTTTCCATAATGTATTCCTGATAAAATGGTTATTCACGACCGGGAATTTCACTTCCCGGGGAAAAGCTGACTTCGCCGCGCCGTCCGTTGCGGTACGCCGCGCCCGGCATCGCCTTGCCGCCGGAGGGGATCACTTCGTCGAGTTGCAAGGCACCGCTTCCGCAACCGATGCAAAGTTGATTTTTTGGCGTACCTGAAACCATCTCTCCGGGATTTCCCGCAAGGTCTTCGCGCAAGGTGACGCGGGAAATGCCGACACGCGTTCCCGTCGCCGCTTCGACGGCGAAAGCACCCGGCCAGTCGTGGTAGGCGCGGACTTTGGCGGCGATATTTCGGGCACTTTCACGCCAGTTGATCGCCGCGTCGCTTTTGGCGATCTTGCCGCAGACGACGACGTCTCCTGATTGCGGCACGCCGGGAAGTTCGCCCGACAGGATTTTGAGCAGCGTCTCATCGAGATGCCGCGCCGCCGTTTCGGCGAGCTCCGCCTCCAATTCGTCGGCGTATTCCGTGCCGTCGAGTTTCCGGCGGAAAACCCGGTAGATGTCTCCGGCGTCGAGCGCGGGAGCGACCTGCATATAGCAGACGCCCGTTTCGCCGTCCTGATTCAAGACCGCTTGAACGACGGGGGAGGCACCCCGGTAACGCGGCAACAGCGAGGGGTGGACGTTGACGCAACCGAATTTCGGCAAGGCGAGGATGTCGCGGCGCAGGATCTGCCCGAAAGAAACGACGAGGATGATATCCGGCGCAAGTGCCTTGACGCGTTCAAGATAAGCGGCATCGTTGACGTTGGGAACTTCCTCCAAGGCGACGCCGAGCGTTTCCGCGAAACTTTTCGCGGCAGTCGGCAACAGTTTTTTGCCCCGCTTGCCCGGTTTGGAAACACCGGTCGCGCCGCCGACGAAATCCAATGTTTCCGACTGGCGGAGCGCCGTGAGAAACGGAATGGCGAGTTTCCCGGAGCCAAGCAGATAAATTTTCGGTTTGTCGTTCAAAAGGACACCTTGTAAAATGATTCAGAAATGGTTATATTCTATAATATACCTTAAAAAGCGGAATTTGCGAGAAAATTGTGACGGTTTTTCATAAAATTGCATTGTCGCTCGGCGGCGATCTCGGCGATACGGAAAAATATTTCGACTTCGCCTGCCGGCAATTGACGGAATCGGGAGTTGCCGCGCTCGTGCGCAGTTCAGTCTACCGGACAAAACCGGTCGATTGTGAACCGGGGACGCCGGATTTCCTCAACTGCGCCGTGACCGGAGTGTGGCAGAAATCCGCACTTGAATTGCTCAATGTCACCCAAAAAATCGAACGCGATGCCGGACGTCCGCAACTTCATTCAAGTCGTCAGGCGCGCACGCTTGACTGCGATCTGATCCTCTTTGATGAAACAACGCTTGATCTGCCGGAATTGAAAATCCCGCATCCCCGCGCGAAGTTGCGGCGCTTCGTCCTGGAACCGCTTGCGGAAATCGCTCCCGACTGGCATTTCCCCGACGGGGAAAGCGTCGCGGACGCGTTGAAAAAAGTTTTATAACTCGCCCGATTTTTCCAATTCGTCGAGCAATTGCTCCGCCGGCGTCAGACAACTTTTCGTCCGGTTGCAGTTGCGGCAGGAAACGACGAGATTGCCTTTGGTACTGCGTCCGCCGCGGGCGACAGGGATGATGTGATCGAGCGTCAACTCCTCCGGAGAAAAGCGTTTCCCGCAGTAATGGCAGATGCCCTGTTGCAGTAAGTTGCGGAAATAAGGCGTCTTGCGCAATTCCCGCGCCTTGGCGCGTTCACGCTTGATGTGCGCTTCACTGGCGGTGGCGGTGACGAAATCGTCCATCAGATCAGCGACTTCATCTTTTCCATCTGCGACTCGATCGACACGACCATTTTGAACTGGTTGCGGGCGCGGTCGAGATTCTGATCGGGACGATGGATCTTGAAATAGGTGTCGCCGTTGATGTAATCGGCGAGGAAACGGCATCCGATCTCCAACGTGATGAGTTTGCCGGCAAAGGGGAGCATCTCCTTTTCGGCGGCGGTCAGGAGATCGCCGGCACCTTGAAGATAGCCTTTTACCAACGCTTCGTACATATCGAAGCGCATCTCCACCTTGTTCAAATCGACTTCGTCCTCGTCGGCGGGATTGGTCGCGCTGCGCACCATGTCGCCGAAATCGTAGAGCGACAGCCCCGGCATCACGGTGTCGAGGTCGAGCACGCAGAGCGCGTTGCCGGAAAGGTCGTCGATCAGAATGTTGTTGGCTTTGGTATCGTTGTGGGTGATGCGCTCCGGAATGGCACCCTCCTTGTGGAGTTTCAGCAGAAGTCCCGCTTCGTCGCGGCGGCTCATCACAAAGTCGATCTCCCTGGCAACGCTTTTGGCGCGTCCTTTGACGTCGGCTTTGATGGCGGCTTCCAGTTGCCCGATCCGTTTCGGCGTGTCGTGAAAGTCGGGAATGGCCTCAAAGAGCCGTTTGCCCGGCAGATCGATCAACTGCTTCTGAAATTCACCGAATCCCTCGGCGACGCGGAAAGCCTGTTCGGTATTTTCCAATACCTCGTAAGCGCGGGCGTGCTCCACAAAAACGTAGGCGCGCCAGCAGTCGCCGTTGTCGTCGAAAACATACGGTTTGTTTTCCGGCGTGCGGAGCAGACGAAGCGTCCGTTTGCGGGTTTCCATATGGGCTTCGCGGATCTTGTGCAGGATATGCGAAGTGACCCGGTCGACGTTTTCCATCACCTTGACCGGCTCGGTGAAAACGTTTTTGTTGATTTTCTGCAACGTGTAGTGCAGACGGATCCCGCCCTGGTCAAACGTCAACTGAAACGTGTCGTTGACGTGACCGCAACCGAAAGGCACCGCGACCAGAAAGTCGCCGTAGACGATGAATTGATTGATGATCGACGCGATCTCTTTTTGCGAACGGTTCGGCATCGGGCGTACTCCTTATTTCAGGAGAAAAGCGATTTCGGATACTTGCCGCTGTCGACAAGATCCTGCAACGCCGTTTGAACGAGCGGACGGTCTTCGCGGTAGGTGACACCGAACCAGCTGTCGCGGCTCGTGCGCATCGCGATCTCGGCTTTGCCGGTATGGATCAACGTATCGACGAGCGCGGGCAGATAGAATTCGCTTTTCATTTCGGTACCGCGCCGACGCAGAAATTCCTCGAAGTTGGCTTCGATCTCGCCGACGATCTCGGGCATGAAGCCCCAGGAATTCATCGAGACGAGTTCATTGCCGGTGAAAACGACTTCCGAGCCGTCTTCCTGCTCGCTGATGACTTTGCCGTCGCGGCGGAAAATTTTGGTATTTTCGACCACTTTGGCGAGATTTCCGTTGCTCGACGTGCAGATGCCGCGCGAGACGGAACCGTTTTCACTCAACGTGTTGCTGAGGATGAACGCCGCGATGCAGCCGCGGATCTTATCCGACTCCGGCGCGTTGGCGAGATAATTCGCCAACTGGCGGTAACTGTCGGCGCCGTAGAAATCGTCGGCGTTGATGACGGCAAAAGGCGTGTTGAGCAGTTTGCGCGCGGCGTAGACGGCGTGTCCCGTTCCCCACGGTTTCTGCCGCCCATCGGGAACGGTGAAACTTCCCGGCAGGTCGTCGAGGCTCTGAAAGGCGTATTCCACGTTGACGTGATCGGCGTAACGCGCACCGATCTGCCGTTTGAAATCCTCTTCAAAATCCTTGCGGATGATGAAAACGACCCGGTTGAATCCGGCGCGCAAGGCGTCGAAAACGGAGTAATCCATAATGGTTTCGCCGGAAGGTCCCAGGGGATCGAGTTGTTTCAACCCTCCGTAACGGCTTCCCATACCGGCGGCGAGAACGAGCAGAGTCAAATCTTTTTTCATCGAAAAATCCATTTCTTTTGTTGAAAAGTCCAATTGCGTTTTCTATAATATAATATACTTTAATGCCGCACTCTTTGCAAATCAAACTTCACTTTTTCGCGGTGACGTCGCCGAAACGGCGGTTGCGGTTTTCAAAGGCATCGAGCGCTTTTTTGAGTTCCGCCTCGTCAAATGCGGGCCAGTGAACCAGCGAAACGTAAAGTTCCGAGTAGGAAAGTTCCCACAAAAGGAAGTTGCTCAAACGCATTTCGCCGCTCGTGCGGATCATCAGATCGGGATCGGGGATATCCGGCGCGTAAAGATAACGGCTGAATGTTTCTTCGTCGATTTTTGCCGGACGATCGGGGTCTTGGAGCAGGGCGTTGACCGCATCGACGATTTCGGCGCGGCCACCGTAACTGAGGGCGAGATTGAGCGTCAGTTTGTCGTTGTTTTTGGTCTTGTCGATCGCCTGCAACAACGCTTTGCGGGCGACGGGAGGCAGATCGTCGGTGCGCCCGACGGTGCGGAGCCGGATGCCGTTTTCGACCATCGCCGCGATGCGGCTTTTGCAGAAAACGGGGATCAGATTCATCAGAAAATTCACTTCCGGTGCCGGACGTTTCCAATTTTCGGTGCTGAATGCGTAGAGCGTCAGATAGCGGACACCGTATTTCGCCGCGGCTTCCGCGATTTTTCCGATATTTTCCGCACCGGCGCGGTGTCCTTCGCTGCGGGAAAGTCCGCGCTGTTGCGCCCAACGGCCGTTGCCGTCCATGATGATGGCAAGATGATTTACCATTTTTTTACTCCGGGATCGTGGTTAAGAAATTTTTTGCCCGCGCCGCGACACTGGCGGCATCGAGCTGATATTGCATTTTGATTTGATCGGTGTTGCCGTGCGGGATCGGAGAATCTATACTCCAACCGCACCGTAAAAGAGGTACGTGCCGGATGGCGGAAAGCGTTTCCTCCAAGGCGGCGCCGAGACCGCCCGACGTATGGTGATCTTCCAGCGTCACCGTCGGGATCGCGGCGAAACGCCGGGCGAGTCCGATATCAAAAGGTTTGACGAAACGTGCGTTGATGACGGTCGCTTGGATCCCCGATCCCGCGAGGATCTCCGCACTTTCGAGCGCGGTCTGCGTCATCGTGCCGAGTGCCCAGATGACGAGATCTTTTCCCTCGCGCAAAACTTCCGCCTTGCCGCGCTCGATCGGGGAGGGGATGCGCTCGCAACGGGAAGTTCCGCGCGGATAGCGGATCACCGCAGGCGTGTTGACCGTCATCAGATAATCGAGCATCGCTTTCAACTCCAACTCCGTCGCCGGGGCGAGGATCTCCATATTCGGCATTTGCCGCAGGAAACCGAGATCGTAGATGCCGTGGTGCGTCGGACCGTCGGCGACGATCCCCGCGCGGTCGAGCGCAAAAATGACGGGAAGTTTCGCCAACGCGACGTCGTGATAAATGTTGTCCAACGCGCGTTGCGCAAAAGTCGAGTAAAGCGCGACGACGACGCGGCGGTGCGCCATCGCCAGTCCCGCCGCATACGCGACGGCGTGCTCCTCCTCGATGCCGACGTCGTGACAGCGTTCGGGGTAGGCGTTTTTGAAAGGGGTAAGCCCCGTGCCGTCGAGCATCGAAGCGGTGATCGCTTCCAATTCCGGATGCGTTTTGCCGAGTTCGGTCAATTTTTCGCCGAAAGCCTTGCTGAAACTCGTCGAAGAAGATTTTTTCATTTCTCCGGTTACGGGATCGCAACCGCCGATCCCGTGGTAGAGTTCCGGATCTTTTTCGGCAAAGGGGCATCCCTTGCCTTTTTGCGTGATGACGTGGACGAGGACGGGCCCGTTGATGTTGTCGCGCACCTGGCGGAAAAGCGGGATCAATTCGGCGAGATCGTGGCCGTGCACCGGACCGATGTAGCGGACGCCCAATTCCTGAAAAATGGTACTGGGCGGCATCAATGCCGATTTGAGAAAATCGTCGATTTTGTCGGCGGCACGGTAAAGCGTTTTATGCGTTTGCAGAAAAAGCCGGACTTTTTCTTTCAGCCGATTGTAACGCGCACCGGAAATGATGCGGCTGAGATAACGGGCGGTCGCACCGACGTTTCGGGCGATCGCCATATTGTTGTCGTTGAGGATGATGACAAGATTTTTCCGTCCGGCGGCGGAAGTCAGTCCCTCCCACGAAACACCGCAAGTCATCGCGCCGTCGCCGAGGAGCGCGATCACCTTGCCGGGGACGGCATTGGCGGCGCGCCCGTCGGCAAGTCCGACCGCCTGCGAAATGGCGACCCCCGCATGACCGCTGATGCCGGTGTCGGCACTTGATTCCAGCGGGGAGGGGAATCCGGAAATACCTCCTTTTTGACGCAACGTGGCGAACTCGGCGGCGCGTCCCGTGAGAAGTTTGTGCGCCAACGCCTGATGTCCGACGTCGAAAACCAGCGGTTCCGCCGGAATGTCAAAGACGTAATGCAACGCCGTGATCACTTCGACGCACCCCAAACTGGAAGAAAGATGCCCCCCGTTTGCGGCGACGGTGCGGATGATTTCCTGCCGCATATCGGCGCATAATTTTTCCAGTTGCGCAATATCGAAACGTTTGAAATCCGCTTTTTCCGGTATTTCGATCATCGTGATTCCTCCGGGGCGGGAAAGCCCATAGTCAACAGCACATCGACGATCTTGCGGAGCGATCCCTCCGGGGTGCTTGCGCCGGAGGAAACGCCGACCGTTTCGGCGGCGCGAAGTTCCTCTGTCGGCAGATCTTCGATGTTTTCGATCAAATAACTTTTTGCGCCGCAATTTGATGCGATCTCTTTGAGGCGCAATGCATTGGAACTGTGCGGAGAACCGGCGATCAGAATGATTCCGCAATTTTTCGCCAATTCCCGGACTGCCTGCTGCCGCGCCATCACGGCGTTGCAGACTCCGGCGTGATCCTCCAATTGCGGAAAAAATTCTTTCAGCTTTCCGGCGACGGCGCGGATCTCCTTTTCATTGCGCGTCGTCTGGCTCAAAAGGAGCGGACGCGTCAAATTTCTGTCAATGGCGTTGACATCCTCCAAACGGGAAACGAAGTGGATCTTCCTTGTTCCCGCCGAGGCGGCGACGCCTTTCATTTCAGGGTGCGCCGGGTCGCCGAAAAGGATGAGATCGCGCTCCGGAGAAATCGCCGCCGCCGCTTTTTGCAACTGGCGGACGAGCGGACAGGTCGCGTCGACGAAACAAATATGACGGTTTTTTGCAGACAAAATCGTTTCCGGCGGTACGCCGTGTGCGCCAAAAAGCAACGTGGCGTCATCCGGCACCTGATCGAGCGAGTCGACAAAAACGGCGCCGCGCGCTTTCATATTTTCCGTCACGGCGCGGTTGTGCACCAATTCGTCGAGAACGTAAAGCGGCGCGCCGAAATCGCGGAGCGTTTCCTCGAAGCGCGCCAATGCGCCGCGTACCCCGGCGCAGAAACCGCGTTCGCGCCCAAGCCGGATCGGTTGTTTTTTCATTCTTCCACCAGACTCCCGAAAAGCGAAACGCCGCCCGCGCGGGTGATCCTGACCTTTTTCAGCACGCCCGTTTGCAGACCGGAAGTCGGTTCAAAGTGAACGACGAAATTGGTGCCGGTGCGTCCCGTCCACCGCGTTTCGTTGCGGTGACTGACGCCCTCCGTCAGCACTTCGACGGTGTCGCCGACTTGTTTTTGGAGCATTTTTTCGACGCGCGACGAAAGATCGCCGAGCAAAATCTGATTGCGCTCCTCCTTGACGGTTTCGGGGACGGAATCGGGACGCTCCGCCGACTTCGCGCCCGGACGGGGCGAGTATTTGAAAATAAAGGATTGAGAATACCCCACTTCATTCATCAGATCGCGGGTCATCTTGAAATCTTCCTCGCTCTCGTCGGGAAATCCGACGATGACATCGGTCGAAAAAGTGACGTCGGGGATCGCGGCACGCAGTTTTTCGACGTAATGCAGATAACTGGACGCCGTGTATTGCCGGCTCATCGCTTTGAGGATGCGGTCGGAGCCGGACTGCAACGGCAGATGGATGTTGTGGCATACCTTGTCGCAGTTTTTCAGCGCGGAGATCAACCGGTCGGAAAAATATGTGACATAAGGGGAGGTGTAGCGAATGCGCGCGAGTCCTTCGATCTCATTGAGGCTTTCCAGCAGTTCTCCGAAAGGCGAAACGTCATCTGCGGGGGGACGCGTATTGCCGTTCAACCCGTAGGCGGCGACATTCTGACCGAGAAGCAAAATCTCCCGCACGCCGCGCCCGACCATCCGGCGGGCTTCCGCCAGGATGTCCTCCTTGTCGCGGCTGATCTCGCGTCCGCGCACATAGGGCACGATGCAGTAGGTGCAGAAGCGGTTGCATCCGCGCGTGATCGCGATCTGCCCGAAAGCACCGCAATCCTGATGCTCGCCCATTCCCGTCAACACCTCGGCGGATTCGGCGGTAAACGCCTGCCGCTGATGCTTTTGAGCAAAATCTTCAACGATGGAAACGATTTTATGCAACTGCCCCGTGCCGACGACGAAATCAAGGTGCGGTAATTCTTCAAGCAGTTGATTTCCAAGCCGTTGTGCCATACAGCCGACGGCACCGATCAGGATGTCGGGACGGCGGTCTTTGAGCTTTTTGAGATAACCGATCTTGCCTTTTGCCTTGCGTTCGGCGGCATCGCGCACACTACATGTGTTGAAAAGCAGCACGTCGGCGTCGTTTTCGTCGGAAGTGAGCGTATGCCCCGCGGCGACGAGTTGCGCGCCGATCGCCTCGGAGTCGCGCTCATTCATCTGACAGCCGTAGGTTTTGAGATAAATTTTCATTTCCTTTTACACCAAAGTCAAATGGTCGCGGTGAATGACTTCATCATCGACGTCGGAGCCGAGGATCTGGTGAAGTTCCGAAGATTTTTTGCCGAGTATTTTGAGGCACTCCGCCGCGGAAAAATTGACGAGTCCGCGGGCGAAAACCTTGCCGTCGCTTCCCGTTACTTCCACCGCGTCGCCGCGGCGGAAATTCCCCTCGATCATCTTGACGCCGGAGGGAAGCAGACTTTTGCCGGAAACTTGAAGTGCCTTTGCCGCGCCGTCATCGACGACGATCCTGCCGCTGGTGCGGCTGAAAAAGCGGAGCCATCTTTTTTCACCGGCGATCTTGTGCCGCCCCGGCAGGAAGAGCGTGCCGATGTCATCGCCCGAAACGACGTGCGGGATCGCCTCGCTGTCGTTGCCGTCGATGATCCACATCGCCGCGCCGGAACGGGTGACGATCTCCGCGGCGTTGAGTTTGGAACGCATTCCGCCGATGGAAAACTTGCTGTCATTGGTGTCGCCGGCAAGCGATTTGATCTCATCGCTGATCTTTTCCACCAAGGGGATGCGGTCTCCGAGGGAGCCGTCCTCTTTGCGGTCGCGCAAACCGTTTTCACTGGTCAGGATCAAGGTCAATTCCGCGCCGGTCAACGCGGCTAGCATCGCGGCGAGCGTGTCGTTGTCGCCGAATTTCAACTCGTCGACCGAAACGGAGTCGTTTTCGTTGACGATCGGCAAAACATCGTGCTCCCAGAGCGAATTGATGCAGTTCATCACGTTGAGATAACGCTCCCGGTTGCGCAGATCGGCGGCGGTCAGCAGCAACTGCGCGGAAATGAATCCGTGTTTGCGGCATTCCGCCGAGTAAAGCGCCATCAGTTCCCGTTGACCGATGGCGGCAAGCGCCTGAATGTCGGCGAGTTTGCGGGGGCGGCGCGTCAGATTGAGAGCCTCCATCCCGCGCCCGACGGCACCGGATGTGACGAGCAGTACTTTTTTGCCGGTACTGCGGAGCACGGCGATGCCGGAAACCAGCGCGGCGATCGATTTGCGGTCGATCAGCAGCCGGGTGCCCGCCTTGACGATCACCTGACGGCTCGCCGAAAAAAGTTCCTTGCGGATATTTTGAGACATAAAAAAACTCCTGTGAGAAAAAGCGTATGATTTTCCGCTATAATATAGTATCTTTCAAGGATTTTTGCAACCGCAAGACTTGCTTTTTCAAGAGATGTGGAGTATATTAAATAACCGTTTCGAAAAAAAACGCCGTTTTTCCGGCGGAAACAGCATAAGGTGGTCGATGTTTACAATCAGCGGAAAAAGCGGAGCAGGGGAATTCCAAGTTGAATTTCTCTACACTCTGGAAAAAGGACATCAGGTGATGCTTGCCGGGTCGTTCAATGACTGGGAGCAGATTCCGATGCTTTTTTCGGATGGTGCCTACCGCGCAAAAGTCGACCTTCCTTCCGGCGATCACGAATACCGCTTCGTCGTCGACGAGACCTGGCAGACCGACGAGAGCAATCCGAACTTCGCCGCCAACGATTTCGGCACGCTCAACAGCGTGTTGCATATCGATTAAGCGGCAACCCCGTTCCTTTTATCCTTGAACTTCCGTTTCTTTCGGACGCCACGTCCGCCGCGGGAGCGCGATGAATTCTTTTGCCTTGATCCGGTAGTGATTTTTCCCCAGAAGTGCGTCGATCTCCGCGAGAAGCGGCATGGAAACTTCCACGCAGAGGGTGCGGCATTCCAAAAAGACCACGGAGTCGTCGGATTCATCGACCATGCAGAGTTTCACGGTGACGTCGCCCGGATGTTGACGCAAAACCTCGACCAGTTTTTTCTGCGTCGGAGCATCGGTTTTGCCGCGGGTGAGATGCAGATAAAGTTCATTGCTCAATTTCTGCGGCGCCTCGGTGAGCGGCGTCGCCATATCGAGCATCACGCGCGCCGGTTCCGATTCGTCCCGCTTGCTGATGGTGACTTCAAAGACGTAGGGATTGCCCGGTTCGAGAACGATCCCGGCTTCCCGGAGTTTGGTGAGCGTCTTTTCGTAGACCATGCATTCGCAGTTTGCGTCCATATCCTCGATGTGCATCACGCCGAACTGTTTACCGCTGGTCTTGCTGAATTTGTAGGTGATGTCGGAAACCATTCCGGTCAGTCGCATCATCTCCCCGTCCTGTTTTTCCGCGACGCCGCGCACCGGTTCGCCGTAGGCGTTGACGAGTTCGCGCAAAGGATCGAGCGGATGCCCGGAAATGTAGAAGCCCAGCAGCTGTCTTTCGCTTTTGAGAATTTCGTCCCAGCTGAATTCGGGAAGATCGGGGATCGGTACGGAGACCGCTTCCTCGTTTTCGCCGCCGAGCATATCAAAAAGCGACCCCTGTCCGGCGGCGCGGTCTTTTGCCTGACTGGCGGCGAGGGCGATCATCGGTTCGGCGATCGCGAGGATCTGCGAACGTTTGAGTTGCAGACTGTCGAATGCGCCCGCCCGCGTGAGACATTCCAGCATCCGCGAGTTGACTTCACTGCCGCAACGCTCGCAGAAATCGAGAAAACTCTTGAACTTGCCGTCGCTCTTGCGGCTGTTGATGATCGCTCCTGCGGCGGCTTCGCCGACGCCCTTGATCGCGCCGAGCCCGAAGCGGATGGCACCGTTGTCGCAGGAAAAACTGATGCCGCTCGAATTGACGTCCGGCGGCAAAATGTTGATGCCCATATCGCGGCAGGCGCGGATCAGAAACGCCAGTTTGTCGGCGTTTTCGATTTCCCCGGTGAGCACCGCCGCCATGAATTCGACCGGGTAATTCGCTTTGAGATAGGCGGTCTGATAGGAGACGATGCCGTAGGCGGCGGAGTGCGATTTGTTGAAGCCGTATCCGGCGAAAATTTTGATCTTTTCCCAGATCTGATCGGCGAGTTCGGGGGAGATGCCGCTTGTGTCGGCGCACCCCTTGATGAATTTTTCCCGTTGCTCCGCCATCACGTCGACTTTCTTTTTGCCGATCGCGCGGCGGAGGATGTCCGCGCCGCCGAGCGAGAAACCGGCAAGCGCCTGGACGACCTGCATGATCTGCTCCTGATAGACCATGATGCCGTAGGTCTCTTTGAGGATCGGCTCCATTTTGGGATGATCGTAAATGGTCGTTTCCTGACCTTTTTTACGGGCGATGTACTGCGGAATAAACTGCATCGGGCCGGGGCGGTAGAGCGCGACCAGAGCGATGATATGCTCGATCGTCTCGACGCCGAGGTTGCGGCAGAGACTTTGCATACCGCCGGATTCCAACTGAAACACGGCGATCGTGTCGCCGCGGCGGAGCATATCAAAAGTTTTGGGATCGTCGAGCGGGATCTTGATCGGGTCGATGTCGATACCGTGATCTTCCTTGATCATATCGAGCGCGTTGCGGATGATCGTCAGCGTGCGCAAGCCGAGGAAGTCCATTTTGAGCAAGCCGAGGTGTTCGCAGGGTTCCTTGGGGTACTGCACGACCATATCGCCCTGCGCGCTGCGCGAGAGCGGCACGAGGTTGTCGAGCCGCTGGTCGCCGATGATGACGCCGGCGGCGTGGATCCCGGTCTGGCGGTTCAATCCCTCCAACACCCGGGCGTACTTGAAAACCTCCTGAACTCTTTCGTCGGTCTCGATGAGTTTTTTCAAGTCGGGATTGCGCTCGATCGCCTTGTCGATGGTGATTTTGAGGTCGTCGTCGGGGATGAGTTTCGTCAACTTGTTGCCTTCGTCGAAACTGAAACCGAGGACGCGGGCGACGTCTTTCACCACCGCCTTGGGCTTCAACTGCCCGTAGGTGCAGATCTGGGCGACGCTGTCGTATCCGTAACGCTGACGGACGTACTCAATCACTTCGCCGCGCCGCTTTTCGCAGAAGTCGATGTCGAAGTCGGGCGGGCTGACGCGTTCCGGGTTGAGAAAACGCTCAAAGAGCAGATTGTAACGCAACGGGTCGATGTCGGTGATGCGCATTAAATAGGCGACGAGACTGCCCGCGCCGGAACCGCGTCCGGGGCCGACCGGCACGCCGTGATCCTTGCCGTGGCGGATAAAATCCGCGACGACCATGAAGTAACTGCAAAACCCCGTGCGTTCGATGATGCCGAGTTCGTACTCCATGCGATCCAGCACCGCTTTGCGCTCCGGCGTCGTGCAGTCGTCCTTGCGCGGGTCGAAGTCGTAGCGGTACATCATATTGTCGAAGCAGATCTCGCGCAACGTCTCCCTGGTCGGCACCGACTTGTCGGGCAAGTAAAAAACGGGGTAGTGGTTCGCTTTGTAGTCGAAATGGATCTCGCACCGTTCGGCGATCTTGCGGGTGTTGACGAGCGCGTCGGGCAGTTCGCGGAAAAGTTCCTTCATTTCCTCCGGCGACTTGAAATAGTAATCGGGCCCCGACATCCGCATCCGGTGCTCGTCGCTCAGTTTCATTCCGGTCTGGATGCAGAGCATCACGTCGTGGGCGGCGGCGTCTTCCTTTTTCATATAGTGGACGTCGTTGGTCGCCACCATGCCGAGATCGTATTTTTTTGCCATTTCGACCAAAAAGCGGTTGGCGTTGCGCTCCTCGGGAATGCCGTGATCCATCACTTCAAGGAAATAGCGGTCTTTGCCGAAAAGATCGCGGTAGAATTGAAGCGCGTCTTCCGCCGCGCGTGTGTTGGAGTCGAGATAACGCCGCGAAACTTCCCCCTGGATGCAGGCGGAAAGCGCGATCAGTCCCTCGTTGTACTGCGTGAGCAATTCGTGGTCGACGCGAGGCTTGTAATACAATCCGTTGCGGTAGGCTTCGGAGATCAGTTTGCACAAATTGTGGTAGCCCGTGTCGTTTTCGCAGAGCAATACCAGATGGAAGCCCTTGTAATGGTCGAGGGCAGGGGTCTTGTCAAAGCGGCTGCCGGGGGCGACGTACATTTCACAGCCGATGATCGGGCGCAATCCCGCTTCGTTGAAAACGCGGTGATACTCCTCCGCGCCGCCGACGTAACCGTGATCGGTGATCGCCGCGCCGACCATATCCATCGACTGGGCGAGTTTGACGATGCCTTTGGCGGTACAGGCGCCGTCGAGCATACTGTAATGGGTGTGCAAATGCAGATGAACGAAATCAACAGGCATATTCCAGAAATCCTTGAATCAAAATAAAAACGTTGTTTCAAAGGTCTACTATACCATTTTTTCCTTGTTTTGCAAGCGGACGGCTTGTTTTTTCGCTTAAATTATGGTACGTTATAAAAACCGCTTCACAGAAAAGGGGAAAGTATGCCGCAATCCGTTGTCCGCCGGGCTTTCATCGCCTCGCTCCCCGTACTTATGGGATATCTCTCGATGGGAGCGGCGTGGGGCGTTCTCTTTACGACGCAGGTGCCGCAAGCGGGAGCTGTCACGGCGGGCGTCGTCAGCGCGGCGACGATTTCCGGAAGTATGCAGTTCGCCGCGGTCGAAATGGTCAAAAACGCCGCGAATTACTCGTTGGGGCTTATCGCGCTTCTCGCGATCCTCATCAATATCCGCTATTGCGCCTACGGATTGCCTTTCATCGAGGAATTCAAACGCTATCCGTGGTATCTGCGCTGGTATCTCGTCTTTGCGCTGACCGATGAAACGTACGCGTTGCAGATACAGTGCCCCTACCGCGATGCGGAGCGACGCAGATATCTTTTTTATATCGCCTTTTTTGATGAATGCTACTGGATCACCGGCTCGGTCATCGGCGCGGCGGCGGGAAAACTCATCACCTTTGACACGACGGGCATCGACTTCTCGATGGCGGCGCTGTTTATCGTCATACTCGTCGATCAGTGCCGCGAAAAAAGCAACCGGATCCCCGCGATAGCGGGCGGTGTCATCACCGCCGTCGTCTGGGGGATGTTTTTCTTCTTCCTGCCGGGACACGTCAATAAGATGCTCTTTCCGGCGATGGCGTTCATCGTGGCGTTTCTCCTTTTGACGCGCAAAAAATTGGAGACGGCGCAATGACTTCTCATCAGATATTGATTTTAGCGGTAATGTCGGCGGTCGTGCTGGGGCTTCGCGCGTTGCCGTTTGTTGTTTTCCGCAAAAAGAAACCGTCGCCGCTTTTTCTCTATCTCGGCAAAACGATTTCGGCGGCGGCGATCGCGATGCTCGTCGTTTACAGTCTCTCCACGGTTTCCGGGGCAGGGGCGGTTCCCGCCGGATTGATCGGACTTTTTTCCGCATCGGCGGCCGTCGTGGTGTTGCAGATTTTTTTCAGAAATCCGTTGCTTTCGATCATCGCGGGCACGGTCATATATATGCTGTCGGTGCAGGGCGTTTTGGGAAAGTTGCTTTTTTTCTGAAAAAGCGATTGCCAATCGATGCTCCCGGCATTATATTTATATAGTTACAAGAAGCCGGAGGGGGCAATGCAGAAACTTTTGATGAGTGCGGCTCAAATGCCGGAAGTGATCCGGCAGATCGCGCAGGAAATCGTCGACGCCGGATTTTCCGACGGCTACGCCTTGGTCGGTATCCACGAGGAAGGAGTTCCGCTTTCCGAGAGGATCGCCGATGAGATCGAAAAAATAACGGGGCATCGTCCGCCGTTGGCAAAACTTGATATTTCAATGTATCGCGACGATATCGGCAAGACGAAACATCTGCCCCGCATCCGCGAGACCGTCATTCCGTTTGACATCAACGACCGCGCGCTGATCCTCGTCGACGACGTGCTGTCGAGCGGACGCACGATCCGCGCCGCGCTCGACGCCATCAACGATTACGGCCGCCCCGCGCTGATCCGGCTCGCCGTGTTGATCGACCGCGGAAACCCCGAATATCCGATCCGCGCCGATTACGTCGGCAAAAAGATCGAACTCCCCGCAGACCGTTGCGTAACGGTTCGTTTCGAGGGGGAGGGCGACCCCGGCGTTTTCGATGAATTATGGCTCGATAAACACCTTTCAGACAAGGAGTAATCTATGCAATGGAATCGCAAAGATCTGCTTGAACTTTACGATCTTACGCCGGAGGAGATCGAGTTGATCCTCGATACCGCGGCGGAGTTCAAAAAAGTTTCCCAGCGGCGCGTCAAAAAAGTTCCGGCTCTGCGCGGAAAGACCGTCGTCAACTTTTTCGTCGAACCCAGTACCCGCACGCGGGTCTCCTTCGAGCTTGCCGAGCAACGGTTGAGCGCCGATATCGTCAACGTGCAGGCGTCGGCGAGCAGTCTCCTCAAAGGGGAGTCCTTGCTCGATACGATCAAAAACATCGAATCGCTTCAAGTGGACTTGGTCGTGATGCGCCACTCCGCCCCCGGCGCGCAGGCTTTCATCGCGCGTCATTTGAATTGCGGCGTCATCAACGCCGGCGACGGTGCCCACGGTCACCCGACGCAGGCGTTGCTCGATATTTTCACCATCCGCGAAAAACTCGGGCGCATCAAAGATCTCAAAGTGACGATCGTCGGCGACATTCTGCACAGCCGCGTCGCCCGCAGCAATATGTGGGGACTGCTGAAACTCGGCGCGCACGTTACCTTCGCCGGGCCCTCGACGCTCGTGCCGCGCGAATTTGAGGAAGTCGGCGTGCGCGTCTGCCACAATCTCGATGAGGCGGTTGCCGATGCGGATGTGGTCAATATGCTCCGCATCCAGCACGAAAGACAGACGCTCGGATTTTTTCCGAGCACCGGGGAATACTCGCGTTTCTACGGGCTCAAAGAAGAAACGCTCAAAAAGATGAAAAAGGACGTGCTCGTGATGCATCCGGGACCGATCAACCGCGACGTCGAACTTGCCAGTTCGGTCGCCGACGGGGAACATTCGGTCATTCTGGAACAGGTCACCAACGGACTTGCCGTGCGTATGGCGGTACTCTATTTAGTTGCGGGGTGTGTGAAAAAATGAAAGAATATCTTCTGAAAAATGCGCGGATCGTCGATCCCCTGCAAAAGACGGATTCCACGGGCGACCTCGGCATCGCCGACGGCAAGATCGCCGATCCCGGGAAATTGAGCGATCCGGAAGTCATTGACCTCAAAGGCATGGTCGTATCTCCCGGATTCATCGACGTTCACGTCCATTTGCGTCAGCCGGGCAATACCAACGCCGAAACGGTCAAGACCGGTTGTATGGCGGCGGCGGCGGGCGGTTTCACCTCGATCGTCGCGATGCCCAACACCAAACCGGCGGCGGACAACGCCGGCGCGATCGAGTTGTTGCGCGCCACGGCGGCGCACGACGGCATCGTCCGCGTTTTGCCCTGCGGTTGCATGACCAACGGTCAGAAAGGCGAGGAAATGGCGCCGATCGGCTCTTTGAAGTCGGCGGGCGTCGTCGCGTTGAGCGATGACGGACGCTGTATTCAGGATCACGCGCTGATGCGCCACGTCGTCGAATACGCAAAATACTTTCAGTTGCCGATCCTCGATCATTGCGAAGACGTCGCTTTGGCGGCGGGCGGCGTGATGCACGAGGGCAAATGGTCGGTTCTGCTCGGGATGAACGGCATTTCGGGCGCGTCGGAGGAGTTGATGATCGCCCGCAACATCCTGCTGTCGCGGCAGATCCGGTGGAAGATCCACATGCAGCACGTTTCCACCAAGGGGAGCGTCGAACTCCTCCGCGAAGCGCGCAAGCGCGGCATCATGGTTTCCGGCGAAGCGACGCCGCATCATCTGACGCTGACCGACGAGTGCGTCAAACACTTCGACACCAACTACAAGATGAATCCACCTCTGCGCAGCGAGGAAGACCGGCAGTCGGTGATCGATGCCGTCGTCGACGGGACGATCTCCGTGATCGCGACCGACCACGCGCCGCATACGCGCACGGCGAAACTGGTGGAATTCGACAACGCTCCTTTTGGCATCATCGGTTTGGAGACCGCTTTCGCGCTCTGCCATACGGAATTGGTTTCAAGCGGCAGAATGCCGCTGATCGACCTCATTGCCCGGATGACGACAGGTCCGGCGGAAGTGCTCGGCATCCAAAACTACTCGCTTGCGGAAGGAAACGCCGCGGATATCGTCGTACTCGACATCGATCGGAAATACGCGATCGATCCCGACAAGTTTTATTCCAAAGCGCGCAATACCCCATTCGGCGGCAGAGAGGTCGTCGGGCGCGTCGCGATGACGTTCGTCGGGGGCAAACAGGTCTATGACGGCAGATAAGGGGAAAACGCTTTCGCTGAAAGACTTCCGCCACGCTTTGCACCGGCATCCGGAAATCGCGGGGTGTGAGGTCGAAACGATGCGTCTGCTCCGCGCTCAACTTGCCGATTTGCCGTTGGAGGTGCTTCCGCCTTTTGTCGGTACGGATACCGTCGCCATTCTCCGCGGGAAGCGTCCGGGTCCTACCGTCGCGTTGCGCGCCGACATCGACGCGCTTCCCGTCGAAGAAAAGACTTCCGCCGCATGGAGATCGGAAGTTCCCGGCATGATGCACGCCTGCGGACACGACGTCCACACGGCGATCCTCCTCGGCGCGGCGCGGCTTTTATGTCAGGAGGATTTTGCGGGGAACATCCGTTTCATCTGGCAACCGGGTGAAGAAAAAAAGGCGTTGGCGAAAAAATTGGTCGCGGCGGGAGTCCTCGACCCGATGCCGGATTGGATTTTTGCGCTTCACGTCGCGCCAAGATTGCCTTTCGGGCAGATCGCCTGCCGCGCCGGCACGATCGCGGCGTCGAGTCTGCACTTTTTGATCGAAGTAAAAGGGCAGGGGGGACACGGCAGTATGCCGCACCGCTCCCGCACCCCCATCGTCCCCGCCGCCGAGATCATTCTTGAACTGGAAAATTTGCGGCAAAAAGAAACCGGCGTCACATTCAGCATCGGCGTTCTGCAAAGCGGAGCCGTCGATAACGTCATTCCCGATACCGCGCAACTGGGCGGTACGCTCCGCACCTTTTCACAGCAGGATTGCGAGCGGATGCAGAAAGCCTTTGCCTCGATTTGCGCCGCCGCGGCAAAAAAATATCAGGTCGACGTGAAATTTCTCCCGTCCCCTGATTTTTATCCTCCGGCGGTCAACGACGCCGAAGCCGTCGGGATCGTCCGGGAGGTCGCGGGCGGGGATTATCTTGCGGCGCCGAAACCCTCGATGTCCTCCGAGGATTTCGCCTATTATCTGCAAAAATGCCGCGGCGCGATCTTTGCGCTCGGCATCGGGCGGCATCTGCCTCCGTTGCACAATGCGGAACTTCTGGTGCCGGACGAAATTATAGATAGAGGGTCGGATCTGTTTCGTCGTCTGGTATTAGCAACTCTTCGTCGGCGCGCTTCGGCGCGTTGAGCAGATATCTCCGGAAAAATTCACTGGCGAGCGGCGCACAGCTCGATCCACCCGATCGGGCGTTTTCTTGCAGGATCGCAATGCTGTAAGTGCGCTTTTTGTAAGTCGTAAAAGCGATGAACCAGGCATTGATTCGCAAATTGGGCTTTTTGCCGATCTCCGCACTGCCGGTCTTGCCGTAGATTTTCAATCCGTCCAATGCCGCCCGGCGTCCGGAACCGCCCGGCGCGTTGACGACCTGATCCATTCCGTCCCGGATGACTTTGAGCATTCCCGGCGTGCCGTTGAGAGAATCGACCGCGACGGGAGTGCGGGTAAAAAGGGTGTTGCCGTAGGGATCGACCGCGTTTTTGATGAGATGCGGTTGCCACACGGTACCGCCGTTGGCGATCGCCGCCGCGAAAAGTGCCGCCTGCAACGGCGTGATCTCGATAATGCCCTGTCCGATGGAAAGCAACGCGCTGTCGTAGGCATTCCACCGCGTCCGGAAACGGCGCATTTTGACTTCTTCCGACGGAAAGATCCCCGCACTTTCCCCGATCTCCACGCCGGTTTTGCGTCCGATCCCGGCATGGCGCATCGTTTCGCAAACCGGCTTCTTGCCGATCGCCAGCATATTCTGGATCATAAAACTGTTGCACGAATGTTTGATCGCCCCCCTCATATCCAATTCGCCGTGTCCGCCGCGGCGGTAGGCGGCACAGCGGACGACCGCGTTTCCGATCTCGTTGAAGCCGTCGCACAAAACCTGATCGTATGCGGAAAGCCCCGCCGTCTGATAGGCGAGGCAAACCAGCGGCTTGACGATGGAGCCGGGGGTGAAGCTGCCTTGAAACGCGCGGTGGATCAGCGGATGCCCGGGGTCTTTTCGCAGCGTGTCGTAATAAGCGCGGGGCAGGGAGGGGACGAACTTTGCGAGATCGTATCCCGGTGCGGATGCCGCCGCGAGGATATCTCCATTGGCGGCGTCGAGCACGACGATCGCACCGCGGCTGTCGCCGAGCAGATCTTCCGCGATGCGTTGCGCGCGGCTGTCGATCGTCAGCACGATATGGTTCCCGTCAACGGGGTCTTGTTTTTCGATCGGTTCATCGTGGGCAAATCCGAGGTGATCGACCTGGATCAGCGACGATCCCGGCGTACCGCGCAAGCCGCGGATCTCCGTGCCGGGGACGACCCGGTCGGCGACCTGTTCCACGCCGTTGCGTCCGACGATATCGGGGATGTAATAAAAAAATTCGTCCTTGTCCTGCGGTTTTTCGGCAAGGTCGATCCCGGTATAACCGATGAGATGGCAGGCGAAACGCCCGCCGGGATAGCAACGGGAGGTTTCCGATTCAAGATCGACGCCTTGCCAGTTGCCGATCTCTTCGTAAAGCCGGGCGGCTTCCTGTTGCGACAGCCGCGAAAAAAGAATGAGCGGCAATCCCGGTTTGGTATTCAGGTGGAGCACGACGTTTTCGCGCTTCAACGGGGACTCTCTGCCGATGGATCGGGAAAGACTTTCCGCTGCGTCAAGCATATAATCGATCGTCTTTTGGCGGCGGTTGAAGCGCATTTCCCCCGGATAAAACAAAAGTGAAAATCCCGGTTCGTTGTCTGCCAGGATCATTTGATCCGAGGAGAGTATCCGTCCGCGCCGGGCAGGGATGCGGATCCGCCGCAACGTCTGCCGCGCCTGAATTTTCAACGCCTTGTCGTTGTTCTTGATCTGCAACGTGTAGGCGCGAAAAATCAGTACCAGTACGCCGACAAACATCAAACTTCCCAAAAGCAGGACACGATGATGCTGACTGTACAGCGAAAAGCGCAGATGATTCCGCCTCATCGGACACCTCTTTCGGGGGCTATCGTTTTTTGGGAAACCTTGCGTCCTCCGTGGTAGTGCGGCGCATTTTCCGTGAGATCGACGCAATAAGGCACCGCGCCGATGCGGCGGGCGATCGCGTCAAAAAGGAATACGACGAGCAAAAATCCGAGCGTCCATACGATAACAACGATCGGAATTTCATAGCATTTTTGCCAGAAATTTTCGATCTCGAAAGTAAAAAGGAGCAAGGAGATTTCCACCAGAAAAAAATAGATCAAACCGCAGAAAAATGCGGAAAAAGCGCCGTTTTCACGAATCACTTCCGGCATCCATCTGCGGTTAAAAAGCAATGCCGCCGCGAGAATACAGGTTTCCAGCGGCAAACTTCGCGCGTAAATGCCGTCGAGCGCGATGCCGACGACAAGGGCGAGCATCAAGGCGTTTTTCCATGAAGTCGTCGTGGCGAAATAAAGCACACATCCTCCGGCAAGCGGGACAAAAAATCCCCAGTTGCCGAAAAAAAATTGCAATATCACCAGCGTGACCGTTGCCCCCCAGCTGAAAAGCAAATTGATCATAACGCGGCACTTTCCTGGCGGGAAAGAATGAATACGAAGCGGATCTCGTCCATCGCCGCCGCCGGGACGGCGTTGCCGGAATGACGTTTTTCAACCGAAAAAAGCGGATCGACCGTGTTGAGCGCGTGGATCGTGCCGACGGTGATATTCGGGGGAATGCGGTATTCAAAACCGGTCGTCCGCATTTCCTCCCCGACGGCGACATTTCCCGCGCCGGAAAGATATTCGATGCCGATCAATCCCGCACCGTGATTGCGGTTGGCAGTGTTGGCAAATCCGATGCCTCCGGAGTTTTTCAGGCGGAAGGAAAAGCGGAAATTGCCGTTGTAGAGCGTATAGACCAAGGCGTTACGGCGGTCGACCCGGTGGACGACGCCGACGAGGAGCAATGTGCCGTCGTTCCGCAACGTGACGACAACGTCCCCCCGCGAAATGCCGTCCTCGCTTCCCCGGTCAACGGTGAATTGAGTCCGCCAGAAAAGCGGATCGCGCAAAATGATTTCGGCGGACGTACTTCGCCATTGCGGGGATTCCCGCAATTTCCAGAGCTTGCGGAGTTTCCGGTTTTCCTCTTCCGTTTTGTCGTTCAGAAAAGCGCGGAGGGCAAGTTCCTGATTGCGTTCCTCCAACGCCGTGATTTTTTGCGCCAGTTCTTCCCGGGACAATAGCAGGAGTGACTGGTCGGCGATCCGGTCGCCGGTAAATTTTTCCAAAGCGAGATAGGGATAAAAAAAGCGTCCGGCGATCCTGCCGCTTTTGCCGCTGATCAGAGAAAAAGCGGCAAAGAGGAGCAGAAAGCCGAAAAAAATCCCCAACGCCCACCAGAGACGGTTGCTGTTTTGCGTCTGTTTCATATCCGATGCATTATGATTCTGTTATATTTATATAAGATAATGGTGAAACGGCATTTTTTCAACAAAAGGGGAGGGGATTTCCCCGATTTTTACTCCGCGGGCAAGGGTGAAATATGGACATTTTGCTTTTTCTTTTGACAAAACAAAGGATTTATTGCGTTTCCGTGTGGAAAAAAACGTCTTGAAAGAGTAGATTGTATCGCATTGCATTTTTCAACCATTAAAATAAAGGTGATGAATATGTCTTTGACGATGATCAAAAATGCCCGGTTGGTCAGTGCCGGGATCGAATTCGACGGCGCGCTGATGATCGACGGCGACAAAATCGATGCGCTGTTGGAGAAAGAACCGGAAAACTTCTCCGGCAAGGTGATCGATGCGAAAGGAAATTTCGTGATGCCCGGTTTCATCGACCTTCACTGCCACGGGCGCAACAACTTCGATTTTTCCGACGGCGATGCCCAAAAGACCCAGGTGATCCTCGATCACAAATTGGAGGAGGGCGTCACGACGATGCTTCCGACCACGCTGACGCTGCCGGGAAAAGATCTTGCGGCGACCTTAAAAAGTGTCGCAAGTTACGATCAGAAAACCGGTTGCAAAGTTCCCGGAGTCCATTTGGAAGGACCTTTCATCAACCCGAAATGCCTCGGGGCACAAAACCCCGATTTCGTCCGCGCCGCCGATATCGACGAGGTGAAACGGCTCGACGCGATCTTTCCGGTCAAAAAAGTGACTTACGCCGTCGAAATGCCCGGCGGAGCCGCCTTTGCCGGCAAGTTGCAGAAGCTCGGCATCACGCCGAGTTGCACCCACAGTGCCGCGAAATACGATGATTTCGTCGCGGCTTACCACGCGGGATTGCGCAATTTGTCGCACTTCTGCAATCAGATGACGGCATTGCATCACCGCGATATCGGACTTGTCGGGGCAGGGCTGCTGCATCAGGATGTTTTCACCGAATTCATCTGCGACAAACTGCATATCAGCGTACCGATGATCAAACTGGTTTTTCAGACCAAGAAATGCGATCACGTCGTGCTGATCTCCGACGCGATGCGCGCCGCCGGAATGCCTGACGGCGACTACACCCTCGGCGGTCTGCCGGTCGTCGTCAAGGAGGGTGCCGCCCGTTTGAAAGAGGGCGGCGCACTCGCCGGAAGCACGCTGCTGATCTCGACCGCGCTCAAAAACATCTACGAGATCACCGGATTGCCGCTCTCGGAAGTCATCAAATCGGCGACTTCGACGCCCGCGGCTTCGATCGGTTTAAGCGGCGTCGGCAAATTGCAGGCGGGTTTTGCCGCCGACGTCGTCATCCTTGACAAAAATTTCGTCGTCCAGACGGCAATGGTCGACGGAGAAGTCCGTTTCCGGCGCGCGTAAAAAACAGGGCAGGGGATATGACGGGAAAAATTCCGGTTTCGCTGATCGTCGACGACGGCGGCGTCATCAATATGTCGCATTTTCACCAGTTGCAGGTGAAACACGACTTGCTTATCCCCGTAAGTTTTGCCCGTAAATTTGCCGGGATCTGCCGTAAAAACGGTATCAAAGGCAAGTTTTCCATCGTTCCGGTCCCGGCGGGGTTGGGACGACTGGACGGCGTCGTTCAGCAAGTGCCGAAGCGTCAGGTGGAAGCGATGCTCGATCTTCTCCGCGCCGAAATCGCTCCGCTTTTTTCGATCACGCCGGAAATTTTGACTCATTTTCTCGCTTACAATCTGCAAAACGGCAGTTGCCGCCACATTCTGGAAGATACCTATTTTGAAAAGCTCGGCGATCTTGAAATCGCAGACTATGTTTCGCTTGCGCTTGAAATCCTTGTCAACAAAGGTTTTGCGCCGAGCGGCGTCACTTCTCCCTGGATGTGCGGAGCCGCCAACGAGCGAAATTACGCCCGCGGCATCGGCATCGCATTCCGCCGGGTGTTGAAGCGCAACAAATGCTTTTATTTCCTCCATTGCCAGGATGAAATACAGATACCGACGCTGATCTGCGATACGCCGGAAACGGGGCAGGTGACCACGATCCCCGCCAACACCGAAGATGCGTTTTGGAGCGGACAGCGTCCCCGGTCGCCTCAAATGGCGCGCAAACTTGTCAAAACCGGCATTGACGCCATTTTGACTGCCGACGGCAATCACGGCGTCGCCCGCGACCTCTTTGAAAAAGGTTTGCCCATTACGTTGCTTTCCCATTGGCAATCGCTTTACGCCGACGGCCGCGCCGTCGGTCTTGCCGCACTTGACGAATTGACGATGCGCATCAACCGGACTTTCGGCGACCGCATCGAATGGCTGACCTTTGAGGAACTCGCCGATCGCCGCTGATCTGCGAAGGCACTTACGCGGATGTCTGTCTCGCGGACGTCACCGCGAAATAGAGGCAAAAACGGACGATAACGGACTTCAACAGACGGTAACGGACAATCAGCGTGATGGGACAAGGATAAAATCACGCAATGATGACGCGTCCGTTAATGTCCGTTTATGTCGGTTTATGTCGGTTTTGTCCGTTAAAGTCCGTTGAGGATGACGACGCAGTCGCTCTGTCGCATCGTTTGCAAAAACAGGATATTCTGCTCTTTTTTCTTGTTTTATAATGTCGCATAATATATGTTATGTAAAATTAAAAATACGTAAAAAGGGCAGGAGATGTTTTGCAACATATTTATATACAATACATTACAAAATTGTAAACAACGCTTGTTAATAACTTGATAATTGCTTTTTGTAACAAGGCATAAAAAAAGATGGAGATTTTGATGATCTCCATCTTCGGGATGTTTTTTGTCGGCGATTATGCGTTTCGGGGATCGTCCGGAGGCAAGGTTTTTTCCAATGCGGAAAAATCATTGTGCTGATAGGCGGCGCGAAGAATTTTGACGTGAATGCATTCAGCATCGGAAATTTCACAGCGGCCGTCGGGCCGGACGTTGCCGCAAGGCCCGTTGGCGAGGTGTTTCGGGCAACGGTAAGGACAAGTGAAATGCGTTTGCGGCAAAACGCAGTGATCGCAGCCCGGGCATCCCGTCAACAGAATTTTCAGTAAGCGGAGATTTCCGGCGTTTTTCCGGTCGGCATCGGCAAAAAATGACTTCCACAAGGTGTATTTGAAACGATCCCAACGGGATATCGGCTCGATTTTTCCCTCGTTGCAGACCGGCGGACGATCCAGCGGATAATCGCGGTTCAAGGTGCGGTCGAAAAGGTGAAAATCCTTGGCGGACGGCGTCAATTCCGCATTGGCCATATAAGCGTTGTACTCCTCCAACCAAACGTCAAAAGAGGTGAATTCCTTCAATGCCGCCTGAATGCGGCCGATCAGAAAACCTGCCTTGGCGGGGGTGTCGATCCCCTCGAGCTGGATCCCTCGCGCACCGAGCAGCCGGCATCCCGCCGCCTGCAATTCAATGCGCCGGAACTGCGCCGACTCGAACTGACTGCGGGAATAGCGCAATTCGCGCTCCAAAATACGTTTGAAATCAGGAGAGATCCGGATCCCCGGACGTTTTCCGGCAACGATCTCGTCAACGGCACCCGGCGAGAGCAAGATCAACCGCGTCAACACGGGATAATAGGACTCACGCACATTGAGAAACCAGAGGAGCGATTGCAATTTCAGCATATCCCAACCGGCTTGCGCGACCGCGAATTGAGCCCCCTGCTCGAATTTTTTCAGCAACGAAAAGTACTCGCCAAAAAGCGGGTAAAATGCGTATTGATAAGGATTTACCACAGCACCTGAAAAATTTGCCGGATTCTTTTGGACGATTTTTTTGACCATCAGCGCGCTGTCGTAATATGAGCGTTTCCGGCACTCGCGAACGGTAGCACCGTATGCCGCATCCCCGTTTACCGGGATGAGATTGCGCAAGCGATTGGCGTCGGCGAAGTTCAAGAGATCGTCGACCCCCTCCCCTGTCATATCGGCGCCGGAAAGGTAGATGACGTGCCGGTTTCGCCGTTCCTCGGGAAGTTGCGCGGCAAATTCCACCGCGTGCAGACTCCGTTTTTCCGACGGATCGAGAATTGCCAGCGCCGCATTGACCTGCGGCGACGAACTGCCGACGACCGCCTCCTCCAACTCGATGAGTTTTTCCGCGGCGGACTTCCGGTCAACGGTCTCCTCCGGCATCTGCGTCTCCACCAGAATGGTAAATTTTCCGTCTTCCAATTGACGGCGGAAAACATTTTCGCTCTCGCCGGCAAAATTCATCTGCATCTGAAAATCAAGATTCGGCATTTTTATTGGCTTCCTGTTTGCGCCCGGAGTCGAAGACAAAGAACACGCCGCCGAGCAAATTGAAAAACAAGAGGATCGTCGTATAGATCAGCATCGCGCAAGTTCCCTGCGCGGCGGGAATGCCCGACGCCGTCAGGATTATCACGGTCGCGAGATCGCGCCCCCCTACCCCCGCCGGCAGAAACGGCAGCAGTCCGACGATGTTGCCGATCGTCATCGCGACGATCACGGCAAAAACCGAATAGCGTACGCCCATTCCGGCAAAGAGAAAGAAAAGCGGGATCACGGTCATAATGTGGACAAGAAAGATGCCGATCACCACCAGAAAAGACAAATTTTTCCAATGGTACGCGTAAACATCGGTCGCCGCCGTCATCCGCGAAAAAAGTCCGCGGGAAATTTTATCCGCCGTTTGCATCAAACGGTCAAAAAATTTGACTTTACGGATCGTCCGATGAAAAAAGATGACGCAACTGGCGCAGAGCCCGGCGAGGCAAAGCAGTGCGAATGCCGCGATCAACGCCGGATTGAACGACTTTTCGATACCGGGAACTTTGACTCGCATCAAAAGCGGCACGGCAAAAGGCAACAGCACCAGGGTAAGCAGAAAAAGCGAGATCATTCCGATGATCCTGTCCATTAAGACCGTAAACGCGCCTTCCGCTTTTGCGCCCTCTTTGGTGCGTTTGGAAAAGACCCCCATTTTGATGACGTCTCCGCCGATCGCGCCGCCGGGGATCACCAAAGAGAAAAAATAACCTTGAAAAGTCAGGGAGTAAGCCTCCATTCCCGGAAGCTCCACACCGAGGATCGAGGTGAGTTTTTTCCACCGCCAGCCGACGACGAACATATGAAAAACATAGGCGGCTCCGGCGGGGATCAGCCAAAGCAAAGAAAATCCGGCAAAGGCATTTTTCAGCGACTGCGGATCGCGCGGCAAAAGAAACCATACGGCGACGGCGGCGATCGCAAATTTCAGCAGAAAGCCGAAAATTTTGCGCATCCGGTGCAAGAAAGACGATTTCGACGTGTCGGCCATAAAAAATTCCGTTGCTGATGATACTTCGTTAATATAGCACCGAAATACGGCTTTTCCAATGCTTGAAGAAAGCTTTTCTTCAATGTATATTATATATGGAGTCATTCTTTATAGACAGGAGGTTTACAATGGGTCTTTTTGACCGTGATTATATGCGCAACGGGTATCCCGGCGTCGTGGGGACGACACGTCCGGTGTGGGTTTTGATCATTATCAACGTGATGATCGCGATAACGGGAGCTCCGCCCAGCTGGTGCCTTTTCAGTATGCCGCGGTATTTTCGCATCTACCAGTTGGTGACCGCCGGATTCGTGCACGCCGACTGGGGACATCTTTTTTTCAATATGTACGGGCTTTATCTTTTCGGCTCGATCGTTGCCCGCAGAATGAAAGAAAGCCACTTTCTGATGCTTTATTTTGCCGGTGTACTGATCGGCAATTTGCTGTATCTCGCCGTCAATTTCGGGCGGATAGGATGTCTCGTCGGAGCTTCCGGCGCCGTCTGCGCGATGATGATGGCGGCGGCGATGTTGGAGCCGGAACGCCGTTTTGTGATGATTTTTGCTCCGCTGTCGCCGATCAAGATATCGACACTGGTCGTCTGTTATGCCGCATTGGAAATGTTTCTGGAAATTTTCCACGCGCAAGGCTCGATCGCGCATCTGGCGCACCTCGGCGGTTTTTTAGCCGGTTACCTTTATCTTAAAATCCTTTTCGGTGAAGCCTTGGCGTGGGATCCGCTCCGCCGCAAAAAAGTCAGGACGGCGACGAGTTACGGTTTCCGCGAGCCCCCTCCCCGCAACGGCGCGAACACCACGCGGGTCTCTCCCGCGGAATTGGATGCCTTGCTCGACAAGGTTTCTCGCGAGGGCATCAACAGTCTCACGCCGGAAGAATACGCCCGGCTGCGCCAGGCGCGTCAGGAAATGCGCGGAGAGAAATAAAGAAAATGCTTTCGACCAGTTTGTTCGATTACGATCTGCCCGATGAACTCATCGCTCGCTTTCCGGCGGAGAAACGGGACGGTTCGCGGATGATGGTGCTCGACCGCAAAAGCGGCGAAAGTGTCATCCTCCCCTTCCCCGCGATCAAGGAATTTCTTGCTCCCGGCGACGCGCTCATCTGCAACAACACCCGTGTGCTTGCGGGAAGAATGTACGGCAGGAAACAACTTCCCGACGGGACGCTTGGCGCGCATTTCGAGTTGCTTCTCCTCGCCGCCGATGGCAAAACACCGGGCGTCTGGCAGGTGATGCTCAAACCGGGCAAACGCGCCCTCCCCGGCGTGCGCGTCACGCTGACTTCGGTCGACGGCACGCCCAATCGTTTCGGCGATCATTTTACCGTTCTCGGCAAAAACAATGACGACACCTATCAGATCCAATTCAATGTGACCGACGTCGATCTGCTGCAAGCGCGATACGGACAGATCCCGTTGCCGCCTTACTTGCGCCGCGAAGCGCAGTCTTCCGATGCCGAACGTTATCAGACGGTCTACGCCCATTGCCCCGGCGCGGTCGCCGCGCCGACGGCGGGATTGCATTTCACATCCGCTATCCTCGATGAACTGCGGCAAAAAGGAGTCAACGTCGCGGAACTTACGCTTCACGTCGGAGCGGGGACGTTTCTCCCCGTTTCCGTCGAAGACGCGACGAAACACCATATGCACACCGAGAATTTTTCTCTCCCCGAAGCGACGGCGGCGCTCGTCAATTCGACGCATCAAAGTCATCACAAAGTCCTCGCCGTCGGCACGACGACGGTGCGGGTTTTGGAAACTTGCGCCGCCGCCGACGGTACGGTTTCCGCACAAACGGGATCGACGCAGATTTTCCTTTATCCGCCTTATCAACCCCGCGCGATCGATCTCCTGCTCACCAATTTCCATTTGCCCAAAAGCACGCTGCTGATGCTGGTCAGTTGTTTCTGTCCCCGGGAAATGGTACTTGCCGCCTACGAAAAAGCGAAAAAGGAAAAGATGCGCTTTTACAGTTACGGCGACTGTATGCTGTTGAAGTAAGAGGTCAAAATGAAAAATCCGACGGTCGCGGTTTTCGGTGCGAATCCGGCGTGGCAAAAAATCGTCTATTTCCAAAAATTCACTCCGGGCGAAGTCAATCGGGCGACCCAAATGGAGGCGTTCGCTTCCGGCAAGGGCGTGAATTTCTGCCGCGCGCTCCGCTGTGCGCAATTGGGAGAAACGCATCTTTTTCAATTCGCGGACGGAGACAACGGCAAAAAGCATCAGATTTTTCTTGAGCGGGAGGGATTCCGGCATACTTCGATCGCGACGGGATTTGAAACGCGGGTATGCTCGACTTGCATCGACCTTGCGACCGGCAATGCGACGGAGTTGATCGAACCCTCGTTTCCGGCGAATGAAACATCTTGCGCCGCAATGGTTTCCGCGTGGATGACCGCCCTGCCCGATTGTCAGGGATGCGCGGTTACGGGAAGTCTGCCGGACAAAACCGATCTTTCGCTTTACGGCAAAGTCATCCGCGAAGCGTTGATGCGGCGTCTGCCATTGCTGATCGATGCCGTTTCGGGGATCGACGCGGCGTTGGAAACTTCCGATCGCTTCGTTTTGAAGATCAATGCAGGAGAATTGAAAAAACTGATGCGGCAGGATGAAACTTTTGCCGCCTTGAAATCCGCCGCCGAAAAATGGCAAAACGCCGTTTTGGCGATCACCGACGGCGGCAAAAACGCGATGCTTGCCGCCGACGGAAAATTTTATCTTTACCGCCTGCCGGAAATCAAGGTCGTCAACCCCATCGGCTCGGGAGACACGGCATCCGCCGTGTTGCTTGGAAATCTGCTTGCAGGAATCGATGCTCCGTCCGCATTCGGCAGGGCGCTTGCCGCCGCGAGCGCGAACTGCCTTGATCCGACGCCGGGGCATTTCGATCCCGCCGCGGCGGAAAAACTGCTGCCCGAAACGGAACTTTTTACGCTTTGATCACGCCTTGATCGACACGCCTTTGTCGTTGACTTCCCGACAACGATGATCGACGGCGTTGATGTCGCCTTTCCAGAGGTACTTTTCCGTCTCCTTGCAGATGACGCTGTTCAAGGCAAAGAGCGCGATGATATTCGGGATCGCCATCAAACCGTTGGCAATATCCGAAAAATCCCAGACGACACTCAATTCCAGTACGGAGCCGATAAAAATAAGGGAAAGATAGACGATCCGGTAGATGACAAACGACTTCGTGCCGCCGAGATAGACGATCGCCTGCTTCCCGTAGCAGAACCATCCGATGATTGTTGTGTAACCGAAAATCACCAGCGAAACGGCGAGGATGTAATTGCCGACGACGGGGATCGCGGAAAAGGCGATTTTCGGCAACTCCACCGCCGTATACGCCGAAAAATCGGCATTCATATCAAGTTTCAGGATCGAAGAAACGACCGCAAGCCCGGTGAGCGCGCAGACGCAGACGGTATCCCAAAAAGTTCCGGTCGACGAGATCAACGCCTGACGCACCGGATTGACGGTCTTGGCACTTGCGGCGACGATCGGCGCGGAGCCGAGTCCGGACTCGTTGGAAAAAAGTCCGCGCGCGATGCCGTAACGCATTGCCAATATCAACGCTCCGCCGCAGAAACCGCCGCTGATCGCCTTGAAACCGAATGCGTTTTTGACGATCAAAGTCAACGCCGGCAAAATGAAATGCGCATTGATCGCCAAGACCAAGACACATCCCGCGACGTACAGCAATGCCATCACGGGTACCAGGAAACCGCAGACTTTGGAAATGATGTTGATCCCTCCGATAACGACGGCAAAAAAGAGGATCGCTTCAACGGCACCGGTGACCCACACCGGAATGGAAAACGCCTCTTCAGAAAAGGAGGCGACCGCATTGCTCTGCACCATACAACCGATGCCGACGGAAGCGAGCACGGTAAAAACGGCAAATAGGATGGCGAGCCATTTATTGTGCATTCCCTCCTGAATGGCATACATCGCTCCGCCGTGAATGATGCCGTCCTTGCCGACAAAACGGTAACGGACGGAGAGCAAAGTTTCCGCGTATTTGGTGGCGATTCCGAAAACGCCGAGGAGCCAGCACCAGAAAACGGCGCCGGGACCGCCCATTACGATGGCGGTCGAAACGCCGATGATGTTGCCGGTGCCGATCGTCGCCGCGAGCGCAATGGCAAGCGCGCCGAATTGCGAGATATCCCCTTTCCCGTCGGGATCGCGGGTGATACTTAACCTGATGCCGAGCGGAATGTACCGCTGGATGAATTTCAGTCGAAAAGTAAAAAACAAGTGCGTAAAAACGAGCAGTATCAAAAGCGGCGCACCCCAGAGGAAGGCGTCGATTTTGCCAATAACATCAGACAACATTTCCATAAGAGACACTTTCTGTAAAAGTCGACAATAAGAATAGTATAATATACCATAAACAAGGTCGTTTGCAAGTATAAAAAGGAAGAAACGCAATCAAAACCACCAGCTGAGCTGGTGGTATGAACAAGCCCTAAAAGGGCATATTACCGGCAAGTCCTACTCGGACTTTGAAATCTCGCCAGCC
>JAEDIJ010000037.1 GCA_016292515.1 Victivallaceae bacterium
CGAAACTGCCGCCGAAAACGTGACCGGCGACCACGCCGCCCGAGATGGTCACATTGGACTCGCCGAAAATCATCGCGGAACCCGCGCCTTGCAGATAGCAGCCGCCGCCGAGATGTTTGACCGTGCCGCCCGCGAGCGTCACATCGGTGAAGAGGTAGCCGTCGACCGAAACGCCGTCGTTGACGAGCGCGCCGCCGATGAGCGCATTGCTGAAACTGCCGCCGTTGACGACGACCGTCGAAGTGCCGTCCAACGAAGCGTCTTCGGTCAAATAGGAGCTGCCGACGATGGCTTTGCCGGTGACGTTGGAGGAGTCGATCGTAACACTCGATTCACTGACGACCGTCGAACCTTTGCCGCCGCCGATGAGCGACGAGAAACTGTTTGCCGCAGTACCGCTGACGGTAAGTTCGCCCTGCGCGTAGACATTGCCGGAAACGGTCGAGCCGGAGAAAGCGACTTTGCCGGTGCCGATGAGCTCGCCTTCGACATTGCCGGTGACGTGGACGAGGGCGCCCTCCGCCATCATCGATTTCGCATCTTCGACGTCTGCGAAGGCGCTGACACCGTAGAGGAGACCTTTCGCCGAGGCGTCAAAGCTCTTCGTATCAAAGAGGTCGCTACCATCCCACTTGGCGTTGATGTAAACATTTTCCTGAGCCGCAGCAACGTAGGTGCCGAGATTGATCCCGTCATCCGCCGTAAAGATGATGTTGCCGACCTTGGAAACGATCTCGCCGGAGCCCGTGAGCGTCGCGTTGTCTTCGACGACCGTGAAGTAGGCGTTCTGCGCGATGGCGGTGTTGACGATGATCGTGCCGTTGTTGACGACGTTGCCGAGCGCTTTGAAGTATTCATCTTTCCAGAGACCTTCGGCGCTTTCGCCGTAGACGAGTTTCACGCCGTCATTGACCACCACATCGAAGTTCGTGGCGATCGCGGAAACGACCGAGTCTTCGGTGACCGTGACCGTCGCGGAGCCTTCGATCGTACCGTCGTTGACGATACCTTTGCGGAGGATCGTGCCGCCCGCCAGAGTGATGGAGACATCTCCCGTGATCAGCCCGTCGATGTCGGTCGATACGTGTTCATCGGTGACGTAGAGCCCCATTCTCACGAAACTGCCGTCGGTGATCATGACGCTGAGATTGCCATCGATCGTAGCGCCATCGCGAGTAACGGTGTAGAAAGCACTCTGCCCCGTAGCGGTCACGAAAGCATTGGAAAGCGTGATCTCGACGTCGCCCGTGACCGTCCCGGCATTGACAACCACAAGACCGTTGCCGATTGTCGTATCCTTGACGTCAAGTTTGATACCGTTGCTGGTAATGCCGTTTTTCTGCACGACGACGGAAAGCTGAGTTGTAGCATTGGCGATGTCGATGTTTTCGATGCCGTCCATGCCTTCGAGGTTGACAAAATTGCCGCCGGTGACGAAAAGTTTGCCGCCTTTTCCGGTGTCGGAAGCGCGTTCAAACGCGCCCTGGGCGGAAGCATAAGCGTCGCCGTTGAAAGTCGCCTGATAGTCGCCGATCATGATGGGATCGGTGTCGTTGTAATTGGAGTTGAGGTAGGTGTCCGCCGACATGGCGATCGCCTTTTTCCCCTCCGGAACGACGTCGTAACTCTGGAAAGCGCCGGTGCCGATCGTCAGCGTCTCGCTGCCGAAAGTGACGGTGTCGCCGACACTCTTGTCCGCCCAGAGGGTGCTGAAATAGACCGGCGGCGCCTGATAGTAGAGGCTGTTGCCGTTGCGGACGATCTTGTAACCCTTGCTCGGATCGTCGTTGATGACCGAGTAAGCGTTGGAGAAGTTGTTGCCCGCGTCGAGGAGGAGGTAACGGCCTTCCGAGTAGTCGCAATCCGCGGCGTCGATGGTGATCACCGCGCCCGCGCCGAGCGTGCCGACGGAGAGCGTCGAGCCGACCGTGATGTTGATCGCTTCCATATTGTAAATCATTGCCGCGTAGGATTTCCCGCCGCCCGTGACGTTGACCGATTTGAGATTGGTCGCGCCGCCCGTGACGACGACGGTGCCGTTGGTCGAAACGTTGTTGAACCAGGTCGTGCCGCCCGTGTAGGTGACGGTGCCGTCTTCATCGATCGTGCGGCTGCCGCCGACGTTGCGGAGAAGTCCCGTGACCGCGACGGCGGCACCGCCGTCGACGGACGCCATACCGCCCTCGCTCGCAAGGGTGATGCGGCCGCCGGAAAGGGCGTTCGTCACCGTGGAGCCGTTGAGATTGATGTCAAAATCCGTCGCCGAGATCCAGACGTTGGAGTTGGTGAAGTCGTTGCCGACATTCGTCACCGTGGAGTCGGTGAGGCTGAAAGCGACTTTTTCCATATAGTTGCCGCTGTTGCCGTCGACGCCGGTGCCCCAGTTGCGGTAGCCGAAACCGACGTTCTCCGCGGTCGACCCGACGAGGTTGTAGACGAGACTGCCTTTGAAGTTATTCATCCCGGCGTCGCCGCTGATCGAGCTCGCCAGCAGATCTTTCAGATCCGAGTTGGTGAAAGTGATCTCCTTGGTCGCGCCGGAAGCGCAGGTGTTGCCCGCGCGGCTCACGCCGGTAACCGTCGCGTCGTTGACGAACACTTTATTCGTGCCCCAAGTGATAAGACTGTCGTACTCGCCGCCCTCGACGCGGACCACGCCGCCGACGTTCTTGGCGTTGGTCACGCCCTCGGCGAAAGTCGCAAAAGCGTCGCCGCCGAAAGTCGCCTTGTAGCCGTCGATCTCGATATCCGAATCTTTCGTCCAAGTGCTGTTGACGTAGACGTCGACGGAAACGATGTTCGCCATACCCGACTCTTTCGCCTTGGCGTAACTGCCGAAAGCGTCGGTGCCGATGGTGAGCGTCTGATCGCCGTACTGCACCTGAGTGCCGTCGGCAAGATCTTTCCACAGCATCGTGAAATAGACCGGCTTTTGCGCGTAGTACAAGTTGTTGCCGATCCACGAATAGTCGTAGCCCGTTTTGGCGTCGATGACGTTGACCGTGACATTCGCGTGACCCGCCGTGCTCGAAAGCAGCAAGTAACTCCCTTTCGTCCCGTCGCAGGTCGCGGCGTTGATCGTGATCGTCGCAGTGCCGAAACTGGAACCGCTGTTGGTGACCGACAGCGTCGAACCGACGTCGATCATAAGCGTCATGCTGTTGGTGGTGCCTTGGGCGGACGTGCCGCTGAAAATGAAATAACCGACCGTCGAAGTCTCGCCGCCCGTCACATGCACCAGAGCATCGCCCTTGACGATGGCGTCTTTGATGCCGTTGCCGTCGCTTCCGCGGTTGCCGTAAAGGCTGGCGACATAGGCATCATTCAGCGTGATGACCGAATTTCCGTCGACATGGGAAGCATTCTGGGCGCCGGCGGCGGCAAGCGCTTTGGTAATCGTCGAACCCGTGACGTTCACGGTGAAGTTTCCGCTGGCAGAAGTCGAAGTCGTGATGAATCCGACCGTACTGCCGGTAATATCGACAAATGCATTGGCGGTACTGCTCAACGCCGCACCGTAAACGGTGGAAACAACGCTGTCGATGACCGTTATCTTGCAGGAGTCCATAGAGACATAACGTCCCCCCATCAAGCCATCGGTCACTATGGAGTTGCGCAGCGTCACATCCGCCGTCGGGCACGCCGCGCCGGTACTGCCGGCGAAAAGACTCCCGAAAGTCGTGTTTTCGATGACCGTCTTGACGCCGTCGAAAGCAACGACGCTCGTGCTCGATCCGGTCGTCGGATAATTGCCGCCGACGACGTGAAGCACGCCGTCGCTCTGCTTTTTCGCCGCCGTCACCGCATTGGCGACCGTGTTGTAGGCGTCGATGCTGATCGTCGCCTTGTAACCCATCACGTCGACCGTGCCGGAGGCAGGCCAGGTGTTGTCCAGATAGATGTCAAGCGAAATAATGTTTTTCTCGCCGGCATCGGCAGCCGCCTGATAGCTGCCGAAAGCATCCGTGCCGATGGTGAGCGTCTTGCCCTTGGCTTGGACTTCCGTGCCGTCGGCGAGGTCGCGCCACGCCGCGCTGAAATAAACGGGATCCGCCTCGTAGACGAGTTTGGTGCCGTCAAACACCAGACTGTATCCCGCGAGCGGATTGATGACGGTGATATTGTGCTTCTCCTGGTCGATCGGCTGCGTATTCTGAATGAGGACGTAACGCCCCTCGCTCGCGTCGCAATCCGTCGCGTCGATCGTGATCACGCCGTCGTAGTTATAACTCAGCCCGACTCCAAAAACAAGCGTCGCGCCGACGTTGATCGTGATATTGTCGATCGGAGCGTCGCCGAGCGCGTTGACGTAGGAAACGCCGCTTTTCGCCGTGACGAAATATTTGCCGGTCTCTCCTTTGGCGAGGATGCGCGAGGGGCTGTCGCTCATCGTCAGCGTACCGACCGTGCCGCCCTCGAAATCGACCTGGATCGTGCCGTTGAGCGTCATCGTGCCGTTGCTGCCGGTACAGATCATGAGGTCCTTGATGTAGCCCGCTTCGCCGACCGTGACGGTAATGGTGCCGTCAACGCGACCGCTGGTGACGGAGCCACCGAGCTTGCTGATGTAGCCGCCGTCTTTAACGCTGATGTTGATGGCGCCGTCCACGAAACCGGAGTAGCCGACCGGCAACACCTTATTGATCGAGCCGCCGTCCACGACTGCGATCGTGGCGCTGCCGAAAGTCGAACCGCTGTGGTTGCCGTTCAAGCCGACCGAGGAGATGTAAGTACCTTCACCGACTGTGAAAGTATCGTTGATCGAGGTGTCACTGACCGCGCCGTCGAAAATGGAGATGATGGCGCCGTTGGCGCTGCCCGTGATCCTGGTATTGACAATCCGCGTGTCAAGATAATCCCAGCCGTTACGGGCGTTGGTCACCCATTCACCGCCGACGAGGTTGACCGTCCAGTTTTTGCCCGCCGCTTTTGTCGCTTTGGCAAGCGTGTTGAAAGCCTTGATATTGGCATCGCCGATGGTGGTCTTGAAAGTGCCGCTCGCGCAGGTGATCTCGACTTCGGTCCCCTCGGGGAAAGGAGTGGTGATCGTTTTCCCTTCCGGGTCCTCCTCGGTCGTTTTCCAATCGAAGCTATAGAAAGCGTCGGGGCTTTTGACGACGCCCGTTTCGCCCGCCGCAGTTTTCGCATCATCGTATAGGAAAAACGCATCGGTACCGATGATCGCTTTCCCTCCCTCGACGTTGACTTCCGTCCCGTCCGCCAGCCCCGCCCACGCGGTACTGAAAAAGAACACGTTCTCTGCCATAACTTACTCCTTGATTGTGGTTTTTTGTGTCGTTGAACGTTGTTGTTTCTTTATATTATATTGTGCAAGCCGCTTTCTTTTGAGAGTTTATCTGATCTTAATTCGCCGCGCGTGATCTTCCGCGGCGTCTGGGGCAGTCATGCCTTCGGCACCGACACTCCGCAAAGCGATCGCGATACCATCGGCGTGTTCGTAATGGAGCAAAGGCACTACCTCGCCGTCGGAAACCCGATCACCCAGATCGCGGATGACGGCAACGACCATCGTTTCTATGCGCTGAAAAACTATCTCGAACTCGCGGCAAACGCCAATCCCAACATTTTGGATTCGCTGTTTCTCCCGCCGGACTGCGTTTTGCGGTCAACCGCATATTGGCAGATGCTTCAAGCGCAACGTAAAATTTTCGTCTCCCGTCAGGCGAGCAAAAGCTACTGCGAATACGCGATGTCGCAAATCAAAAAAGCCAAGGGGTGCAATAAACGCGTTCACAACCCCCAACCGGAAAAACCGCCTACGGAAGAAGGCTTCTGCCGGATCCTGCTTTCCCATGCCTCCGGGATGCCGGCACGCCCCTTGCCGCTTGCAAAAGCGGGGATCGACTTGAAAAAGTGCCACGTCGCCGCCGTCGAAAACGCTTCCGGACTTTATCGGCTGTACGATTACGGAGAGCAGGCAAAGGGTGTCTTCCGCAACGGGATGCTGGTCTGCGAAAGCATTCCAAAAGAGGATGAAAAAAGCCGCTTCATCGGGCTCTTGCTTTTCAATAAAAATGCGTTTGAAAAGGCAAAGTCCGAGCATCGGCAGTACTGGGATTGGCGAAAACACCGCAACGACGCGCGCTGGCGCAGTCAGGAATCCGGCAAGATGGACTACGACGCCAAAAACCTGATGCACACTTTCCGCCTGCTGTATTCGGGGCTGAACATTATGAAATACGGTGAACCGCTGATCCGTTTCTCCGGTGAAAAATTGCAGGAATTGAGAGCAATTCGGGCGGGCAAATATACCTACGATGAGTTATTGGCAAAAGTCGCGGTTCTTTCCGGAGAGTTGGAATCATTGCGGAAAAATTCGACGCTGCCGGAAACCGCCGATATGGATGCCGTCAATCATCTGTTGTTTTCGGTTACAGAAAAATGGGAGAGCGACCATGCACGATAAAATCGTTTCCGTCCTGCGCGATTTGGAACGTCAACAGGATTTCAAAATTCTCTTTGCCGCCGAATCCGGTAGCCGCGCCTGGGGTTTTGCTTCGCCGGACAGCGATTACGACATCCGGGTGATCTACGCCAAGCCGGAATCGTGGTACTGGTCGCTGGATGCCAGGCAACCGGATACCTTTGAGGCGATGTTACCCGATGAAATGGATGTTTCCGCGTGGGAACTCCACAAGACGCTGCGCCTTTTCGCCGATTGCAATCCCGCCTTGAACGAATGGCTCGGCAGTCCGATCGTCTACTATGCCGATCCCCGATTTGCGGAAGAACTCCGAAACCTGATCCCGGCTTACTTCAATCCGATCCGCGCCGCCCATCATTATCTTTCGATGTCCGCGAAGTCGCTTGCTGACCGGCAGGAGGATGGAAGCATCGCCATCAAGAAACTCTTTTACGCATTGCGGGGGCTTTTAGCGGCAATGTGGACGGGAAAAAAGCAGGCGATGCCTCCGACGCCTTTTGCCGAATTGCTGATCCCGGATTACATCGCCCCTGCGATTTCAGCGGAAATCACACGGCTACAAGAACTTAAAGCGCATTCCATAGAAAAAGCCCGAATCCCGTTTCCGCAGGTCTTGTCCGACTTTTTTGTCACTGAGCGAGCAAACGTCCTGCGCGCCGTTGAAACGATGAAAAACCATCTCTATCCGCTGGACGCATTGAATCAACTGTTCTATCGCACGATCAAAGGCTGACCCCATCGGATCAGAAAAACAGGTTTTTAATTCCTGTCTTGCAAATATACGCAAAATATCGGACACTATCGGAAAAACCGGGCAAGCATAATATGATTTATAGTGCCTGATCTGCGAAATAGCGGGGCGTGGCTTTGGCATCGCTTTGTAAAAGTTCCTTTTGTTTTTGTTTCCGTTCGCGGATGCGGTCGATGCGCGTAAAAAATTCATCGCAATCGTCGGGGTGCGCCAGCCAGAATTTTTTCAGTTGTTCCGAAAGAAAAGTTTTGATTTTCAAAAAAAGTTCCACGTTGCCCAGACGGTTTTTCGTCTGCGCTTCAAAAACGGGATTTTCAATTTGAATGGCGATCGCCGCGACGACCCCCTCAAAAGTTTCCGCGGCGGATAAAGTTCTCCCTGCTTGACCGTCCTTCCAAAACGAACGGGAAACTTCCAACAGCGCCGCCTTTGCCGCATCGACGTGGACCCCGCCGTTTCCCGTTAGATGCCCGTTGACGAAAGAGTGCCAATGCCCCGCTATGGAATCGTCAAAAACGAGCGCGAAATCAATTTCCGGCGAGGAGAAATGTATCGGCGGAGTTTTCAATTTCGCGGCATCGACGGTACAAAACAGATAGTTGACCAGCCCGTAAACCGGCGGCAGAAAATTTTCATTGAATGAAATTTTCAATCCTTCCGCCGTTGCAAGATAACTTAAAAGAATGTTTTTGGCGATTTCCGGTTGCATTTCCGTTTTGCCGAAGATCGCCGGATCCGGATACGCCTCGATGAAGCAACCGTCGGCATCCCGGGTTTCTCCTGACGTTTCCGTCATCGCTTTTCCCTGTTCATAAAGGAGTTTCCGGTAATGACCCAGGCGGACGGAGCGGATCTGAAAACGCCGGGAAAGATGACGCACGACTTTGAGTCCCAATCCATGCAAGCCAATGGTATTATGGTAGGCGTCGTGATGAAATTTAGCTCCGGCGAAGTTTTTTTCGCAAACGGTTTCCAGTGCATCCAGCGGAATACCGCGTCCGTAGTCGCGGAGAGAAAAATGGTCGGCGGTGAGCCGGACATCGATCATTGTGCCGAATCCGGCGCGAAATTCATCCACGCTGTTTTCAACGATCTCTTTCAACAGCGAATAAATGCCGTCGCCGATGTTTTTGCCGTTGCGGACGTTGGCGACATACATCGCCGGACGGCGGCGGATGTGCTCCGCATCCGAAAGACAGATGATTTTTTCGTCATTCATCGGTTTACTGCTCCGCCATTTTGACGATCTGTCCCCATCCGACGGAAGCTTCGCCGCCCAGCGTGATGCACCATATCACGGGATAATCCGGTTCGGGAGCCGTGTTTTCGCCATAACCGTCCGTCAGGTAGATGAGCACGTCAGGCGCGGTCGCCATTTTTTCATCGACATAGTTGAAAACGGGCGAAAAGGCGGTACCGCCGAAACCTTTGAACGATAATTCCTTGTCCATCGGTCCGCTGTCGTTATCGTATTCCTTCACGCTTTGGATCTCGCAATCGCACTGGATCAGCGTGATGTGGTAATTCCCGAACTTCGACGTCATTTCCTGCAACTCGGCGAGAAATTGCGGAAGATCGCCGCAGGTACTGCCGCTGGTATCCAGCGCGACGACAAGATCGATCCTCTCTTGGCGTTTATAGCCGGGCAGATAAAGTTTTTGATGTACGAAACGGCGATTGGGCGGCAACCAGTTGCGTTCGCCTTTGATGGTCAGTGAAACATACTCCAAAAGAAGTTTTTTCCAATTGACGACAGGCTCCACTTCGCTTTGAAGCGTCTTTTTGATGTGAGCGGGCAATGTGCCGCGCTCTTTGCAACGCATATACGCCTCCTGAACGTGTGTCCGCCACTCTTTTTCCACCGTGTTTCCATCGCCGAAATCCGGCGCGAAATCCGGATCGAAAACAAGGTCGTGGCGAATGGCGGGAAGACTCGGACGAAGCGATTTCCCGTTGCCGGGAAGTCCGGAAAGACCGTCATCGCCGCTGCCGTATGGTGTTGCGCCGCCGTCATAACCGGAACGATTTCCGTTGCCCGCACCATTTCCAATACCATTCCCCGTGCCGTTGCCTACACCGTTGCCATTGGCAGGTGTCGTTTTGCCGCCGTCGATCTCCTTTGCCTGATGATCGCTTTCACGGTCGGTGGAGTCGCTGTCGCGCAAAGTCCCTTCGGGCGGTTTCTTTTTCGGGGATGACTCGTCGGGATCGCGGCTTGGATCCAAAGGCGGCGGAAATCCCTGCTCTTCCGGCGGAGCCTGATCGGGAGAAAGGTGCATATCCCGGTTTCGTATATCCGCCGCCATCGGCGGCAATTCCTCGTAGATGGACTCCGCCGTTTTCTCCTCCCATGAGGGACGATGAGGCAAAAGTTCAACCTCAAATCCGTCCCGTTTCAGCAACGTGTCGACTTCGATGTCCGATGCGTAGTTGAAGCGGTAATGCTGACGGTCTCCCCGGCGGGAAGCGTGACGCAAGGCGCAATGCCACACCTCGTGGGCGATGACGCTCTGCCGTTGAGCATCCGTCATTTTCTGACAGAATTCCGCATCAAAGAAAATCCGGTATCCGTCGGTACACGCCGTCGTCATCCGGCAGTCGATGACCGGCAGCAGTTTGAGGCGCATGGCGAGCGCGCCGACAAACGGATGACGGCGCAACATTTGAGTGCGCGCCTGCCGGAGCGCTTCAAGCATTTGGACTTTCAGCGCTTTTTCGTCCTCGTTGAGTCCGCGCGGAGCGGACATATCGGAAACGGGTTTCATCTGCGTTTGGCTCCATATTTTTCCAGCCACTGACGATAGCGGGGATTCGTCAAAAGGAGCGTGTGCTGATTTTTCTTTTGCAGACAACTCATCACGTCATTCATCGCCATCATCGCGTAATCCCCGCTTAACCGGAGCGAAAATTCGAGAAACGTGTCGATCATCTTGCGGAGATCTCTTTCATTGTTTTCCTTTTCAAGGTTGTATTTGATGGCGCTGCAACAGGCGTAGACGAGATCGGCGCGACCGGGGATCTCGATGACGTCGCCATTCAGGAGCTGACTCCGGAGATCAAATTGGTTTTGAAAGGTGAAAACATTTTTGTAAAAGGCGAGAAATTCCGTTGCCGCGCCGTCGCCGATCAATCCCGCTACGGCAAAATTCAGCAGGTTGTCCGTCGGCGATTTTTCCGCGATTTTGAGCATCGTGCTGACTCTTTCCCAACTGCGCGGCGAGGGCCATCCGCGCTGTCGATCCATCCTCTCGTCGGCAAAGAGCAGATTCGGATGGTAGCGGATAAAATTGATCACCGCCGGATGAACGTTTCTGGCGGTCGCCCATTGAACGAAGCTTTTGGCATCGGCACGGACTTCCACGTGGAGAAAGCGGTTGGCAAGGGCGCTGGACATCGCGCAGGCGACCGCCTTGTCTTCCACCCGGTTCCCCGCGGCGACGATATACCAGTTGCGCGGCACTTGATAGAGATCGCCCAATCTCCGGTCGAGAATGAACTCATAGGAAGCCACCTGCAACGTCTTGTCGGCGGCGGTCAGTTCGTCAAAAAGGATGATGCCGCGGGAATCGGGATCGCGCGGCCACTCCGACGAAACCAGCCACTTGACGCGGTCGTTTTCCGGCACGGGCAATCCTCTCATATCGACGGGATCGCGCTGTGCCAGCCGGACGTCGATGAAGCCGACGCCGAGTTCCGCGGCAAGTTCCCGGATGACCGTGGACTTCCCGACGCCCGGCGCGCCCCAGATCATGACCGGAGGGATCTGGTGCGGCGCGTCGTCGAGCCAAGCCGGGCTCGCCCATAATGCTTTCAAGTTTTCCTGCAACAAGTCGTGCAGTTCCGTCATTGTGATCTCATTCATTTTTTTACACTCCGCAAAATGTTTTTGTAGTTTTCTACCGCATTTCCTGAAAATGAATCCAAAAATTTTTCAATGTCGCCGATACTCGAATCCGACAGCGGATAGCGCAGTAAAAACGCTTCGCACAAGACGCGATCGACGGCGGCAAGATAAGCGAATAAATCGACAAAGTCGCTCTCGTCGGCGTAAATATCGATCATCGCGAGGAAATAACTTTCATCCTTGGCGGCGATGACCGTTTTCAGGTCGGGAGGGAGATTTTTTTCGTACGGATGCGTTCCCCACGGGGGCGCAGCACTTCCCGGAGAAAATATCGGCGGCGGGATCGGCGCGGCGCAAACCGGTTGAGCAACAGGAGTTCCCGTATCGACGGTCGGACAGGAAAAAATGATTCCCGTTTTTTCCAAATAATGCCGGATCGCGGGGTCCGGGCAAAGACTCCACACGGTTTCGCCGTCATGGTCGGCAACGGCAAGATCGATCCCCTGACGATAGAGGAAATCCAGTTCGGCAACGCTCCGGATGTAGTGCGCCATCGTGCGCCCGCGGTGATCCCGGGCGTTGACGTCGCAACCGTATTCCACCAGTAACGCAAAGCGTTCCGGCTGTGAAACCGCGCCGAAAAGCGCCGTGCGCCCGCGCGGATCGACCATATTTGCCGACGCTCCGTTTTGCAGGTAAAGCTGCAATATCTCCAAGTCGGCGGCGCGATGCAAAAGATCGTCGCGGCGCTTGGGATGAACTTTGCCGCCGTGCCGGGCAAGTTCGCGTATGACTTCGGGGAAAACCGCGGTTTCCATCGGCGTTTTTTTGTCGCGCGAAAGCGCATTGACCAGCGCGCCGTGCCGAAGCAAAAGGCGCACCATTTCGGGCGTTTTCGCTTCATGCAATGCCGTGCGTCCGAAAATGTCGCGGTGATTGACTGGAGCGTTGTGTTTCAGCAACAATTCGGCGATGGCGGCATTTGCCGCGCAGGAGAGCGGCGTCTGCCGGAAATGATTGAGCGCACGCACATCGGCTCCGTGCCGCAAAAGAAATTCGCAGACTTCATAATGCGTCTGCGTGTGTAATGGTGTATTCAAAGTATTTCCGCGCACCCGCGCTCCGGCGCGACATAATACTTCGGCGGCTTCGACGGTCGATACTTCACCGAGCGGCGTTTCACCGAGATGCCGGACTTCATTCGGATCCGCCCCCATCGACAGATAGACGGTGATGCCGTCCGGATCATCAACGCCGAAAAGCGACGGGGTGTCCCGCGATACAGATTTATCCCGCAAAAGAATTTCATCATCCGACATCATCTACCATGCGCCTCACGTTATATTGCTTGCCGCTTTGATAAAAGCATTTTGCGCGCCAGTTGGTATTTGAGGCGGAAACACCCGTTTGTGTGGAACTTTTTTGAGCGATGCCGTCAAAAATTGAACTGCGTAATGAAAAAATCACGCCCCTTTTCAGCAGAACGGGATGCTGGCACGGGAAATGCTTTTGCTTTGATGTCGCGATAAATTCATAAAAGGGAGGCGAAATATGCGGTTTTCAGAATATTTTGAAAAGAGTGCCGAGTTCAGCAAAACCGATCGGGGAAAAGCGGAAGCATTGGTGCGCGAGGCGGAAAAGCATTCGCTCGCTGCGGTTCCCGAACATCTGATCCTTTGCGCCGAAATCTGGATGGCTTATTTGCACGACCGCGATCAGGCGCTTCGCTGTCTCTACCGGTGTGAGTGTCGAAGCGATATTCGCGATTCCCGCGCTTTCTTTGATCTGGCGGAAGCGTACTTTACTTTGGTTCAGGATTTCCCCTCCGTGCGGCGATGCCTGCAAAAGGCGGTTGCCGCGATGCCCAAAGAGGAGATCCCGTCCGCATTGAAAAAGTGGAGAGAAAAAGCACAACTTGCCCGGAGCCGCCATTACGCGGAAATCGCGACGGAAAAAACATCAACCGCGCCTCGGCGGAAAAACCCCTGATCGGATTTCAGCAAAATGATGAAAGAAACTGCAATGTGTGAACAGAAATTTGATTTGGAGCAAGTACGCCCCGGAAAAAAGATCCTGTGGTTAGTTTCACAGGGAAAAGCGGATTTGGTTTCATCCGAGTTGCCGGCAATCTTAAAGTATGCCGGCATCGCGGCGGAGCGCGTAGTCCGCAACGATCTGCGCGCGCCAAGTGGTGCGGAGATTCTCAATCAAGTCCGTCTTCTTCACGCGGGGGAGTGTTTTATTCTGGACGATCCGCCATCGGTCAGGAAAGGATCGCCGTTACCCGCCGCCGAATTCCAACTTTTTTTTGTCCGATCGCTTTTTCACGTGGCAAGCGGCAATGGAGTTCATTGCGTGATCGTCGCGCCCTCGCGCCTTGATCATCTGAAACAGCTGAAATCCGAGGTCGATCTTGTCGTTGACGACGATTGGAAAAAAGAAGGCAAGTCCAATGAGTGAAGAATTTCCGGATATGCACAACCGGGGTGCTACGGGGGAACTTGATCGGCTGAAACGTCATCCGTTGAAAGAGATTTTTGACCATCCCGAAATGAAAACAATCGATAAGAAACGGTTCCCTGACAAAAGAATTCTTTGGTTTGTTTTGAAGAAACACAAAAACCGGATATGGATGAATGCAAACCGGATCGTTGACTTGTGTTTTACTTGGCATGGAGAAACTTTTAGTTTCTTTTGTGAAGGAACACTTCATATGATTATTTGCTGTTACCATGACATTGCTTTGAATACGACACCGAAGGGGCTTACTCCGCAGGAACATCGGACTGCGGGAAGACCGCCTGCCTTGACAGAAGTATGGATTGAACTCGTAGATCAAGATGAAAAGATCAAGCCGGAGCTATATCCCGAAATAGATGTCATGATCGTTGACCGGGGACAAAGTTGCGAAATGATCAAAAACAAATTTGGTGAACTTAAAAAGTTTTTATGGCCCCACCGCCGTATGACGTAAAATATGCTCAGGTCTTTGCCGCGCAGTTCCTTTGAAAAAATCATGACGCATTCCCCCATTTCCATCTTGATGCGGAACGGGCTTTTTTACCCCGATCGCTCAAAAACTTGCCTGCGCGGATTAAAATTTTGCCACAATCGCTTGGCTTTTTCCGCTCAAAGAGTCGTTGGCACGGGAAATGCTTCAAAGCGAACCGGGAAAATCGCCGAGGATGACATCCCGGAGTTTAAGCAAAGGCAACCGGAAATGTATCAGCGCCATTGGCAAAAAAACGAGGAATAAAAAAGGAAAACAAACAAAATGAAAAATGATGTCGCCGCCGCATTGATGGCGTTGTATCACGCCTATCATCAGCTCAACCGCGTTTGCTGGCAAAATCACTTGCCCGAGTGCATTATTTACTTCGGCCGCTGCCGCAGTTCTCTCGGGATCGCCTACGGTACGATGCCGCGGATGATCGCGCTCAATCTTCCCGCCCTCAAACTGACAAACGACAGTTTTATTTTAGGCATCCTCGCCCACGAGATGACGCATATCTGGCAATTCAACGCAGGACGACGCGGCGGGCACGGCGCGGATTTCCGCAACGAAATGCTCCGTATCGGGATCGATGAAAAGCGGGGGGACGGTTCGCTGGATTCCCCTTTCGGATATTGCATCCGTCAGCGACGGATCTTCCGTCAGGATATCCTGCCGCTTTTTCGCGCCATCCGGGGAAACGCCGCCCATCGCAGGGAAGCGACGGATTTTTACTGGGTCAACCGCAAACAACTTTTTCAATAGAAAGGAGTTATAAAAATGATCGAAAACATAAAACCAACTTCTCCACAGGAAAATTCATGGCTGAAAAACGCGATCCTCGACGGCAATCAGGAAGCAGTCTCTTTTTTGCTGAAAAACCAATGCCCCGTCGATCGTGAAACCATCCGCTGTGCGCTGATGGGCGACGCCGACTGGAAGATTGTCATCGTCGGCGAACTTTTATCGACGTTTTGTCGACAGCACGGCACCGTGTTTAATCTGTTGGAAATCGCCCCCAGCATCGAATCCTGCAAATGGCTGATGAAGTTCGGCTATGTCCTTGATCACGCCAACGCGGACGGGAAGTTTCCGTACGAAATCAATCCCGATCCCGAAGTCGCGGCCTTTCTCCAAGAGGAATACGAAAAGCTGCATCCGCGCCCGGTGCTGATGCTTCCCGACGCCGGAGCGGTGCAGGAAGAACTTGAATTCACCAACTCGCAGTTGGCGATCCAGGATCTTCACGCCGTCAACTACAATCCTCAAAACGGAATGTTTCAAATCGAATACGAGGGCGAGACCTATCTTGCCAGTTCGCGTTTTCTTTCCAGTCTGGCGCGGAAATTGAAGGTCTCGACCAACATTTTCCGTTATTTTTCCGGAGAGGAAGTATTGAACCGCGCCGCGGAACGCAATCCGGAACTTGCTTTCCGCGCCACTTTTGACCATAAAAGGAAAGAGATCCTCGGCGTTGTCGATACCAGCAAGAAAATTTTGCCGCCGGAAATCGCCAAACGCATTTTCGAGGAGGATCCCCGGACGAAATCACTCTCGTACCGCAACGGTATTATTTCCGCCGAAATGCTGCTTGACAACAATTTCGAGATTGCGGACGACAGCGAGTACAAACGCAAACTGACGCTCCATTACCCCGTCGACGGCGTCAATCTGCCGTCGATCTACCTCGCCGTTGAACGGCAGATATGCACTAACGGCATGACCGCACTCGTCGACTCCTTCCGCACCGAAATCGAGGTGAACGACAATTCCGGGACGCACCTTTCGCGGCTGATTTCCTCTTTCAACAACGAAAATGGTTTCAAAATCCTGGAAGGGCGCATTTTAAAGGCGCAACAGACGCTCGCCTCGGTGCGCGAAGTGATGGAATTGCAGAATCTTCTCCTTGCCCAGATCCCCGTGCGGAGCGACTTCAATATCATCAACGAAAGACTGGATGCGATTGCCGGCGACCCCTGCGCACAATATGAAGTGACTTCCCTCAACAACATCGCGGTCAAACGCCGGGCGTTGCTGCCGGTGCAATGTTCGGTCAACGATCTCATCAATTTCTGCTCGGAATTGACAACGCATCACCGGGATTTGCTCATCAATCCCAACCGCTTCCACGTCACGGTCGGCAAAATGCTCTCGCAGGAATTCGACTTGGAAGAAATGTATCATAATCAGCGTCCGGCACGCTCTTTTTATCTGGATCGCATTTCAAATCGCGAAAATCACGCACAAAATGAAAGGGTGTACGATGCCGTTCCTTTTTGAAGAACGCGACTACCAGCGCGCCGCCGTCGACGAGGTGCTGAAACATTTCCGCAACGGCAAGGAATCCGTTTTGCTTGAATCTCCGGTCGGTTCCGGCAAAACGGTGATGGGATTGCTCGTCATCCAAGCGTTGCAGGAAGCGTCGCCGGAGCTTCGCGTCAACTGGGTCGCCTGCCGGAAACATATTTTGGAGCAGACGCGGGAAATCAACGATGCTTATTTTCATTGCTCCTTGCGTTACGTTTCCGTCTTTTGCGACGATCCGCCCGAAGCCGATATGGTCATTCTCGACGAGGCGCATCACGAGGCGACGCAAAGTTGCGTCGATATGTATGAAAAGACGAAAAACCGTTTGACGCTGGGGCTTTCGGCAACGCCGTTACGGACGGATCGGATGCGGCTCTCGTTTCAGAACGACGTATTGTGTTGCGGCATTCCACAACTGATCTCAATGGGAGTGCTCGCCCCCTTTGACTCTTATAAACTCCCCGTGTGGAATTTGGAATTGGTGGAAAAAGTTTTCTGCGCCGATCCGGCAAAATGGGGCAAAACGCTTGCTTTCTTTTCGCGGATCGACGAATGCCGCCATTTCCAGCGTGCGGCGGAAAAAGTCGGCGTCCGCTGCGAAGTCGTAACGGGAGCGAGCAACAAGGATAAACAACTTGCGCTTTTTGCCGCGGGGGATGTCCAGGTGATCGCCAATGTTTCGGTGTTGTGCGAAGGCTTTGATCTGCCGGAGATCCAAACGGTTTTCGTGCGGGACGCCAGCCGCTTGCCGACGATCCAGATGGCGGGACGGGGGCTTCGCCGATCTCCGGCAAAAGAGGCGTGCTTTTTCGTGCAGAGCGCGGGCAGCCGCTACGCCGTCGAACGTATCGCGCATCCGCGGCAAAGCTTCCGTTATCAGCGGGAGAAATGGCTCTCCTGCGGTGGGAACACGCAGATCATCCTCTCGACGGCAGAAGAAACGCTCCACCGTCTGGAATCTCGCAAGATCGAGTTACCGAAATATCTTTCAGCCGGACCATTTGTCCGAGAGGTAAAAATCAGATAATTTACACCGCAGGAAGAGACGATTACGGGTAAAATTTCCCCGGGCGTGTCAAAAAATCATCCTTGAAACGTTTTTTCTTATGAAACGCAAGGATTTTATGAATACGCACATCCAATTCATTCCAATCGGAATCGTTGTAAAGCCCGTAGACGCTCCATTTACCGTTCTCGTAGAGGTAGAGATAGTCCGCTCCGAAGTCGGCTTTGCCTTTGTTTTGGAACTCCTCTCTGTCGGCGTAGACCGACGGTTCTCGGTACGGCTCGTGGCGGTCACGGTGGTACGCCACGCACTTTTCAAGGTCGGGTTCAATCTCACTCAAATCGCCGAGGTCAAGGAGTGCCGTGACTTGTTCCGGCGTTTTGTACCATCCGCTGAGAACCGCTCCGGCGTGTCCTGGGTAGCCGTCCCAGTGGAGGTAGATTGCGTTCACCGATCCGTCAGCCTGCATCATTCCGATTGCCGCTCGTGTTGCCATTTTAGATGTTCTCCCGTTCGCCTTTGAAGTTGCTCATTGTCCACTCGCCGTTTTTGTATTGGAAATCAGCGATTTTCATTCCGTTTGAACCGCCGTTGAAGTGCTGATAACTCAAGTTCAGGCTGAACCACACTTGGAATCCCTCTTCTGGAATGTATTTCAGTGATGAGCTAAATGTGTCGATCCGGCATTCGGTCAGCACCTTACTGAAGATGCCCGATGCACCGACGAGGTCATCCTTGGCTTCCGCCTCGAACCGAACGCTTGAGCGACCTTCCTCGACGTGGTACTGCATCGTGAGGTTGAGAGCGGTTGCATTTTTGATCAGTCCGTCCAGTTGGTCGGTATTCAGTGTCTCTCGGATAGCTTCAGGGTGGTCGATGAGGTTTTGGATTTCGGTCTGCATTTTGTTTTCCTTTCAGTTGAACTTTTTCGTGATTTCCTTGAGAAGCGCCTTGCCTTCGGCGGTTGTCGGGCGTTGATCCCATCCTCGGTCGTAGTTGATGACTTCTGATCCGTCCGTTGTCCGCATGAAGAGTTTGCTGATTCTGCCGTTGCGGATGCCGTACTGACTCGGTTCATCGAACCGCACCATTTGGATGCCGTACCGTTTGCCGTTGACCATCGCGACCATAATCGTCCATGTGTTTAACGCTCTGCCCGTGCCGATGTCGGTGATTGTGATTTCCATTTTTATCTCCTTGTTGTTGTCCGTGCTATCTTGCACTACCCTTAATTAAGCGTGTAATATGTTAATAGCCAATGAGTTATGCAAGATAAACCGAAGATTTATGCTTTATTCTTCCGGAGCGCAGAAAGATGGAATAATCCAGTGATTTTCCATCTTTCTTCAATCTTTTATGCCATTGGTACTTCGACCGAAACGCCGTATCTTTTCAGCGCGGATTCAAGAGTAATGCCGAAGTCACTGTCGCTGTCATCTTCGGGATAGTTGATTTCCGGCAGACTGCATTTTATCAACTTGTTCCCGGCATAGCTGTAATTGCCGTAGAGGAGGCATCCGCATTCGTCGTAATTGATACGGAGTTCATTGATTTCGATTTGCGTTTTCAGCCACGCGATGAACATCTTGACCTCATCATTGCTGAATCCCCATTTGACCCAACCGAAGACTTGCACCGTATCGCGGTCGTGGAAGATTTGCGCGTCAAAGAGGTATCGCCTCTCGCATCCGATGTAGACCCCCTCGCGCTTTTTGTCGGCAGTCATCTTTGCCGATGTCAGGATGCCGTGCAGTTGTTCGCCGTC
>JAEDIJ010000010.1 GCA_016292515.1 Victivallaceae bacterium
CCCCGCCACCTCGGAAATCTCTTTCCGGAAGCAAAACGGTTTTATAATGTATCACAAAACGGCAAAATTGCAAATAAAAATCCGCTTTTTTTCGCAGATTTTTCTGCTCCGCGAGGCGAAAATCAAAGTTCATAGGGCTTTGCCCTATGAAAAATCATCTTGAAAAGCGCGGTTTTAATCAGTGAAGGCGGGAAGATGGAGTGTGTGATGCGACTGCGTTGTCATCCTTTACGGACTTTTACAGACAAAACCGACATGAACGGACAAAACGGACGCGTCATCATTGCGGAATTTTTTCTTTTATTTCGCGGCGGTGTCCGCGAGGCAAACATCGGCGCAGGGAGTATCGCACATCAAGCAGTCGGGCGGGCGAAGCGGCAGAGCGAAGCATTAGCCCGCGTGGGACGCAGTTCAATTTGCAGTAACAAATATAGACGACCGCGGAGATTTGCGGGGACATTCGGTCAGAGCGCGGACAAAGCGTAAGTTCCGCAAATATCTGCGGCAGGTACGAAATCCCGCCTTGGCGGGCGCCGGGGAGTTAAGAGGGGGCGGCGTGAGCCCTCTCTTAATCCCATCCGGTCATAAATCACGCCCGTATCATCGACAATGCCGCGCGGATGCCGTCACACGCGGCGGAAACGATGCCGCCCGCCGCGCCTACACCCTCGCCCGCCGCGAAAAGCCCGGGAAGTGTCGTCATATACTTGGCATCACGCACGACCCGCACGGGACTGGAAACCGCGGGTTCAAGCCCGACGAGCGTACCGCCGCGGATGAAGCCGGGGATCTTGCGGTCGAAGTCTTTCAGCGCGGACGCGAGCGCGCGGCCGAGGAAATCGCCGCAAAGCTGATCGATCCTGCCGGAAACGATGCCGGTTTCAACGCCGCAGTCGCGATGCGAGAGTCCCTCCTTGCGGGCGAGAAAACTCGCGGCGTCCTGGGCGGGAAAAGTATAATCGCCTCCGCCGGCAGCAAAAACGGCGGCCTCCTGCCGGGAGATCCACGCAAACACATCGTCGATGGAAGAGATCGTTTCCGGCAAAATGGTGGCGATGAGACAACTGTTGGCAAAATTTCCGCTCCGGGCGTAGTCGCTGACGCCGTTGGTAGCGCTGTGGCCGCACCACGCGGAAGCGTTGACGATACGGCCGCCGGGACACATACAGAAACTGCTCACCTGGGCGCGGTTTCCGCCGGGGCGGTCGACGAGGTGATATTCCGCCGCGCCGAGTGCTTCCAGACGGCTTCCGTGATACTGGCGGCGGTCGATGAGTTCCTGAAAGTGAGCGATCCGGCACCCCGTCTGAAAGGGTTTCAATTCGCACGCGGCGACGCGGCGGAGATTCTGCAACAATTCCCTGCCCCCCAATCCGGCGGCAAAGAGAATTTGCGGCGCTTCGATCGTTTCTCCCGAAACAAGTTTGACACCGGCGCATTTCCCGTCGCGGACGAGGAAATCTCCGACGTTCGCGCCGAAGCGGAAAACGCCGCCGAGGGATTCGATTTTTTTACGGAGCGCGATCCCGACGTGATAGAGCCGGTCGGAACCGACGTGCGGCCGGGCGCGGTAAAGCAATTCGGGAGCCGCGCCCATTTCCACCAAAGTCCGGATGACGAAGCGGCTGAAAGGGTCGCGCGTGCCGGTGTAAAGTTTCCCGTCGGAAAATGCGCCCGCACCGCCCTCGCCGATAAGGAGATTGCTGTCGGCGTCAAGTTCGCGCGACGCGAGAAATTTTTTCTGATCGGCGGCGCGACGCTCCATTTCAAAACCGCGATCAAGGATCAGGGGAGCCGCCCCCGCCTGCGCGAGCGCGAGCGCGGCGAAAATCCCGGCGGGGCCGGTACCGATCACGACGGGATGCCGGGGAGAATGCGTTTCCTGCGGCAAATCGATCGTGCGCTCAAACTGCGCGAGCGCAAAAGAAGCATCCGGCAACGGCAATTCGCGCGGAGAGGAAACGACGATTTTGTAGACCAACCGGAGCCCCTTGCGGCTGTCGATACTGCGATTCAAAATGCGGTAGTGCGAAATCGCATCGGCGGGAAGCCGCAACTCGCGGGCGATCAGATCCGTTAAATGAAAATCGATGTCGCGGGGAACGCCGCTGACATCGACGGAAAAATGCTCAAAAAGATATTCCACAGCAAAAAAGCAAATCAGTTTTGCATATCGCCGTAGGGGCGGTAACTCCACGATCCCGGAGAATTCTGCGGGATGGGGCTGTAACCGGAGCGTTCAATATCCGTACAGCCACCGATCAGTGCCGCCAGGCATACCGCGAAAAAAATGACAGCGGAGCGAACCATATCCGGCGTTAAAAGAAAAGTTGCATACCCTGCATAACGACCGCGGCGATCAGCACGATCATCGCGACGAGGGCGATAACATCAGTCGTTTTCATTCAGTTTCCCTTTGCCGCTTAAAGGCTCACGTAAACGTAATCGCCGGTTTTGATTTTCGCCGATTCGGCGGGGATGTCGGCAGTCGAGCACTTGGCGCCGACTTCGCCGAGTTTGACGCGGGCGACAAATTCAGCGTCATCGCCGATCGCGCCGCGGGAAATGATCATTTCCATACCGCGGGCAAGCTGCGGATTGACGGGAAGCGTCTTGTTGCCGAGTTTCTGCTCGACGGTGGTGGCACTGCCGAGATCGATGGTGATGTAGCCGTAGTCCGAATTGACGTCGATCACACGGCCGACGACCGCGCGGCGGGCGTCGATCGAGCCGTCCGTCCAGGGCATTTCCTTGGAATTGGCATCGGCGAGACCGAGCGCGCGCTTGTAAGAAGTGATCGCCTGATCGCGCTTGGCAACTTCCTGCTGCAAACTCGCGAGTTTGGCGGCGCTTTCACTCAACGCGCCCTCTTTTTCACGGATCGTGCGCTTGGCGGCATCCAGATCGCGTTCAAGCTGACGCTTGTCGGCGTCGAGGCTGCTCAATTTCGCGCGGACGCCGTCGGAAACGCCGGAGGCCTTTTCCTTGTCGAAATCGACATTCACCATCCGGGCGACATTGCCGAGCGTACGCTCATAGGCGCGATTGGCGTCCGCCTGTTTGTTGATCGCATTGACGAGCGGAGCGACGGCAGTAGTATCGCCATTGCGGAGCGCGTCGACGTTAAGCGAAGCGTTGAGTTGGCTGTTCGCGACGTCATTCAGTTTTTTAAACACGCGGGTGTGATTGCTCATCGCCTGATCGACCGCGTTGAAAACTTTGTCCTTGCTGGCGGCATAGGTTTCAAGACCGCACATTTCGGCATCGCCGGGGACATCGGTCGCACCGACGTTGTTGGCGATACGAGCGAGAATATCGGCGAAAGCGTCGCGTTCGGCGATGATCTCCTTGGCGCGGCGGGAGAGCAGTTTCAGCGCGTCGCCGACCTGCTCCGCGGAATCAATGGAAAGTGCCGTGGCGGAAAGTTTTCCGGCGATCGGCTTGCCGCTTTTCTGATCGAGCGTTTTCGCCGTTTTGCCGACTTCGCTGACAAAAGCCTCCCAACCGACCTGGGTCTTGTCGCTCTTTTGCATCATCAGAAATGCAAACACCGCACTGACGACCGCCAGAACCGCGACCACAACACTTACAACGACATTAAACGCTTTCATAGTCTCTCCATATTTTATTTCGAAAGATTTTATTCGTCAATCACAGTGTACCGCTATAAACTATAACGCTAAAAGTCAAGTTGTCAACTTGTTTCGCGAAAAAAAAAGCAAAAAAAGCGATTTTTTGGACTTTTCACCGCCTTTTCGCCGCCGATTCACCACTCTCCCCGCGTTTGGCGCATCGCTTCGTACAACACGATCGAAGCGGCATTGGCGAGGTTGAGACTGCGGGAAAATCTGCCGGGCATCGGGATCAACGCGAGCCGGTCGCGATACCGCTGATAAAATTCGGGAGGCAATCCCGCCGATTCCCGCCCGAAAACGAGATAATCGCCGATCTCGTAACGGATGTCCCAAAAGGAAGCCTCGCCGTGCGTGGAAAAGAAAAACATCCGCTTGGGCTGATTGCGTTCGAGAAAATCCTCCCACGTATGGTAGACCCGCAAGTCGAGGTGTTGCCAGTAATCCATTCCGGCGCGTTTGACGTATTTGTCCTCCAATGAAAAACCGAGCGGTTCGATGAGATGGAGCGTACAGTCGGTCGAAACCGCCATTCTGCCGATCGTCCCGGTATTCTGGGGAATTTCCGGCGCAACGAGCACGAGGTTGAAGTGAGCCATAAAAACCATCCTTTACGCCTTGCGGCGCATTCTTGATGAAAACATCCAGTCGCAGTCGAAGTTTTCTCCGGCGACGGTCATCGTGCCGGGCAGCGTTTCACCCATAAGGGGATGCGCGAAATCCTCCAACTCAAACTCCGGATGACGGTCGAGGAAACGCGCGACCTGATCGCCGTTTTCCGCGTGAAAGAGCGAGCAAGTCGAGTAGACGAGTACTCCGCCCGGCTTGACGGCGGCGGCGAAGTGATCCAGAATTTCGCTTTGCCGCGCGACGTAACTTCCGATATCGTCCGACGAAAGGTGCCATTGGCATCCCGCGTTGCGGCGCCAGACGCCCGAACCGCTGCAAGGGGCGTCGACCAGCACGCCGTCAAAGGGATGACGGCCTTTCCACGCGGCACCGTCGTGGACTTTGGTGAAAATGTTGGAGAAACCGGCGCGGCGCGCGCGCAATTTCAGCGCGTCGAGCGCATTCTGCCGGATATCCCCCGCCTGAATGGTGCCGCGATTTTTCATCATCTCGGCAAGCAAAAGCGTTTTGCCGCCCGCTCCGGCGCAGGCGTCGAACCACCTTTCGCCGGGCTTGGCGGAGGCGACTCTGCCGATCGCCTGACTGGCGAGATCCTGGACTTCAAAATCGCCGCGGCGGAAACTTTCCAGCGTAAAAAGATTGCTTTTTGAGGGCATCGCCCGCACCGCCGTCGGGAGGAAATCACATTCCTCAAAGGGGATCTCCGCATCGCGCAACGCCGCGAGAACTTCATCGCGGCGCGCTTCGCGGAGCCGCAACCACATCGGCGGACGGCGCGTCAATGTTTCCAGCACTTTTTCGCGCGGCAGACATTCATCCATCGCCGTCAAGGCGAAATCGGGGACGAGATCATATAGAGAAAACGCGATTTTTTGACCGAGCGCGGCGGAAAAGATCCCGGCGCGGTCAAGCGGCGTAGTGCCGGGGGCAAAATCCCCGATATCAAGTTCGCGGCAAAGCGCGCGGCGGCAATCATTCTCCTCGCCGGCAATGAAAAGCGCACCGCAGGCAAGCGTCATCATTTCGCGGCGGGAAAAGAGAATTTCACCCTGTTCGACATCGGAAAGAAGTTTTTTGTCAAGCAGTCGGCGCAACCACCCCCAGTAGCGGCAGAGCGCATAGGTCGCGGCGGAAATCAGACGGCGGTCGCGCGAACCGCATCGGCGGTTGGCGCGGAAAAAATCATTGAGCAACCGATCCGGCGGCAGTTTTCTTCCGAAAAGTCCCGACAGCACCTGCCGAAGTGCCGCTTCGAGCGAAACCAGTTGCGCCCGGAATTTGCCGATCGCGAGTTCCACTTGGCTCACTCCTTTTTGTCTTTCATCAGCGATTCATAGATCTTGGCGAATGCGGCACGCAGATCTTCCTCGCTCATCTTTTCGATCAATTCGTCGCTCTCCTTGCGTTCGGCGGTGTTGCCGAGCAATGCGAGAAAGGGCGACGGACGCGAGGGGCGCGTGACGCCGCGGCTCATCCGGCGCGCGGTGCGCAAGAGATACAATTCCTTTTTCGCCCGCGTGATCGCGACGTAAAATAGCCGTCTTTCCTCGTCGACGGAGCCCTCCTCGACCGCGCGGTCGTGCGGAAAAAGTCCCGTTTCCATCGCGACGACGAAAACGACCGGAAATTCCAGTCCTTTGGCGGCGTGGACCGTCGAAAAGGTAACGGCGTCGCCGCTCTCGTCGGCGTCGCGGTCTTTTTCCTCCAAAAGCAGACAACTGTCGAGGTAGTCGGCAAGCGCAAGCGCCTCCCTCTGCCGCGTTTCGTACTGGGCGATCGCGGAAATGAATTCATCGACGTTTTCGCGGCGTTTGCGCGCATCGTCGATGTCCTTGTAAACGCGCTGCAATCCGTCGATATAGCCGACGTTTTCGAGGTATTCCGCGCTTTTTGCGGCGAGAGTGCCGGGGGCGGCAAAACTTGCCGCCGCCTGCCGGATCGCCGAAGAGAGCGCGGCGGCGCTGCTTTGCGCCGCTTTGGAAAGTTTACCGAGAAACTCCGCGTCGGAAAACGCGCTCAACATCGACTTATGCTCGACGCCGCGGCGGTTTTTCAGGAGTTCGACGACTTTGCCGCCGAGCCCGCGCGGCGGAGTCGACAGAATACGCAAGAGACTCTGATCGTCGTTGGGGTTGACGACGAGCCGCAGATAGGCGATCGCGTCCTTGATCTCCTGCCGCTGAAAGAACGGCTGTCCGCCGAACATCCGGTAGGGAATGTTTTCGGCGCGGAAAGTCTGCTCCAATTGGCGCGAGAGCAAGTTGGAGCGGTAGAGCACCGCGAAGTCGTTGTAATGCGGCGTTTCGCTCTTGGAACGGATCTGCTGGATCATTTCGCAGATGAATTTCGCCTCCTCTTCGGCGTTTTCGAGTTGGACGATGCGCGGCAGAGTCCCCTCGCCGAGCGCGCTCCAAAGCTGTTTGCTGTGCCGCCGGGCGTTGCCGGAGGAAATCGCCATATTGGCGGCGTTGAGGATCGCGGAGCAGGATCGGTAATTCTGCTCCAATTTGATCACTTTCGCCCCCGGGAAATCCTCCGGGAAGTCGAGAATGTTGCCGACGTCCGCGCCGCGCCAGCTGTAAATGCTCTGATCGTCGTCGCCGACGACGCAGAGATTGGGATCGTCGCCGCCGAGCATTTTCAAAATGGTGTACTGCGCGAAATTGGTGTCCTGATATTCATCGACGAGCAGGTAGCGGTAATGGTCGCGGCACGCTTTCAGCACTTCGGGAAATTCGGAAAAGATCCGCCAGACGAGCAAAAGCATATCGTCGAAGTCGATCTGATTCTGCTCCTCCAAAATCGACTGGTACTCCTCGTAGATCTGCGCCGCCGTCGACTCGAAAGGCGTTTCCGCCTGACGGTGCGCCTCGCGCGGCAGGACGAGCTGATTTTTCCACTTGCCGATGCGGCTGAAAGCCTCGGTCGACGGGAAGCCCTCGTAGTTACAGCCGAGTTTGCCGCACGCCTGCTTGAAAATTCCCTGCTGGTCGCTCTCGTCGGCGATCGTGTACCCGGGCAGGTAACCGAGTTTGCCGATCTCGCGGCGCAGGATTTTGCCGCAGAAACTGTGAAACGTGCCGAGCGTCACCTCTTTGGCGGTCTCTTCGCCGACAAGCCCGGCGAGTCTTTCACGCATTTCGCGTGCCGCCTTGTTGGTAAAAGTCATTCCGAGGATCATCGATCCCGGGATGCCGCTCGCGAGCATATAGGCGATGCGGTAGGTGATCACGCGCGTCTTGCCCGTACCCGCGCCCGCGAGCACCAGTACGGCGCCGTTGATGGTGGATGCCGCTTCCCCCTGCTGGGGATTGAGCGCGGCGAGGATTTCCTGCTGTGTCATATCATTCTTTCGTAAAAGGGTCGAACATCGCGCGCAAGGCGGCGAGTTTTTCCAAGTAATAAGGGACGTTTTCATCGCGGACTTCCGGCGCGTCGTCCAACAGCCGGCTGTTCCCGACGACGGGAAGTTTTTTGCGGTCGCCCGTCACATAAAAACGGATGCGGTCTCCGGCGGCGTATTTTCTGCCGGAAGCGAGCGCAAGTTCATACGCCGCACTCCGCCTGCCGGTACCGGATTCGAGTTTTTTCCGGTAGCTTTCCGGCGAGTCGTTGAGGACTTCGCTCTTGGCGAATTTTTCCAGCGGAAGTTGACGCTCCGAAATCGCTTTTTCCAAACGGTCGGCGATCGAAGCGACTTTTGCCGGCTCTCCCGCAAGGAGCGCACCGACGCAATCGGCGATGAATTCCCGCTGAAACGGCTCCAATGCGCGCGATTTGAGTGCGGCGCCCGCGAGCGTCGTTTTGCCCGCGCGGTCGAGCAACGCGTAATTTTTGCTCTTGTAGGAAAACATCGCGCGGTAATCGCCGTCAAATTCGATCTCGATACCGGGAGGCAGCGTTTGCCGCAACGCCGTTTCGATTTCCAAAGCCGATACGCCCTGCGGCAACTGGAAGTAGATGCCGTCGGTATCCAACTCGATCACCCGGCAGTCGCGTTCGCCGAGAAAATCGAGCATATTCCGCATGATTTCGCGTCCGCGCTCCGTCACGCGCGCGGCAAGCGCGTAATCGTTGAAGCACCCCTGCGCGAAACCGAGATAGCCGTAGAAACTGTTGATCAAAATTTTGAATGCGCTCTGCACGGCGGAAGCTTCGCGCTTTTCGATCGGATCGACGGCGTCGCGCGCACGGTCTTTGGCGGCGAGCCGGAAGCGGCGCAATTCGCCGAGCAGAGAGAGAAAAAGTCCCGTTTCGTCGCGTTGCGGAGCGCGTTTTTCCGCAAGCAATATCGAGGGATAAAGCGAGCGCACGTCGCAGTGAAGCACGTCGAAAAAGACTCCGGCGGCGTCGCTTCGCGTCAACGCCCCCTCGAAAAACTGCGGCATTTCCGGCAACGGCACCGAAGCGCGCATCGTACCGCAGGCATCGACAAAGAGCGCGTCGAGCGACGAGCCGTTGCCGCGCAGAATGACCGATTGCAGACTCATCGGCAGAATTTGCGCCTGATAGAAGTAACTCGGCAGCCACATATCGCCGAGCTGGCGCATCACTTCGGTGCGCGTGCCGGCAAGCTGAAAATATCCGGCGAGATAATCGAGATCAAACGCCTCGAAGTCGCGGTAAACGGCATCGTGAAAGATCGCAAGATGCGTCAGATCGACCATTTCCCGCCCCGGAGCGGTAAAGACGAGGACATTCTGCTGACGTCCGTCGGTGACGAAACGGCTGCGCCGCGAAGCAAGCGGCGCGCCGTTTCTTCCGAAATCAAGCGGTATTTTTTCCTTTTTGGCGAGCGCGGCAAGTTCCGGCAGGACGCGCGAGGACAATTCCAGCCCCTCGATCACATCGGGGTCGCGTTCGGCGACAAGGCGTGTCAATTTTTCCAGAAACGCGCGCGCCGAAGCGTTGGAGATCGTCGTCCGCCAATGGGAAGTATCGCTTAATTCCGCGGTAAAAATCCCCTCTTTGACGGCAAAATCCAGTTGCAGACGGCGCAAATCGTGAAAGGCGAGATCCTGATAGAGCCGGATTTTCTGATCGAAAAACGCCGCGCCCGCCGCGTCGCGCCATTTATAATAAGGTATCGCGCGCGTTTTCAACTCTCCGACGGCGGCGTCCAAAGACGCTTCATCGGGGAAAAAACTCAAAAAGTTGAGCGTGTTGCTCCCCGAAAGCATTTCGGCGTCGGGGAGAGTATCCGCCTTGGCGTGCAACAGCGGATAGCGGAAACTTCGCGTTTCCGCGCGAAAAGACGCACCGTTTGCAAAGTAGAGCGTCAGCGTATTTCCCGACGCCGACGCACCTCTCACGCCGGAAACACTTGAAAAGATCAGTGCCGAAAGATCCATCTTACCGGACGATCTGCAATCCGAGCGCAAATTCCCCATCTTCCGCGAGTGCCGCCGCCGAAGTCACCGGATGATCGAATCCGGCGAAAACGCCGCCGTCGATGACGTACTGCGCCGCACAGTCCTGACAGGCGGCTTCAAAGCCCTCGCCTTTCTGCTCGTCGCAGGGGCGGTTGCATTCGTAGGTCGAGAGGTACTGGACGACGCCCGGAGTCAACTGGAACTGGCGCACGAGCAACGCATCCTTGCGGATGATGCCCAAAAAGCCGACCGGTTCCGACACGTGCGTCACCGCGACGATGCGCGGCGTATTGAGCGAATCGTGCTCGTAATCGAGCGCGAGCAAGCCCAGACTGATCGCGTCGCGGACATTCATGCCGCTGTCGATCTTTTCGGCGATCGGGTCGGTCTGCGAACCGTTGGTCGCGACTGCCCAGACTTTGCCCGCGATGCGCAGGCAATTGTAGCTGATGTAGGGGTTCTTGGCGAGGTCGCCCTCCGCGCCGGGGCGCGGCACGATGGCGATGCCTTTGTCATTGGTCACCGCCTGACGGTTGGGGAAACTCCGGGAGGAGACCCGGTAAAGCGCCGCATTTTTACCCGAAAGGGTCTGTCCGATCGCCACGATTCTGCCGAGATACATTTTCTTTTTTCCTTTCTTTACAGATTACCAACGCAGAGCGAGAATAGACAAATAGTGACACAGCACGCCGCAAAAGGTCGCGACGTGCCACCAGGCGTGCGCGAAAGGCACGCGTTTGACGTACAAGGCGATGCCGCCCGTGTAGGCGATGCCGCCCGCAAAAAGCAAAATCACGGCAAGCCGCGGAAACGCGCGGCAGATCGGGACGATGTAAAGCAACGCGCACCACCCCATCAGGACGTACAAGACGAGGTCGATCTTATGAAATTTCTGCGAAAGGGTGAATTTCATCACCGTCCCGGCGACGGCGAGCAGCCACAGTGCCGTGAGCAGTCCCGCGCTGAATTTGCCGTAAAGCGGATCGACGAGCAGGATCGGCGTGTAAGTTCCCGCGATCAGATAATAGATCGCGCAATGGTCGATCTTGCGCGCGAAAACGCGCTTTTTTTCCGCCGTCGTCGCGTGGTAGTTCGCCGAAGAAAAAAAGGAGCCGAGGATCGTGAGATAATAGACGCAAACTCCGATTTTGACGCGCAAAGGATCGGCGGCAAAAAGCATCCATAAGGGGATGATCGAAAACAGAAAAAGCAATCCGCCGATCAGATGCGTCCAGGTATTCGCCCGCTCCTCGGAAGCCGTATAAGTTTTCAATTCCTGATTTTCCATCGCGGATATTCCTCAATTTCTGCCGTTGAAAGCGGCGGCGATCGTCGCCGCGTCGGCAAAGGAAAGATTCGCACCGGCGGGCAATCCCTGCGCGGGCCGGGTGATCTTGACGGGGTATTTCGCGAGCAGTTCCGAGAGGAAAACCGCCGTTGCCCGCCCCTCGACGTCGCTGGTCAAAGCGAGGATGACCTCTCTTGCTTCGGGAGAAGCCGCGCGCTCCATCAGATTTTTCAAATTGAGATTCGCGCCGTTTTCCGAAGAAAGCGGATCAAGTTTGCCGCCCAGCACCACATAAACGCCGCGGAATTCGCGGCTGGACTCGACGGCGATGAGCTGCATCATATTTTCGACAACGCAGATCACCGAAGCGTCGCGGCTTGCGTCATCGCAGACGGCGCAAAGTTTCCCGTGCGAAGCGAGCGCGCCGCAACGGGGGCAGCGCGTCACGCTTTCGGGAAGCGCGGCGATCAGATTTCCGAGCGAAACGATCTCCTCCTGCGGCTGTTTCAGCAACGCCGAAACCATCCGTTCGGCGCCGCGCCGCCCGACGCCGGGCAACTGCTTGAAACGGCCGATGAGTTCCTCGATTTCCTCCGGATACGCGATCGCTCTCATTTTCCCGTCTTAAAAAACGCCCGGCAAGTCGATGCCGCCGGTGATTTCCTGCATTTTGGCGCGCATCGCCTGTTTCGCCGTCATCAGTGCCTGATTGACGGCTTCGCGCGACAGATTGGCGACCGACGCGGGGTCGGTGCCCGGCGCGACTTCAAGACGGCGCACTTCAAAGTCGCCGCTCACCACGGCGGTCACGCCGCCGCAACTGCCCGTGAATTCAAGTTTCGGCAACTCCTCTTTAAGAGCCGCGACCCCCGCCTGAATTTCCTTGACGCGCCCGAGGAGCGACGCCATTTGTCCCAAATTACCGAACATTTTATTTTTTCTCCGTCAGAAGTTGGGCTTTTCCCGCCTTGCGGTTCGCCCGGTGTTGCTGCCACTTCGCGAGCGTCGGCGCCGCAATGAAAATCGAGGAAAACGTGCCGAGCACCACGCCGAGCATCATGATCAACACGAAATCGTTGATCGCCACGCCGCCGCCGATCAGCAAAATGAAAACGACGATGAAAGTCGTCACACTGGTCAGCATCGTCCGGCTCAACGTCAGATTGATCGACGCGTTGACGATCTCGTTGAAGCGCGCGTGCGGCATCAGCTTGATGTTTTCGCGGATGCGGTCAAAGATGACCACCTTGTCGTTGATTGAGTAACCGATCACCGTCAACAGCGCGGCGACGGCGTTCAGCGAGATCGTGCGTCCGAGCACGAGGTAAATGCCGAGTACGATCATAACGTCGTGCGCGAGCATCACCACGCCGGTCATCGCGTAGGTGTATTCGTAACGGAAAGCGATGTAAAGACCGATGCCGATCAGCGACAGCGCGACCGCGATCAACGCGCTCTTGGTGAACTGCCAGCCGATCAGACCGCCGACGCTGCTCTCCTGTCCGCCGTCGAACTTGGCGGCGAGGAATTCCTGGTTAAGCAACGCGCTGATCGCCTCTTTCGGACTGTGCCCCTCGTTGCGTCCCGAAAGGTCGTCGCGGATGAGGATTTCAAGCGTGCCGTTGTTTTTGGCGTCTTTGTCCGCGGTATTGGCACCGAGGTTGAATTTGTAGGTCGCCTGCGGTTCCTTGTACCCCGCCGCCGAGAGAGCCTTTTCGATCTTCTCCTGCGGGATCTGCTCCGCGTAGTTGAAAGTCACCGTCGTGCCGCCCGTGAAGTCAACGCTGAGGACGTCTTTGCCGCGAATGGCAAACATCGCGATGCAGAGCGCGACCAGCGCGAGCGTGCAGACGAGAGCCTTTTTGTAGTTGCCGACGAAATTGAACTTCGTATTGCGGAAGGTCGTCAGCATCGTGATCTTGTGAAGTTTGTTGAACTTGAAAAGGTAGTCGTAGACCAGCCGCGTCACGATCAGCGCGGTAAAGAGACTCGAAAGAATACCGATGCTCAACGTCACGGCGAAACCCTTGACGGCGCCGGTGCCGACGTACATCAGAATGATCGAAGTGAGCAAGGTCGTCAAGTTGGAGTCCAAAACCGCCGACATCGACTTCTTGTAGCCGCGGTCGACCGCCATTTGCAGACTTTTGCCGGAAGCAAGTTCCTCGCGGATGCGTTCGTAGACCAGCACGTTGGCGTCAACCGCCATACCGATCGTCAGCACGATACCGGCGATGCCCGGCAGCGTCAGCGTGCAGTTGAATGCCGCCATCGAGCCGAGGATGAGCAAGATGTTGAGCGCGAGCGCAAAAACGGCGATGAATCCGCTCGCGTGGTAGTAGATAAGCATAAAGACCGCGACACAGCAGATCGAGAGCAACCCGACCCACACGCCGTTGGAAATATGCGCCGCGCCGAGTTTCGGGTCGGTGTCAAAAGTCGCTTTGAGTTTGATCTCAAAGGGGACGCTGCCGGAGGAAAGCGCATCGGAAATGCTTTTCAATTCCTCCTCCGAGAAATTTCCGGAAATCGACGCGCTGCCGCCGGTGATCGCGTCCTTGATGTTGGGCGCGCAGTAGCACTTGCCGTCGAGGACGATCGCCAGCTGACGGCCGACGTTGGCGCGGGTGACACGGCCGAAATCCTCGGCGCCCTGCTGATTGAACTGCAACGCGATCGACCGCTGACCGAATTGATCCTTGGTCGGCATCGCCTTGGAGATATCCTTGCCCTCCATCTCGACCTTTTCGGCGACGTAGTAGTAATTGACGCGCGGTTTTCCGGCGTGATCGGTGGAAACGCACTTCATCAATTCATATCCGCGCACACGGTGCATATTGGGATGGCGGAAAAATTCGGGATCCTTGCTCTGGGCTTCGGCGACGAGCTTGTCGCTTTCGGGGTGGACGAGACGGAAGCGCAGTTTCGCGCTCATTAAGATCAATTCCTGCAACTTCACCTTTTCGTCCTTGGAAACGACGGGGGCGCGCAACGAGATGAATTTGTCGCCGGAAGGGGAGATCTCCGCCTCGAAAATCCCCTGCTTCTCCAAACGGCTGCGCAAGGTTTCGATCTGGACGTCGCGGTAGTGGTCGAAATTGTTTTTGACCTCATCCGAAGCGTTGCTGTCATCCAGTTCGAGGAAAAATTCCACGCCGCCGGCGAGATCGAGACCGAGGCGAATCCTGCCCGCCGCTTCCTTGCGGACGAGACCGATCACGTCGCGGTTGTTTTCAAGACCGTCGCTGACGGCGAGCATCGGAGCGAGTTCCACGCCCTTGTTTTCGGCGGCTTCAAGCAGCGCCTGCGACTGAAAGAGGTCGGGCTTTTCCTGTTGCAGACGGCGCGCGTCCGCGACGATCGCCGCGGCGGCGGGATCTTTTTTGTCGCGCAGCAATTCCGTAAAAACGTCGTAGTAATCGCGTTCGCCGAGCGGAAAAACCGCAAAGGCGAAAATCCCGATGACCAGCGCGACGACCGCCGTCCGGAAAATCAACATCGATTTGTCCATTATTTCGTTTCTTCCTTTTTGACCGAGGGCATTTCAGCGGCTTTTTCCTCCTTGACGATCACTTCGGCGATGCCCGCCTTGGCGATCTTAATCTTGACGTTGGGCGCGATCTCGACGATGAAAAAATCCTCCGCCACGCTGTCGATTTTGCCGTAAATGCCGCAACTGAGCATCACTTCGGTACCCTTGACGATGGAATCGAGCATCTGCTGACGCTTCTGCTGCTGTTTTTTCTGCCCGCGGGACATAAAGAACATAAAGACGATCATAATGAGAATGATCGGCATAAAGGACATCAGTCCGCCCGCGGCGCCCCCGGCGGCTCCACCTTCGGCAAGAATCAAAGAATCGTACAACATTTTCACTTTCTCCTTTTGGTTATTTTCGGTTTCAACTCAAACCGTTTTGAACTCATATTTCCCATACATTGCGGCAATCGCCGCGTGATCGGTCAAATCCTTTTGCTCCGCCGCCGCGAGAACTCGCGACGGCGTCGCGTTGCGGCAGTACAGCTCGCGCGCCAGCACGAGATGCTCCGCCGCCGAAATTTTTCCCGGCAAGTGCAGTTGCCACGCCGCGCATTTCGCCGCGGCAAGTTTCGCGATCTTTTCCGCCTCGCGGAGCGTTTCGCCGGGGAAATTCTCCTCCCCGATCTCCAACGCGCGGTGCGCCGAGAGGACAAAACGCCTGCCGCGATACTCCTCCGGCATCGGCGACGCCGCTTTTTCCTCCGGCGCAAAGACGATGCAAGTCGCGCCGCAGTCCAGCAACCGCGCCGCCGCGGCGGCGTCCTTTGCCGTACCGACCAGAGCATAACGCTTTTGCATCCCGTCGGCAAAGGCGGCAAAGGTCATACGGTCGCGCACAAGAGGCAATTCCGCCTCGTTTTCCGCCAAGATCGATTCCACGCCCTTCCCCGGAAGCGACGGCACGCACTTCGGACAATGCCGGCGCAACGCCGATGCGTTTTTGCCGTCGCACGATGCCGTCAGCAACACGGCACCGCCGGGAAGCGGTTCTTTTTCTCCGACGAAATTTTCCGGCAAATACTTTTCACGCAAAGCGGCGACGCCGAGACACATTTTTTCGCCGTTTTGCGCCAAAAAAATCACCACGCGGTCGCCGAAACGCAAAAATGCACGTTCCCCGACACACCAGCCGCCGTGAGACAACCCGATCGGCGCATCCCAAGAGGACGGTCTGCCCAGAAGCGTCAGCAATCCCGCGGCGATCTCTTTCACGGCTTTTTCGTCCTTTCGTCTTTATCGCGGTTAATATATCACGCGTGCGGGGAAGTTGCAAGGCGTAAACTCAACTTGACTATCGCAAAATCGGCGATATATTATGCGCACGATGAATACCGAATTACAATCCCGCTTTGCGCGCTACGCTCAAAGTTTTCTGACGGGCGATGAAAACATCGACCGCAATCTCCGCCTCAAAGAGGAGCACACCTTTTGCGTCCTCCAAGAAGCGCGGATTATTATGCAAGGAGAAGCCGTTTCTCCGGAGGAATTTTCTCCGGGCGAAATCGCCGCACTGCTTCACGATCTTTCGCGTTTCGAGCAGTTTGCGCGTTTTCAGACTTTCCGCGACGCATCCAGTTTCGACCACGGCGCGGAGTCCGGCAGACTCGCCGAAGCCGATCATTGGCTCGACGACCTCGCGGGGGACGACCGCCGCGACGTGCTTTTCGCCATCGTCCGCCACAATCAGATGGCGATCAGCGACGCGCCCTCGCCGCGCGCAAAGAAACTCGCGGGGATCGTCCGCGACGCCGACAAGATCGATATTTTCCGCGTATTTCTTCAATATCTGCCGCAAAACGACGATCCGGAAATCACTTTTTCGCTTGCCAATACCCGCGTTGTTTCGCCGGAGATCTTGGCGGCGATCCGCGAAAAACGCCCTGTCGATCACGCAAAAATGAAAAACGTCGTCGACTTTCTCGCCGCCAAGATCCAGTGGGTGTACGATCTGAATACCGCGACGGCGCGGAAAATTTTCCTCGACCGGGAACTGTTGAAAAAACTCGGCGACTTTCTGACCGACGTGCCGGAGATCCCGGCATTGCTTCAAACGGCGGAAAACGATCTGCGCGAGGGACTCCGGAAATAGTCCCCCCGTTAACGCGCGACGTCGAAACGGATCAGCCACACGGCGGAGCCGACGTTGTCCTTGTCGAGCGTGAGGATCCCCTCTTTGATTTCCGCCGTTTCCTTTTTTTCGTCGCTGTTCTGATCCAGACGGACGATCTCGAAATTGCGGGTATCAGGAAGCCCCGACAACCGGAGTTTGACGTTGCCGAGTTTGCTCCGGTAATCCGAGAGCAGAATCGCGCCGCGACTCCGGTCGGCGTTGAATGCCGCAAGTGCGTAAATCCCGGGAGCGGCGCTTTCGCACCGGACTCGTCGGGAATAGGAATCGACAAACTCCCCGATCATTTTCATCGAGTAGAAATTTTTGTTTTTCTTTCTGCCGTGACGGTAAAATCCCCAAGTTCCGGCGTTGCCGGAAATGCCGAAACCGTAATAGCACGCCACATCCAGCGGCACATCGTGAAAAAGCGCGAGCATCGCGACGTTGAAAGCGGCGGAATCAATTCCCCACACTCCGGAAACGCCGCGGGTCAGATCATCGTAGCCGGCTTCGTCCATTTCCGCCGTCAATTCCGCCCATTTCCCGCGCAGATAATGCCATTCGTTGAGGTGAACTTCCGTTTCCCGGCACCCCGCGGCATCGAGGATGGCGCGGCAATCTTTCACCAAGTGCGCCATCACTTCCGGCTTGTCCACGTAGGTGTGAAACGAGATGAAATCCGGCGTGACGCCGCGTTTTCGGCATTCCGCCAAAAGCGGACGGATCCATTCGGGATCGGGCCAGGTCAGCCCGGGACCGCCGATCTTTTCATCGGGAAATTCCGTTTTGAGATGCTGCAACACGGTCGCGAAAAATGAAATGAATTCCTCTTTTGTCCCTGCCCACAGATAGGGAATGTTGTTGGGCTCACCCCAAATTTCCCAGTAGGGGATCGCCATTTTGAAACCGTTCGCCCACCCGTAATTGTAATGCCGGATGATCCCGGCGAGAATTTTCGCGTACTGCCTGGCGTCCCGGACGGGAAGCGTGTTGAAGTGTACCGTGCCGGCGGTGTTTTCGATACTGGTCCCCAGACGGTAATAAGCCGTGCTCCCGTTGCGGATCAGAGTATTCAGAAGATGATCCGTCGCCGCGAAGTAATAATTTTCCGGATCGGCGGCATCGGCGTCCTCGCGGGGGAAAATGAAATGCGTGTCGACAATGCGCTGTCCGGGGTTGCAAAGGGCTTGATCGTGCGTCCGGCAACAGGTGAAACGCATCGCCCGGAAATCCCCGTCGCGGTCGGCGCCGATGATGGACGGCATATAATTACTGCCGTGCAAAGATTTCTTGATGACGCCGTTTTCCTGATCGAAACGAATGGTCAACGCCGTCTGCTCGGCAAACAGCGAAACAAGCCGGAAAATCAACAAAAAAACAATGCTTTTTTTCATTTTTCGATCCTCTGAAAAATTTTCATTAATATACGCAAACAATGCGTAATATAGCACAAATCTCCCGTTTCTGCAAATTCTGCATTGTTTATGCTATAAATATCAATTTTCGGATATTGCATTCACTGCAAAACGTGCTATATTTGTTCTATAATCCGCAAATCAAGGAGAAAGCATTGTGAAATTCCGCAGGCTCGCCGTATCTGTCCTTTCGTTTCTGACCTGCCTTGTTTCGGCGGCGGAGAAAGACGTGTCCGCGACGGAAATTTCGCCTGCGTCGCGATCCCGGAATTCGAGGGATGGGACGGAAGATGGCTTGAAATTCAGACCGTAAAAAGGTAAAACAAATAGGAACGGATTTTTTTGGTTCATCACAGGAAAGGAGATCAAAGTATGAAATTGCAAAACCGTTTTTTGCTGGCGTTTCCCGCCCTCGCGGCGGCATTCGCGCTGAATGCCGCCGAAGTCGTCGTCGAGGCGGAAGACTTCAAAGCTCCGGGCGACTGGCAGGTCGTCGATTACGGCGGCGCGACCGCGATGATGGGCGGCAAAGCCAAAAGTGTCGCAAAGACCACTTTTGACGCGACGCCGGGCGATTATTACGTCTTTGTCCGGGTGATGACCCACGGCGGCGGCTGGCGTTACACTAATTTTACCGTCAATAACTTGAAAATGGGCAAGGCGGGCGACGAAAAGATCCCCGACGGCGGCAAGCCCGGCTGGCACTGGGTGCCTTTCAAATACAAAGTCCATTTGAATGAAAAGAACAATTCGATCAAGATGACCGCCAACGTCGAGATCGCGCGGGTCGACCGCATTCTCTTTTCGACCGACCGGAATTTCGACTGCGCCAAGGCTCCCGCGCCCGTCGTCAACAAAGACCGCAAGCCCTCCGCACGTCAGCTGGAAGGCATTTTCGCGCGGCCGCAACCCAAGGGGGACGGTCCCGATATGCTGCTTCTTTCCGGCGGCAGACCGTGGGTCGCCAATCAGCACAGCGGCGATTTCGCCCAGGCGGGTTACCGCGTGACGCTGCTCAACGGCGTTTACCTTGACGGATGCAGCGGCGCGAGCATCAAGATCACCCCGACCGACCCCGTGGAGCCGACTCCGCTTGACGGGATCACGCCGGAATTCAAAAATCTGGCGAAATATAAAATCATCGTCTTCGATTCGATGCCGACAGCGGGACAGGAAAAACTCTTTACCGCCGAACGCATCGCGACGTTGCAACGCTATATCGAAAACGGCGGTTGCGTCGTCTTTACCGTCAACGTGCCGGAAAAACTCAATCATCTGCTGCCGGTGGAAAAACTCGCGGTCGCGGATACGATGGAGGAGGTTTCCCTCGATAACGTTTTCGCCCTGCGTCCGGCGGATCCGCAGTTTTCGCTGTTGCCGGAAAAATGGGAGATCTACACCGTTTTCCGCAGTTGCCAAGCCAAAAAAGGAAGCCGCGTCCTTTCCTATATCGTCGACGGTACGGGCAGTCCGGTTTCCCCCTACATCGCCGAAATGACGCTCGGCAAAGGCAAAGTCGTTTTCTGGAACGCGCAATTTGAAAGATTGCAAATTGCGCAACAACTTTTCAACTGGGCGTACACTCCGACGCTCTGCGCCGCGATCGCGGAAACCGCTTATCCCGATGCCAAAGTCGATGCGCAAAGACGCCTGAAAAAGGCTCTTGCGGACAAGGGATTTCAGCCCAAGACGATCGAAAAAGCCGACATCGCGGTCGCGATCCCCGAATTCAGTCTCGGCAAAACGGCGACGACCGTTACCGTCAACGGCAACGAGTTGCTTTTCAGCAACGGTGCGAAAATCGTCGTTGCCAATGACAAAAAATCGGTTTCGCTCTATTATCCCGGGGCGAAAAAACCGTACGTGCGCGATCTTGAACTTCCCAAAGTCGGCTACCCCGCCAAGGCGGACAAGGTCGATTCGATGGAAACCGCCGAGGGCGTCGACGTCAAACGCGAAGTGAAAGCCTCCAAGGCGGTCTGGTCGATCACCGGCATCGCGGGCGGCAATCAGGCGACGATCACCGTGAACGCCGATGACGGAAGCAGTTACGAATGGACTTTTGTCACGGGCGAAATGAATATCGACGGTCGCAAGTTCACGGGTTTCGGTCAGCGGATCACGCTGAAAAAAATGCCGTCACACTTGCTCGCGTCGATCAGTCTCGTGCAAAAAGTCGATGTCGGCAACAAAAATTTCCGCCGCTTCACCTGCTATCAGCCGCCGCGCGGATACAAAGATTTCGATATCTCCGGCAAGATCGACAACAATACGAGAAACTGGGGATTCTTTTCCGACGGTCAGCCTTTCAGCTGGATCGAGGGCAGCGATGCCGTCTTTGCGGAATTCGTCGACGCGCCCGCGCCGACGGGGCTCGGCTACACGGTCAAAAAGGGCAACGATTACGCGACCGGCAGGATCAATTTTGAATTCGGCCGCGTCAAGGCGCCGCAACAGACTCCGCTTTTCTGGCAGATGGTGACCGATGCCAAATACAACACGACCAACGACTGGATCGCGATGTATCAGTATATGCGCAAAAATCTGCGGCAAAAGGCGAACTTCCCGGAAACTGCGGCGAAACCTTGCAGCGCGCACTCCAACACCTGCACGCGTCCGCAGATCGCAAAAATCATGGATTTCGCGCGGGATCACGGTTTTGATCTCCACTTTTTGCCCTACTGCCCCACGCCGATGGAGGGTTTTCAGGGAAAACTCTCCATGATGCAAATGTGCAAAGAGCGCGATCTTGCGGGTTATCCCTGGTTCCCCTGCTGCCATTCGCCCGACGTGACGCCGACGGTGAAAGAACATCCCGAGTGGTATCACAAGGACGAAAACGGCAAACTCGCGACCTATTTCGGCCACTTCTATACGGCGGACATGAATCATCCTGAATTCATGAAATGGCACCTCGGCGTCGTTGACAATATGATGGCACAGGGGGTCAAAACGGTCTGGTACGATATGGGCGGTACGGCGTCGCACTGCGTCAACTTCGGCACGCCGGAAAGCCGCGTCAACTTTTGGAGTCAGATGGAAATTTTCCGTCACTACTTCAAAAAAGGCGGCTGGGTCGTCACCGAGGGGCAAAATCCCTGCGTGATCGACGGATATATTTTCCGCGAAAACATCTACAACGAGCCCGTCGGCAACGAATTCGCAATGATCGGCGCCCAGATCCACTGGGGCGGATTCCGCTGTCCCTTTTTCCGTCTGGCGATGTACGATATTTTCTGGCCGATGGAACTCGACGCGCTGGCGTTGGATTTTGAAACGGGGATCGGCAGAAAGGCGAAACTTGAAGCGGCGGTCTCCTTTGTCCCTGCGATCAATGAAACACTGACATTCGGGATGCCGTTCATCCGCGAAACGCCGTGCGGGACATCGTGGATCAGCGACAAAGGCGGCGCGCTCTTTTTCTGGGACGGCGTCAAAGAACTCAAAGCGGAACTTCCCGCTGGATTCGCCGCCGACTATCTCGTCTGCAACGGCAAAAAAGTCGCGTTGAACGGCAAAATGCCGACTTCGGTCGCAGCGGAAACCATGATCGTTTTCAAGAAAAAGTAAAACGTCAAGTTACAAGTTTTCAGTGTCCGGCAGGGAGCCGGGAAACGTCGTCGCCAAAGTCACGCAGACGCTCCGGCTCCCCCTGCTCCCGCCGGAGCTCCGCCCCATATGCCGATGCGGTAATGTCCGGTTTGACACGTCCGCCTATTCGCTACTCAACGGATCTCTATGCCCGGGATAAAATTATGATCCTGAATTTCATCCAATGTATGACGATCCATTTTCTTTTCACGACATAGTTTCAATTGCAACTCGGCTATTTTTTGTTCAGTACTTTTGTACCTTGACAGGTTTCATTGTAGTATAATACAATTTCCGATTTATATTCGCCATTTTATATGGTGAATGCTTCATGATGAGATGCGAAGCAGATCATCGCTTCATGGCGAATGCAATGAGCCGTTTCATCTGGCAAGGGGGGGAATGAAGCGCACCTTGGGTGCATGAAGCATCGCTTCGCGATATGAAGCACGCCTGACGGCGTATGAAGCGAAACCTTGACAGGTTTCCATTGTGATAAAATGACTTCCTCTTTATATTCGCCATTTTACATGGCGAATGCTTCATGATGAGATGCGAAGCAGATCATCGCTTCATGGCGAATGCAATGAGCCGTTTCATCTGGCAAGGGGGGGAATGAAGCGCACCTTGGGTGCATGAAGCATCGCTTCGCGATATGAAGCACGCCTGACGGCGTATGAAGCGAAACCTTGACAGGTTTCATATTTTTTTGCCACGTTTGTGGCAAAAAAATGGTAGTCCGGGCGGGGATCGAACCCGCGACCACCTGCTTAGAAGGCAGATGCTCTATCCACTGAGCTACCGGACCACGTTTTACAATTGATGCAATTTGATGTCGCGGGAAACGGTTTTTTCCGCTTCCTGCAAATCCGTAAAGGCGTTTTTCAAATGAGCGCATTCGCGCTCGATTTCCGTTGACCATTTGCAGTTGTCGTCGCCGCGCAGGCGGCTGATGCATTCAAACAAGGTGATCTCGCTGGACGCCGTCGGCAGAAAACCGGTTTCCTTGTCTTTTTTGATCTCATCGATCAGTTTCGCCTGTTTCAACGCTTCGACGGCGCGGGTGATCTCCGTTTCGGTGATCCCGAGCCGCGACTGCAATTCCTCGCGTTTCGTCATCCCGCGGTTTTCGCGGATATTGCAAAAAATGATTTTCGCCACCGCCAACTGCTGTTGCAACAAGGTCGAAAAATGGTTGGATTTCTGCATTTCAAGATCAAACCGCCCGCTGTCGATGGTTTGCGTCACGAAACTCACTTCCGCGCCCCAGAGGACGATCTGCCACGCCCATTGCACCCAGATCAGGAAAAGCGGCAGCATCGCGAAACTGCCGTAAACCTGATTGTAGGAAAAAATTTTCCGTTGGGCGATGATGAAAAATCCCTGCGTCAACTGGTAAATGCCTCCCGCGAGGACTGCCGCCAGCAACGCGGGCCGCCAGCGGACTTTGGTATTGGGGACAAAAAAGTAAATGAGAAAGAAGACCGCCACCGTAATAATGGACGGAAAAATGCTGACAAATACATTATACCAGGCGATCATCATATCGCCGACATTGGGACTTCCCTCCAAAAAATGACGGATCAGCGACCGCCCCCAGACGTCGATACTGCTCAACGCCATCATCAGGATCGGCACCAGAAAGAGGACGGTGAAATAACTGTTGAAGCGGTAGATCACATTCCGGCGGCGGGGCAGATTCCAGATCGCGGCAAAGGAGGCTTCCACGTTGTCCGCGAGGATGTAACCGCTCCACAGCAACACGACGATACCGATGCCGGCGACGACGCTGCCGGAGGTGCGCGCCAGCATATTGTCGGCAAAGGCGTAGATCCACTGAAACAACGTCTCCTGATTGGGGAAGCGCGCGCAAAGCGACTCTTTCAGCAGCATTTCCAATTGGAACCCCTTGGTGAGACCAAAGAGCAATGCCGCGAGGGGGACGATCGCAAAAAGCGTATAGTAAGTGAGCGTCGTCGCGCGCTGACTATTCAAATTGTCGCGGTGACACTTTGCGCTCCATTGCAGGATGTCGCGGAAACGCTTCCAGATTTCGCCCACTTTTTTCATTGCAAAGCCCGTTTTATTTTTTCTGCTGTTTGCTCCACGAGTCTTTCAGGCTGACGGTGCGGTTGAAAACCGGTTTTTCCGGCGTACCGTCGCGGTCGGCGGAAAAATATCCGGTACGTTCAAACTGGACGCTCGTGCCGGCGGGGATCTGCGCCAGCGCGGGTTCGAGATAGCCGGTCGTCACCCGGAAAGAATCGGGATTGAGCTGAGTCAGGAAATCGACGCCGTCGGCGCCCGGTTGCTCCACGGTGAAAAGACGGTCGTAAAGCCGGATCTCCGCCGGCACGGCGGTTTCGGCGTTGACCCAGTGGATCGTCCCCTTGACCTTGCGCCCATCGGGCGAATTGCCGCCACGCGAAGCGAGATCGATGGTGCATTCCAGTTTGACGACGTTGCCGTCGGCATCGAGGACGGCGTTTTCGCATTTGAGGAAATAGCCGTACCGCAGACGCACTTCCTTGCCGACCGAGAGCCGGTAATAGCCCTTGGGCGGTTCAAGCATAAAGTCGCCGCGCTCGATGAAAAGTTTTTTGCCGAATTGGATTTTCCTGCCGCCGTCGGCGGGATTTTCGGGATTGTTGAGGGCTTCGAGATCGGCGATCCCCTCGGCGGGATAATTGGTGATCTCGACTTCGAGCGGATCGAGCACCGCCATAAAGCGGGGCGCGGTCGCGTTGAGTTCCTCGCGGATGCAATGCTCCAACAAGGCGACGTCGGTCAATCCGTCGAACTTGGTGATGCCGACCAGTTGATTGAGTTTACGCAACGCCGAAGCGGGCACGCCGCGGCGGCGCATCCCGCAGACGGTCGGCATCCGGGGGTCGTCCCAGCCGGAAACGTAATGCTCCTTGACCAGTTGCAGAAGTTTGCGTTTGCTCATCACCGTATAAGTGAGATTGAGACGCGAAAATTCGATCTGGCGCGGACGGTGATCGATCGGATAACCGAGGCTGTCCAACACCCAGTCGTAAAGCGGCCGGTGGATCTCAAATTCCAGCGTACAGAGCGAATGGGTCACGCCCTCGAAAGCGTCTTCCAGAGGATGTGCGAAATCGTACATCGGGTAGATGCACCACTTGTCGCCGTGGCGGAAGTGGCTGACGCGGCGGATGCGGTAGATGACGGGGTCGCGCATATTGATGTTGGTCGACGCCATATCGATCTTGGCGCGCAAGACTTTTGCACCGTCGGCGAATTCGCCGTTTTTCATCCGTTCAAAAAGGTCGAGATTCTCCTCGACGGAGCGGTTGCGGTAGGGCGATTCCTTGCCGGGAGTCACGAGGTTGCCCCGATAGGATTCATCCCATTCCTCGGGGGAAAGTTCGCAGACGTAGGCGAGACCGCGCTTGATGAGTTCGACGGCGCACTCGTACATCTTTCCGAAATAGTCGCTCGCGTAGAAAATGTTGGCGGGCTCCCAGCCGAGCCACTTGACGTCGCCGATGATGGATTCGACGTATTCCGTATCCTCCTTGGTCGGGTTGGTATCGTCAAAGCGCAGATTGCACTTGCCGCCGAATTCCCTGGCGATGCCGAAATCAAGGCAGATCGCCTTGGAGTGTCCGATATGGATATAACCGTTGGGCTCCGGCGGGAAGCGCGTCACGATCTTGCCGTCGTTTTTGCCTGCCGCAAGGTCGGTTTTGACGATCTCCCGGATGAAGTCGACCGCCTGATTTTCCATTATCTGATTTTCAGCCATATTTTTATCCTTCAAAAAAGTTGATATCCGATTCACGTCTTAATATAGCATCACTTGGCAAAAAGCGCAACACGCGCGCGATGACTATTTTTTGAGCGATGTTTCAATACGCTTTGCCGTTTCGGCGGCGATCTGCGCGTAGGTCATTTCTTTCGACGGCGTAAAAGCGGGCAGATAGCGGACGTCGATCTTGCGGAAAAGCGACGGGAAGTGCTGTCCGCGCGGCAACACCCGGTAGGCTCCGTCGATCACGACGGGAACGATCGGCAACTGCAATTCCCGCGCCAGGATCGCAAAGGAATTTTTGAAAACGCCGAGTTTTCCGTCATAGGAGCGCGTTCCCTCCGGGAAAATCACGATCTTTTTACCCTGCCGCAAAACGCCGGTCAACTCCTGCAAAGAGCCTTTGATATCCCGGTTGAGGTCGATGAGGATGGTATTGTGGCGCGCGGCGAAATTCTGCCCGAAACGCGAGGAAAAATGCGCCTTTTTGGCGTAAAAATAAGTGTCTCGCAACTGCTTTTTATCCAAAGGATATGCGACCAGCGCGCCGTCGATCGCGCTCTGGTGGTTGACGGTGAAGATCGCCGCTCCCTGCGGAATGTTTTCCATCCCGTAAAATTTGGAGCGCGACAGCGTTTTGATGAGAAATTTCGTCACAAATTGAAAAGCGCGATGACGCCAGCCGCACACGGGGATCTCCCGCTCCGGCGCGTCGGCAAGCAGTTTGCCCCAGTCGAATTTGGCGAGTTTCGCCCCGGCGCCGCCGGATTTTTCGTGCAGAAACTCGGCGAGCTGGCGCGGAGTCGGATGATCGGCGAGCATTTCCTCGGTCAATTCCGTATCAAATGCCTCGTTGAGGAAAACCATCAGTTCCACTTTGGCGAGCGAATCGATCCCGAGGTCGATCTCGAAGTGGTCGTCGGGGTGCACCTTGGCGCAATTCTGCTCCGAGATCAGGAAATCGCGGATGACGCGGTATTCGGCGAGATCCGGCTCCGGCGCGCTCTGGGCTTTGACCTCACCTTGCGCCGACTCGACGACGAATTTGAGTTTGTGCCGTTGCAGTTTGCCAAGACGCGTCCGCGGCAGCGGCGACGAAACGAAACTGCAATTCAAAATGCGCATATATCCTTCGGCGCCCTGATTGTATTTGGCGATCACATTCTGCCGGATGGTCTCGGCGATATTGACGATCTTGCGCTCCTGCAATCCCTTGAAATCCGGTAGAATGATCGCGCCGAGCACATCACCGGTGGCGACGACGGCGACTTCTTCGATCAAACCTTTGCCCAATGCCGCAAGTTTATCCTCGATAACGAGCGGCGGCACGTTTTTGCCGTTGGAAAGGATGATGAGTTCCTTTTTGCGCCCGATGTAAAAGAGGAATTTGTCTTCGTCGATCCGGCAGAGGTCGCCGGTGCGGAACCAGCCGTCTTCGGTAAACGCCTTGGCGGTCTCCTCCGGCTTATTCCAGTAGCCTTTGAAAACGCTTTCACCGCGGATCAGCAATTCGCCGTCGTCGGCGATTTTCGCGTCAAAAATGTCGAGCAACTGCCCGGCGGATTCGCGGCGCGGATGACCGATGCGGGTAAAGGCGAGCGCGGGACTGGTCTCGCTCATTCCGCTGCCGGGAAGCATCTGAAATCCGAGCGCGTACAAGTCGTCGTAAACGCCGTAGTCGAGTGCGGCGCCGCCCGTCGGAAAAAGCCGCATCTTGCCGCCGAAAGCCTGTTGCACCGAGCGGAAAAGCAAGCGGGAAAAGCGGAGACTTCCGACCGCCTTGGAAAGTCTGAAAAGCAGTTTCGCCACGAAATTGGCATTGATCTTTTTGAGGATCGCGTCGCGGAAAAGCTGAAAGACGCGCGGCACGGCGATGAAGACCGTGACCTCGTTGTCGTGGATCGTTTTCACGATGTCCGGCCCGTTGAACGAGGGGCAGAAAACCACTTTGCACCCTTTGCGGACAAGCGGCATCAAAAGGCATCCCTGCAACGGGAAAATGTGGTGGTACGGCAGAAGTCCCACCGTCGTCTGATCTGGCAGCCAGACGGGAACTTCCTCGGTCATACTCTTGAAATTGACTTCCAGATTGTGAAACGTCAGCATACACCCCTTGGAAGCGGACGTCGTTCCCGACGTGTAGATGAAAAGCGCGAGTTCGTCATCCTCGTGATGCGGCATCGGCGTGTTGTCGGAGGTGTCGCCCCACGTGTCGAAATCATCGATCGAGAGCAGTTTTGTTTCAAGATGCGCCATCGCGACCGCCTTTTCCGCCGTTTCGCGGGTCTTGGCGGAAACGAAAATTGCCACCGGCTGACAATCGCCGAAAATGTAGGCGATGTCTTCGGCATTCGCCATCGCGTCGACCGGTACGGCGATCGCGTGATGACACCATGCGCTCCAAAAAGCCGCCGGCCATTCCGGACGGTTTTCGCACAAAATGGCGACGCGGTCTCCGGCGTTGGCGGTATAGCGTTTCGCATTGGCGTTGACGGCGCAGAGCAATTGGTGACGGGTATATTTCTTATCACCGGAAACCAGACAGATCTCGTCGTTGTCGGCGAGATAATAAGCGTAGTAAGAATCGATTTTGATCATAAGGACAATTTCCTTTTTTGTTCCACAACTGTAAATATAGCACAAAAAAAGCATTTGTTCAAAAGCAGACTTGGCAAAAGGGCAAAAAAAGTTTATATTAAAGCAACTCAACCAGATACCGGAGGAAATGAAGTTATGAAAAAACTTTTTCTGCTTTTCGGCATACTGACGGCACTTGCCGCCGGAGCGATCAATGATCTCGGAATGACGGCGGAAGTTTTCCGCGACGGCAAAAATGAACTGCCCTACCGTCAGGCGGTGCTCGGGGAATCCAAACCGGGGAAATACGCGCTTTTGCTCTTTCTCCACGGCGCAGGCGAGCGCGGCAACGACAATTTGCAGCAGCTCATCAACAACTTCCCCGACATTATGGCGTACTGCCGGAAGCACGAACTTAAAATCATCGTCCTCGCGCCGCAATGCCCCAAAGAGTGCCGCTGGGTCGAAGTCGACTGGGGCAGAAAATCGCATACGATCCCCAAAAAGCCGTCGAAACCGATGGCGATGCTCCTCAAACTCCTCGATCAAAAGTGCGCCGAATTCGCCGTCGATCCCTGCCGCATTTACGTAACCGGTATTTCCATGGGAGGATACGGCAGTTGGGACATTCTCTGCCGCCGACCCGATCTCTTTGCCGGAGCCTTGATCCTCTGCGGCGGCTGCGACGTGAAAGAAGCGCCGCGCCTTACGGAAATCCCGATCCTTTTCTACCACGGAAACAGCGATACCATCGTCCCCGTTGTCCGTTCGCGAAAAATGGCGAAAGCATTGGAAAGAGCGGGCGGCAAAAAATTTGAGTACCGCGAACTCGACGGCGGGCATTTTATCTGGATCCCCGTCTACCGCGACGCCAAAAATTTCGACTGGCTCTTTTCGCAGCAGAAACAAATCAAAAAGTAGAGCCCGCGTGGAACTTTCCGTCATCATTCCCTGTTTCAATGCCGGATGCGCCCTGCAAAAATGCGCCGGGTCGCTCATCGCCGCCGCGATCGCCGGAGAAACGCAACTCATTTTCGTCGATGACGCATCCACGGATGATTCCGTTGAAAAACTTTGTGCAATGACGCGCGAGGTCAAAAACGTCACGATCTTGCGTCAAAGGACAAGGCGCGGCGTCTCGGCGGGCCGCAATGCGGGGTGTGCCGCGGCGACCGGAGAATTCATCGCCTTTTGCGATGCCGACGATTTCGTCGAACCTGATTTTTTCCGGAAACTCGTCGAAAAAATCAGACAGGACAACGCCGACGCCGCCGTGTGCGGATTTTTTCGCGAAAGCGGCAACGCCGCGATCCGCCATGAGACCGCTCCGGCATCGAGCGGCAAAGAATTCATCGCCCGGCAGATGCCCTCCATGGAATTCAATTCCTGCTGGAATAAACTTTACCGCCGGGAGATCATCCGGACTTGTTCGATCTCGTTTGACGAGACGGCAGTCACGGCGGAGGATCTGCTTTTCAACGTGCGTTATTTCCTTTCCGCCCGAAAAATCGCGGTCGTTGACGAAGCCTTGTACCACTACGTCGGTAATCCCTTTTCCGCGACGGCAAAGGAGACAAAAGAAAAAGCGCGAAGTTCCGTCGCGGCGGCGCGAAAAATCGATTTGCTGCTGAAAGACGACGCTTTTTTTGACGATGCGCGGCAAAGACTGCTCACCGATGCCCTGATGACGACGCTCCGCGCCGACGGATTTTCCGTTTCGGAAACGCGCGAAATTCTGGCACGATTGCCGGAAAAATTCTGGCGCGATGCGCGTTTCGGCGCACTCAAACAAAGCGTTTTGCACCTCGCGGCGTACGCTCCGTGCTTCGCCCGTTTTCTCGTGCGGTGCCGAAAAAAATAAACCGCATCCTCCCGGTTGACGCCCAACGCCTTTATGACTTCACCGGAGCATTCTTTTTTTCCAACTCGACAAGCCGCAGTTTGAGCGGTGCCCCAAAGGCAAAACCGCCGATGCCGTCTGCGGCGAAAACCCGATGGCAGGGCACGATCACGGCGATCGGATTGACGTGCAACGCCTGCCCGACGGCGCGGACGGCGCGAGGACTTCCCATCAGCGCGGCAAGTTTGCCGTAAGTTGTGATTTCTCCGTAAGGAATGGTCAAAAGCGCGCGCCGCATCGCTTCCTGAAATACGGTTTTCGACGGAGCAAGCGGTAAATCGAAACTTCGCCGCTTCCCGAGGAAATAGTCGTTCAACTCGGCGATGACTTGACGCGTGAGAGCCGACGGAGCAAGCGTTTCCGCGCCGAAAAGCGACGGACGCAGATAAAGGAGACATTCCCCGTCGTCTTCGATGCGCCACGCACCGAAACCGGGGAATTCCACGTCGGCGCCGAATTTTTTCATCGCTTTTTCAGAGCGCGGAATCGAGCGTCGCCGTATTGGCTTTGAGACTTGAAATCGCCTTGGCCATTCCCTCGGGCGCGCGGAAAACCGCCGTCCCGGCGACGAGCATACTGCCGCCGTGCGACGCCACCTGCGGCGCGGTCGCGGGCGCGACGCCGCCGTCGACTTCGACGAGTACGGGCAGACCGCGTCGTTTGATCTCGCGCTTGATCTTCGCGAGTTTCGGCATCTGATCCGCCATAAAGGATTGTCCGCCGAAGCCCGGCTCGACCGTCATCACGAGGATAAGTTTTACCCGTTCAAGGTAGGGAAAAACCGCTTCCGCCGGAGTTCCCGGTTTCAGCGAAAGCCCGGCGGGCACGCCGAGTCTGTCGCATTCGTCGAGCACGGCATCGATCTCGTCGTCGCACTCGATGTGAAAGGTCAAAAGATCGCTTCCCGCATCGACAAACGCCTTGGCGTACTGTTTCGGGTGCGAGATCATCAAATGCGTGTCAAAGAAGAGGTCGCACTTTTTGCGCAGACTTTTCACGACCGGCACGCCGAAAGAGATATTGGGAACGAAGTGCCCGTCCATCACGTCGAGGTGAAGCGCGTCCGCGCCGGCGAGAGCGACTTCGCGGCATTGGCTTTCCAACTGCGTGAAGTCGGCAGCGAGCAGCGACGGAGCAACGGTGATGCAGTCGCGCGCGATGGAAGCGATGTCTTTCATCCTCGTTTCTCCTTATTCCTGCGACAACTTGTCGACGATCCCGGCGAAACTCGCGGCGGTGAGACTTCCGGCAAAGCGGCGGATGAAAGGCGTCCCCTCGTCGCCCCCTTGACAGACGATCGGGTCGATCGGGAGTTTGCCCAGAAGCGGCACATCGTATTTTTTCGCCAGTTCCTCGCCCGCGCCGGAGGAAAAGATCGCCGTCTCCTTGCCGCAATGTGGGCAGATGAAAGTGCTCATATTTTCGACGAGTCCCGCGACTTTCAAACCGAGTTGCTTGCAGAAAGTGAGCGACTTGGAAACGTCGGTCGCCGACACCTGCTGGGGCGTCGTCACGATGATCGCTTCCGCCTTGTCGCCCGCGAGATCCTGGCAGACGGTCAACGGCTCGTCGCCCGTCCCCGGAGGCGCGTCGACGACGAGAATATCGAGTTCTCCCCATTCCACGTCGGTGATGAATTGGTTGATGACGCCGATTTTCATCGGACCGCGCCAGACGACCGCGCTGTCGGTATGTTCCAAAAGGAAACCGATGCTGACGACTTTGAGACTGCCGATCTCCGCCGGAAGCATTTTGCCGCTGCCGGAAACTTCCGGACGGTAGTCCTCCAATTTGAGCATTTTGGGGACGCTCGGCCCGTGCAAATCGACGTCGAGCAATCCGACGCGCTTGCCCTGCAACGCGAAACTCAACGCGAGATTGACCGCGACGGTGCTTTTGCCGACGCCGCCCTTGCCCGACATCACGATCAGCCGGCGGTCGACTTTTTCCAGCGCGGCGTGGATCTTGCACTCCTGCGACTCGTGCTTCAATTTACACTCTTCACAGCTTTTTCCGGAAGAACATTTCGTTTCAGCCATTTTTCACCTCAATTGTTTACGGTTTTCTCTGCACAAATACAATATACCGCCAAAATCCCCGATAAGCAAGAAAAAAGCCGCTTTCTCCGGCACGAAAAATTTGCATTTTCCCTGTCGGGCGTTTATAATATGATAGAAACACAAGGAGTTTTTTATGCAGACTTTCAATCAAATCGTCGATTTCATCCGGCAGCTGAATGCCGGGACAACTTCGCTTACGGCCCGTTATCTCGCCTTTGCGATGTGCATCATCCTTTCCGTCATCGCCGCCAAACTGCTCCACTTCATTTTCCGCGAAGTGCTCGGCAATTGGACGCGCAAGACCAAAACCAAGCACGACGACCAGTTTGTTCAGGCGACGCAGACGCCGATCGTCTGGATGCTTGCCGCCAGCGGCATTTTCCTGAGTCTCCGCTTCCTCCATTTGAATCACGGAATGAGTTTTTTCCTGCATCGGGTCTACCTCGGCGTGATGATCCTTCTGGGATTGCAACTGATGCTCCGCGCGACCCGGATATTAAGTGAAGTGCTCGTTTCCGTCATCAATGTCCAAAACATCGCTTACGGCGATCTCCTCGCCAATCTGCTGCGGCCGCTTTTCAAAACGATCCTTTGGATCATCGCGATCCTGATGCTGATGAACAACGTTTTCGGCATCAACATCGGCGCATTGCTCGCCGGTGCCGGCATCGTCGCAATGGCGATTGCTTTTGCCGCGCAAAATACCATCGCCAACATTTTCGGCGCCGTTTCGCTGATCGTCGACCGGCCTTTCCGCATCGGCGACCGCATCCAGGTCGGCGACAAGGACGGCGTCGTCGAAACGATCGGCTTGCGCAGTACGCAACTGCGTTCGCTCGACGGCACCACTTGGAGCATTCCCAACCGCACGATGACCGACATGCCGATCCACAACTGCTCCAAACGTCCGAATTTCAAGGAAGTTTTTGTGATCACGCTCACTTACAATTCAACGGTCGACGATCTGCGCCGCGGCAAGGAGATCCTGCACGAAATTCTCGACAAGCATCCTCTTTTCAGCGAAAAACAGCCGCCCGTCATCACATTCAGCGAAATGGCGGACTACTCGCTGAATCTGCAAGCGGTATGCTTTTTTCAGACGACCGATTTCGGCAAGTTCGTCAAGGCGAAAGAGGAGATCAATTTCCAGATCCTCGAAAAATTCACCGAAGCGAAACTCGACATCGCTTTCCCGACGCAGACCATCTGTCTTGAACAAAGCGGCAAATAAAGGAGTCCTGCCTTATGCGTAAAAATTTCGGCCCGCAATGCTGGCTCTATCCGATGCCGGTACTGATCGTTTCGACTTACGATGAAAACGGCATCCCCGACGCGATGAATGCCGCGTGGGGCGGCATCCACGACACCAATCAGATCGGCGTCTGCATCGCCCCCGACCACAAGACGGCGAAAAATCTGCTCGCGCGACGCACGTTCTGCGTCGCCGTCGGCGATGTCCGCCACGTCGCCGCCTGCGATTACGTTGGACTTGTCTCCGGCAACGAGGAAAAGGAAAAACTCGCCAAAGCGGGATTCCATACGCAGAAATCGCAATTCGTCGATGCCCCCGTGATCGGGGAACTCGCGATGACGCTGGAATGCAAACTGCTTTCCTACGACGAAAAAACGGGGTGCGCCGTCGGCGAGATCGTCAACGTCAGCGCCGACGAAAGCGTTTTGGCTCCCGACGGCAAAATCGATCCCGTCAAACTCGCGCCGATCACTTTTGACCCCGTCCGCCACCGTTATCTCGCGCTCGGAGAAATCGCCGGCACCGCCTTTCACGACGGTCTGCAACTGAAATGAGCGATATTCTCATCCGCGATTTCACCGATGCCGACTTGAACGATGCCGGACGCATCGCCTTGCAACTTTGGGGTGACGAAATTCCCGAGATGCCGCAAGCCGTCAAACCGGAGATCTACCGCTATCTCGCGCGTTACTATTTTGCCCCCACGTCTTCTTTCAACCTCGCGGCGGAAAAAGAGGGCGGACTCTGCGGCTGTCTCCTCGCCGCGTTCCCGGATGAAGCGCGGCTCGATGAACTCCCTCCGCTCGACGATCCCGCCCAAAAACGCTATTTTGAAGAATACCGCCGCTATCTCGACGGCAACCGCGCCGCCGAAGAAAAGGAAGCCGGAAAACGCGAGATTATTCTCCTTTTTTTCACCAGCATCGTGCGCGGCGCAGGCAAACTTCTGCTCGCCGAATTGGAAAAACGCCTGAAAGCGCAAAAAATTCCGTCGATGTTGCTTTGGACGGACGAAACCTGCGATTTCGATTATTATTTTTGCAACGGATTTGTCGAAGCGGGGCATTTCGCCTCCCCCAACGGTCTCTGCGGCAGAAAATTTGAAACCTGGCTTTTCCGGAAAAGCCTCTTATAAAAAAGGAGAAAAACGATGAAAAAAATGTTACTTCATCTTTGTGGCGCATGCGCGATTTTTTCCGCGTGTGCGGCGGAAGTCATCACGTTGCCCCAAGTTGCGCTCGATACATCGATGCCGCTTCGTCAGGCGATGCGGGAAAGAAAAACGATCCGTACTTTTGCCCCCGTCGCCCCCGACAAGAAAATGCAGTGCATCGCCGACCTTCTCTGGTGCGCCACCGGGCAAAACCGTCCGGACGGTCATCGGGTCACCCCCGCCGCGATCAACCGCTACGCCGCGACGCTCTACGTCGTCGATGCCGATGCCGTCTACCGTTTCGACCGTCAGCAAAACACCCTCACCGAAGTCGCGCGCGGCAACTATATGACGGCTTGCGCCAGCAATCAGGCGATGTGCAAATCCGCCTCGTTCGCCCTGATTTTCGTCCTCGACGAAAGTGTCTGGGCAACAAGAAACCGTCAGGATTATGCCGCCTTGGAAGTCGGCGCAATGATGCAAAACGTCTACCTCGGCTGTGCCGCTATGGATCTCGGCACTTGCGCTTGCGGAAGTTTCGACGCGAAAAAACTTTCCGCGGCGTTACCGCTCGCCGCCGATCAGAAAGTCTATCTCACTATGGTCGTCGGCAGTCAAGTGCGCTGAAAACAAACGTGATGGGAGCAAGAGGGGACTCACGTCGTCCCCTCTTAACTCCCCGGCGCCCGCCAAGGGCGGGATCTGTACCTGCCGCAGATATTTGCGGAACTTGCGTTTTGCCCGCGCTCTATCCAAATGTCCCCGCAAATCTCCGCGGGCTCGTCTATTTTGTTACTGCAAATTGACTCGCGCCCCACGCGGGCTAATGCTCCGCTCTGCCGCTCCGCTCGCCCGACTGATTGGTCTGCGACACTCCCCACGCCGATGTTTCTCTCGCGGACACCGCCGCGAAAGAAACCGAAGAAATACCACATACGCTTTGATTGCCGTCGGATGCGAGTCGGTAGCCGACGAGCGCGCAGTCGGATGGGAGCGATTTTACGCATTGCTATTGCAATGCGGAAATGCGCAAACAGTTGTTTGCGCAAGCGACCGTAGACGAGCACGATAGCCGCGAGAGAGGAGGAGCTGCAAATTGAGCCGGAGCAACGCGACGGCACGATTTGCAACGCGACAACGAAGCGCAGGCGTATGGGAGTAAAAAAAGGAACATCCACATTCGTTTCGACTGCGATCGCACGGGAAAAGGGGAGATCAAAGAGGGGAAAACCGTAAGAGTACGGTTGTCCCCTCTTGCGCCGATCCCGTCGGGCATACCGCACACCTCCCTGTTTTTCTGACAAAAGTACCCCCTTATGCAAATTTAACTCGCGAGAGCGCGGGGGCTCCCCCGAAAATCGCAGATTTTAAGGGGGAAATCCGACCGTAGACGAGCACGGTTTTCCGTGTGGCGCGGAGCGAGAGCACGGTTTTATCCGTTAATGTCCGTTGAGGATGACAACGCAGTTGCTCTGCTACGCAGCTCTGCCCGACGGCACAGCGGGCATCCTCAAAAAGATTATCGCCAACTTTATATCTGCCACAAAACGCCGATACTTACATCGGCTTATAGAACGATACAAAACGGCAGTACGCGAATTGTTTGGTCAATGCGTACTGCCCATTTGTTTTTAAGCCGATGCGATGCATCGGCGCTGTCGGAGGGTCAGGGAGCCGAAAAGCTCCCTGCGTAGCACTTAAAACTAAAAACTTATAACTAAAAAACCGCCGTACCCCTTTGGAGTACGGCGGTTTCGATATCTGGTATCGGGGCAATTACTTGCCGGAAACCACACCGTGTTCTTTGAAAGCACGGGTCGGCGCAAATTCGCCAAGTTTGTGACCGACCATATTTTCGGTCACGAAAACCTGCGTGAAACTTTTGCCGCTGTGAACCATGAACGTGTGTCCGACGAAATCCGGAATCACCATGGAGCGACGGCTCCAAGTTTTGATCGGGCTCTTGTTGGAACCGTTCATCTTTTCGACTTTGTCGAGCAGACTCTGATCGACGAAAGGACCTTTTTTGATCGACCGGGGCATTATTTCTTCCTCCGTTCAACGATGAAGTTCTTGGACGTCTTTTTCGGATTACGGGTCCGCTTGCCTTTGGCGAGCTTACCCCACGGCGAAACGGGATGTCCGCCGCCCGACTCACGACCTTCACCACCACCCATCGGGTGGTCGACCGGGTTCTGCGCGACGCCGCGGACGTGCGGACGGAAGCCCAGATAACGCTTCTTGCCCGCCTTGCCGAGCTTGGCGGCCATGTAGTCGAGGTTGCCGACCTGACCGATCACCGCACGGCAATCGAGGTGGATCATACGGACTTCGCCCGAGGGCAGTTTGATCTGCGCGTAGACGTCTTCCTTACCGCGGAGGATCGCCACCTGTCCGGCGGAACGAGCCATCTTGGCGCCGGCACCGGGCTGCAATTCAAGGCAGCAGATCTCGATACCGACCGGAATGTCACGCAATTTCAGGCAGTTGCCCGGTTTCAATTCAGCCTTGGAACCATTCATCACCTTGTCGCCGACTTTGAGGCCGTTGGGGGCGATGATGTAGCTTTTCACGCCGTCCGCGTAGACGATGAGCGCGATATTCGCGCTGCGGTTCGGATCGTATTCGATCGTCGCCACGGTCGCCGGAACGCCGTCTTTGTTGCGGAGGAAATCGACCGCCCGGTAACGACGCTTGTTGCCGGCGCCGCGGAAACGGGTGGTGATACGACCGTCATTGTTACGGCCGCCCGTCGCACTCTTGCCTTTGGTCAGACTCTTCAGCGGAGCCACGGGGCTGAGGTTGGAATTATCCACCACCGCCATATGGCGACGCGAGGGAGTCGTCGGATTAAAACTCTTGATAGCCATAATTTACCATCTCCCTCAAATGATCTCGATGCTGCCTTCGGCAAGCGTGACCACCGCGCGTTTCCAATCGGCGCGTTTGCCCGATTTCATCGTGCGGCCGACGCGCTTGGCTTTGCCGGCGTAATTCATCACATTGACCGATTTCACCTTCACGTTGAAAAGTTCCTCGACCGCCTTGCCGATCTCGATCCGGCCGGCTTTGGGGCTGACTTTGAAGGTGTACTTCTTTTCCTGCATCAGGGCGTTGCACTTTTCGGTGACAACGGGCGCGATGATGATGTCAAAAGCATTACTCATTTCAACTTCTCCTTACGCCAGCCGTCCGATGAAAGCATCGAGGGCATCCTTGGTGAAGACGAGCTTGTTGAAGCGCATCAACTCGTAGGTGTTGACCGTGGAAGCCGTGCGCAGCACCAGACTCGCGATGTTTCCGGTCGCGCAGACCGTCGCTTCGTCGAGTTCGGGGATCGAGAGCAACACGCTCTGATCGGCGACGTTGAGGGCTTTGAGCACCGCAAACGCGCTCTTGGTCTTGTGGTCGGCAAGCGCGAACTTGTCGAGCACGATCACATTGCCTTCGTTGATCCGCTCCGAAAGCGCACGCTTCAGAGCGAGGACAAGGACTTTCTTGTTGATTTTCTTCGCGAAAGAACGCGGACGGGGACCGAAAGCGACACCGCCGCCAGTCCAAACCGGGTTACGGCTGGAACCGGCACGCGCCGCGCCGCGGCCCTTCTGGCGGAAAGGCTTCGCGCCGCCGCCGGTGACTTCGCCGCGCGTCTTGGTGCACGCCGTACCGGCGCGCTGACCAGCGAGATATGCGACGACCGCATCATGCACCGCCTGGGTGCCTTTTTCCAACTCGATCACACCTTCGGGGATGGCGTATTCGCCAACCTTCGCGCCGGTGCAATCAAGGATATCCAAAGTATTCGACATAATTCAGTTCTCCTTCGAATTACTTGGTCGCGCTCTTTTTCAGCGCGCTGCGGAGGACAAGGATGCCGCCGTTCGCGCCGGGAACCGCGCCTTTGACCAGCAGGAGATTCTCTTCGGGCATGACCTTGACGATCTCCAGATTCTGCACCGTGCAGCGCGCACAGCCGAAGTGACCCGGCATGCGCTTACCTTTGTTGACCCGGCCCGGCCATTCGCGACAACCGATAGAACCGGGACGACGCTCCCACGCGCCGCCGTGACTGCCGCGACCGCCGGCGAAATTGTAGCGTTTGACAACGCCCTGAAAACCGCGGCCTTTGCTGGTACCGACCACATCGAGGAACTCGCCGTTCGAGAAAATGGTCACATCCAGTTTGGCGCCGGCTTCGGCGCTCTCGGTGGTGCGGATCTCGCGCAACACCGCCGGCAACGTGTCGCCGGTGACCCCCGCCTTGGCGAGGTGTCCGCGACGGGCGCCGGAAACATTCTTGCTCTTGCGGGTGCCGAAACCGAGCTGGATCGCCGCATAGCCGTCGCGCTCGACGGTCTTGACGTCCGTCACCACGCAGGGGCCGGCTTCGATCGCCGTCACCGGGATCAGCACGCCCTGATCGGAGTAGACTTGCGTCATTCCGACCTTCTTACCGATTAAACCTTTCATAACTTTCTCCTTTCTGAGAAACATTCGATACATACTCCCAATCGGCCGGGAGCAGCGGTATCTAGGGGAACTTCAATCCCTTTCCGGAAATCCGGATCAGAACCCCGTCTTGATCGAAATATCAACGCCGGCGGGCAGATTGAGCTTTTTCAGCTCGTCGACCGTTTTGGCGTTGGGATTGATGATATCCAACATCCGCTTGTGCGTGCGCATCTCGAACTGCTCCATCGACTTCTTGTTGATGTGGGGCGAACGGTTGACCGTCCAGCGTTCGATGCGGGTCGGAAGCGGAATCGGACCGGCGACCATCGAGCCGGTGCGCTTCGCCGCGTCAAGTATTTCATTGACCGACTGATCCAGGATCCGCGACTCGTAAGCCTGCAGACGGATACGGATCTTCTGTTTTTTTGCCGTAGCCATTACTTTTTCTCCACGATTTTATCTTGAACGGATTTCGGAACACGATCGAAGTGAGCCGGCTCCATCGAGTAGGAGGCGCGACCCTTGGACAGCGAACGGATCGCCGTCGCATAGCCGAACATTTCAGCGAGCGGCACGTTGGCGGTGATCTTGGTGAAGCCGCCGACGCCCGCGGCGATCTCGGCAACCGCACCGCGGCGGCTGGTCAGATCGCCGATCAGATCGCCCATATTTTCATCGGGCGTATTGAGTTCGACTTTCATGATCGGCTCCATCAGCGCAAGACCCGCCTTGCGGGCGGCGTCCTTGAACGCCATCGAACCGGCGATTTTGAACGCCATTTCGGAGGAGTCGACCGGGTGGTAGGATCCGTCGACGATATCGACGTGGAAATCCACCACCGGATAACCGGCGAGCACACCGGATTCCGCGGCTTCGCGGATACCGTTCTCGATCGGCTTGATGAATTCCTTGGGAATGTTGCCGCCGACGACCTTGTTTTCAATGACGATGCCGCTGCCGGGTTCGCCGGGTTTGACATCGATGATGCAGTGGCCGTACTGACCGTGACCGCCGCTCTGACGGACGAACTTCATATTGGAGTTCGCGTCGGCGAGCAACGATTCGCGGTAGGCAACCTGCGGCGCGCCGGTATTCGCTTCGACCTTGAACTCGCGGACGAGACGGTCGAGAATGATCTCGAGGTGCAACTCGCCCATACCGGAAATGATCGTCTGACCGGTTTCCTCGTCGCTGCGCACCTGGAAAGTCGGATCTTCCTCGGCAAGCGCGATCAGTCCCTTGCTCAACTTGTCGCGGTCGCCGCTGCTCTTGGGCTCGACGGCGATCGAAATGACCGGCTCGGGGAACGTCATCGATTCAAGCGCGATCGGAGTCGATTCGAGGCAGAGGGTATCACCGGTGGTGACGTTGCGCAGACCCACCGCCGCAGCGATATCGCCGGAGAAAATTTCCTCGCGCTCTTCGCGGTTGTTGGCGTGCATCTGCAACAGACGGCCGAAACGTTCGCGTTTGCCGGTACGCGGATTGTAGACCGTCATACCCTGCGTCGCGACGCCGGAGTAAACCCGGAAGTAATAGAGTCTGCCCACATAGGGATCGCTCATGATCTTGAAAACCAACGCGGCAAAAGGCTGCATATCGCCGGCGTGACGCGTCATTTCCGCGCCGGTCGCCGGATCGGTGCCCTTGATATCCCAGACGTCGATCGGGCTGGGCAGATAATCGACCACCGCGTCGAGCAACGGCTGAACGCCTTTGTCCTTGAATGCGGAGCAGCACGCCACCGGCACGATGCGCGCGCTGACGGTCGCTTTGCGGAGCGCCGCTTTGAGCTGCGGCACCGATGGAGTCTCGTCAACGAGGAAAAGCTCCATGATCTCGTCGTCGACTTCGGCGACGCATTCGACGAGGTTATGGAAGGCATCTTCGCGCGCCTGTTTCATATCCTCGGGAACTTCGCTCTCGTGGATGGTCACGCCCTTGTCGGCGTCATCAAAGGTGTACGCCTTGTTGAGCAGAACGTCGACCACACCGACAAAGCTCGATTCCTTGCCGATCGGCAAATAGATCGGCACCGGAGTGGCACCGAGTTTCGTTTTGATCTCTTCGACAACGCCCCAGAAATCGGCGCCGGTACGGTCCATTTTGTTGACCAGAGCGACGATCGGCACGTTGTATTTCTGCGCCTGACGCCAGACGGTTTCGCTCTGCGGCTGAACTTTGCCGACCGAGCAGAAAACGGCGACCGCGCCGTCGAGCACGCGCAAAGAACGTTCGACCTCAGCGGTGAAGTCGACGTGTCCCGGGGTGTCGATGATGTTGATGCGGTGTCCTTTCCAGTAGCAGGTCGTCGCCGCGCTGGTGATGGTGATACCGCGTTCGCGCTCCTGCTCCATCCAGTCCATCGTGGCGGTGCCTTCGTGGGTATCGCCGATCTTGTAGTTGACGCCGGTGTAGAAAAGGATACGTTCACTCAACGTCGTCTTGCCGGCGTCGATGTGCGCCATAATGCCGATATTGCGGGTGTCGCGGAGCGAAATTTTGCGCCGCGGCGACTCATTGTACTGTTGTACTTTATCGTTTTCGGTAACCATAGTGATCATCCTAATCGTGCAATGGCAAAATTACCAGCGATAGTGCGCGAAAGCCTTGTTCGCCTGCGCCATCTTGTAGGTGTCTTCCTTTTTCTTGATCGAAGCACCGGTGTTTTCAAACGCGTCGAGCAATTCACCCGCGAGCGAATCGGTCATCGACTTGCCCTTGCGGCTGCCGGCGTAAGTGGTGATCCAGCGCATCGCGAGCGCGACCTGACGCTCCGGATCGACTTCGACCGGCACCTGATAGGTCGCACCGCCGACGCGGCGGCTCTTGACTTCGAGCTTGGGCTTGACGTTTTCCAGCGCCTGCGAGAAAATTTCGATCGCAGGAGTATCGGGCTTCTTGGCCTGCATCAGGTCAAAAGCACCGTAAACGATCTGCTGGGCAGTCGACTTCTTGCCGCGGGTCATGATCGTGTTGATCAGACGGGCGACGAGTTTGCTGTTGTACTTCACATCGGGAATGAGTTCCCGCTTGACGGCAGTACGTCTTCTCATAATTCAAAATCCTCGTCAGTTGGGGTTATTTCTTCTTGCCCTTGGCAGCCGCATCGTCGCCGCCCTTGGAACGCTTCGCGCCGTACTTGGAACGGCCCTGCTTGCGGGCACTGACACCGAGGCTGTCGAGCGCACCGCGGACGATGTGATAACGAACGCCCGGCAGGTCACGGACACGACCGCCCTTGACCAACACGACCGAGTGTTCCTGAAGATTGTGTCCCTCGCCGCCGATGTAGGCGGTGACTTCCTGACCGTTGGTCAGACGGACACGGGCGATTTTACGGATAGCCGAGTTCGGCTTTTTCGGGGTACGGGTCGTGACTTGGAGGCAGACACCGCGACGCTGCGGGCAGCCGGTCAACGCCTTCGACTTGCTTTTGAAGACCTTTTCTTCGCGCCCCTGACGCACCAATTGATTGATTGTCGGCATGGTTTTTTCCTGTTTTTTTGCCTATGTAAATGTGAACAATGTCAATTATGTGATTTATAAAATAGCACCGAAACCCGATTTTTTCAAGTCCGAACCTGATTTCGGTGCCATTTTTTTACATTTCGGAGTCATCCTCCGGGGTTTCATCGGTGACGAGATCTTCTTCATCGATGCCGTATTCCTCGTTGGTATCGCGCCACTCGGCGGCGATCTCCTCGATCGATTTTTCCGCATCGGCGGAAATTTCAGGCTCGACCTCGGGCTCGATCTCGGTGCCGAGATATTTGAGCCGGATCGACTGCATCGTCGGGGTGCCGGTACCGGCGGGGATCAGATGTCCGGTGATGACGTTTTCCTTGAAGCCGGCAAGACGGTCGACTTTGCCGACCATCGCCGCTTCCGTCAGAATGCGCGTGGTATCCTGGAAGGACGCCGCCGAGATGAAGCTCTCGGTCGCCAGCGCCGCTTTGGTGATACCGAGCAACACCGGTTCGGCCTCGGCGGGCTTTCCGCCGCGCGCTACCGCCGCGGCGTTGACCTCTTTGAACTCACTTCGATCGATCTGCTCGCCCACCAGATATTCCGTCGAGCCCGGTTCGGTGATCCGGACTTTCTGCATCATCTGGCGGATGATGATCTCGATGTGTTTGTCGTTGATTTCCACACCCTGCGCGCGGTAAACCAGCTGGATCTCATCGACCAGGTGGCGCTGCAACTCGTGAATACCGCAGATTTCAAGCAGCGTATGGGGCACGACCGAGCCCTCGGTCAGCTTCTGGCCCTTTCGGACGAAGTCGCCTTTGCTGACCGTCAAATGTTTGTTCACCGGGATCGAATTGTATTCTTCGACCATCCCGGATTCGTGATCGCGGATGAGAAGCTGACGCTTGTTCTTGGAAATTTTGTCAACTTCAACCACACCGTCGATACGCGCGATCTCGGCGACGTCTTTCGGCGTGCGGGCTTCGAAAAGCTCGGCGATACGCGGAAGACCGCCGGTGATATCCTTGTTTTTGCCCGACTGACGGGGCACGCGGGCGACGACCATACCGGGTTCGACCTTGGCGTTGGCCTTGGTCATCAACACGGCACCGGCGGGGAGCGGATAGTTCGCGACGAAATTGCCCTGCTCGTCGGTGATGACGATCTGCGGGTTCAAGTCCTCGCGGTGCTCCATCACCGTGCCCTGGTCGCCCGACGCGCCGCCGCGGCGCTGTTTCTGCAACGTGACGCCTTCGACCAGGTCGGTGAGCTGAACGATACCGCCCTCTTCGATGATGATCGGCACGTGGCCCGGTTCCCAGCGGACGAAGACCTCGTTGGCGGCGACGCTGTCGCCGTCCTGCTTGGCAAGTTCGGAACCTGCTTCAAGGTCGTAACGCTCCAATTCCGCCTGATGCATCGCGTCGGTGCGGAAATCGTAATTGGCGTTGTAGACGGTGCCGATGGCTTCCGCCTCGAAACGGGCGCGCTCACGCGCTTCCTTTTCCGCCTTTTCCGCCTTGTCGGGATCGAAGATGATGACGTAGCCGTTCTTGTTGACGACCATCGTCTTGCCCTTCTGGTTTTTGACCGTACGGACGTTGATGTATTTCAGCACACCGGCGCTGCGCGCGGCGATGACCGGCTGTTTGTACGCGCTGGACGCCGTACCGCCGATGTGGAAGGTACGCATCGTCAACTGCGTACCGGGTTCACCGATGGACTGCGCGGCGATGATGCCGAGCGCGTCGCCGAGACACGCTTCGCGGTCGCTGGCGAGGTTTTTGCCGTAGCACTTGACGCAGAGGCCGTGTTTGGTCTCGCAGGTGAGCGCGGAACGGATGAAAACGCGCTGGATACCGCGTTTCTCGATGAGCGCCGCTTTTTCCGGAGTGAATTCCTCTCCGGCGGAAATGATGAGACGGCCGTCGGTGAATGCGGGGTCGCGGATATCCTGTGCGCTGTAACGGCCGACGATGCGGTCGCGCAACGGCAACAGGACTTCATCGCCCTCGGTGATGGCACTCGTCCAGACGCCCTTGGTGGTGCCGCAATCTTCTTCGCGGCAGATGACGTCCTGCGCCACGTCGACGAGACGGCGGGTCATATAACCGGAGTCCGCCGTCTTCAACGCGGTATCCGCCAAACCTTTGCGGGCGCCGTGGGTACTGATGAAGTACTCCAACACGGAAAGTCCTTCGCGGAAGTTCGAGATGATCGGCCGCTCGATGATATCGCCCGACGGTTTCGCCATCAGTCCGCGCATACCGGCGAGCTGACGCACCTGATCCTTACTGCCGCGGGCGCCCGAATCGAGCATCGCGTAAACCGGGTTGATGATGCCGCGCTTGGCGTTGCCTTCGAGGTTGCCGATCAACGCGTCGGTCACGGCGTTGTTCGCCTGCGTCCAGATATCGATGACTTTCTTGTAACGCTCGCCGTCGGTCAGATAACCGTCGTTGTACTGCTTGATGACCGTATCGATCTGGGCGCGGGCGTCGGAAATGATGCCCTCTTTCTGCGCCGGTACCTGCAAGTCGGCGATGGAGATCGAGAGACCCGCCAGCGTCGAATGACGGTAGCCGAGATCTTTCAGATCGTCGAGCAGTTTGATCGTCGCTTCGTGACCGGCGATCTTATAGGTATCGCTGATGAGGCGGCTCAAATCCTTTTTCTTGGCGAGACGGTTGTAGAAACCGAGACGCTTGTCCCAGATCTCGTTGAAAAGGCAGCGGCCGGCGCTGGTGGTGATGAATTTGCTCTCCTTGTCGCCGTAGAGCGTATCCTTGCCGAGATCGGGGTTGGGGATGCGCACCGCGTCGTGCATCGCAATGTAGCCTGCGGCTTTGGCGGCGAGCACCTCGAAGTAGTCGCGGTAGAGTTTCGCCTTTTCCTTGCCCATCGGCTCGACGGTCAGATAGTAGGCGCCGAGCGTGATATCGTGGGTCGGCGTCGCGATCGGCTTGCCGTTCGCGGGCGAGAAAATGTTGTTGGGCGAAAGCATCAGAAGTTTCGTTTCCATCTGCGCTTCGTTGGAAAGCGGCACGTGGACAGCCATCTGGTCGCCGTCGAAGTCGGCGTTGTACGCGGTACAGACCATCGGGTGCAGACGGATCGCCGAACCTTCGATCAGGATCGGGTCGAAAGCCTGAATACTCAAACGGTGCAGCGTCGGCGCGCGGTTGAGCATAATGGGATGGCCCTTGATGACTTCTTCAAGGATATCCCACACCACCGGTTCGCCGCGCTCGATCAGTTTCTTTGCGCCGCGGACGGTGTGCGCGAGACCGCGATCTTTGAGGTGGCGGATGATGAAAGGCTCAAAGAGCACCATCGCCATTTTCTTGGGCAGACCGCACTGATGGATCTTCAACTCGGGGCCGACGACGATGACCGAACGGCCGGAGTAGTCGACGCGCTTACCGAGCAGGTTCTGACGGAAGCGGCCCTGCTTGCCTTTGAGCATATCGGACAGACTTTTGAGCGCGCGGTTGCCGGCGCCGGTGACGGCGCGGCCGTGGCGGCCGTTGTCCATCAGGGAGTCGACGGCTTCCTGCAACATCCGCTTTTCGTTGCGGATGATCACTTCCGGCGTGCGCAACTGCAACAAATTTTTCAAACGGTTGTTGCGGTTGATGACGCGGCGGTAGAGATCGTTGAGGTCGCTGGTCGCGAAACGGCCGCCGTCCAGCGGCACGAGGGGGCGCAGATCCGGCGGGATCACCGGAAGCACGCTCAAAATCATATGTTCGGGGCGCGCATTGCTGGCGATGAAACCCTCGACCAGACGCAGACGCTTCGCCCACTTTTTGCGCAACGCCTTGTTGGTGTTGCTGGCAAGTTTCGCTTCAAGGTCGTCTTTGAGAGTCGGCAGATCGATCTTTTCGAGCAAAGTGCGGAGCGCCGCGGCGCCCATTTCGGCGGAGAAAGCGTCGCCGAAGTCTTCCTTGCCCTGACGGTATTCCATATCGTCCAGGATCTGCCCTTCGAGGAAGGGGGTATTGCCCGGATCGGTGACGACGTAATTTTCATAGTAGATCACCGATTCAAGGTTTTTCGCCGTCATATCGAGCATCAGCCCGATGCGGCTGGGCATACACTTGAAGAACCAGATGTGCGAAACCGGCACTGCGAGGTCGATGTGCGCCATACGTTCGCGGCGCACTTTGGCCTGGGTCACTTCGACGCCGCAGCGGTCGCAGACGATGCCTTTGTGCTTGATGCGCTTGTATTTACCGCAAGAGCATTCCCAGTCGCGGGTCGGTCCGAAAATCTTTTCGCAGAAAAGACCGCCCTTTTCCGGTTTCAGACTGCGGTAGTTGATCGTTTCCGGATTCTTGACCTCGCCGTGGGACCACGAGCGAATGACCTCCGGGCTGGCGAGGCTGATCGAAATCGCGCCGAAATCGGACGCGGCATCTTTCGTCAGCAACTCACGATAAGCATAAGTATTGTCAATCAAGGTAACACCTCACTCGAATTAGTTGTTGTCCTGCTTGCGCACGGTGCGGATATCCAGACCGAGGCTCTGCATTTCTTTGAGCAACACGTTGAAAGATTCCGGACGACCGGCTTCCAAGACGTTGCGACCCGACACGATCGAATCATAGATCCGCGAACGTCCCTGGACGTCGTCGGATTTGACCGTCAACATTTCCTGAAGAGTGTACGCCGCGCCGTAAGCTTCGAGCGCCCACACTTCCATTTCACCGAAGCGCTGACCGCCGTGCTGCGCCTTACCGCCGAGCGGCTGCTGGGTGACCAGCGAGTAAGGTCCGGTCGCACGGGCGTGGATCTTGTTGGCGACGAGGTGGTCGAGTTTCAACATATAGATGATGCCGACCATCACGCGCTGATCAAAAGCATCGCCGGTGCGTCCGTCGAAAACGTCGGTCTTGCCGTCGTAGACGTACTCGCCGTTTTCATCCTTGCGGAAGCCCCAGTGATAATTTTTGCCGCCGTGCTCCTTGGCGAATTGTTCGTTCGCCTGCCCCATCAGATCGACGATCTCCTTTTCGGTGACGCCGTCGAAAACGGGGGTCGCGGCTTTGAAGCCGAGCATTTTCGCCGCCCAGCCGAGGTGCGTTTCCAGCACCTGACCGATATTCATACGACTCGGGACGCCGAGGGGATTCAACACGATGTCGACCGAAGTACCGTCGCTGAGGAAAGGCATATCTTCGACCGGCACGATCCGCGAAACGATACCTTTGTTACCGTGGCGGCCCGCCATCTTGTCGCCGACTTGAAGTTTGCGCTTGCAGGCGACGTAGACTTTGACGCGCTTGACGATCCCTTCGTTCTCTTCGGCTTCGGGATTGTCGATCTGCGCGATCTGACGCTGCATCCGCATTTCGTTTTCCTCGAATTTGGGAACGAAAACATCGGTGATCGCGTGCAGTTCCTTCTTTTCCTCGCAATCATCCATTTCGTAATTGCGGAAATAGTTGGCGAGCGTGCTGATCGCGCTCTTGGTGATCTTGCGGTTGGCACCGACGATGACGACCGGCTCCGCACCCTCTTCCGCGGGGCGGCCGATGATCTGCACCGGGAGTTTGCGACCGAGGAAACTGGCGGTGAGTTCCGCCGTCATTTCCGACATCAACTCCGTATAGGTTTCGCGGTACTCGCTGTTGATGAGTTTTTTCTGATTCTTGCGTTCCGTCTTGGACATCGCCGTCTTGGGAGCGGGCGCTTTTTCGCACTCGGTGCGGATATCCATCACGATACCGCCCTTGCCGCTCGAAACGGTCAGACTCGAATCCTTGACGTCGGCGGCTTTTTCACCGAAAATCGCGCGGAGCAGCCGCTCTTCGGGAGCGAGTTCCGTCTCGTTTTTCGGCGTGATCTTGCCGACCAGGATGTCGCCGGGACCGACTTCCGCGCCCTCGTAGACGATACCGCGGCTGTCGAGGTTGCGCAACGCATCCTCGCTGACATTGGGAATGTCGCGGGTGATCTCTTCGGGGCCGAGTTTGGTGTCGCGGCTGGTGATCTCGAATTCTTCGACGTGGATACTGGTGTAGATATCCTCTTTCACCAATCGTTCGCTGACGATGATCGCGTCTTCGAAGTTGTATCCGCACCACGGCATAAACGCGACCAGCACGTTGCGGCCGAGGGCGAGTTCGCCGCCCTGCGTCGCCGCGCCGTCCGCGAGGAGAGTGCCGACTTCGACTTTGTCGCCGCGGCGGACGACGGGACGCTGATTGATGCAGGTACCGGCGTTGCTGCGCAGATACTTGTACAGATCGTAACGGTATTTTTTGTCATCGCTCATCTTGCCGTCGGGCGTGACGATGATGTGATCGCTGTTGACCTCGGCGACGATACCGGCGGCCTTGGCGACGACCACCGCGCGGGAGTCGCGGGCGATGCGTTCTTCCAGACCGGTACCGACGTAGGGGGATTCCGGCATCATCAGCGAAACCGCCTGACGCTGCATGTTGGAACCCATCAACGCGCGGTTGGCGTCGTCGTGTTCCAGGAAGGGGATCGTGCCGGCGGCGGCACTGACGAGCTGTTTCGGAGAAACGTCCATATACTGAACCGTTTCTTTCGGATGCTCGGCGGATTCCCCGCGGTAACGGCACATGATCATCGGACGGATGAAACGGTTCTCGTCATCGAGCAACGCGTTCGCCTGGGCGATGACGAATTCCTCCTCCTTGTCGGCGGTGAGATAATCGACCTGATCGGTGACTTTGCCGTCGACCACCTTGCGGTAGGGAGTTTCGAGGAAGCCGTATTCATCGACGATCGAGTAGAGCGAAAGCGAACTGATCAAACCGATGTTCGGACCTTCCGGGGTCTCGATCGGGCAGATGCGCCCGTAGTGGCTGGAATGAACGTCGCGCACTTCAAATCCGGCGCGGTCTCTGCTCAAACCGCCGGGCCCCAACGCCGAGAGACGGCGTTTGTTGGTAAGTTCGCTCAACGGGTTGGTCTGATCCATGAACTGCGACAGCTGGCTGCGCGCGAAAAAGTCGCGGATCACGCCGGCGAACGCCTTGGTGTTGACCAGTTTCGACGGGGTGACGCCCGGTTCGTCAAAAGTCATGCGCTCACGGACGAGACGCTCGGTGCGGAGCAAGCCGACGCGGCACTGATTCTGCAACAACTCGCCGACGGTGCGGACGCGGCGCGCGCCCAAGTGGTCGATGTCGTCGACCGCGCCGCCCTGATGGCGCAGTTTGATGAGTTTTTTGGTCGCCTCGATGAGATCGCGGGGATCGAGCACGCGGCAATCCGCGGGGACGTCCAGACCGAGACGGCTGTTGAGTTTGTAACGGCCGACCGCGCCGAGATCGTAGCGGCGGTTGTCGAAAAACATCTTCTTGATGAGGAGTTTGGCGTTGACCGTGTTGATTGGGTCGCCGGGACGCATTTTCTTATAGATCTCTTTGAGCGCGTCCTCCTCGTTGCGCGCCTTGTCGACCCGCAAACTGGCAAAAAGATAAGCGTCGCCGTTGGGGATCTCGGCAAGTTCAAGTTCCTTGATGCCGTTTTCTTTGAGGCGGAGCAGATGCTGCTCGTTGAGTTCGACGAGTTCGTCGACGAGAACGACGTCGTTTTCGTCGGTGATGTCGTCGATCGTGTAGAAACCGGTCAACTCATCCTTCTTTTTGAGAAGTTCCGAAACCTTGAATTTCTTGACGCCGTAGATCGCATCGACGATGTCGCGGTTGGACGGATAACCGATCGCCCGCAGGAAAGTCGTGATGATGAACTTCCGGCGACGACGGCGGCGGTCGAGATAGATCTGGATCTGATCGTTGGCGTCGAACTGGACGTCGAGCCAGCTGCCGCGATCCGGAATGACCCGGTAACTGTAAAGGATACGGCCGGAAGTATGGCGGTTTTTCTCAAAGCAGATGCCGGGACTGCGGTGCAACTGACTGATGATGACGCGCTCGGCGCCGTTGATGATGAAAGTACCGGCCTCGGTCATCAACGGGATGTCGCCCATGAGGACCTCTTCGCGGGTCTCGGTACCGTTGACGCGGAGCAGAAACTCCACGTAAAGCGGAGCCTGGTAGACCTTGCCGTCCTTGATGCATTCGACCACGCTCTCGCGCGGATTGTCATCAATGCGGTAGGAGAGGAACTCCAACGCCATTTTCTTGTCGTAACTCTCGATCGGGAAGAGTTCCATGAACACTTCCTGCAACCCCTGCCGCTTGCGTTGCTCCGGGGGAACGTCCTTTTGGAGGAAATTCGAGTAGGAGTCGAGCTGCAGTCCAATCAGATCCGGGATCGCCAGAACGTCTTGGAGTTTACCGAAATTTCTTCGTTTTGCCATTGCCATTTCCTTTGGTTATCGGCCACAAAAAAAATTTTTTCAAAATATTTTCAAAAAATCCGCAAAAACGGACTTATTTCCTGCAAAAATCATCTCCGTTTAGACGAAACAACCGATCCCCCGCAGAATTTCCTCGTGCGGAGCATCGGATGCGCTTTTTTCCCTCGGCAAAAAACCACACCGCGGAAAAAGAGAACCGGAGTTTCCCTTTGTGTTGACCTCTACCGGCAAAAAACCACACCGGCGAGCGTCGAAAAAATCATAGATTTTCCCGATTTTAGCGTCCCCGGGAACCGGGACGACTTAAAACGAAACCACGGCGAGAAGGGATTTGACTCCCTTCCGCCGTAAGTTTGAGCAGAGATCAAACTACTTGAGTTCGACTTCGGCACCAGCCTTGACGAGCTGTTCCTTGATCTTCTCGGCTTCGTCCTTGGCAACGCCTTCCTTGACGGCTTTGGGCGCGCCTTCGACGAGGTCTTTCGCCTCTTTGAGGCCGAGACCGGTGATCGCACGGACTTCCTTGATGACGGCGATCTTGTTGGCGCCGGCACCTTTCAGCATGACCGTGAAATCGGTCTTCTCTTCAGCGGCGGCGGGAGCCGCGGCGCCGGCGGCCGGAGCGGCGGCAACCGCAACGGGGGCGGCAGCGCTCACACCGAGACGCTCTTCCAGGGTCTTGACCAACTGGGAAAGTTCCAGCACGGTCATGTTCTCAACGTAAGAGACAAACTCTTCCATCTTGTTTTCGTCAGCCATTTTAATACTCCTTATTTGGGATTGGACTATTGTTATTGTTGTTCAACTTTATTCTTATACGCGTTGATCACGTTGACGATGCTCGACGCTTTCGCATTGAGTACAGTCACCAGGTTGCGCGCCGGAGCACTGAGGACTCCGAGCAACATCGCCTGCAACACCGGTTTGGCGGGCAGATCGGCAAGCGCGGCGACTTCGGCGCTTTTGAGGATGTTGCCATCCATATAGCCGCCTTTGGCCTGAACCTTGTCGATTTTCTTGCCGAATTCCTTGAGGGTCTTCGCGACCGCACTGCAATCGCCTTTGCCGAAGACCATCGCGGTACCGCCTTTGAGGTCGAGTTCATCGATGCCCTCGATCTTCAAATCCGCGGCAGCTTTCCGGATCAGAGAATTCTTCAACACGTGGCAGTTGGCGCCTTGGGCGGCCAGCTGGTTGCGCAGATCGGAGAAATCCTTGACCTGAATGCCGATGTAAGAGATGAAATAGCAGTAGTCTGCTTCCGAAATCATCTGACCGATCGAGCGGACCAAAAAAGTCTGTTCACTTCTCATTTTTCCGCCCTCGTCAGTTCTTTGACGTTGATCTTGATTCCGGGAGTCATCGTCGCAGAAATCGTGCAACTCAAAACGTAAGCACCTTTCGCGGAAGCGGGTTTCGCCTTGTTGACGGCATCCGCGATCGCGACGAAGTTTTCTTTGAGCGCATCGGCTTCAAACGAGAGTTTCCCGAACGGCACGTGGACGCAGGCGCCGCGATCCGCGCGGAATTCCGCACGGCCCGCTTTGGCTTCCTTCACCGCCTGACCAACCGCGTCGGTCACCGTACCGGTCTTGGGGTTCGGCATCAAACCGCGGGGACCGAGTTGACGACCCAGCGGACGCACCATTTTCATCGCCGCGGGCGTGGAGATCAGGATATCGAAATCAAGGTTTCCGTCCTTGATCTGCTGAACGAGATCTTCCAAGCCGACGATGTCGGCGCCGGCCGCTTTGGCCTCCTCTGCCTGCGCGCCTTCGCAGACCACCGCGACGCGCACCGTCTTGCCGGTGCCGCGCGGCAGCGCAATGGCGCCGCGAACCGTCTGATCCGACTTACGGGTATCGACCCCGAGCCGGATCGCCATTTCCACCGTCTGGTCGAACTTCACGACCGGCATTGATTTGAGCAATGCCAACGCTTCGTCCAGCGTGTGGAGTTGCAGCGGATTTCCGAGGACTTCCAACTGCTTCTTGTAGAGCTTGCTTTTACGCATCGACCACCTCGATTCCCATGCTGCGAGCGGTTCCTTCGATGATGCGCATCGCCGCTTCTTCGCTACGGGCGTTGATGTCTTCCTTTTTCGTCTGCACGATCTCGCGGATCTGAGCCCGCGTGATCTTGCCCGCCTTTTCACTGCCGGGCTTTTTGGCTCCGGAAGCGAGACCGGCCGCCTTCTTGATCAGGACAGCCGCCGGGGGCGATTTGCAGATGAACGTGAAGGAACGATCCTGATAGACCGTGATCACGACAGGAATAACCGTGCCGCTCTGAGCTTGAGTGGCGGCATTGAACTCTTTACAGAACGCCATGATGTTGCAGCCGGCCGCGCCGAGCGCGGGACCGATCGGGGGCGCGGGGTTTGCCGCACCGGCCGGGATCTGCAATCTGATGAGGCCTGTAATTTTCTTTGCCATAGATTGACTTCCTTTTCTACTCTTGTCTCAAACGTGGTCCGAACCGGCAGGAATTCCGCCACGTTGTGAGAACACCCTTGTTTGTAAAGCCCGGAAAAGGTCAGTTGACCCTTTCCACCTGCCAGGACTCCAATTCCAATGAAGTGGATCGACCGAAAATCGATACCATCACTTTCAAAAGACCGCGTTCGCCGTCGACCTCGGTCACCGTACCCTCGAAGCCCTCGAAAGGCCCGTTGGTGATGCGGACGACTTCTCCGACGTCGAATTTCACCATCGCGACCGGCGCGCTGGTCGCATCCTCTTCCGTGCCGAGAATATCCTTGACCTCCTGATCGGTCAGCGGGATCGGCCGGTTGACGTTGCCGAGGAAACCGAGCACGCCTTGGACGCCGCGCACGAGAAACCACGCCTTTTCATTGATCTCGCCGAGATCGTCGTAGAGATCCATCCGAACCAGCAGATAGCCCGGGAAAACTTTCTGACTCTTGACTTTCGCCTGACGCTGACGAACTTCGACCACCTTGTGAGTGGGCACGCAGACTTCGTAAACGCCCGCCTGGTCGTTCAGGCAGATCTGCCGTTTGATCGACTCGCAGACCTTTTTCTCATGACCGGAAAGCGTGTGCAGCACAAACCACTTCCCGCGGTTGTCTTCGACCGGGGTCTGCTGTTCTTCCGAGGGGATCGCCGTTTCTTCGCTCATGATTCTGACATCCGTTATTAAAAATTACCCGTGGTGACAAAGCGGATCGCGTGAAGCGCAACTTTGTCGACGCCGGCGACAAAACAGGCGAGGAGCAACATCACCACCACCACGAGAACCGTCGATTCAAGCAGTTCCCGGTGTTTCGGCCAAGTGCAACGCTTCATTTCCGCCACGGTTTCCACCGTAAAACGACGGATCTTCGCGATGATCGATTCGTGATGTTTTTCCATACCTTGTTTATCTCAAATTCAAGACGGTTTCCCGTCGGTTGCGTCTAAAATTGGCAGGAGAGCTGAGGCTCGAACTCAGGACCTGCGGTTTTGGAGACCGCCGCTCTAGCCAACTGAGCTACTCTCCTGCATCAAAATTATTGCAGAATCGCACTTTGCGTTTCGGAAAAACGATTAACGCGTTTCCTTGTGCAACGTGTGCTTGTGCTCAAACTTGCAATACTTCATCTTTTCCAAACGCTCAGGAGTATTGCGCTTTTCTTTCTTGGTCGTGTAGTTGCGGCGTTTGCACTCCGTACACTCCAGAATGACCAATTCGCGTGCCATAATGACTGATTTCTGTGCTTATTGTTTATTACGCGTAATCCCGAACCGGGTTTTTTACACCCGATTCGGGATGAATTTACTGTTGCGAAATCGCCGGATTACTCGATGATTTCGGAAACACGACCGGAAGCAACGGTGCGGCCGCCTTCACGGATAGCGAAGCGGAGACCTTTTTCCATCGCGACCGGGGCGATCAGCTCGACCGAGATCGAGGTGTTGTCGCCGGGCATCACCATTTCGACGCCGTCCGCCAGCGTGATCGAACCGGTCACGTCGGTCGTACGGAAGTAGAACTGGGGACGATAGTTGTTGAAGAACGGGGTGTGACGGCCGCCTTCTTCCTTGCTCAGGACGTAGATCTCGCCCTTGAACTTGGCGTGCGGGGTCACGCTGCCCGGTTTCGCGAGGACCTGACCGCGAACCACATCTTCTTTCTTGGTGCCGCGGAGCAAGCAACCGATGTTATCGCCGGCCTGACCGAAGTCGAGGAGCTTGCGGAACATTTCGACGCCGGTGATCGTCGTCTTGGCCGTCGGTTTGATACCGATGATCTCGACTTCGTCGCCGATCTTGACCTGACCGCGCTCGACACGGCCCGTGACCACGGTGCCGCGGCCTTCAATGGAGAAGACGTCTTCGATCGGCATCAGGAAGGGAAGATCAACGTCGCGCTTCGGTTCGGGGATGAAGCTGTCGACCGCCGCCATCAGGTCGAGGATGCACTTGCAATCCGGATTGTCGGGATCGCCTTCGCATTCGGTGACTTTGAGCGCGGAACCCTTGATGATCGGGGTGTCGTCGCCGGGGAAGTCGTACTTGTTGAGGAGGTCGCGGATCTCCATTTCGACGAGGTCGATCAATTCGGGATCGTCGACCTGGTCGATCTTGTTCATGAAAACGACGATCGCGGGCACGCCGACCTGACGGGCGAGCAGCACGTGCTCGTAGGTCTGCGCCATCGGGCCGTCGGTCGCGGCGATCACGAGGATCGCACCGTCCATCTGCGCGGCACCGGTGATCATGTTTTTGACGTAGTCAGCGTGTCCGGGGCAGTCAACGTGCGCGTAGTGACGGTTCTCCGTCTGGTACTCAACGTGGGAGGTGTTGATCGTGATACCACGAGCCTTTTCCTCCGGGGCGTTGTCGATTTCGTCGTACTTGCGGATCTCGCCGCCGAACTTCTTGTTCAGAACCATCGTGATGGCAGCGGTCAAAGTGGTCTTGCCGTGGTCGACGTGACCAATCGTACCGATGTTGACATGCGGCTTGGTTCTCTCGAATTTCTCTTTAGCCATTTTTTCCTCCGTTTTGGTTGCGATTTTCTCGCCGATTTATCTAATATATGGAGCCTACATCCGGACTTGAACCGGAGACCTCATCCTTACCAAGGATGTGCTC
>JAEDIJ010000038.1 GCA_016292515.1 Victivallaceae bacterium
AGATGCACCTCTGTCAAACAACACGTCCCATCACAAAATTTGGGACATTATCAAACAGTTTTTTCATTTCAGTCTTTCTCCATTTTGACTACGGATTGACGTAAACGACTCCGCGTTGCGGCGGAATATGTCCGGGCGTCTGGTAGTGCCATGGGCGTCTTCCCGGGTACATCCTCACCGGCTGGACGACGACGGGTTGCGCCGCCGGAACCGGCACGGATGCGACGACGGGTTGAACGGCGCAAGCAGGTGCCGCATAGACCGGCATCGGCTGCGGATAATATCGGCTCACGCGATAATAATGCCGATCCGCGACCCGGTCGGCGTGATCGATCGTCGAGATCCCGCGATTGATGAGATTGATGATGTCAAAGGCGTTCTGCATATCGCGGCTCCTCCCGAAAACATTCGCCGCGATGCCGATCGCGAAAATCACAAGCAATGCTTTTTTCATAATGTCTTTTTCCTTATATATTATCTGGGTACGCAAGTTGTCGGGTGTTCAAAGACTGTCGTGCCGTAGCGGGTCGTGATGATCCTGCGGTAACCGGGGGCAAGGTATTCCCCCGTCACGTTTCCGTCGGCGTCGCATTGCACGACGCGCGTTTCGACGATCGTCGTGTCGCAGGGCGAAAAAACGGCGCACGAAAGATCGACGACGAATTCGACCAGCGCCTTGCCGATCTCAAACGGTGCAAGTACCAATTCTCCGATGAGCGTGTCGGCGGCGAAAGCCCCCGTGCCGCAGACGGTGACAAGCAAAGCGGTCAGAAACACTTTTTTCATGGATTTTCCCTCTTATTCGTTTTTCATTCGCATCGGACGGGGAATTTGTGTCCCTTTCCGTCCACACGCTCATTTAACGAATGCGGGGAATGCAATCTTACGGCAAAAAAAGGGGGTATCAGAAAAAAAGATGAAAAAAAAGAGGGATTTTACGGCATATCGCGTAAAATTTCGTCGTAACGGCGGAGCGTTTTTTCAAAATCGGGATCTTTGACGATTTTTTCGACCGTCCAGATATATCGTAGTCCGAGATAGACACTCCGCCGTTTTTCCAGCCCCAGACGCGGTTCGTCGAAATTACGCGCCAGAGTTTTTTCGTAGTTTTGCCAGTAAATATGGGCGAGGTTGTTCAGGCGGGTTCCCCACCATAATATATCCGGCGTGGAAGTCGCCGATCATACGTCCGGAGTCGTCGCGCAACTCCTTGCCGCAGACGCCGGAAAAATGCCGCAGATAAAACTTTGCAACTTCGCGCAGGCGGGGCAGATTGCTTTCTTCCTTTTTAAGCCGCGCGAGCGTTTCCTCGTAAAATTGTTTCTGAAGTTTTTTCATTTCTCTCACGTCGCCTACAACAAACGAACCATGAATATACGCTGCGGGGCTACCGTTGTTATACGTTTCGGCGATGTTTATCTCTTCTTTGCGGTAAATTTCCCATTCCGCGAGCAATTCGGCGTGAAGCGTTTCAAATGTTGTGTTGTCCGCCGCGGGTACGGAAGCGATCTTCGGCGGTTTCAGCATGGCGCCCGGCGAAAAATCGTCTTTTTTTCCTTTTTCCGCTTCAAATGTTTTCTGCGGTAGCATCTTTTTCTGTGCGGGCAACTCTTTCTTTCGTATAGATTTCGCGCTCTCCGGAATGATGCTTTTTTTTGTTTCCGTCGTTTCCTGCACCGCCGTTTGCGCTTGCGTCCGTAACGCATCGTTGTATTTCGATACGGCAAAGTACGATGCCGCCGCGATGAAAAGGATTGTCGCCGTCGCCGCGAGCACGATGCGGAGCGTGCGCGCTATTTTCTTTGCCGGCTTCCGGACGGGGGAGGGCTCGACGATCCCGCCCGCGCACAACTGATTGTACAGACGGATGACTTTCCCGGCACCGGAAATCGTCACGTTTTCCGGAAATGCCGGATATTTTTCCGCGGGGAATCCGGTCAGCGCGCAATAAAGGACTTTGCCCAGCGCGTAAAAATCGTCCTCCGGCGCAAAAGGTCTTGTGCCCGCCAGCACTTCGCTTCGCATAAAGCCCGGAGTGCCCGCGAGCATCGTCCGCGTGTCGCCGGAAACCAGTCCGATGTCGCCGGGCACGGCGCGTCCGTCGACCCAGAGGATATTGCCCGGTTTCAAATCGCGGTGACAGACGCCGCGCTTGTGCAATACTTTCAGCGCGGTTGCAAGTTCTTCGTACATCAGAAGAATTTCTTCCGGCGCGAGACGCCCCTTTTGCTTCAAACGGTTTTCCAAAGTCGCGGGGAGGTAGTTTTCTCCGTCTCCGGCGAGATCGTCGGCGGCATCCATCGCGTAGAAAAAGCATTCGTCGTTTTCATCGACGTGATAGATCTGCAACAGATCGGTCCGCTTGCAGATCGTCATATAACTGCGGAGACCTTTTAATTCCCTTTCGCAGTTTCTGCCGTTTTTGTAGACGATTTTCAGCGCGACGCGGCCGTAAAAATCGTGCTCGGCGAGAAACACGGCGCCGTAAGCCCCTTGGCCGCATTCGGCAAGCAAGCGGAAGCCGCCGACATTGTCATGGATATGGTAGGTCAAAAGCCCGACTCTCTTTCGTTATTGCCGCGGCTCCCAGTCGAGGTGCAGATCCTCGTCGTCGCGATTGTAGCGCGCGATGATCTCCCGGAGAATTTTCAGACAGCGGTTTTTCGCCACGTAAAGCTGATTGGCGGAGATGCCGAGCGCGTCGCATACGCTTGCGGCGTTTCTGCCCTGCACGGCGTACATCTCAAATGCCTGATAGGTCGTTTCGCTGACGCGGTCGCGCAATTCGTTGCAGGCGTCCTGAAAAAGTGCCATCCGCCATTCGTGCATAAAATTTTCGTCGCACGCGCGGGCGATGAATTCGGGATTTTTTTCGTCATCTTCGGGGGAAACGCCGCCCGCAACGGCTTCGGGCAGTTCGATCTCCTTGTGTCGGGCGTTGCGCCGGATGTAGTCGATCGCCTGACTGCGGATGACGGTGGCGAAATAGGTGCGTAATTTCGCGATGCCGGGGCGGCGCGTGTATTGACCCGAGGTGTCGTAAAATTTGCACATCGTATTCTGGACCAATTCATCGCATTCGGCGTCGTTGAAGTGGTAGCAGACGTTTCCGACATAGCGGATGACGGGCGCGTAGCGTTCGTAGAATTCCGTCCACGAGATCTCGTCGCCGTTGCGCACTTTTTCGATCAGACTTATGCGCGTGGTCGGATAGTCCGGCGAGACCTTTTTCGCCTCTTTTTCGGAAAAATTCTGTTTTTCCGGCGTAAGATTTTTCATAGTGTTTCCGTTCAATGATTGAAAGCGGCGGACATCGCGCCGCATAAAAATAATACGCGAAAAGATGTTTTTTCAACTTGTTTTTTGCGGCGCGTGTTTCGCGAAAAAATGGAGGCTTTGATATGTTGGAATTTCTCGGTATCTGTTTCATCGTTACCGCCGGAGTCTATTTCGGCAGGAAAAAAGTGGAAAAATCAACCCAAAAGGAGGAGAAAAAATGTTGAGATTTTTCGGTTATTGCATGCTTTTTGTGATCGGGTACGAAACCGCCAGACACTGGGATGAGTGGACCCGGGAAAACGAGTGACGGCGACGGCGGATGATATCGCAGGAAAAACAACGGCAGGTCGCTGACGCATTGGAGTCCGGCGCGCAAAATATTTCGCCCGACATCGTGCGTGTCATCGCCTGTCAGGATGCCAAGGTGCGTCCGCTGTGGGGAAAACTCGGCGATCGGTGCGGCAAATACCGGACTCTATGGATGGTGGTACAGGATTTCGCCCGGGATGCCTCCTGCCGTGTCCCGTGGAAACTTGTCGCCGCCGCCGCCACTGCGTTTGCCTATTTGGTTTTCCCCTTTGACGTGATCCCCGATTTCATCCCGGTTTCCGGATACGCTGACGATGTTTTTATGCTTGAACTGGTACTTGAACATTTCGCCGCCGCCGTCGCGGCATACGAAAAGCGGAAAAACAGCACAAAAATTCTTTTTTGAAGAAAAAACGGCATAAAATTACCATAGACAACGCGGCGGTTCTCTTGAAAACACTTTAATGGACGATATATTTTATCGTATCGGAAAAATTTGACTTTCAGGAGAGAAAAATGGCAAAAGTGACCTTTATGGGTGCCGGAAGCACCGTTTTTGTCCGCAACATCATCGGCGACTCGATGTGCCGGGAATCGCTCGCCGACGCGCATTTCGCACTCTACGACATCGACCGCAAGCGGTTGGAGGAGTCGGAATACATCCTCGGCGTAATGAATCGCACGTTCAACAAAAACCGGGCGAAAATCACGACGCATTTAGGTACGCGCAACCGCAAAGCGGCGTTGCGCGGCGCGGATTTCGTCGTCAACGCGGTGCAGATCGGCGGCTATGAACCCTCGACCGTCATCGATTTCGAGATCCCCAAAAAATTCGGATTGCGCCAGACGATCGGCGACACGCTCGGCATCGGCGGAATTTTCCGCGCCTTGCGGACGATCCCCGTGATGCTCGATTTCGCCCGCGAGATCGAACAGGTCGCGCCCGAAGCGTGGTTTCTCAATTACACCAATCCGATGGCGATGCTGACGGGGGCGATGCTCCGCGGCACCGACGTCAAAACGGTGGGGCTTTGCCACTCGGTGCAGACGTGCGTTTCCAGTCTGCTCGAAAGCGTCGGAATGGATGCGTCTCCGGAAAGGCTCGCCAATATCCGGCAGAAAATCGCCGGCATCAATCATATGGGGTGGCTGTTGGAAATTTCCGAAAACGGCCGCGATCTCTACCCCGAGATCAAGCGCGCCGCCGCGCGGGTGATTCAAAAAAATCTCCGCGAAAAAGACCCCGGAAAGAAGTCCAAAAATATGGTGCGCCTCGAAATGATGCTCAAATTCGGCTACTATATGACCGAGTCCAGCGAGCATAACGCGGAGTACACTCCCTACTGGATCAAGCGCGATTATCCCGAGCTGATTGAAAAGTACAATATCCCCTTGGATGAATATCCGCGCCGCTGTATCGATCAGGCGGCGGCGTGGCAAAAAGAGTACGCCGAGTTGCAGGTGAAGCCGGAGTTGTCCCACAAGATCAGCATCGAGTACGGTTCGGCGATCATGGATTCCATTCTCACCGGCAATCCCTGCCAAGTCGGCGGCAATGTGCTCAACGACGGTTTCATTCCCAATCTGCCGTATGACGCCGTGGTGGAAGTCCCCTGCTTCGTCGACCGCAACGGAGTTCAGGGAACGGTGGCGGGCGAACTGCCGACGCAATGTGCCGCGCTCAACTCAGCGAATATCAGCGTGCAGATGCTGACGATCGAAGCGGCGCTGCTCCAAAAGCGCGAGAGGATCTATCAGGCGGCGATGCTCGATCCGCACACCGCGGCGGAACTTTCGCTCGACGATATCGTCAAACTTTGCGACGCTCTGATCGAAGCGCACGGCGCGATGTTGCCGGAATATCGTTGAAAAATCTTCTTTTTTTGCGCCGGAAAGGCAAAAAGCGTTTCCGGCGCTTTGCTTTTTTGCGGGAGAGGGGTTATATTACAACATAGTTGTTAATATACATTCTACAAGCATATGGAGTTGTCATGAAAAAATTTGAAGAACTTTTTGCGGAATTGCAGAGCAAAGCCGCCGCCGCCGATCCGAAATCCGGCACCGTCGCCGAATTGAACAAAGGCACCCACTTCATCGGTAAAAAGATCGTCGAGGAAGCGGGCGAGGTGTGGATCGCGTCGGAGTACGAGGGCAAGGAGCGCACCGCCGAGGAGATCTCGCAGTTGCTCTACCATTTGCAGGTGATGATGATCGACCGTAAACTCACGTTGGAAGACGTCTACAAGTATTTGTGAAAATGATGAAAAATCCATTAAAAATCGCCGTCCCCAACAAGGGGGCGTTGTCGGAAGGGACGGTGGCGTTGCTCGCCGCCGCCGGGTATCGCTGTAAACGCTCCGGTCGCGAGTTGATGATCCACGACGAGAAAAACGGCATCGATTTTGTTTTCCTGCGTCCGCGCGACATCGCGCTCTACGTCGGCAGCGGCGTGGTCGATCTCGGCATCACCGGGCGCGATCTCGCCGCCGACAGCGGCGTCGCCGTGGCGGATCTGTTGCCGCTCGGCATCGGGAAATCCCGTTTCTGCTTTGCCGCGCCCAAGGGGAAATTCAGCGACTTCCGCCAGTTCGATCACCTGCGTATCGCGTGCAGTTATCCCCATTTGCTGAAAACGAAACTCGACGAGTTGAATCTCGACTGCACGATCGTCAAACTGGAAGGCGCCGTCGAGATCTCCATTCAGCTCGGCGTCGCCGACGCGATCGCCGACGTCGTCGAATCGGGGTCGACGCTCCGCGAGGCGGGATTGGAGATCATCGGCGAACCGCTGATGCACTCCGAAGCGATGCTTTTCGGTCACGACGCCAAACTTGCCGAACTTCCGGAAATCCAGCGGCTGATCGCGCGTATCCGCGGCATCCAGCTCGCCCAGGATTACCTGATGATCGAGTACGACGTGCCGCGCAAGTCGCTCGACGCGTGTTGCAAGATCACCCCCGGCATCGAATCGCCGACCGTGGCGCCGCTTTCCAATCCCGACTGGGTCGCCGTCAAATCGATGGTGCTCAAAAACGATTGCAACCGGATCATGGATGAACTTTACGCCGCCGGAGCCCGCGGCATCATCACGACGGATGTCCGTTCGTGCCGGCTTTAAGAGGAGGAATTTCAATGGTAAAGAGTGCTTTGGAGCGCGCCCGTGAAGTTTTCGACATCGAAGTCGAGGGCATCGTCGCCTTGCGCGATCAGCTCGACGGCTCTTTTGAGGAATTGGTCAATCGTTGCGCCGACGCGCTCGACCGCGGCGGCAAACTGGTGATCACGGGGATCGGCAAGTCCGGTTACATCGGCAAAAAAATGGCGGCGACGCTGTCGAGCGTCGGCAGTCCGTCGATCTTTATGCACCCCGTCGAGGCACGTCACGGCGACCTCGGCATTTTGCAGAAAAACGATCTTCTCATCGCTTTGAGTTACAGCGGAGAAACGGAGGAGTTGCTCGTCGTGCTCAATCCGGCGAAACGTCTTGGCGTGGAACTGGTTTCGATCACCGGCAACGCCGAATCGACGCTCGCGCAGATGAGCGATCTCACCATCCCGATGCCGGTGCCGCGCGAAGCGTGTTCTTTCGGTCTCGTGCCGACGACGACGACGACGGCGTTGCTCGTGCTCGGCGACGCGTTGGCGATGGTCTTGCTCGACAAACGCGGTTTTACCAAAAACGATTTCGGCAGACTTCATCCGGGCGGCGCGATCGGCAGAATGGTGACGATGCGCGCCTGCGATATGATGCGGAAACTCGACCGCACCGCGCTGGTTTCTCCCGACTGTTCGGTCAAGGACGCCATCTATGCGATGGGACAGGTGCGCAGCGGCAACGCAGTGATCGTCGACCGCGAAAATCGCTTGCTCGGCATTTTCACCGACGGTGATTTCCGCCGTCTGGCGGAAAAGGGCGGCGATCTGCTCCAATTGGCGATGAAAGATGTGATGACTCCCGACCCGATCGCCGTCGACGGGGAACTTCTCGCCGTCGAAGTGATGAAACTTCTTGAAAAACGCAAGATCGACGATCTCGTCGTCGTCGACCGCGACAAAAAAGTGCTCGGCTGTATCGACATTCAGGATCTGCCGGGTATGAAAATGCTGTGAGTGAACTATGAAAAGAATTTTCCTTTTCCTTGCCGTTGCCGGGGCGGTGTTTTTTTCTTTGACGGCGGATGACGCCGAGGCGATCCGCATTTATGAGGAAGGGCACGCCCTCTATCAGGAGGGAAAATTCTACGATGCGGCGAAAAAATTTGAGGAAGTCGAATTTGAGGCGACCACACCTTTGATCCGCTCCAACGCGTTGCGGGCGCAATCCGGCGCGTGGCAGATGTGCGGGATGTTCACCAAAGAGTATGAGGCTTTGGAAAAATTGCTCTCGCTCTATCCCGAATTCGCCGACAACGACTTGATCGCGCTGCGCGAATTTGAACTTGCCGAACGCTATTACGCCGGAGACCGCGATCCCGCTTACTGGCATTTGCGCTGGATCCCGTGGCTGAATAACGGCGACAAAAGTCTGGAATTGTACACCGCGGCTTTGAAGCACGCCCCCTTTGCCGACTGGGCGCCGCGGGCGAGGTTGCGGCGGGCGTGGCTCCTTGATGAAGACGACAAAAAACTGGAATCGGTCGAGGAACTGCGTATTCTGGTGCGCGATTACCCGACGCACTCTCTGCACAAATATGCGATGCTCGCGTTGGCGAACGGGCTTTTCAACCTTTCCGAGCACGGCGACGGCGACGGAGCCTATTTGCGCGACGCCTACCAGGTGTTGCTCGACTTCCAGAAACGCTATCCCGACGCGCCGGAAAACGAGTGGGTGCGCCGCCGGCTCCTGCATTACCGGGACGCGCAGGCGCAACGGCTCTTTGATATGGCGACCTATTACCGCAAACAGGGGCGCACGGACGCCGCCGAGCGTTATCTCGCCAAGGTGCTGATCGATTATCCCGATGCCGAAGTCGCTCCCGAGTCCGAAGTCGAACTGGTGAAACTGGATGAAAACTACGTTCCGATGGATTTCCCGCCGGAATCCGGCGCGCGGCTGCCGAAATTGCGCACCTATGAAATTCCCACGGAAGCGGAACGCACGTTGCTGAACCCCGGCGAAAACGGCAATCATTATCTTCTGTCACTGCCCGATTTGCGCATTTCGCACGGAGAAAATGAGTCGAAAGAGGAGAAAAGCGAAAAATGAAATCGTTGCTCAAATGGTTTTTGCCGATTTGGACGCTTTGCGTCTGCGCCGGGTGCGGTTATCAGATCGGTTATCTCGGTCATCCGCAGTTGAAAACGATCGCCATCGCGCCGGTCATCAATGAAACGCTGATGTACAACGTTTCTCCGCAGGTGCGCACGGCGCTTGCCGAATGTTTCCAGACGGACGGGACGATGAAAGTCGTCAGCGAAAGCAAGGCGGATTGCATCATCTACGCCAAAGTTACCGACTGCAAATACTCGCAGGTTTCATACAGCAGTGAAACCACAGACAAAGACCTCAACCCCGACCAGTGGAGCGCGACGGTGTCGATCCAGTACTCCGTGATGATCCCGGGACGCGCGGCGCCGCTGATCAAAAACGGCTCCGCCTCGGGGACTGCGATCTTCACCTCCGGCGCGGATATCGAGATCAGCCGCGCTTACGCGTGTCAGCAGGCGGCGTACACCGCTTCCAAAAACATCGTTATCCAGGTGACCGAAGCGTGGTAAAAGGGCGCGTTTCCGTATGGCGAACCGATTTGTCAAACGCGGGCAACTGCTCTTTCTCTTTTCCTTTGCCTTTCTGATCGCGGTCGGGACTTTATTGCTGAAAATTCCGGGGACGATGCGGGAAGGCGAATTTCTCCGTTGGATCGACGCCTTTTTTACGGCGACCAGCGCCGTCTGCATCACCGGACTTACCAGTGTGGACATTCTCAAATTTTCCCCTTTCGGGCAGGGGATCATCACCTTGCTCGTCGAAGTCGGCGGCATCGGCATCATGACGTTGAGCGCATCGATCCTGCTCGCGCTCGGCCGCGGACTTTCTTTCAGCGACACGCTGCTGATTTCCAGTTTGAACGACAATTTTTCCCTGCGGGGGGCGGAGGGGTTGACGCGGACGGTCATCCGCTATATGCTGGTCAGCGAACTCTGCGGCGGGATTTTGATCTACATCGGAATGTTGTGCACCGGCGCATCCTGTTGGAGTTCCATCGGCGAATCGCTGATGGTTTCCGTGACGAGTTTCTGCAATGCGGGCTTCACCCCGTTTGCCGACGGTATGGCATCCCAGCACCGTTTGTCGCAGACGGCTTGCGCCGCGCTGAATATCCTTGGCGGACTCGGCGTTTACGTGATCTACGATCTGGTCGGCGCGTGGCGCAAAAAGAGCAAACTCCGGCTTCATTCGCGCATTGTTTTGTGGGGAAGCGCATTTTTGCTGATCACGGGGGCTTTGCTTTTTTACCTTTTTTCGCTTCACGATCGCAATCCGATGGGGTGGTTTGACGCCTTTTTCCTTTCGGCGACTTCGCGGACGGCGGGATTCAGCACGTTCCCGCTGGAAAATCTGCCGTCGGGAAGCGTCGCTCTGATCATCTTGCTGATGATGATCGGCACGAGCCCCGGTTCCACCGGAGGCGGCATCAAGATCACGACGGTCGCCATCGCGTTTGCCGCGATCAAAAGTACGATCTCCGGCAATCGGGACGTTTTGCTTTTTAAGCGCAAAATACCGATGGACAACGTGTTACGCGCATTTTCGATCATCGTGATCTACACGCTGATCTGCGGATTTGCCGTTATCGGGATGCATCTGGTTTACCCGGCGGGCGAGCCGGAAATCAATTTGTTTGAAACGGTTTCGGCACTGACGACGACGGGGCTTTCCTTCGGTACGCCGCAAAAAATGGATGAGATCGGCAAGTTGTTTATGATCTTTTTGATGTATTTCGGGCGATTGGGGCCTTATACCATTATGCTGTTTCTGCTCGGCAGAGAAAAACAGGGCAGGCTCCATTACCCGGAGGAACGTGTGGTGATCGGTTGATCGAATGGAATATCGGAGTAGTTTTATGGCAAAACACAGTTATGCGGTCTTCGGGATCGGGTCGTTCGGCAGCAAACTTGCCCGGGAATTGAGCCGCGCCGGAAATTCGGTGCTGGTCTGCGACATTTCCGCGCCGCGCATCGAGGAGTTGCGCGACGAGGTGACCGACGTCGTCATCGCCGACGTGACGCACGAGGAAACAATTCATGAACTCAACGTCGGCAAATTCGACGCCGTGATCCTCGGAATGAGTTCTTTCTTTGAAAAGCAGATCCTCGCGCTGACGCTTCTGAAACAGGAGGGCGCGCGCCGGATCCTCGTCAAGGCGACGAGCGACATTCAGGAGCGCATCCTCTACCGGCTCGGCGCCGACGAAGTGATCCAGCCCGACCTCGACGTCGCCCACCAGTTGTCGCGCCGCTTGTCGCTTGCCAACATCAGCGATATCTTTGAATTCAAAAGTTCGGCGATCGCCGAAGTGAGCGTGCCGGAAAAACTCGCCGGCAAAAGTCTCAAAGAACTCAATCTGCGCGGCAGATACGCGATCACCGTCCTTTTGCTGCAAAAGGCGGGCGACTCCGGAGAGAGCCAACCGGGCCCCGACTCCGTTTTGGAGCGCGGCGACATTCTTACCGTTTTCGGCAAACAGCAATCCATCATTGATTTGTTTAAGGAGAAATAAGATGAGCGACTGTATTTTCTGCAAAATCGCCAAAGGCGAGATCCCGTCGGTCAAAATTTATGAAGACGAGCTGGTTTACGCCTTTCTCGACCTCGGCCCGATCAATTTCGGGCATACGCTGGTCATTCCCAAGGAACACCACGAATCGAGTTCCACCATTCCCGAAGCGACGGCGGGACGGATGTTTCACGTCGGCAGCCGCATCGGCATCGCGCTGAAACGGCTTGACGCCTATGACGCATTCAATCTGCACCTCGCCGACGGCGCCGCCGCCGGACAGGTGGTGATGCACGCTCACTTGCACGTGATCCCGCGCGGCGTCGAAGACACTTTCCGCTGGAACTGGCGGCAGTTGAAGTACGCCGAAAATCAGATGGCGGAAATGGCAAAGTCCATTCAGGAAAAACTGAAACTTGATTGAGGAAAAACGCGCTATGTCTGCATTCATCATCGACGGCAAGGCGATCGCCGCCAAAATCAACGAGGAGACCCGGCTTGAAGTCGAAAATTTCCGCGCCGCACACGGCAGAACTCCGGCTCTCGCCGTCATTCTCGTCGGGGACGATCCCGCGTCGCAGGTCTATGTCCGCAACAAGGTGACGACCTGCGAAAAACTCGGCATCACTTCCAAAATGATCGCACTCTGCGCCGACACCGACGAAAAAACTCTGCTCGATAAAATCGCCGAACTCAATGCCGACGATGCGATCGACGGATTGCTCGTCCAGTCTCCCGTGCCGCGTCAGATCGACGAATATCGGGTGATCCAGGCGATCTCCCCCGACAAGGATGTCGACTGTTTCAGCGAAGTCAACGTCGGCAAACTTCTCGTCGGCAAAGAGCGGGGGATCATGCCCTGCACCCCCTACGGCGTACTGGAACTTCTGCGCCGTTCCGGCATTTCGTGCCGCGGCAAACACGCCGTCGTCATCGGCCGCAGCAACATCGTCGGCAAGCCGATGGCGGCACTTCTGATGCAGAAACTTCCGGAAGCCGATGCGACCGTGACGATCGTCCATTCATCGACGCCCGACATCGCCGCCTACACCCGGCAGGCGGATATCGTCATCGCCGCGATCGGCAAGCCGCGTTTCGTCAAGGGGGATATGCTGAAAAAAGGCGCGACCGTCATCGACGTCGGCATCAACCGCATCTTTGACGAGAAATTGCAGAAAAACCGGCTCGTCGGCGACGTCGATTTCGACGAAGCCGTTGAAGTCGCAGGCGCGATCACTCCGGTACCGGGCGGAGTCGGTCCGATGACGATTGCGATGCTGATGCGAAATACGCTCGTCGCGGCGAAACTGCGCTGTAAATAATGGATAAGACGCCGTTGCTGTTGCATATCTGCTGCGCCCCCTGCGGCGGCGGCTGTGTCGCCGCTCTGCAACAGGAGGGGCGGCGCGCGCGGCTTTTTTACTCCAACAGCAACCTCGCCGACCGCGCCGAATTCGATAAAAGGCTCGAATCGGTCAAGATGCTTGCCGCGCTTTATCAACTTGATTTGGAGGTCGATCTTTACGATCACGCCGCGTGGCTCGCCGCCGTTGCCGGACTGGAAAACGAGCCGGAGCACGGCAAGCGGTGCAGTAAATGTTTTGAATTCAGTCTGCGCCGCGCCGCATCGCGCGCCGCGGAACTTGCGGAAACTTTTGCGACGACGCTGACCGTAAGTCCCCATAAAAACAGCCGGCAGATTTTCGATGCGGCAAAGGATTTTGCCGCCTTTGAAGCGATCGATTTTAAAAAAGGCGGCAATTATACGGCAAGTTGCCGGATCGCCCGTGAAAACGGCTTCTACCGTCAGAAATTCTGCGGTTGTGAATTTTCCCGGGCGGCGGCAGCCGCTTTTGCCGGAAAGAAACAAAACGCGAAACCGGAGGAAGAATTGAAATGAAAACCAAAGAACTTGTCATCGCCGGACTCCTTTTTTGCGCCGCGGCTCTTCCGGCACTGCCGCTTGCCTTGAATGAAAAATGGTCGTTCTGCGAAATCCCCTCCGCCACGTGGGAAACGATCAATGTCGCGGATCTTTCTTTTCTTGCCAAGGCGAAAAAAGAAATGGTTTCACTTCCCGGCGGCGTTTTTTCGCGCGAAACGAAAGAGGGAAAGCCCGTGTTGCTCATCAACGAATTCGACGCGCCCTCCGGCGGCACGATGTATCTGCGGTGCGGCGTCAACTGCTCTTATATGCAAGTCGGATTGAACGGCAAAATGATTTTTGACGAGCGTACCGCTTCCGCTTTTTCCGCCGGGTGCGGCAACGGCTCCCACATTCTGCCGCTCGCGGTGAAAAAAGGCCGCAACGTATTGATCGTCAAGTTTTTCGGGAGTACCCAAGGCTCTCCCGACGGAAAACTGCGTTATCTTTTCGCCTTTGCCGGAGCCGACGAGGCGCAGTACCGGCAGGAATTGCCGACGCGGGAAAATTTTGCCGCAGTTGGAAAAGTCGACCGTCACGTCGCCGAAAGGATCATCCGCAACGGCGTCGATCGGATGACGGCGACCGATTTCGCGAAATTCAACCGCCCGCACCATTTTTCCGCCGCCGATCTGGAAAGATGCTACCAGCATTATCCCATTCTCGAATTTTACGATCGCGCATTGGAGAAAATCCTGCGCGAAGTGCCGGAAACCAAAGTTGATCACGGTGCCGTCGTCTGGCATTTGTACAATATGGGCTACGTCGTCAAAACGCCGGGGTGTTGTTTCGGCATCGACATCTGCCATCGCCGCGCGGAAGAACTTGCGCCGTTACTCGATTTCATTCTGGTGACCCACAATCACAACGATCACTATAATCTCGCACTCCTCAAAGCGATGGCAAAGGCGAAAAAGCCCGTCATCAGCAATTTCTATCCGGCAAAGGGCTATCAGGCTCCGCCGGAACATCTTACGATTTCCGACGTTACCATTGATTCCGAGCGTTGCGACCACAATGCGACGCTCAAAAAATTCGTTTCCGCCTATCGCATCCAGTGCGGGCGCACCGACGACGCTCCCGTCATCTATCATACGGGCGACAGTTGCGATCCCCGGCAGTTGCATCCGTCGGGCAGGGTGGATATTCATATCCTCCACCCCAGAATCGGACTTTCCGTCCCCGAAGCGGCGAAACTGCTTTCTCCGCGTGAGATATGGTTCAGCCATCTGCTTGAAATGGGGCACTGCAAACCGGGCATCTACCGCCCTGTTGATTGGTGCGCCGCCTACCTCGATATGGAAATGATGAAAAAACAGGGGATCGAGGTTTCCTGCCGTTGCCCGATGTGGGGCGAAAAAATCGTCATCCCGTAGAGAATATCTCTTAAAATTATAAGTTATAAGTTTTTAGTTTACAGTGCTTGGCAGGGAGCTTTTCGGCTCCCTGACCCTCCGACCGCGCCGGCACATCCCCCTTCGCCAAGGCTACGGCGGGACAAGTCGCGCCGGCTAAAAGAGCAATATAAAACGGTAACACGCAACAATTTTGGTCAAAGCGTACTGTCATTTTGTTTTTTTAAGCCCAAGCGATGCTTGGGCGCTGTCAGGGGATCGGGGGGCAGAGCCCCCGACATAGTACTTAAAACTTATAACTAAAAACTTATAACTAAAAAAAAAGGACTGCCGCAAAATGCGACAGTCCTTTTGATTTTTTGCTGTTTACAGCGATTTGCCGGTCAACATCCGATACGCTTCGAGATATTTTTCCGTCGTCTTTTTCGCCACTTCCGCGGGGAGGGCGGGGCCGGGCGCGCTCTTGTCCCAATCGAGGGTTTCCAAGTAGTCGCGCACATATTGTTTATCCAGACTGACGGGACTGGTGCCGACCTGATACTGATCGGCGAGCCAGAAGCGGCTCGAATCGGGAGTCAGGACTTCGTCGACCAGAATGATCTTGCCGTCGACTTCGCCGAACTCAAATTTGGTATCGGCGACGATGATCCCGCGCGTCGCGGCGTAGTCGCGCGCATCGGAGTAGATTTTGAGTGCCATATCGCGCAAGACCGTCGCTTTGTCGAGACCGATGATCTCGGCGGTGCGTTCAAAACTGATCGCTTCGTCGTGATCGCCGACCGCCGCTTTGGTCGAGGGGGTGAAAAGCGGTTCGTCGAGTTTCGACGCCTGCTGGTAGCCGGCGCGGAGTCGGATGCCGGAGACCGTGCCGCTTTTTTGATAATCTTTCCACCCGCTGCCGACGAGATAGCCGCGGACGACGCACTCGATCGGCAGAACTTTTGCCTTGCGGACGATCATCGAACGCCCCTGCAAGTCTTTGGCGTAAGGGAGCAATTCCTCGCGCGTCGTAACGTCGGCGGAAATGAGGTGATTCGGCACGTTGTTGAGCAATTCAAACCAGAAAAGCGAGATCTGCGTCAACACTTCGCCTTTGCGGGGAATTCCCGTCGGCAGGATGACGTCGAACGCGCTCAAACGGTCGGTCGCCACAAAGAGCAACGCGTCGCCGAGATCGTAGATGTCGCGCACCTTGCCCTGATTGATGAGGGGCAGCGGCAGACTGGTGCTGATCAATGCGCCGTTGGCATCGTATTTCATTGCCGATCAGCCCTGGATCGCGCCGATCTCAACGCGGGTGAGGGTCTGACGATGGCCGTGCGTACGGCGATAGCCCTTGCGGCGTTTCATCTTGAAAACGACGATCTTTTTGGCGCGGAAGTTGTCGAGGACTTTTCCGGTGACTTTGGCACCTTCGAGAAGGGGGGTGCCGACGTTGAGTTTTTCCGCACCTTCTTCGCCGATGGCGAGCACCTGATCAAAGGTGACTTCGGCACCGACTTCGAGGCCGAGCTTTTCAACTTCCACCACGTCGCCCGATTTGACGGTCATTTGTTTGCCGCCGCATTTGATGATCGCGAACATAATTGCATTCTCCTGTATGGTTTGGTATTTCGCTGCGTGTCAATTTCTAATAACAAGTTTAATAATATACTCCGAAAGCCGTTGAATTGCAAATGAAAAACGCTTTTTTCCCGATGTTTTTGCCGCGATACGCGGATGAGGACTTGAAAAGAACTCCTTTGTACGGTATAATATATGGATGAATCAAGTTCAGGATGAGGGATCCGATGTCGCAAAAAATGGGGTTTGTTTCCGCCGGAGAAACCAATCGCGGATTGGTGCGGGAGCATAACGAAGACGCTTTCACGATCTTTACGGGCAAAAATCTGCTGGTCGCCGTCGTCGCCGACGGAGTGAGTTGTCAGGGACACGGCGCCGAGGCCAGCGCGCTTTGCTGCAAAATGTGGCGCGAGTGCGCCGCTTCTGCCGATGCCGGTTTTGAAGCGACGCCGGAAAAAATTTCCGCGTTTCTGCGGGAGACGCTGCAAATTGCCAACGCCAAAGTCGTCAAGCACAACGCCGCCGGGCACATCGAGGCGGAAACGACGCTTTGCGCCCTTTGTCTTGCCGGGGATCTGGCGGGGATCATCCACGTCGGAGACAGCCGCGTTTACCTTTCGCGCAACGGCAAGTTGCAGTTGATGACGTGCGATCATACGGTTGCCGAAAGATACCTCGCCGAGCACGGCTGTTTCCCTCCGGAACGGGAAAAATACGCGGGAATGCTCTACCGGGCGGTCGGCGCGTCGCCGTCGGTCGAGGGCGATCTGAAAGTGGAAAAAATCGAGTCCGGCGACCGCTTCCTGCTCTGCTCCGACGGGATCTACCGGACGGTGAATTTTGATGATATCGAAGAAATTCTGCACAAAAACGACGTTCCGTCGCGCGCCGTCGACCGATTGATGCGCGCCGGATTTCTCGGCGGTGCCGACGACAATCTGACAGCGGCGGTCGTCTGTGCGAAAGAGGAAGAAAAAATGGCATTGCTGGAAGTTCAACATCTTTGCGTCGATTATCCCGTGAGGGGCGGACTTTTCCGCAAGAAACGGTTTCTTCACGCGGTGAATGACGTTTCCTTTGTTTTGAACGAGGGGGAAACGCTCGGTCTCGTCGGCGAATCCGGTTGCGGCAAAAGCACGCTCGGCCGGACGCTGGTCGGCTTGATCGAACCCGCCTCCGGCTCGATCAAATTGGAGGGCAGGGAATTTGCCGGACGGGAGAACAAGGCGGCGCGCCGCGCGCTCTGCGGCAAATATCAGATGATCTTTCAGGATCCCTACGGTTCGCTCAATCCGCGGCTGACGATCTTTGAAACGCTCGATGAAATTCTGCGCCGCAGTGAAAAGGGCGCAAATAAAAATCAGCGACGCGCCAAGGCGGCGGAACTTTTGAAGCGCGTCGGTCTGGACGAGCAGTTGCTCGACCGCTATCCCCACCAGTTTTCCGGCGGTCAGCGTCAGCGTATCGGTATTGCCCGGAGTCTGGCGGCGCATCCGGCTTTCATCGTCGCGGACGAACCGGTTTCCGCGTTGGACGTCAGCGTCCAGGCGTCGATCGTCAACCTTTTGGACGATATCCGGCGTGAAACGGGGACAAGTTTTCTCTTTATCGCGCACGATCTCGCGGTCGTGGAGCATATTTCAAGCAGAATTCTGGTGATGTATCTCGGCAACGTGGTCGAGAGCGCGCCGTCGCACGAATTGATCGCCCGTTGCCGTCATCCCTATACGGAAGCGTTGATCTCGGCGATCCCGCGCGTCGACCGGAAAAAGGGAGAGCGCATCATCCTGCAAGGGGATGTGCCGTCGCCGCTGGATCCGCCGAAAGGCTGTCCGTTTCATCCGCGCTGTCCCTATGCGACGGAGCGTTGCAAAATGGAAAAACCGCAGTTGACGGAAGTTTCCGCCGGACACGCCGTCGCCTGTTTTCACGCGTTGCAAAAGTAAATTTTTCCAAAAAAGCGTTTCCCATCGCTTGACAAACGCCCCCGGTGCACCTATATTAAGACATCCTCATTACGAGGCGTGGTAGCCAAACGGTTAGGCAGCGGTCTGCAAAATCGCGTAAACCGGTCCGACTCCGGTCCACGCCTCCATTTTTTTGCCAAATTTTGGCAAAAAAATATGAAGCCTGACTAAGGCTTCGCTTCATACCCCGCCGGGGTGCTTCATGGCACGAAGTGCCGCTTCATGCACCAAAGGTACGCTTCATTTTTTCGCCTCTTCGACGGTTTATGACACAAGTTCATGCCTCTTTCTCGCAGGAAATCTCC
>JAEDIJ010000039.1 GCA_016292515.1 Victivallaceae bacterium
TAAATCGACCTCAAAAGACCTTCGTCGACTTGCGTAGACCTCTTTGTGTTTTATACGAGGTTTTACCGAAGAGCGCGAACGTAGTGAGCGCAACCCTCCAATAGAAAATCACGCAGGGACGCGAAGCGGAACGGAGGAAAAGGGCAAAAAAATCTCCGATGCAAATTAATTATTTGCGATCGGAGATGTTTTGACCGGTGATTTTCGCCGTACAGAAGCGAGAAAACCTGGCGGAAGAGGAGGGATTCGAACCCTCGGGGCATTGCTACCCGGCGGTTTTCAAGACCGCTGCCTTAAACCACTCGACCACTCTTCCGCGTGGATACTTACTTCAATGCGCCGCTCAACAAGGCGGTGACGCGTTTGGCGAAATCGGCGGGATCGGGGATCGGGCTGCCCTCAATGAGCAACGCCTGATCGTAGAGGACGCGCACGTAATCGCCGAGTTCGGGGGAGTCGCCTTTTTCGACGAGAGCTTCCAGTTTTTCGACGAGAGGATGCGCGGCATTGAGTTCGAGGATGCGTTTGCTGACGGGAACTTCCTGATGCATCGCGCGGAAAAGTCTTTCCAGATGGGGGCTCAACGCGTTGCCCTCGGTGATGAGACAGCAGGGACTGTCGGTCAAACGCGACGAGAAACGCACGTCGCTCAATTCGGTGCCGAATTCCTTTTTGAGATACTCGACCAGTTTCGCATATTTTTCAGCGGCGTCCTTGGCGGTATCGGCGGCACCGTCGACGGCGAAATCGCCTTTGACGACCGATTTGAAATTTTTCTTGTCGTACTGGAACATCGACTGCATGATCCATTCGTCGATGGGGTCGGTCATAAAGAGCACGTCGAAACCGGCCTTGCGGAAGTATTCGAGCGCGGGATTGGAAGCGACCGACTCGTACTTGTCGCCGGAAATGTAGAATATCTCCTTTTGATTTTCGGGCATCGCCTTGACGTATTCGGCAAGGGTGATCTTTTTGCCGCGCTCGCCATTCATCGTTTCGTAGAGGACGAGATCTTTCAGTTTGTCGCCGTTGGCGAAATCGGTATGGATACCCTCTTTCAGGACGCGGCCGAACTGGTCGAAAAACTTCTCGTAACTTTCACGGTCGTTTTCAAGCAAGTGCTTCAATTCGCTCAAAATCTTGGCGGTGACCGCCTTTTCGATCCTGGCGAGAAGCGGATTTTCCTGCAAGATCTCGCGCGAAACGTTGAGCGGCAGGTCGCTGGAATCGACGACGCCGCAGACAAAGCGCAGATAGTCGGGCAGAAGCGCCTTGCATTCATCGGTGATGAAAACGCGCTTGACGTAAAGTTGCAGACCTTTTTTCTGAATTTCCGGCATCAGGAAGTTGAAAGGTGCTTCCTTGGGGAGGAAAAGGAGCGCCTTGAATTCGCTCGTCCCCTCCGCCGCCATATGGATTGCTTTGAGGTATTCGGTGCCGCCGAAGTTGGACAAGTGACTGTAAAAACTCTTGTATTCGTCCTCGGTAACTTCGCTCGGCTTGCGCAACCAGATCGCCTTTTGCGAGTTGACGACGGTATCGACGAGAGTTTTGGTCTTGTCCTCGTTTTCCTTTTCTTCGGGAACGACGATCGGATATTCGATGTAGTCGCTGTACTTGCGGATCAGCGAAACGATCATCCAGCGGTCGAGATATTTTTCGGCGTCATCTTTGAGGAAAAGTTTGATCTCGGTACCGGTCGCATCGTATTCCGGCGCGGCGTCTAAAGTGAAACTCCCCTCCCCTTCGCTCGTCCAAAGGACGGCGGGATCATCGGAGCCGCGCTTTTTGGTGCGCAATTCGACTTTGCCGGCGACCATAAACGCCGAGTAGAAACCGACGCCGAACTGACCGATCATTTCAGGGAGATCGGCTTTGTTTTCCTTGTTGGCTTCCATCATCTGCAAAAAGGCGCGGGTGCCGCTCTTGGCGATGGTGCCGATGTTTTCGACGACTTCGGCTTCGTTCATACCGATGCCGTTGTCGGAGATCGTCAGCGTTTTGGCGTCCTTGTCAAAGGTGATTTTAATCTGCCATTCGGCGGAAAGTTCACTTTTCGTCAAACTCTCGAAACGCGCCTTGTCGAGCGCGTCGGCGGCGTTGGCGATCAATTCGCGCAAAAAGATGTCGCGATTCGAGTAAAGGGAGTTGATCATCAAGTTGAGCAACTGCCGTACTTCGGTTTTGAATTCCTGAGTCTTTGCCATAATCCAGATCCCTCATATTTCATTGCGGTAAAACCGCCGTTCTGCAAAATACCGTTTCTAAATATAACGATTTTCAGCAAAAAATCAAGAGAAAGCATCTTTTTTCAGTTGAAAAAGCGGCGTTTTTGAATTATTTTCTGATGTTTCATCCAGAATCACGAGGCACACTATGGCGGAAAATGAATTGACCGCGCCGGAAACGGCACAAACTCTGTTGAAAAAACTGCAATCGCTCGTCGCAGCCAATGAACTTGCGACGGCAAAGGAATACGAAAAAATCAAAGCCCTGTGGGACGCCGCTCCCCGCGCAGAGGCGGAAAACGCGCAATTTTCCGCTTTGGGCGGCCCGCTTGCGGCGCGTTTCGCCGCCGAAGCCGAAAAAGAAAAAGAAATCGTCGAAAAACTGGATGCTTTTACCGCGCAACTTGCCGCGCTTTGCGAAGAAAACGATATGGAAAAACTCCGTACCGGCAGAGCCGAGATCGAAAAATCGGTTGCCGGACTCGGACGACTGCCCCGCGAAGCGGCAAAGCGTTATCAGGAGATCCACCGCAAGGCGGGCGAAATGCTCTCGCTTCACTTTGATACGCTCGACTACGCCCGGTGGGAAAGCTACACGCTGAAAGTCGTCATCTGCAAGGAATTGGAGCAACTTCTCGACGTAGACGACAATATGTTGCCCGATGCCTCGCAATATTTGCAGGAAGTGCGCGCCAAATGGAAAACTCTCGGCAGCGTGCCCAAGGAAAAGTTGGAGGAAAGCAATCAGAAGTACCTCGAACTCACGCGCAAACTCCAACACCGGATCGACGAGTATTTTTCCAAACGCCGTCAGGCGCAAAAGGAAGCCGCCGCCGCCAAAACGCAACTTTGCGACGAGGTGGAAGCGTTGCAGAATTCGACCGACTGGCGCGCCACATCCGACAAGATCAAAGCGATGCAAGCCCAGTGGAAAACGCTTCCTCACTGCGGCAATCAGGAGAGGGAACTTTTTCAGCGTTTCCACGCCGCCGCCGACGCTTTTTTTCAGGCACGGAGCGTCTTTTACCGTGAATTGGAAAGCAAATACGCCGCCGCGGTCAAGGAGCGCGAATCTTTGATTTCCGAAGCGCAAAATTTGCAGGACGTCCGCGCCGCAAAGGCTTTGCGCGAAAAGTACAAGGCAGGTCAGCACGCGGGACGCGAAGAGATCCGGTTGCAGAAACTCTTTGACGAAGCGATGGAAAAGTTTTTCAGCCGCCGACAGGAAGAATTCGCCAAACGCGACGCCGAGAGCGCGTCCCTGATCGCAGAACTCAAAGAAATCACCGCCGATCCGCTCAATCATCAACACCGCGCCGCCGAGATCGCCGAAAGTCTTCGCCGGATCGCCAACCGCCACACGTTTGACGCGGAGCGCAAGGCGAAACAGGAATTCGACGCCGCCCTTGCCAAAGCGCAAAAAGAGCGCGTCGCCAAAGTGCACGAAGAATCCGCCGCCGCACGCGACGCGTGGCTGAAACTTTACCTTGATTTCCGCGCCGGAAATGCGGTCACTCCGCCGGAAATATCGGAAACGCTTCCCAAAATCGCCCCGATGGCGAAAAACATCGCGGCGGCGATCAGCGGTGACGCCGCCGCCAAAGAAAAGGTCGATCAAACGCTTCAAGCCGCCCGCAAAGAGGCGGAAAAAATCCTCGCCGAGTTGGAAAACGCCGCCGGATGCGCCGAAACGAAACCGCTCGATCTCGCCGCGGAATTACAGGCGGCGATCATCGGCAATTCCGGCTTCGGCGGCGCGCGCAAGGAGAAAAAGGACTACAAGCGCGAGATCGCGGCGTTTGAAGCGATCCTCTGGTTGGAGCCGGATGTCCGTCAGGGACTGCAAACGCGCTTCGACGAGGTCAAATCCCGCCTTGCACAATAGTTTTCGCCCCCTCCCCGCGCACGAACGACTTTCAAAAGCGTCCCGGGCGCGACATATAAAAAACTTCACCGGAAAAGGAAAAACATTTATGAATTGGATGAATCAATGCTACTCCCGGTTGCTCGTGGACAATCACATCACCGACTGCCACGCGCAATATATGACGAAATACGATCCCGAAGAATACGTCCGGCTCGTCAAAATTTCCGGCGTCGAGAGCGCGATGGTCTACTCCTGCGACCACAACGGCAACTGCTACTATCCGACCAAGGTCGGGCATCAGCACGCCAATCTCAAAGGGCGCAACCTCTTTGCGGAAGCGGTCGATCTGCTCGATGCCGAAAAAATCGTCCCGATCATCTATTACACGATGATCTTTCACAACGACCTCTGGGCGCGTCATCCCGAAGTGCGTCAGCACGACATCTGCGGGGTCGATCATCACGGGCGTTACCACTACGCCTGCCCCAATCACCCCGGCACCGCGAAATTTCACCAGGCACAGATCGCCGAAGTCGTCACCAATCCCAAAATCAGGGGAATTTTCCTCGATATGACCTTCTGGCCGATGGTCTGCTGCTGCGACGCCTGCCGGGAAAAATTCCGCCGCGAATATCAGCTTGAAATTCCCGAAGTGATCGATTGGAGCAATCCCGACTGGGTGAAATTTCAGCGTTTCCGCGAGAGGTCGATGGCGGAATTTGCTCACAAGATGACGGATTTCATCAAAAATCTGCGCCCCGACATCACGGTAACGCATCAATTTTCCCCCGTATTGCACGGGTGGTTCCTCGGACAGAGCGCGGGGATCGCCAACGCCTGCGACTACTGCTCGGGCGATTTCTACGGCGGCAAAATGCAACAGCGTTTCGCCGTCAAGGCGTTTGATGCCTTTACCCCCAAAAAACCGTTTGAATTCATGACTTCGCGCTGTGTTTCCCTGCGCGACCACACCTCCAACAAGCCCGATCAAGAATTGCTTTTGCACGCGTTGACGACGCTTGCCAACGGCGGCGCGTACTTTTTCATCGACGCGATCAATCCCGACGGCACGTTGGAGGAGAAATTCTATCACACATTGCGCGCCATCAACGAGAAACTTTCTCCTTTCCGGCAGGCGGTCTGCCGGCGGCAGGCGACCTTGACGGGGCGCGTCGGGGTCTACTTTTCGATGCCGAGTTGCGTCGCCGCGATATCGGGGACGACGCTCAAAGAACTTTCCAACTGCGACTCCAACAATATGACCATCCGCCGCAACGCGATCCTTGAAGAAGCGATGGGGATGGTACGCATTCTCGTCGAAAACCACATTCCCTGTCAGCTCGTCACCGAATCGACCGCCGACTGGGAGCAATTCGACACCATCCTCGTCGGAAACGCCGCCTATCTGCCGGAAACAGAATCCGCCAAGATGCGCGATTTCGTCCGAAACGGCGGCACGTTGATCGCCACGGGATGCACTTCTCTCTACGACGACGAGGGCAACGGCGGCAAGGATTTCTCGCTTTCCGATGTTTTGGGAGTCCATTTCAGCGGCGACTATACGGGCGCGGCGAGTTATCTTTCCGCCCCCGGAGAAAGAGTTTTCACCGAAGCCGTCGCGCCGCTTGTCACGGCGGAAAAGGGAAGTGAAGTCATCGCCCGCGTCAATCTGCCGGACTTCCCGGCGAACGACGGCGAAAAATACGCCGCGATTCACTCCAATCCGCCGGGATTGCAGGACAGCCGCTTCGCGGCACTGGTCGAACACGCTTTCGGCAAAGGGCGCGGCGTTTATCTTTACAGTTCGATCCTGACCGGCGACGAGCACTCCCGGCGCGATTTCGGGCGCAGACTCTTTGCCAAATACGCCTCGACGCCCGTCAAGGAGGCGACAAATCTCCCGCCGTCGGCGGAAGTCACTTTCCTTAAAGACGCGCAAGGTAAAACGGCGTTGATCTGTATCGTCAACTATCAGGACGACATTCCCGTCATTCCGCTTTATCAGGTACAACTTACGCTTGAATTGCCCGGATTTTCCGGCAGAATCACGCGCGTTTCCGACGGCGAAGGAGTGGCGTATCGGCAAAACGGCGACCTCGTCACGCTGACGCTCGACAAAATCACCGAAGCGGAATTTCTGGAATTGCTCGATTAGATAAATTTGCAAACATTCTCCTAACGGACTATGTTTTGCAACAGGCTACTTTCATTTTACCAAGGAGTTGACCGATGCGCGGAAAAAACTGTTTCGTCATACTGCTCTTGCTCGCTTCCGCCGTGCTTTTTTCGCTCGGCGTCTACAAAAAGATCACGCGTCAGCGCAAGATCGAAAAACGCTATGTCGCGATGGTTCCCAAGGGGACGATCAATATGTGGTGGGAAGTCGTTCACAAGGGGGCGATGCAAGCCGCCGAAGAGGAGAATTTTGTCCTCAGCTGGAACGGTCCCGAAGTGGAAAGCGACCGCGAAAAGCAAATCCAGGCGGTCGAAGATGCCATCATCAAGGGTGCCGATGCGATCATCGTCGGGCCCAATGACTATCACGCTCTGGCGCGGCCGATCGAAGCCATTTCCGAAAAGAAAATTCCCTGCGTCATCATGGACTCGATGGCGGCGACGGAAAAATACGACACTTTTGTCGCCACCGACAATTTTGCCGGCGGCGCGGATGCGGCGAAAATCATCGGCGCACACCTCAACGGTCACGGCAAAGTGCTGGTCATCCAGTTTCTCCAAAATTCCGCATCGACCGACGAGCGTTGCCGCGGTTTCGTGGAAACGATCAAAAAAGATTTCCCCGGCATCGAGATCTTGTCGGCGCCCTACACACTCGGCACGGTGGAGGACGCGCGGCAGAAAACCGTCGATCTCCTGATGCGCTACCCTCAGACCGACGCCATTTTTGCCGTCAATCATCCGGCAAGCGTCGGAGCTTTCAAAGGGATTGAAAATCAACATCTTGCGGATAAAATCAAATTCGTCGCATTCGACTCCGACCCCATTCTGCTCGACGGCGTGCAACACGGCAAAGTCCTCGCCATCATCGCCCAAAATCCCTTTGAGATCGGTTATCAGAGCGTCAAGCAGACGGCGAAAATCCTCCGCGGCGAAAAGGTGGAGCGGAAATTCGCCGTGCCCAGCATCATCGTCCGGCAGGAAAATCTCGAAAAAATGAAGCAGACCTATCCGCAGGCACTGGGACTGTAACTATGGCAGATTCAACGACTTGTCTGCTCCGGATGGAGCATATCAGCAAAAACTTCCGGAGCGTCCGCGCACTTGACGACGTCAGTTTTTCCGTGCGCGGCGGCAGCGTCCACGCCCTCTGCGGCGAAAACGGCGCGGGCAAATCGACGCTGATGAAAGTCCTTTCGGGTGTCCATACCCCCGACGGCGGCAAAATTTACATCGACGGCGAGGAAAAAATTTTTCGCACTCCCGCCGACGCCCTGCGCGCGGGGATCGCGATGCTCTATCAGGAACTGGAACTTTCCGACAATTTAAGCGTCTTTGAAAACGTCTTTCTCGGTTCGGAAATTCTCGCGTCAAAAATTTCGCGCAAAGTCGATTTTGCGGCGGAGCGCGAGATCGTCGGCAGGATGATCAAGGCAAATCACTTCCGCCTCGATCCCGACGCGCTCGTCAGCGAACTTTCCCCCGGACAATGCCAGATCGTCGAACTGCTCAAAGCCTTGCGCCGCCACGCCCGCATCATCGTGATGGACGAGCCGACCGCATCGCTCTCGGAAAGCGAAGCGGCGGAACTTTTCCGCATCATCCGCGATCTGCGCGACGCCGGCACGGGAGTCATCTACATTTCGCACCATTTGCAGGAAGTCAAGGAGATCGCCGACGACATCAGCGTTTTGCGCGACGGCAAAATCATTTGCAGCAAAGCCGCCGCCGACATCTCCATCGACGAGATCGTCCGCCATATGGTCGGCCGCGAAGTCGGCGATTTCTACCCCGCGCGCAAAGCCGCTATCACCGGAGACGGATTTGAGGTCGAAAATCTTTCCGCCGACAATGGTGTCAGAAACGTTTCGTTTCAGGTGCGGCGCGGCGAGATCGTCGGTATGGCGGGACTGGTCGGTGCGGGGCGTTCCGAGACCGCCGATGCGATTTTCGGCATCGTCCCCAAGAGCTCCGGCGTTTTGAAGTTCGACGGCGAAACGCTCGACATCCCCTCCCCCCGCTCCGCGATCCGGCAGGGGATCGGTTATCTGACGGAAGACCGCAAACGCTCCGGATTGTGTCTGATGCTGCCGTCGAGCTGGAATATCACGCTGCCCAGTTTCAGGAAACTCAAAATGCGTTTCCGCCTCGCGCTGAAAAAGGAACGCGACACCGTCCGGCAGATCGGCGAAAAACTCAATCTGAAATGGGCTTCGCCCGACGATGCCGTCGAAACACTTTCCGGCGGAAATCAGCAAAAAGTCCTGCTCGGCCGCTGGTTGCTCGCCGACTCCAAAGTCCTCATCGTCGATGAACCGGCGCGCGGCATCGACGTCGGCGCGAAAAAAGAAATTTATCTCTTATTGGACGACCTCGCCAAACGCGGCAAGGCGATCCTTTTCATCTCGTCGGAACTGCCGGAACTTTTCGGCGTTTGCGACCGGATCCTGGTGATGCGCGAGGGAAGCATCGTCGGCGACTTCCCGACCAAAGACGTTACCCCGGAAAAGATCATCCGCCTCGCCGCCACGGGAAAAATCGATTGACAGGAGACTGATAAAAATGAATAAACTCGCGAAACAACTTCTCCCCTTTTCCTCTTTGCTTTTCATCATTTTGCTCTGGACATTTCTGGAACCGGAAAACTTTTTGAGTTTCCAGAATATGATGAACGTCCTGCGGCGCTCGTCGATCAACAGCATCATCGCCGCCGGGATGACCTTTGTCATCATCTCCTCCGGCATCGACCTCTCGATCGGCTCGATGCTCGCGATGTGCGGTATGGCGGGCGCGGCGTCGATGCTCGCCGCCAACGGCGCCAGTTGGGCGGCGATCGCTTCGGGGGAATACTTTGCGCTTTCCGCAGGCAGTATGCTGATCGGCACCATCGCCGGCATCGCGGCGGGCGCGTTGTGCGGCTGGCTCAACGGCGTCATCATCACCCGGCTGAAACTCGCGCCTTTTATCGTCACCCTCGGCACGATGAGCATTTTCCGCGGGATTTCCTACCTCGCCAACGACGGGAAACCCTTTGCCGTTTCCGCATACAGTTATCTCGACATCGGTACGATCGGCAATATCCCGGTCGCCGTCATTCTGCTTGCCGTGGTGTTGCTCTTTTTCGGATATCTTCTCAAATACACGCCTTTCGGACGCTACACCTACGCCATCGGCGCCAACAGCAACACCGCCTTTCACGCCGGCATCAACGTCCGCAACATTTTGACTTGGATCTACACGCTGACGGGCGCGTTGACCGGCCTTGCCGCGATGATCGGCACCGCCCGCGCCAGTTCCGCCCAGCCCTCCGCGGGGCTCTCGCTGGAACTTGACGTCATCGCCGGAGTCATCATCGGCGGCACCTCCCCCTCCGGCGGTCGCGGCACGATGACGGGGACTCTGATCGGCGTCCTTTTGATCAACTTCCTGCGCAACGGCTTGACGCTGCTCGACATCTCGACCAACGTCCAATTGGTCGTCATCGGCTTAATCATCATCATCGCCGTCACCGCAGATCAACTGGCGGCGAGATCCGCCGAAAAAGCGATCGGCCGGTAAAACATCATACAAGCAAAGCGAATGCTTCAACGCTGGCTTCATCTGAAAAGGCGCGTGCGGCAGGATCGTCTTTTCCGACGCTTAACTGCTGTCGCCCTCAATGAATGAGAAAAATCAAAAACGACGTTTGACATACGCCGTATTTTTACCGCGTCCCACCTTTTCGATCACGCCGCTTTTGAGGAGTTTGCTTAAAGTCAATTCGATCATAGTCGTGCTGATGTCCGGACATTGTCCGGCAATATCGGCTTTTGAAATCTTGCCGAGACGCGAATCAAACATGAGCCGGATGCGTTCTGCTTTGGTGGTTTTCCGGTTGATGACAAGCGTGACCCGGTTCTCAAATTCCCGGTAGGCTTTGAGGATCGTTCCCAGCATATACCGCAGAAACGGGAGATAGTCGTTCTTTTCATCGTTCCAATGATCGGAACTCGCTTGCAATGCTTCATAATAAGTCTGCTTGGATTTCTCGATCAGCATTTCAAGACTGATATATTTCCCTGCGATGTAACCGTGGCGGTACAAGAGGAGCAGCGTCAGCAGCCGGCTCATGCGTCCGTTTCCGTCATTGAACGGATGTACGCAAAGGAAATCGAAAATGAAAAGCAACGACAGGAGAATCGGGTCAAAGACCTCCTCCCCGAGCGCGTCCGAATATGCCCGGCAAAGCTGTTCCATCGCTTCCGGCGTTTCAAGTGCCGGAGTCGGAGAAAAACGCACCCGCTTTTTTCCGGAGTCATCTGTTTCCGCGATGAAATTGTCGCAGTTTTTCCAATGTCCGCCAATCCCGGCGGATTGAAAGGAATAAAGATCCCGGTGAAGTTGCAAAATCGTATTCGGGGTCACAGGAATATATTCGTAATTTCCATGAATCGTGGCAAGGACATCCCGGTATCCGGCAATCTCACGCTCATTTCGCGTGGAGGGTTCAGTACGTTGTTCCACCAGTGCTTTCAGGCGTTCATCCGAAGTGAAAATTCCCTCGATCCGGTTTGAGGAATCCGTACTTTGAATGACGGCGACTTCCAGAAGAGTCTGCAAAACATCTTTCCTGGCTGCGATGAACAAATCCTGTTTCCCCCGATATTCATGAATTGAGGCAAGCATATTGCAGATTTCCGGCGTCAGCAATTTTTTCGGAAATGCTGAATAATCGAATCGTCTCATCGTCACACCTCCTTTTCTGCATATACTATACCTTGCATCTGCATATATTTCAAATATAATTATGCAGATTTTTGTAAATATATGCAGAAAAAACTCACGCAAGTAGTAAAGATGCTTTGAGGAGTTGAGTTCGCAAAATAAACATTGGTGGAGCAGAACCAAAACTCAACTCCTTAACTTCTTAACGTGCCGCAAAAGGAGACGAAGGAGTGAAAAAGAGAAGAGGTTAAATCGTTGCTCCGCAACAGTGAAGTCAGCGTACCTGCGGCACGCTTAACTCACCAGTTTTTGCATAAAATTTAAGCAAAAACTGGTGGAGTAAAAGACAATCCACAACTATTCCGCTATAACCTGCTCTCCAACCTCAAAAATTAATTCCGATCAGCCGCGAATTACTTTTCTACACCGCTTCGTCCGATGTGCCGACATACTCACTGTCCCGCAGAATCTATACGCGTTAAGTGCAAAAATCCGAAATTTTAATTGGTATGCGTTGTTACAAAAAAACTCCCTGCGTTTACAGGGGTTCGAGATGGGTTTAGAACCCGTGATAGACCACGCGTCCGGCTCTGCCGTATGGCGCGACAACAGCAGGGGTCATCGGATCCGGCTGACTGACGAACAATTGCTGACCTGCGTATGTGGCAGGTACAACAGGAGTCACTGTTCCCGGAATCACGTTCGCAACGGGTGCAGCTCCAACAGGATTGCAAACGATTACTCCTGCGGGACTATGCACTGTCGCCACCGCAGGTGTAGGTACAGCGACAGCAGGAGGCTGAACCGTCACGAGAGGTGCAACCGGGTTAGCTGAAACACAAAAAAATTGCCAATTCCTGTTTTTGAGGTATCCGCACACCAACTGTGTGTCCATTTTCTCGACACTTTTGCGCAATAATTCACTCGCATTCAGAATCGCGCGGCGGGAATCGTTGAAGAAACTTGATTTTTCCGGGGACGGTGTTATATTAAGACATCGGCTGATTCGATGAACGGATCCGGTGAATCCCGTGAAAATCGGGAGCGGTTGCGCCACTGTGAAAGGGCTGAAACGCCCGAAGTCAGATCCCGCCCGTTCATAAGCCGATCCCCGCTCGCCGGGGCTGTGCGCATAACACAAAACGGAGAATCTGCAAAATGAAGACGCATTGCTTTTTTGTGTCCGCTTCACGGCGGAAACGTCCTTTCGGATCGCGCGTGTAAACGTCCGCGCGCACCGGTTTGTTCTTTCTTTATTTTTTTGGAACCCTCTTACGAAAGGCCGATCCATGTCTTTTTTATCTTTTCAGGACAACTTTGTTTCACGCTGGAAAAATGATCTCTTTGTCGACGCCGTTTCCCGCAGCGAAGACGAATCTATTTCCGCCGATGACAAATTCGATGCTCTCTATGTCGGGAACTATGCCGAAGCGATCGGGACGACCGTGGAATCCGGCGGCGCGCTTTACGTCGACGGCGCCGGACTCATCGGCGGCATCAACGTTCAGAACGGCGGGGTCTACGCCGGAAGCGGGATCGCCGAAAACCGGATCAACTGGTACGGCGCCGCCGTCTGCGGGACATACGCCGATATCACGCTGCAAAACGTCGTTTTCATCGGCAATACCGCCTGCGAATTGAATGGTTATTCCGGTTGCGGAGGAGCCGTCGAAAGTTACGGCGGCACGTTGACGGCCATCGGCGGGACGATCAGCGGGAACCTCGCCGCAGGAAGCACTTCCGCCGGAGGCGGCATCTGCACGATCTTTGCCACAGCCGGTATTGATGCCGTTTGCATTGCCGGAAACACGGCGTTTTACGGCGGAGGGATCCAGCAAAACGGCGGCATGCTGACCGTCGGGTCCGCGATCTTCGCGGACAACCGCGCATCTTACGGAGGCGCGATGGAGATCCACAACGGCGGCACCGCTTCGGTCGAAGGGTGTTCCTTTTCCGGAAATGAAGCGTTGCAGGGCGGCGCGATCCATTCCGAGGGAGGAGTGATAACGATCCGCGACAGCGTTTTCGCGACGGCGAGCGACACGATTTACAACGCGGGCGGCATGACGCTCGGCGGTACGATCAAAACGGCGGCGAACATCACTTCGACCCAAGCGATCTCGGTCGAAGAAAAGACTTCTCTTGTACTCGACCTTTCCGGTTACGGGGGGACGACGTCGCAGGAATTACTGACCAACTTCGATACGATGTTCGGCGTCTCCCGGAAAAATTTGAGTATCACGGTCAACGTCAATCGGGCGCAAAGCACCGGAGTTTATGCTCTGGCGACGAATGCGTCGCTTTTCGACTGCCCGGTCATGCTCGACATTGAAAGCGAAAAGACCACGATGATCGCGGAAGACCGGAAGTTCGTCTACGAGGGAAAAGCGTATCAACTTGTCCGGGAAAACTTTTCCGCTGCGCTGAAAATAGAAGACGTTTCGTCGGGCAATATTTACGGCGGAAAGGCGATCGCCGAAAATGCGGAACTTTCTCTGGCGACGGGACTTATGGTCGACGGAAGCGGCGTTTACGCGGCGTTGATCGGCGGCGAAAATATTTCCGGCGGCACGGTAACGAAAAACGGCGCGTCTTTCGTCGATATTTCCGGCAACATTCAAGCGACGGCGGCTGCGGGCGGTGTTTACGCGACAAATTGCAACGTTACCATGAACGCCGAAACCAGCGTTGCGGTCGCGGACGGCAATTTCTCCAATATCGTCTGCGCGGGGAGCGTCGTCAACGAAAATACGGTTTTGACGGTCAACGACGCTTCCAGATTGACGATTTCAGGCGGCACGTTTGCCAATGCGGTCGCGGGCGGAAATTACATTCAGAAAGAGGGCGGCACGGTTTACGGCGGAAGCGGTACAAGAGCCTCCAATACTTTTGTCACCATTTCCGGCGGCGCGTTTCTGCGGGATGTTTTCGGCGGAAACATTTCCGCGAAAAATGCTTTTTCAACGACTACGAATTCTTATGTGACAGGTTCGACGGACGTCACGATCGACGCGCGTGAAAACGAAATTTTCATCGGCGGAAATCTCATCGCAGGATCCAGCGGCAAAGGCACGGTCCACGCGACGAACGTCGTTTTCAAAGGCGCGGGGAGCAATCTCGTTTTCGGCGGAAACAGCGTCGTCTGCGGCGACAGTCACGATGCGACGACGACCTGTTCCTGCGTCGATAAAAATTGCCGTTCGCTTGTTTTCGATCATTTCAGCGGTACGCTCGGTGCGCGGATTGCGGGATTCGACACGGTGACTTTTTCGGGCGGTTCGGTAGATCTCGCGTACGCTTCGCGCCTCGGCGAGATCTCGACGTGGGATTTCCGCGACGGCGCGGTCGTGAATTTCGGCGACGTCGCCAACAATTTTCAAAGCGACACGCTGATTTTCGGCGTTTTCGCCGAAAACGAGTGGACGGTGATGACCGCAACGGACGAATCGGCGTTTGCGAATTGGGATTACGGCTATGACACCGTGATGATCGCGGGGGAAAAAGCGACACTCCGGGACGGTTGCTGGATAAGCGCACATTACCGTTTTTACCGGGAAAACAACACGCTTAAAATCGCAAAACTCGCCTGACGCGAAAGCGGCTTTCATGCAAAAAAATTTCACGCTGGTCGAATTGATCGTCGGCTTCGGCATCATCGCGATCCTTGCCGCTTTGACGGGCGGATTGTGTCTCCGGGCGCGGACGGAAGCGCGCAAAGCGAAGTGTCTTGCCAATTTGCGGCAGATCGGAGCATTTCATTTTCTTTATGCGAACCGTAACGGCGGAAGATTCTGTCCCGCGTATGACGACCATTTCAATCAATGGGATTCCAGCGGAAATTATAAAAAAGGGGGGATCCTCGCCGAATTTTTCGGCGAGGAAGCGAATGCCAACGCCTCCGTTGTCTTTGCCTGTCCCGAAGCGCAAAACGTTTTTTGGAAAAAGCAGAAATTCGCGCCGCGTTACCATGGGTACGGATACAATTATCTCTTATCGTTCGCGTCCCAGTCCGACATGCCGCCCCGTTATCGCAGCGTGAAGATCGGACAAATCGACAACCCCTGCCGCGTCGTCATGCTGGCGGATGCCGCCTGTTTTATGGATGCCGAAACTCCGGGACCGACCTCTTTTTTGTACAACACGACCTCGAAGCGCGGCGGTTACGCCGACTTCCGGCACGGAGGAGCCGCGGCGGCTTTTTACGTTGACGGACACGCGGCGACGCAAAGGGAAAAACATCATCCCCCGTCGGAGAAATTTTCCGACCGCATCGGCTATCTTTCCGACGGCGACGAAGCATATATTCCCTTTTCGCGGCGCTGAAAAATGTTATGCCCCCTCCGGTATCGCTTGCTTGCCGGCGATTTTGATTATGCAGATTTGTCCATGCCATTTACATTTATCCATGTTTTTGCAGGAGCCGTATGCTATTTTACGGGTGGTGCTTCGCGGCAGATGCAAATATTAACGTTCCCAAAATTCGTGGGGAGTTTCCCTGATGGCTACTCCTGGTCGGAGCGCGGCTCCGTCACATTTCAACGACGAAATGGGGGACTCGGCAATACATCAACACTTGCAAATTGTATGAGCTGGGAGTAAGGTAAAAGGAGGGAGAGGCTTCGCCTTCACAAACCGACCTGCTCCTCCGGAGCTTCCCGGTCGGTCGGTTTGTTTCGGCTTCGCCAACGCACGTGGTTCTGCGATCAGTCAGAAACAAATGTGCGCAAAATATCGGACACTACTCTGTCGAAAAGCGGATGATGCTACCGGACCAAAAATCAATCAGATTAAATTCCGTCCTTCTCAACAGGTGAAAATCAAAAATGGCGCTTGGCGAAGGCGTGTCCGGAACCGGACTTCAGATAAGATTCAAACGCGACGGCTTTTTCTTTGTCGCTGAAAACAACCGCCGTTTCGATTTTCCACGGGGCATACTTGGATGTATGCGGAACCTCTCCTGCATTGTGTTTGGCAAGACGTGCCGCAAGATTGCTTGCCGAACCGACGTAATGATGTTCCCCGGTCGCTACATCGATCAGAATATAGACATAGTAAAAATCCGACATCGGTTTTCTCCATCCCGAAAAAATGATTTAGTGTCGTGATCGGCGGCGCATCCGCGATCTCTACGTGTCCGCCTCCGCCAAGGCTACGGCGGGACAGTCTTCGAAGTCCTTGCTCACGCAATGACTTGTTACGGCTTGCCCAGCCTTCGAAAAGCCGTCACAATTTTGTGACGGCTTTTCGAAGGCTGGTGGAGGATGCAGCAATCCGTAACTATTCCGCTATAACCTGCTCTCCAACCTCAAAAATTAATTCCGATCAGCCGCGAATTACTTTTCTACACCGCTTCACCCGATGTTCGAGCGAAATCCCAATCCCGCAGAATCTATACGCTTTAAGTGCAAAAATCCGAAATTTTAATTGGATTAAACGCAGAATCCACGCTTCATTATACTGCCGGACAAATTATCGGCAGAAAGGTAGCTACGCCTACGGGGTGGAAAGAATCATGCTCGGCAGCGACTATCCCGGCAAAAGCCCGAAACGCGCCGTACAGGAAATCATAAAACTGGACATTCCGGAAAAAGATAAGGAAATGATCTGCTTCCGCAACGCGCAACGCTTCCTGAACTTGCCGGAGTGATCGACAAATTCAGGGGAGCAGGAGTATTGACAAATCGCATCAGCCGTGTTATATTAGGTGGTCCCAATTTAATTGACCGGAAGCTTGGAGTAGAAAATGCGGATCATAAAAGTTTATTTTTTTTCGGCTTTGTCGCTCTTTCTCATCGGCAAACTCGACGCGGGAGCCCCTGCCGATTTTCCGGCGAATCCTCTAAACAAACCCGGTTGGGAACTGACTTTTCACGATGAATTCGACCGCCCGGTGCTCGACGACTATTTCTGGTTTTCGTCTTACCGCGCCGGACGCGGCGAATATCTGCGCCGGATCGGCAAAGATGCCCGCTGGTACGACGACAACGCCCACTGCGATTTCGGGAACGGCACGCTGAAACTGCGTGTTGACCGCACCCGTCCGTGGCGACCGACCCCCATCACTCCCTGCGTCAGCTGTATCACCACCAGCGACCACCGCATCGGCAAAAGCATCAACGAGATCAGAATATTCGACAAGTTTTCCCAAAAATACGGCTACTTTGAAATGCGGGCGAAATGCGTCAAAGGCAGCGGCTGGATGTGCGCCTTTTGGCTGCATCAAGTCGACCCGCGCCATCAGGAATTCACCTTGGACGGGGAGCGCAACGAGAAAGACGGCGTGGTCGAGATCGACATTTTCGAGCAGCGGGGCAAGTGCATCGGCGAAACGAACTCGCAGATCGACTACAATGTCCACTTCACCACCGACGGTCACTTTCTCGACGAAGTTCCCGGCGATCTGTCCGAAACTTTTCACATCTATGCCATGCAGTGGCAAGAGGGTAAAATCCAATGGTTCTTCGACAACCGGCTTGTCCGCACCTACGAGGGGCCGACCCCGCCCGGGGAAATGTTCCTGCTCGCCGCGTTGTTCCACTACGAGGGATGGCTGGGTAAAATCGATCCGCAGGGCAGTTACCCCCGGGATTTCGAGATCGACTATATCCGCGTATATCGGCAGAAGCCATGATTTTCAGGGGGAATCAATAAAAGCATTACCCCGCCGGAGCGTTTCACGCCGACGAAAAGTCGGCTTTTCACGGCAAACGGAAGTTTGCCATTTCACGCGACGCTTGTCCCCCGTCTGTGAAAGAGTGAAAAAGTGAAATCGACGCTTCGCGTCTGTGAAACGAAATGCGCCTTTGTCGCATTTCACTATTGTTTTGGTTCTTCGACGGTTTATGACAGAAACAAGCAGAAAACTGAAAATTTTCCAG
>JAEDIJ010000011.1 GCA_016292515.1 Victivallaceae bacterium
AGATGAGAGATGAGAGATGAGAGATGAGAGATGAGAGATGAGAGATGAGAGAGTCCTGCTCTGATCAACGCCTCGCGCCGCTGGCGCGAAATCGAGCGACTGGGACCAATAAGACCAGTGAGACCAGTAAGACATACGCTTTGCCTGCCCTCCCCAGCGCTTTGCGCGTCGGAGGGTCCTGATTGTCCCACTCGTCCTACCTCGTTCATTTTGCGGTTGCATCCGCGAGGCAAACATCCGCGATGCTCTCTCATCTCTCATCTCTCATCTCTTTATTTCACCCTTTCAGCACCGCGAGCGGCGTCAAGCGCACCAGCGGTTCGACGAGATCCGCCTCCGCCGCGATCACTTCGTCGATCGGCTTGTACGCCTGCGGCGCTTCCGAAAGATCAAGCAGATTTTTCGCCCTGCCGTACTTCCGGACGGGATGCCACCTTTCACAGACGATCCCCTGCATCGCTTCGTCGCACTCCTCGACCGTGAGATTCGTGCATGCGGCGAGCCGGCTCAACCGCCGCCCCGCCCCGTGCGAGCAACTCATAAAGGATTGCGGATTCCCCAAACCCCGCACGATATAACTTGCCGTCCCCATCGAGCCGGGAATGATCCCGATCTCGTCGAGTTTCGCGCTCGTCGCCCCTTTGCGGTGGATGCAGTAGGTTTCGCCGAAATGCTCTTCAAACGCCGCGTAGTTGTGGTGGATATTCACCTCGCGCAAAAATTGCGTTTCCGGCACGAATTCCGCAAGCGTTTCTTTCAGCACATTCATCATCCGGCGGCGGTTTTCCATCGCGTAGCGCAACGCGAAATTCATATCGCGCAAGTAGTTATGCCCCTCCTCCGTCGCGATCGGCAAAAAGGCGAGATCGGGATCGGGCAAGGGTGCGTGAAACATCTCATTGAGTTTCGCCGCCTTGGCGTGATAATACTCCTCCACCCGCTTGCCGAGGTTGCGGCTTCCCGAATGGATCATCATCCACACTTTGCCCGCATCCGACGATTGAATTTCGATGAAGTGGTTTCCGCCGCCGAGCGTCCCGAGATTGTGACGGTCGAGCGTGGAAACAAAAGTTTCTTCACCTTTTTTGTCGAGATACGCCTCAAAGCCCTCCCACTCCTGCTTCATTTTGTGCCGAACGCCCTCCCCGACGGGGATGCGTTCCTTGACCTTTTGCTGGATCTCCCTGCGGAAGCGCATATCGGCAAGCCTTTCCGCCGGTACGTCGGTTTCGACTGCGACCATACCGCAGCCGATATCGACGCCGACCGCGCTCGGTATCACCGCATCCTTGACCGCGATGACGCCGCCGATCGGCATCCCGTAACCGACGTGGCAATCCGGCATCAACGCGACGTGCCGCGCCACGGCGGGGTGGCGGGCGAGGTTTTTCGCCTGGATAAGCGCGCCCGCTTCCACATTTTCGCACCAGCTGAAAATGGCGAGCGCGCCCTCCTCTTCCTTACTCCACTTCATTTTATTTACTTTTTTCATTGATGACATAACGCATAAATTCGATCACGGAATCATTCCAGCCGAAAATCTGCCAGACGCCGTACTTTTCCGCCTCGGCTTCCGGGATCGGACTGCTCCCGTAGGAGTCCAGCCGGATGACGAAAGCCCGCGCCCCGGGGAATTTACGGCGGTATTTTTCCACGCGGCGAACCAGCCGGAGCCGTACTCCATACTGTCGGTGATGAAAACCGAGTAATCCACGTGTTTATTTTGCGCCAGCATATATTCGACCGGAGCCTCCATATAAGTCCCTCCGCCGACGGCGTTGGTGATCGCATTCATCTGCGTGATCACGCTGTCCTGCCGGAGAAGGCGGTAGTGCTGTACTTTTTCCGCCCACGGCAGGATCGCAACCGGCATCGGCGCCTTGTTGAAAAACGCCGTGAACATCGCCGCGACCGTCGAAAAAGTCAGACTTTCGCTTCTGCCGATCGGGGAAGTCATCGAGCCCGACATATCCGGCGCGATCACCCAGTTGTATTTGGCGAAATCGCTCCAATCGTACTGCGTCGCATAATCCTCCAACACTTTCGCCAGTGTGTCGGCGACGGAAAGCACCGGGAACTTCGGCATCTTTTCCTCCTCATCGCCGAATGCCTCGGCAAAAGGTTTGTTTTCAAACGCCTTGCCGCATAACGGCAGCGCGTCGAGATACGCGCGGTACGCCGTATAGAGCCGGAAGGGAAACACCTTGGCGCGCTTCAAACTGTCCACGGTGATCTTTTCTTCCGCGATCTTGTCCAGATCGACGCGCTCACGGGCGAATTTCGCCAGAAACTTCAAAAACTTCATCACGGGCGTGCATTCGGCGACGGCGCGCCAGATCTTTGCATCGAAACGGTTGTAATAAGCGGTCAGACTGTCCACGTCGAGTTTCGCCTCGCACAGAAGTTGCGCCGCCTCGGCGTTTTTGCCCTCGTCGAGAAGTTCGATGAACTTACGGCGCGCCGCAAGTTCCGGGCAACTTTGGTACGCCGCTTCGAGTTTTTCCTCACTCATTCCCTTGACATTGGAATAGGCGTTGAGGATATAAGCGTAGATCGGGTCGCTCCCCCGGAAACGGCTGATGCGGATGGCGTCGGCAAGTTGCTTGCGGTACTTCATCGCGTAATACGGCGTCGTTTTCGTCGCCAGCCAATTCGTGATCGCGCGCTTGACCGACCGTCCGAAGCCGCGGCGGCGGCGGGTCAGGTCGATGAAATCCCCGAGGTCGTTGCCGGTGAGGACGACTTGCGGAAAGACTTCCTGAAAAAGCGCCGCATCCTTTTGCGACAAGTAAAGCAAGCCGAGGATCGGGAACGAGCGGATGAAACCTTCCTGCCGGCCGCGGACGATCGCTTTGGCAAGCGAGGCGGCGTCGGCGCGTTCCAGAAGCGCGATCGCCTCCGCCGTCAGATCTTTGGCGGAAGCATAAAAACTGCTGCCGAGCGTCCCCGTCATCGCGAGCTGTTCAAGGCGCATCGCGTCGCTCATGCTCCACGCGGGGAAGTTTTCGGCATTGCGGGTATCCGCGCCGGCGTAAGTCGCAAGCGCGGAGAGATTTTCTTTTAATTCTTTCATATCAAACTCCTTGCAGTCCGAAAAACGGACAATGTTGAAAAAATTCCGGAGAATAAGGCGAAATGCGGTAGATTATCCAGATCTATAACCGAAGTTGAATGCATTTCCAAAGCACTCCGGAAAAAGAGAAGGTACGAGAAATCAGCGGGTTTTGCTTTTGGCTCATAGTTTTACGTCGCTCATCGATTTGAAGCCGTCGGACGGGTTTTTTACGACACCGCGTCGGGAAGGGAAAACCACTTCGTTTTTCAGGCGAATGCCGGGAGCCCCACTCCGTGAACCGCTTTTCTATTCCGTATTCTGCAATTGAAAGGGAAGGAAAAGCCGGTTCGCTTTGATTGCCGATCGATGTTGAAACAAAATCCATGCACCTCGTACCAAATTCAAAAAACGTGAGGGATAATTGCTTTTGCGGCACGAAAAAAAAGGAACTTTCCGATCCCGTTTTTCCGAACACTTTGCCGTTCCGGAACTTCTTTGCCGGATCGGAGCAGTGGAGTAGTAACTCCAAGCCTGATAAAAAAATCGTCGTTGAAACAAAAGCCACACCTCAAAAAAAACAATCCAATGAAGCGAGAAATCGCGATTTAAGGAAATAAAAACACACCGGGTCGGAGATTTTTCGACTGTCGGCAGAGGTCCTGTTGCGAACCGATCGCGTTGAAACCTGAAATCAACACCTCGCACCAAATTCAAAAAACGTGAGGGATCGCGACCGTGTCTTACTGCCGGGTTGCACGGGTAAAGCGGTATGCACAAGCCCGCTTTGCCCTTGGAAAATCCGGATCGGCTGGGGTGCAATTCCCCAACTATCCCGATTTTCAACGACGGTTCGGTCGCCCCTCCCCGTCCCCTTGGTGGCAGTTCTTTTTTTGAGGGTCGTTGAACCCACGGTCAACACCTCACTTCTATTTTCATTATTCAATTTTCAAAGAGCCCGGCGGTCTTCCGCCTTTCATTGGCACCCGGGGGAGGACTCGAACCTCCGACAGTACGGTTAACAGCCGTAAGTTCTACCACTGAACTACCCGGATGACACTTCCTCATCAGCAAACGGCGTGCCAACTTTGGAGGAATTTTGAAAAATTTTCCGTTTTTCATTTCTTTTCCGTAGGAAAACTTTTTTGAAAAAATTTTTCCGCCGTTTTTTTTGCCAAAATGACTTGATTTTTTATCGCCGATAATCTATAATATATTATAGCAATTTATAAAACAGGATATATTATGAACATTTTGATCTCCCTTTTAGGTTGCCGGTTGGACTCCCACGGGCGCGGCGTCGGTCGGTGGGGCGTCTGGCGGCCGTCGGTGGCGCTCGCGATGCACAGCGACATTCATTTCGACCGCTATTATCTCGTTTATCAGCCGGAATTCACCCGTCTGATGGAGGAGGTCGTTTCCGACATCAAGTCCGCGTCGCCCGGCACCGAGGTGATCCCGGAGGAAGTGCCTTTCAACGATCCGTGGGATTTCGAGGAAGTCTACTCGCGGCTCTACGATTTCAGCAAGCGCAAAAATTTTTCCGCCGAAAACGATCACTACTTCATTCACATCACGACGGGAAGCCACGTCGCGCAGATCTGCCTTTTTCTCCTCAATGAATCGCATCATCTGCCCGGCGTCCTCGTTCAGACCCAGCCGAGCCCGACGGGCGACGCCAAAGGGACGTACAACTTGATCGACCTCGACCTGTCGCGTTACGATCTGCTCGCCAAGCGTTTCGAGGAGGAGCGCACCGACGACCTCGCATTTCTGAAATCGGGCATCGCGACGCGCAACGAAAAATTCAATCACTTGATCGAGACCATCGAGCGCGTCGCCATCCGTTCCGAGGAGCCGATCCTCCTCACCGGGCCTACCGGGGCGGGCAAATCGCAGTTGGCGCGCCGCATTTACGAACTCAAAAAGCAGAATCAGCAGGTCAAAGGCGATTTCATCGACGTCAACTGCGCGACCTTGCGCGGCGATCAGGCGATGAGCGCGCTTTTCGGGCATAAAAAGGGTTCGTTCACGGGCGCGGTCGCCGACCGTCCGGGACTACTTAAAGCGGCGGACGGAGGCATCCTTTTTCTCGACGAGATCGGGGAACTCGGTCTTGACGAGCAGGCGATGTTGCTCCGCGCCATCGAGGAAAAGAAATTCCTGCCGCTCGGCGCGGACAAGGAGGAAAAAAGCGTCTTTCAACTGATCTGCGGCACCAACCGCGACCTCGCCGGCGCCGTCGCGCAGGGGCGTTTCCGCGCCGACTTGCTCGCCCGCATCGACCTTTGGAGTTTTTCGCTCCCCGGGCTCGCCGACCGCCGCGAGGACATCGAGCCGAATATCGAATACGAATTAAATTTTTTCACCCAAAAAAGCGGAAAACGCATCACTTTCAACGCCGAAGCGAAAAAGGCGTTTCTCGATTTCGCCCTATCGCCCGATACCTTGTGGCAGGGGAACTTCCGCGAGCTCAACGCGATGATCGTCCGGATGGCGACGCTCGCCTCCGGCGGCCGCATCGATCTGGCGACGGTCAAGGAGGAGATCGAACGCAGTCAAAAGCCCGCACAGGAAAATGATTCCGCCGATCTCGTCGCGCTTCTGGGCGAAAACTATCCGCAAAAATTCGACTATTTTGAACTTGTTCAGTTGCGGGAAGTCATCAAGGTCTGCCGCACGAGCAAAACGCTCGCCGATGCCGGCAAAAAACTTTTCGCCGTGTCGAGAAAAGCGAAAAAAAGCGTCAACGACTCGGATCGGTTGAGCAAATATCTCGCGCACTTCGGCTTGGATTTCCGCACCGTCACACAAAACTAACCGGTAAAAAAAAGGATTTTCATCATGCAAAAACCCTCGATCGTGATTTTGGACAGTTACCCCGCCAATCCGGGCGACCTCTCTTGGGATCCCGTCGCCGCGCACGGCGATTTGACCGTCTACGAGCATTGCCCCGACGATCCGGCGGAAGTCATCCGCCGCGCCGGATGCGCCGATATCATTTTGACCAACAAAGTCCGCTTCACAGATGAATTGATGGCGGCACTGCCCAAACTGAAACTGATCGCCGTCCAGGCGACCGGCTACAACATCATCGACACCGCCGCCGCAAAAAAACGGGGGATCGTCGTCTGCAATGTGCCCGGGTACAGCACGAATTCCGTCGCGCAACTGACGTTCAGTTTCATCCTCGACTTTTTTACAGGCGTCGGGGAACAAAGCGAAGCGGTACAAAAAGGCGATTGGTGCAACGCGCCCGATTTTATGTTCTATCCCCGTAAAATTCAGGAACTTGCGGGCAAAACGCTCGGCATTTTCGGCTTCGGCACGATCGGGCAAAAAGTGGGAAAGATCGGCGCCGACTTCGGGATGCGCGTGATCTACCACTCGCGGACGCCGAAAACGGCGGATTTCGCGGAATTTGTTTCTTTGGAAAAACTCTTTGCCGAAAGCGACGTGCTGACGTTGCACGCTCCGATGACGCCGGAAACGGCTCTCGTCGTCAATCAGGAACGTCTCGCGCTGATGAAAAAAACGGCATATCTCATCAACACCGCGCGCGGGGGACTGGTGGACGACGCCGCACTGGCGGAGGCTTTGAACCGCGGCAGGATCTCCGGGGCGGGGATCGACGTATTGACGCAGGAACCGCCGCCGGAAGATCATCCGCTGCTTCACGCCAAAAACTGCCGGATCACGCCGCACGTCGGCTGGGCGTCCCTCGAAGCCCGCAAGCGGCTGATCGACATTCTCGGCGAGGAGATCAAAGCATTTCTCGCCGGGAAACCGATCAATCAAGTCAATCGCTGACGGTTACAGAGCCGCCTGCGCTGTCGTGCGTCAAGTCGCGGCGTTACAGCGTTTCTCTTTTCAATTTATACAAATTGACGAGCGTCGAGAGTTCCTGAAAACGGGAAGCGCGCGCCATCGACAAGCACCACATATTAAATACGCCGCGCTTGCGGATATAAGATTTTTCCGGCGTGAAACCTGCCGGCAAATAGGCACCGAGCGCCGATGCAAAGTCGGGATATTCCCCGATCACTTCGCGGTTTTGGAAGATCCAGTAGGTGTGATGCCCCGCCTGTTTCCACGAAATGAAAAGAAATGGCGACTCTTTCAACGACAAATCGAGTTTGTTTTTCACATACCCGAGGTCGCGAAGTCCGCAGTTGCAAAGATAGACGCGATCCGCTTCACCCGCCGCGTTTTTCCCTTCGACGCGAGTCATTTCCGGGATCTGATGCTTCGGCTGATGCACGATGCAAAGCGAATGTTCCGGCAAAAGAAAACTTTCCAGCGAAGTCACATCTTCGATGGCGTAAATGTCCCTCGGTGCAAGCGAGTCGGACGAAACAATAAATCCCGGTTTCATATCAAGCTCCTCCTATGTAAAATCAGATGAAACATCCCTAAAAAACAACCTTTTTCAGCTTTGCCGTTTTTATTGTTTATGTGTAATATACCTCGCCATACTGCCAAATAACGTCAGTGTAAATAAAATTTTGAAAAAATTTTCACTTTTTTCAGAAAAAAAAAGCGGTCAATCGCTTGACCTTTTCAAATTTTTCCACGGCAAGACAATGCGGATATTCGCTGTCGCTTTCCGGCAGGGTGGTCAATGTGCCCTCGAAACGATATTCGTCGGGCGTGACGCCGGCGCGGACGAATTCTTCCCGCAGATTTTCCGGCATAGTTACTTGGATCGAAGCCTTGCCGGAGGCAATACGCACCTCCCCTGCCGGCGTGATCTCGGGACGCCCCGTAAGGATCACCCTCTTCTGCTCGAATTTACGCCCGGAACTCCGGTGGAGCTGGGCAAAATCCGGCTCGGAAACGCGATCCGGCACCGAGCAAAATGGCAAAACGGCTGATCATCGCGCGTAGCGACAGCGTTTGAGAGGTTTCTTCCGACATAGCAAAAATCCTTATGTTTTACAAAAACTCAATCCCAGAAAAGTTTCCCGCAGAAGTCTTTCAACTCGACGATGCCGGCAAGTTTGCCTTTCTGGTCGAGAATGATCATCTGACGCACGGAATTGACGATGAAAAGTTTCGCCAACTGGATCGCCGGCAAAGTTTCCGGCACGGCGAGATATTCCTCGCGCATCACATCGGCGACTTTGGTGTCGGTCGACGTTTTCAACAGATCGGAAAAAGGCTGGAAGCGGTCGATCGGCGAAAGATCCTCCATCCACAGCAAATGCTCCGGCAACGTGAATTTCAGCAATTCCGTCAGACTGAAAACGCCGCGCAGATCGCCATCCCGATCGACGACCGGCAGTTCCTCGCTGCGGCTGGTCGCCAGTTTGGAGATCGCCTGTTGAAGCGTATCGGTTTCTTGAAGCACAAACGCGGGAGGACGCATCATATCGGCGGCGGTAAGACAGGAATTCAATTCGACGCGGTTGCCGTGGAAAAACTGCATCACCGCCGACGGCGTCGTCTGCTCCGCGAGGCGGTCGACGCTGCTCTTTTCCAAAAAGATATTGGCGAGGGCGGAAATCAGCTGAATATGCAAATTGGGTTCATCCAGCGGAGTAAGAAGAAGCACCACCACCTTGACGCGCGTCCCCTTGGTGTCAAACGGGATGCCATCCGGCAGGATCGCCACCGCGACGAGGGGTTCGGTGATTTCTGGGAGCCGCGCGTGCGGCAATGCGAGACCGTCGGTGACGATCGTCGGAAAAATTTCCTCGCGCGCCAGCAATTCGCGGATCGCCTTGTCAACATCGATCGAGGGGACGTGGCGTTTCAGGGTGTTGAGCAACTCCTGCAACACGGAAACGTTGTTTTCCGCTTGCATATTGCAACAGATATTGTTGACGAATAAATACTCGTAAAAATGTTTGATCGAGTCCGGCATCGCATTTTCTCCTGCTGATTATTGCCAAAAATCATTATGCTGAAAGCATTCTAATTGCTATAGCGCAAAAAAGATTTTTTCAAGTATCAGCAAGTACAAAATCCCCTTAAAACCCCCTTCCCCCGATACAAAAAAACAGGAGGCGGGAAACCGCCCCCCCCGTTGTACATTTTGCCGTATGTTACTTGACGATGGCAATGTTGTAGAAAGTATCGAACTTCTTTTCGTTCGCGCAGGTGATGCCGATGTAGCAGACAGAGGAAGCGATCTCCTTTTTGCTCTGCATCATATCGCCACTCCAAACGAGAGAAACACTCTTGCCTTTGTCGTCAAGACAGGTGATCTTGATTTCGTTGTGCTTCGCCGCATCGAGCGTCGTCTCGTCGAAATCAAGCGTCAGTTTGCCCGCTTCGGGCATCTGGATTTCCCAGAAATCCGCCTTGTCGCCGAAGCCGACCCAGCCGGTGAGCGTGTCGCCGGAAATCTGCGTCGCATCATTCCAGGTGTTGTTGTCCGTTGCGGCGGGGAAGAACTTACTGGTTTTATTGACGGAAACGCTGTAATCCACGCTTCCGCCTTTCTTGGCGTTGGTCGACTCCATCGCCATATAGTAAGTGCCTTTTTCCAGCAAGAGACTCTTGGTCGAAGCATCGCCCGCTTTGAGCGAGGTGCTTTGCAGACTCTTGAGCGAATAGGTCGTCACGCCTTTTTTGTCCGTCTTGCCTTGGAGCGAATAGATCGTGAATTTCGCCGCGTCGCTTACATTCAAGTCGAAAACAAGATTTGCGGCACTATCCAACGTGAATGCCGTATAATCGACGGCATCGCCGTAGCCGACCCAATCCGTGAGCAACTCACCCGATTCTTTCGTGACGCTTCCGACGGATGCCGACAAGCCGGATGCACCGCTTGTTTTCATATCCGTCCAGTCGTCCGTGTTGTCGCCATCGGTGAAAAAAACACTCTTATCGTCGACGGAAACGCTGTATTCCACGCTCCCGCCTTTCTTGGCGTTGGTCGACTCCATCGCCATATAGTAAGTGCCTTTTTCCAGCAAGAGACTCTTGGTCGAAGCATCGCCCGCTTTGAGCGAGGTGCTTTGCAGACTCTTGAGCGAATAGGTCGTCACGCCTTTTTTGTCCGTCTTGCCTTGGAGCGAATAGATCGTGAATTTCGCCGCGTCGCTTACATTCAAGTCGAAAACAAGATTTGCGGCACTATCCAACGTGAATGCCGTATAATCGACGGCATCGCCGTAGCCGACCCAATCCGTGAGCAACTCACCCGATTCTTTCGTGACGCTTCCGACGGATGCCGACAAGCCGGATGCACCGCTTGTTTTCACGTCAGCCCAATCGTCGCTGTTGTCACCTTTGGTGAAGAAGGCGCTCTTGTCGCTGACGGAAACGCTGTATTCCACGCTTCCGCCCTTTTTGGCGTTGGTCGACTCCATCGCCATATAGTAAGTGCCTTTTTCCAATAAGAGACTCTTGATCGAAGCGTCGCCCGCTTTGAGCGAGGTGCTTTGCAGACTCTTGAGCGAATAGGTCGTCACGCCTTTTTTGTCCGTCTTGCCTTGGAGCGAATAGATCGTGAATTTCGCCGCGTCGCTTACATTCAAGTCGAAAACAAGATTTGCGGCACTATCCAACGTGAATGCCGTATAATCGACGGCATCGCCGTAGCCGACCCAATCCGTGAGCAACTCACCCGATTCTTTCGTGACGCTTCCGACGGATGCCGACAAGCCGGATGCACCGCTTGTTTTCACGTCAGCCCAATCGTCGTCATTGTTGCCGTTCGTAAAGAAGACCGTCGAATTATCGACTTCGATCATATAAGATGCGGAGTCCGCTTTTTTGTCGGTCGCCGCAATGCCGATGTAGTATGTGCCTTTTTCAAGCAACAATTGTTTCGTCGTGACGGATTTTCCCGCTCCGACGCTCGTCGATTGATTGGCTTTGAGCGAGTATTTGCCCTCCGTTCCAGTCAAGGTGTTGATCGTGAATTTCACCGCGTTTTCCGAGAATACATTAAACGACACGTTCGCCGCGCTTTCAAGCGTAAAGGCAAGATAATCAACAAGATCGCCGCCGCCGATCTCGCCTTGGATTTCCTCGTTCATATCAAAAAATCCGACCGCGCCGTCCGCACCGGACGTTTTCATATCCGTCCAGTCGTCGGCATCGGCAAAGGGATCCGACGGATTGTCTGAACCATCGCCGACCGTCAGCGTCAGCACATCGTCCTTGACGGAAATCAGGTAGGAAGTTCCATCGATTTCACGAGCCAAACTGGGATAGAGATACTCGGAAAAGCGGTAATCCTCCTCGAAATTGATTGTAACGGTACCGGAAAAATTCGAAGCGTTGCCGAGAAGCTTGTATTCTCCCTTGGCCTGTGTTCTCGAAACTGTGACGGCGAAATTCGGATAGCACGGTTTCAATAACTCATAGTCCGAAATCATCACGTCTGTGTTCGGCGCGGAAAGTTGGTTGATGTCAAAATGGAACCAGTGCGCTATTGGTTCCCATTCACTGCTAACCTTCTCATATCCCTGCAGGGGACCGTTGAGGACGACATTGCCCCCTGCAATATGAATCTCCGTATCGTATTGAACCTTGCCGCCCTCAATGGTGAATGTTCCGCCCCTTTCCACTATGACATCTTCTATGATCAGGAGGCCGTCTTCCCAGAGCGTGAGTTCGCCTCCATTTTGGATGGTTGCGCCATACAACTCGCCATACATGTCAACAGAACCGCCCTGTCCGACCGTAATGTAGGACAGGGAACCGCCTTTTTCCACCAGGGCATAGTCGCATTCGGCATTGCCCGCAACGGTGATTTCACTGTAACCGTCCCGGGCGTCGTAAACAGTACCGTCCTTGGACAGTTTGACTTTTCCTACAAATGCCGGGGCGTCATTGTCGGAAACATGGAGATAGACTGCGGAATTCTGGTTGACGAGGGTATAGTACAGCCCTTTGTGGGATATTGCCGCCCCGTCAAGGCTCAACACGCCGATTTCGGAACCGTCATCCGCCGCCAGGCGTACATACATTTCATTGGAATCCGGGGGGTAGCACAGACGATAATCACCGACTTCCGGCGTATCGTCCACTTTTGCAGTGAAAGTACGGCTGCCCTGAATCGGCGACACATAGTCGATGAACATCTTTTCCTTGTCCGTCTCGTGCGCGCCGAGGTCAAAGACAAATGAGGCGGCGTCCGCGACAACGGAAAGGCGGTAATAGATGTTCATCTTTCCCTGAATGAGGATCGTACCGGAAAGTTTCGGATGATAGGAACTGCTGAGTTCCACAAATCCGTTCACACCGATGGTTCCGCCATTGATCGTGCCGTCCATCACGCGCACTCTTCCGCCATTGACAACAAGGTTGGTCACAGTTGAATCCACCCAATAGTCACCGTCATTCACCGTCACATTGTCAATCCTTATGCCATCGTCACGGAAGAATCCGCCGTCAATGGTAACGCCGTCAACCCATCCGCTTGTAGTGTTGCCGCCATAGAAATACCCGCCCGATGTGACGGTGACATTTCGCGCCTTCCTGCCATTAAGGGACAATCCGGCATAGGGACCGTCGGCGTCAACGGTAATGTTTTCGTAGTCCCATCCCTGCGTGTTGAAAGTGACTGTTTCGCTCCAATAGCTCCAGTCCGCTCCCTTCATCACACCTGCCTGGACATAATAGTCCCTGCCGTCCACAATGTCCTCCTTGGCAATGGAAACTTGATTGAAGTTACCCGCGGATGTGACTGTAACAGCATTTTCCATCTCCGGATTGTCGGCATAACGGAAACGATAGTTCCTGACAGAGTAACCCGAATTGTCCACGCCGCTTGCGGTAAATGTAATGTAGTTACTGCCTGGGTTTGTCGCGCCCGAGACGGTCAGCGTAGTCGGGGCGGCAGGCAGGAGCTTTGGAACCACGGTAAAGCTTACCTTGTCGCTCCACGGACTCCTGACACCATATTCGTTTTCAACTGCCGTCTGGACATAACAGGTCGCGTTATCCGAAAAGTCGTCTTTTTTAAGGTAAAGAGACCATTCGTCGTTATAGTAATTCTTACTGGTGACAGTGGCAGTCACGGCATTGGACATGTCCTCATTGAGGGAATAGCGGAAAATTACCTGCGGGACCGAGCCGCCGGTATCTTCCGGCAGGAGTGCGTTCACGTACATATAGTCGTATGCGTTGTCTTCCGCATAATCCACACTGCTGATCACAGGCGCACTGATTTCGGAACGGATAGTCTTGAGATAAAACCCGTCGTATAATTCAGTAAGCGTACAAAGTGCGTTGCCGACGGCAGTGTACTTCTCTATGCCGACCTTGGCGGAACTCCCGTCCGTGCAGTCAGACACGGTAATCGTACCATTGAAATTTTCCGCCTTGCCGGCAATCTTGAAATCTCCGTAAACATTGGAGTCAATTATTATTTCCAGTGCATTGCTGGAAATTTTGCTTGTGTCGGCAAGCAAGGCGACGGAGTCCTTCACCCCCATGTAGTATTCGTAATACTCCGATGTCTGCTTGTACTGCTCGAAAATGATTTTATGCCCGTTTCCCTCAATTAAGCAGTGAGTGTTGAGTGTACCGGCGGTGCGGATGTCGTCCGCAAGCCTGTATTTGTCACTTCCCGCCACGGTAAGCATCGCGCCATAGTCAAGCGTCAAACCGGAAACCTTTGCATCGTCGGACAACACGACAGCGCCGCCACTGCTGACCGTCACGCCAGTCGCAAGCGCGCCTTTGCCGAGTTCCAGTTTGCCACCGTCATTCACCGTCACATTGTTGAGTGTAACGAAGTTTGCAATGATTTCATCGGCGGGGGCTGCCCCGAAGGCAGTCCCTACGCTCTTCGCGCCGGCAGTCAATGTCCCGTTGACCGTAAGGTCATTGCCAAACGCGCCATCAAGCAATGCGACATTGCCGGCAATGACTGATTTTTCAATGGTGCCATTGATTTCCGCGTTTCCGACCGTGGAATCAGAAACAAGCGAGTTGCCTGCTGCCGTAAGCTTCACTGCCGCCGCATTGACTTTGTATGCAACGTTGTATTCGGCAAGTTCCACATTTTCAGTGAATGTTACGTCCTTGTACAACGCATTGGAAACAAGATTGACAAGCACACTGCCTTCGTCACTCCAGGCGGCAAGGTTACCTGCCGCGTCATAGGCGGCAACACGGAAAAGCCAAGTGCCGTTCGGCATCTGACTGAAAGTGCAGGACGCTTCCGCGACGTCTGCTTCATGCCATTCGTCCTCCTCCGCCGTGCGGTAACCGACCTTGTATCCGGCAACGCCAATGTCATCGTATGGCACGTCCCAGGTAAGGGTGGAACCCGCGGAACTCCATTGAGCATGGACTTTCTGGATCTGGTCGGGCGCCTCGGTATCAATGGTGGCAAAATCGCAAGCCGCGCTCATTTTGCTGTATGCCGGGGCAAGGTTGTCCCCGGACACCATAATGTAGAATGCGTAACTTCCCCCCGGCAAACTGTCGTCGGGAGAGTAAGTGAATGTGCCTGTTGCGTCGGCGGCGGAAAACTTGCCGACCAATGTGCCGCCTTGCTCCGTGGCGTCTCCGTCGGCACGGAACACCGAAACCGTCGCATTTTCCAATGACGAAAGGTCGCCCAATGTATAACGGATTGTTGCGGACCGCTGGTCACTCCCGAGTTCGACCGCGTCCAACACGGGTTCGAGAAGGGCTTCCGACAGGGTGTACGCCCCGAATGTCGCCTGTTTGTCACCATAGGCATTGACTGTCCACTCACCCTGTTTCGTATTGTTGACGGCAATGGTAACGCGACTCGGATCCGTGAGTTCACCGACTATCTGCATGTCCGCGTAAAGCCCGGATGCGATCGCTTCCTGGGTGAACTCGACCCCGTTATACGAGAGGGATACTGACGCGGAAGCGGCAGAAACGCTGAAATTCACCTGAAAGAGGGTCATCCCGGAATCGGACACCGTGTATTTCTTGCTTGCGGAAGGTTGTGCCGCATTGCCGCTGGAAAGGATCGTGAAGCTTGCGGGCGAAGCACTGCGGAGCAGGCGTGGTGCTTTCTTGTTAAAGTCATCGCCGCCCAGAAGGTCGCTGTTGCCAAGCAAGTCCACATCGCCATCAAACGTACAGCGGAAACCGAACGAATACTTGTTGCCGAAGACCTCCACGTCTTCCCATGCCATCACATAACGACTGCCAAAGTCCGCAAGCACCTGCATCGTGAGACCATTCCCCGCCAACGGCCCGAAACAGACATCGCGCGGCACGGAAACCGTCCCCTTTCCGGAAATGGTCACGCCGCCGGAGCCGGAATTGAATTTTCCGGAAACAGAGATGCAATTGTTGAGCAATCCGAAAGTTCCGTCAATTGAAAAATTGCCGTCGTTCCCCTTGACTTCGCCGGAACCCGTGATGAAGCCGCCAAGCGATGTCAGGGAGGCTTTGCCGGTGAATTCCCCCGCCGTGGAAATTTTTACCTGTGCGTTAAGCTCAAGCAGACTGTATTTCCCGTCGTCAATGCCCAGCCAGTCGCAGTCCCATGTGACGTTGATTTCTGGCCCGTAAGTGAGTTTCAGCCCGCCGCCGAAAGTCATGTCAAGGTCGGTTGCGATCCCCTCGACGGAACCGGCAATGCCCTGGAGCATCAACCCGGTCGTCCCTAACGGCACGTTGAGGTCGTCAACGCCGATGGTCATGCTGTCCAGATAGCCTTCCTTGATGCCGATATTGCCGCCGAACTTGTAATTGATCATCGGCAGCTTGATATAACCGCCAACAGTGAACGATGACGCACCCTTGTTCACTTTGAATTCCATGTCGGAGAATCCGAACTTGCCTATCGTGAAGTCCGGAATTTTCAGTTCGCCGACAAGGTCCCAGCCGAAGGAATTGTCCTCATGCGTAATTGAAATGTAATTGTCCCCCGAAAGGTCGATCGTAAGCTTCTTTTTTTTACCCTTGCCGATTTCCCACTCCATCTTGCCTTGCAACTTGAGTTCCATGGAAGGCTTGGTCCAGTTGATGGTAAGCGACATCCCGATATTGGCAAGGGTGAAATTCATGCCGAGAAGCGATGTCTTGATGTCATTCGGCAAGATGTCGGAAATTTTGCTGACATGGCCCTTTTGGGCTTTCCTCAGCATGTCGGCGTATTTTCCCGCACCGATTTTGCCGATGACGGGAATTGATTCCGGCACGACCAGCAGTTCCAGGTCGCACTTATGCTCGCGCTTTTCGGTATCTTCGGCGAAGATGGTCAGGTTGCCGCTTTCCATGCCGCCCCTGATTACAAGTTCGTTGCCATTCAGGTCCACATTGGCAAAAACCCCGTTTCCCGTGTCCTGGTCGGTTATGGAAACGTCCTCATACGTCACCCCGCCCATGGCGTCCGCAGGAAGCATGACATTATATTCGTCCCATCCGCGTTCCAGCCACAGCACATCCGCCGTCTCACCGCAAAGCGCCGCGTTGTAGACAAATATATTATTGTCATACTGCCACTTTTTCAGGTTGCTGTTCAAGGAGAAGGGGACGGATGTTTTTTCCAACAACAGTGGCTCGTCGCTGTCCGGCATGGGAGCACTGAACCTGATCGTTCCACCGTCAAAGTCCTTTTCCGTGTCTCCGAAATCAACGATGATAGAACTTGCCGTCTTCTGGTCAACATAGCCGATATCGGCGGAAAACGTGTATTTCCAGTTCCGCATGTCAAAGCGGCCGTCCTTGTTGTCAAACGTGCCGTCAACGACGGAAACGACCTCGTGATTCTTGTAAAATATGGTCCGGGTGGTATAATTGGCATAGTAATAGGTAACTGTCCCGTTGCCGTCCTCACCCATCTTGCTTTCCGTGTAATTGGCTTTGGCATAGTCGCGCAAATCCAGTTTCACCGTAATGGTTGCGCTTGAAGTGACATTGGAAATGCCAACGCCCTTGCAGGTGATGACTCCGCTTAATTTCGCTCCCTCGTAGGCATACAGAAAACCGTTAATCGTTGCACCGCTCAGTTCCCCGCCGTAATAAACTCCCACGCTTCCGTCCTGCACGGTCAGGTTGCCGACTTTTGCCCAGCCGTAAATATCAAAGTATTTGCGGTCTTCTTCTCCGCTGCCGATAACCGCATTCCCGGCGGTGATGACCGTGTCCCGGACATCGCCGCCGCAGGCCGTTCTCAGGGTGCCGTTGACCGTGCAGCCGCTGACTGTGGGAGTGAAATAGGTGTATACCAGATCGTAATATCCATGTGAGGTTAAGCCGCCGCTCACATAAAGCCGCCCGTTGACCGTGCAGTTGGTCACAGTGCCGGCGTAGGCATACAGTTCCCCGTTGACCGTGCAGTTGGCGGCGCGCCCGGTGGAATGGGAAATATCGTAAAAGTCGTAAGTGACTTTGTTTGCGGCGCCGCCCTCCGGCGGAAAATAATAGGTCCTTACTTGGGAATACTCTTCCGTGGCGTTGACCACCAGGGTGTTGCAGGTGACGTTGTCGGCGCTGCCGCCGCCGTAAACATAGACTTCTTCCGCCGTGATGCCCTGGGCGGCGACATAGCAATCTGCGGTTACATTTTCTTCCCGGTATTCAGTTTCAGCATCCGGGTTCTTGGTGTAGGAGTTCCGGATCTCCTGGTGGGGGGGAGGAGCGCTGGAGTATTACTCTGCCCCCGGTATCTTGGGTCAAGGTCAGATACCGGTAGTCGGTGGTGGTGGTGACTTTAAGCCAGCAGTAGCCGGCGTCTGCCCAAATTTGTTCATCAATCTTCATTGCCGCATGCTCCTGACTTTGCCTGAATCAATTCTTTATGTAATCCCTTTGCAATTGTAATATAGACCTTGGCAGAAACAATTGCAAGTTCTTCGTGATCACAAATCAACGATTTTTTAAGTCCATACAAAACCGTTGCCCATCGCAAGCGTTTTTACCGCACCGCGCCCCTCTATTCCTTACTTAGTTGAAACATAGAATTTCCCCTGACTTTATTCAACCGCCTACCACTTGAACGAAATCCGGGGCTTTTTTCGTCAGTTTTTGACGAAACTTTTGAGAAAGCGCAGATTCTAAAGTATTAAAATATAAGTCCTCTTTATATTCGCCATAAAAATTATGGCGATTGCTTCATAATGAGGCGCAACGCGAATCATCGCTTCATAGCGAATGCAATGAGCCGTTTCATCTGGCAAGGGGGAAATGAAGCGCACCTTGGGTGCATGAAGCATCGCTTCGCGATATGAAGCACGCCTGACGGCGTATGAAGCGAAACCTTGACAGGTTTCATATTTTTTGCCCATTTAGGCAAAAAAGTGGTGGGGATATAAAAAGCCCCGGCTTTTACACCGGGGCGGGATTGCAGATGATTCAGATGGTATCGACCGATGACGGGCAAATGTCATCCGACGTGCAGTCGATGTAACAACTTTCCCCTTTGGCTTCGGGAATGGCTCTTGCTATCCGCAGTGGAAGAAAGTTTTCACCAGTTTCAAAATCTGCTCCTGATCGTCGCCGATATCGGCGCGGAGCGTGCGGTCGTTGAAACTGCGCAAGCCCGCGATCAGACCGTCGATCATCACCGGACTGAAAACGTTGTCCTTTTCATAATAGGCGCGCTGTTTTTCCAGACAATCGGCGGAAGCGGCGCAGCTGTCGGGCAAGGTCGAGAGCGTTTCGAGCAGTTTCTGATTTTCCGCCTTGTGGATGTTGACGTTGACGTAGGTCTTGTCGGCGACTTCAAGCGCGTTTTCCATCTCAAATCCCGTGCGGGCGGCGACCGCCAGTCCGGCGATGAGCAAATGGACATTGGCGGAGCCGTCGGGCGAACGCATTTCGACCGTCTGTTTCTGACTGGTGTCGAAACCCCCCTCGAGTTCAAGCGGATTCGCCTGCGAGCAGAGGTCTTTCTGATTCGTCCAGCCGAGCGGCACGCGCACGAGCACGGAGCGGTTGCGGTCGCCCCAGCAGACGTTGGTCGGTGCTTCCTGATGCGGCACCAGACGGAAATAAGAGGTCGGATTGGTGTTGCCGAATGCGGTGATCGACGGCGCCAGCGTCATCATACCGGCGATCGCCCGTTTGGCGTCGTCGCTCAACGCGCCATCTTTCAGCATCTGGTTGCAATCGTCCTCCATCAGCCGGAAGTGAATATGCAAGCCCGACCCCGCCTTGCCCGTCGTGATCTTGGGCGCAAACGTGACGTCGTACCCCGACTGATAGGCGAGATTGCGGATGATCCACTTGGCGAGCAGCAGCTGATCGGCGGCGTCTTCGGCGTTGACCGGCAGAAATTCGATCTCGTTCTGCTCGTAGATCTTGCCGTCGAGCGTGAAGTTGCCGACTTCGGAGTGTCCGTACTTGATCTGACCGCCCGCCTGCGCGATGTAATTCATGCAAAGTTGACGGAATTCACCGAATTTGGCGTAGGGCGCGGATTCGTGGTAGCCTTTCTGATCGACGGCGGGGAAGCACTCGTCGTCGGGCGCGATGACGTAGTATTCCAACTCGCCCATCGCCTGAAATTCCTTGCCGGTCGCCTTGCGGAAGGACTCACAAGCCTTGTGCAAGGTGTATTCGGGGGAACTTTCCAGCGGATTGCCCTCTTTGTCGAAAAAGGAGCAGAGCATATTGAGCGTCGGCAGTTCGCAGAAAGGGTCCATATACGCCGTGCGGAAACGGGGCACGACGTAAAGATCGCTGCTGCTGGCTTCGATGAAGGGGAAAAGGCTCGAACCGTCCACGCGCTCGCCGCAGGAGAGGATCTCCTCCAAATACGCGGCGCTGTTGATGACGAAATTGAGCGTCTTCAATCTGCCGTCGCCGGCGGGGTACTGGAAATTGATATGCCGGATATCGTTGGCGCGGATGTAACGGATGATGTCCGCCTTGGTGAAATCGAGGGGATTCTTGCCGATCGACTCGGTCAGACTGCGGCAACTGTACTCAATCGGGAAACTCATTTTTTCTTATCCTTTCCTTATTGCGGATGAAACCGTCAAAAAAACAACACTTTCATAAATTAAGCCTAATTGCCGATTTTACAAGTCCCGGAAATAAAAAAATAAAGTTTTCCACACGCGATGAAAAACTTTATTTTATCGATTTGAGCCGGGATCAAGACGATCCCGGCGGAAAACAAATCTTAATTGATGCTGAAATTCACGATCGGGAAGCAGGGCAGAAAGCCGTCTTCCATAAAGTTCAGGAAGCCGAACTGGAAACCTTTTTTCGCGAAGTTCAGCAATCCGAGCTGGAAGCCGCTCTTTTCGCCGACGTTCAACAGCGACGCCTGAACTCCGTCAACATCGTTCGCGACGTTGAGCACCGGAGCCGCCTGAAATCCCGTGACGTCGTTCGCGACGTTAATGATCGCCGCCGGCTGGAAACCGGTGAATTTCCCCGTGGAAACGTTGACGCAGCTCGCCTGCAAACCTTTCATATTGCCGTTCATCGTGAAAACGGGGGCAAGCTGGGCGCCGATGAATTCATCGCGGCAGATACAGGTGATCAGCGTCGCCTGCAAGCCCTCGACTTCGTGGCTGTAACAGACCGTCCACCCCAACTGCGCACCCTGGATGTGCTGGGTGAGCGAACCGAGCCACGAGGCTTCCAGACCGATCACCTTGCCCTGCCCCGCGCACATCGGCCAGCCGGACTTGATGCCGACGACGTTGCTTTCCATCTGCGAACGCGGGAATTTGTACCAGATGCCGATCTGGAAATAACTGGTCGGATAGTTTTCATACGCCGGAGCAACGGGAGCTTCCGCCGCAAAAAGGGAACCGACTGCGAGCAGTGCGAAAAGAACCAAAACCTTTTTCATTTTTCTCTCCTTGAACAATGATTACTTCACCGGGAAATTCACGATCGGAAAACAGGGCAAAAAGCCGTTTTCCATAAAATTCAGAATGCCGAACTGGATGCCGCCTTTTTTAGCGACGTTGACCACGGCAAAAGTGACGCCGTCAACTTCATCGACCAAATTGACCGGAGCCAGCGCGACGCCGACGAGTTTTTCCCCGCTGGTGAAACCGAGCGTACCTTTGAATCCATTGACGTATTTACTTCCGGCGTTGATCACTGCGCCCTCGACGCCGTAAACGGGAGCCCCGCCGCAACCGAGAATACCGAGTTTGACGCCGTAAGTATCGGTGTACATCTGATACTCCGGAGCATCCTCCCAGATGGTGAACATAAAGCTTTCGTAATTTTCCGCATACTTGGGCTGGGCGGCAGTGGTTTCCGCGGCGGCGAGCGAAAAAACGCCGGCCACCGCCAACAACATCGCGACGAGAACACTTTTTTTCATTGTCATCTTTCCTTTTGTGAAATTACAGCGAACGGTCGGTTTCATCCGTTGTTTCTGTTACTAAATATACTCCGCTTCCGCACAAAAGGCAAATTTTTGTGATGAAAAAAAATGCGAAATGAACGAACTCTTTCACGCGGAAAGCGTTTTCAGTTTCCGGTAATCGGTTTTTCCGGTGCCGAGCAACGGGATCTCGTCGAGCAGGATCACCTTGCCGACGTAACTGATCGGAGAAAATCCGGCTTCGCGGAGCGCCTGATTGGCGGCTTCTCTGGTGATCGCAATTGTCGCAAAAAGGGTGATCTCCGGTTTGTCCTCACTGCCCTGCGCCTCGACGGCGAGCGGCATTTTTTCCGATCCCCTGCCAAAAACGGCAAGCAATGCTTCCTCGACGGCGGGGAGCGAAACCATTTCGCCCGCGATTTTGACAAAACGTTTGAGTCTGCCTTTGAACGTGATGAAGTTTTCGTCATCGGCTTCGACGAGATCGCCCGTGCGGTACCACGTTTTGCCTTTCATTTCGACAAAAGGCGAAGGATCTTCCGCCGAGAGGTAACCGGGGAAAACGGTCGGCCCGCTGACATAGAGCATTCCGGTTTCTCCGGGCGGCAGAGGATCGCCGTTTTCATCGCAGATCATCCATTCGAGGCAATCCAGAATGCGGCCGACCGTGCCGATTTTTCTGGCGTCGGGCTGATTGACGGCGATAATAGGACCGCATTCGGTGATGCCGTAGCCTTCCAGGAAGTAAGCGTCCGGACACTTTTCCTGAAAAAGTTCCAATCTGCCGGAGGAGCACTTTTCCGCGCCGGTGATGACGATGCGGATCGTTTCCACCTCCTCGCGCGATGCGTGTTTCAATATCCCCTCGGTAAATGTCGGAGTCCCGACGATCATCGTCGCGCGGTAGGCGCAGATCAGCCGTTTCAGCATATTGCCGTCGGTCGGATCGCCGTGATAGACGATCCGCATATTGCTGATCGCCGGCAAAACGCCGTTGATCAGAAGACCGAAAGCGTGAAACGGCGGCAACATCCCGAGAATGCTGTCGTCCCGGCGCAGTTTCATCGGGTCCATCGAGTATCGGATATCGTTCAATCCGCTTTCGTGCGTGATCGGCACGGCTTTGGGCTCGCTCTCCGAACCGCTGGTGAAAAGGATCGCCGCGTAAGGCGACACCTTGGCGGCGCGAAGCGTTTGCCACGAGAAGCGGCAACGAAGCCACGCCCGCAACTTTTTGCACAGCGTGATCTTTTGCTTCAATTCTTCCAAAAAGACGAAACGATCGGAGATCGGGGAAAGATCCGTGCCGCGCTCCGCAAGTTTTTGGACGACGAGTTGAGATGTCAAAACGTACCGCAGATCGGTTTTTTTCACACACGCCGCGAGCGTGCGCGCGCCGACCGTCCAATTGAGCATCACCGGCGTTTTGCCGGCAAAGAGCATCGCCATATAGACGGGGAAAAACGCCGCGCACGCCGGCATCACCAAGCCGATCTTTTCGCCGGGGATCGCCGCGATCTCGTCTTTGAGCGCGAGGATCGCGAGAATGATCTTGCGGTTGGTCAGCACCCCCGCCGACTGATCGGCGAGCAGAGGGAAATCAGGGCGTTGTTTCGCCAGACGCAAAAAAGCTCCGGTGATCGTCGTGCTGTTTTCCGGGATCCTCGGCGCGGTCGCGTCGGGCGGGATAAACCACGAAACGGGAATTTCCCGCAACGGCTTTTCCTGCGGCGTTTTGCCGATGGCGGCAAGCAACAGATCGCCGACGAGGCGAAGAGTGCCGGGGGCATGGATGCGGACGGCAAATTCCTGCTCCGTCCAGACCGCCATACCGTAAATCAGCAAACTGTCCATCCCGAGATCCTTGCCAAGTTTATCCTGATCGCGGATCTCGGCAACGGAGGAAACTTCACGCAGTCGGGCGTAGACTTTTTCCCGGACGGAGTCGGGAACATCCGACGTGTCCGCTTCAGAAAATTCCGGCGGCGGTTCGGCAACGGTACGAGTGCCGCCCTTTTCCCAAAATTTGTAGGGGACATAGGTGTTGGCGACGGCATCCTGATTGTAGAAATTTTCCAGATAGCGGTTGAGAACTTCCTTGCTCTCATAACGCGACAGACCGGAAACTTCTTCAAAAGTGATCTCGACGTTGCGGCGGGGAATGAAAAAGAAGAAATTCAAAAAAAGATATTTGAGGTTTTCGCGGAAAATAACGGGGAACGGCCGCTGAACTCCACTGCTCCGGCTGAAAGAACTCCCCCACAGCCCCCGCGTGCGGATCAGAACGACGCGCGCGTCGGGGCATTGGCGGAGCAACGTGTACGCGCCGGAATTGCCGTGGATATCTTCATAGCGGCTGCGGTAAAGATGACCGCTCGGATACATCAGGACGTTTTCCCCTTTCTGCAACGCGAGACGGCACGTTTCAAATTGCGCTTTGCACTTTTCGACCCCGGCATCCCCCACGATGCCGATATCCGCAAAGGGCAGCAACCGCAGAGTTTTGACGAAATGTTTCAAAACCGTCTCCTCGACCTGCTTGTCGTCGATGAGGATCCACGGACGGAATTTGCCGATCAGAAAGGCTCCTAAAATTTCCGGGTCGATCAACGCCGGATGATTGGGCAGAAACAAAATTCCCCTGCCCTGCTCGATCTTGATTTTCTCCAAACCGTGAATCTGAATGCGGTAGCGCAGTTTCAGAAGAAATTTCACCACCAAAGAAAGAAAGGATATCAGCATTTTTCTCCTCATCGAAATTCCCGCGGCAAACACCGACTCTTTCTTACAATATCATATTTACGGTAAAATTCAAAACTTTTTTGGGAGAAATCCATAAAAAACGGGCGTCCCGTGATTTACGGAACGCCCGGACAAGTCAAAAATCAAATCACTTTTTTTCAAGCAGATAGATGCTGTCGCCCTTGACGTCGGTGAGGACGTTGCCCTCGACGCCTTTGATTTTCCACCCGGCGGGCAGATCGACGGTCACCTTTTTGGCGGGATTCCAGAAAAGGAGCGCGCCGCCCTTGTCGCTGATCCACGTCGTGCCGAAAGATGTTTCGCGGATGAAAGGCATCCCGACGTGATCGAGCGTTTCGTTGAATTTCGGCACGAGGCTCACCATCCGGTTGGCGCGCACGACTTCATCGGCGACGCGGTCGAACTGGAAAGTGTACCCCGAAAGTTCCGAAATCAAAAAGCAACCGAACATCCCCGCACGGAAGAAATCAAGTTCCAGCCCCTCGTAGAAATTCGCCGTCGGCACACTGCCGACAAGCGCGAATTCATTTCCGGCAAAAGGCGTGTAAAGATGCGGGCGGTACCAATACTCGTCAAGCACGAGGGGATTCATTCCCTCGATCGCGACGCGGCACTTGTGATCGTGGAAAAAGCGGTAGAATCTGATCTGCGACGCGAGTCCGTGGGGACTTTGCTTTTTGGCGTAATTGACACAATTCCCCGCCGCGCCGTCCATATCGCGGTAGACCAGACCGACGCCGGCTTCGATCGCGGGCTTGGCAAGTTCGCAGAACCACTTGTAATATTCTTCGTTGTTGACGTCGATCACGGGGTAGCGCGAGCCGTTGTAAGCAAAAATTTTGCCTTGGGGATCGCGGACGAACCATTCGGGGTGATGGTTGTAGATCCAGCCGCCGTCGCCCTGAACGTAACTTCCGGCAGTCCAGATGTGAGAACGCACACCTTTGTCGCGCAATTCGCGGATCAGCGGGAAACGGCTGGCGCGGTAGGAAACGTCCGCCGGTTCTTCGCAGCCGGGCAGAATCAGGAAGCGGAACCCCGCCTTGGCGGCGGCGTCGCGCACGGCTTTTTGCTCCGCCTCCGAGACCTGATGGCTGACGCGGCAACCGGGATATATCGGCAACTCGTCAAGTCCCGCTTTGCGGCGAAGTTGTTGACGCTGAAACTGATACATCGCAAGATACTCGTTGTGTCCGCGCTCGGCGCCGACGCTGTACCAGTGCCAGTAATTCTTGCTCGCGATCGGCGCGAGGACGCGCCCGAAACCGTGACGGCGGATGCGCGTGATCGATTTTTCGCCTTTATTGCGCACCAGACGCACTTCGACGGATTCCGCTTCGTCGATGTTGCCGAGAAAAACACCGTTTTCACAGGCGACCAGCTCAAACGGTTGACCGCTGCCGAAGTAACTCCAAAAACTCGTGTCGCCCGTCTTCTTGCCCGTCATATCGAAATTTGCATAGCCGCGGGGCGGCGAATAGCAGGAGTTGCGGCGCGAAAAGAGCGGTTTTTCCGGCGTAAGTTCCGAAGTGAAAACGACTTTGTTGACGTAGAGCGGACACTTTGCCACTTCGATACGGTCGGCGATGCCGATATATTCCCTGCCGTCGAGGGAAAGTTTCCCCGCTGTGAAAATCCAGCGCATCGACGATCCTTTGGCGGTATAGTTGATGACCGCACTTTTGCCGTCCACGGAAATTCCGGTGAACTGCCATTTGATATCGGCGGGGGTCACTTCCGCCGCGGCGTCGGTCGCTTCCGCCGTCGCTTCGTCAAAGAGCGAACGGTCGGTCGAATAACTGATTTCGGGAATGCGGTAATTGCGGATCAAAGGTTCTTTTTGTCCGGGATAGGCGATTTCAACGCTGCCGTTTTCCGCAAGTGTCAGACAACAGCCGTTGGCAAACGTGACGGTTTTGCCCTTGACTTCGGGAGTTTCGGCGCACTCCGTGACACCGAGTTGCGGGATCTGCACGGAAACGGCGACTTCATCCAAACCCTTGCGTTCCGGGATCGGCTGCATCCGTTCGATCAAAGCATCGGCTTTGACTTTGACGTTGGCACTGTCGCCGACGACGGTGACGAAAAACGCTTTGGCGTACGCCCAGTTGGAAAATTCCTTCAACTGCAAGGCATAGGCAAGTTCGGCATTGAGAAACGTGACCGTGCCCTTGCCGATCGACTTGCGAACGAGGAAAGGCGCGATTTCATTGCCGTTTTCATCGCGGATCATACTCAAAACGGTCGCGCCCTCGACGGCGCGCCCCCGGTGAAACGCACGGTAGACGGGGATTTTCTCCGGAAAGAGCGCATATTTTTCACCCGCCGGACGGTTGGCGAAAAGCGGCACTTCCGGTGCTTCCATATCCTCCAATTGAAGCGGCAGAAGATCGCCGACTTCATTGGGGCAATCGAGCGTAAAGAGGATATTGCCGCCGTTTTCGACGTAGGCTCTCAACTGCGCGATGCGTTCATTTGTCAGCATTTTCGCCATCAGATTGGCGGGGATGTCGTGAAAAACGACCAGTTTCTTGCCCGCAAGTTTTTCCAAAAGCGGCGTGATGCCGTCAAAGGGCGTCGGCTCGACTTTGTCGGTCATATTGACCTTGATCGTCGCGCCGTTGAAGCCGTCAAGATACGCGCCGTTGGCGTTGATGCCGCGGCATCCGGCTTTGACCAGCATATTGCACATATCGGCTCCACGCCACGGACGGCCGCCGCTGAAAACGGCGATGAGAGGTCCTTTTTTGCCGACGGTCGGCGGCATTTTCTGCGGGCCCGCCGCCAACAGTGCGGCGCACAACGCGATCAACGAAACTCCCAGTACTTTTTTCATGGACTCTCCTTTCTTAAGATAAAAATTCAAAACAATTCGCCCTGCTCCATCGCGGGGGCGTCAGATTTTTTCCGGCTTTGCCGAAATGGCAAAAAGATCGTCGGCGACCGATGTTTCCGCGGCGGGCAATTCCTTTAAGATGCTCTTGAACCCCGCTTCGGTACAGAGAGAGCGCACTTTTTCCCAATTGACGGCGCGGCGCGTCAAAACTTGATCGAGATCAACGAAACTTGTGGGCAGATCGCAACGGAGACGCACCAAGCCGAGATTGCGGCGGAGCAATTCCTCCTGATTTGCCAATTTCGCCGCGAATTTGGCTTCCGTCAGCACGGAGGGGTCGGCGATGTACTCTTCTAGCGTGATATTCTGCAAAAGTTGCGCCGCGCTTTTGGGACCGATCCCCGCGACGCCCGCGATATTGTCGGCGGTATCGCCGACGAGCGCGAGGTAATCCGCGACTTTTTGCGGCGGAATGCCGAATTTCGCTTCGACGAAGTCGATGCCGCGCTCCTCGAAGCCGCCCCCTTTGGCGGGCGAGACCATTTTGACGTGCGCGTTGACCAGCTGCGACAAGTCCTTGTCGGAGGAAACGATGCGGATCTCGCAACCGTCAAGATGCGACACGATGCCGCCGATGAGATCGTCCGCCTCGAACCCCGTCTCGGCGTACTGCGGCCAGCCGAAAGCCGCCGCCATTTCTTTGAGGCGCGGCATCTGGCACTTCAACTCCTCCGGCATCGGCGGACGATTCGCCTTATAGTCGGGATGGAGTTTCAACCGGAAGTCCACTTTGCCGCAGTCAAAGAGCATCGCGCCGCGGCGCGACGGATAGTCTTTGTCCAGTTCCAAAAGCAGTTTGGTGAAAATATAAAGCGCGTTGACCGGCTTCCCCTGCGGGTCGGTCAACATCCGGATCGCGAAAAACGACCGAAAAATCTGACTGTATGCGTCGATCAGCACGACGTCGATAGCGGACATCTTTACTCCTCCATAAAAGATATAGTGTCTATACTATACAGCGACAACAGCCGCTTGTCAACACAAGGGAAAACAAAATTCGATTTTTTCCGGTAATGGGGATGTTTTTTTGCCGGAAGCGTGTATATTACATATAAGGAAACACTTTCGACTCAAACCAAAGGAGAAAAAAGATGCTTGCAAAACTGATCTGGGATCCCAAGGAAACTCCCGCCGAACTCGTGCCGATGCTGCAAACCATCGCCGAAGAATATCCGATTTCCGACCGCGGTCGCGGATTGAAGATCAACTTCAAAAAGATCAAGGCAAAGGAAACGACTTCGCGCGTCGTGCGTTCGCGCGGCGGAGTGACCGTCGAATACACCGATCTCGCCGCCGCCGGGCGCGGTATCGGCAACGCTTTCATCAAGCGCGAAGCCGATGAAAGCACTCCCCTTGAAACCGTCGGCATCATGCTCGACTGTTCGCGCAATATGGTGATGAAAGTCGAGCACGTGAAACTCTGGATCCGCAAACTCGCCCTTTCCGGCTACAATCAGCTGATGCTCTACACCGAGGAGACCTACGAGTTGGAGGACGAGCCCTTTTTCGGCTATCTGCGCGGCGCGTACACGATGGACGAAATCAAAGAGATCGACGATTACGCGGCGAAACTCGGCATCGAAGTCGTCGGCTGCATCCAGACGCTCGGCCATCTGCGCCAGTTCCTCAAATGGACGCCCTCCGCGAAGTACCGCGACACCCAGAGCGTCCTTTTGACCGACAGCGAAGAAACTTATGCGCTGATCGAAAAAATGCTCGATTTCTGGGGCAAGGCGTTGCGCAGCCGCCGCATCCACATCGGCATGGACGAGACGCACGATCTCGGCTTCGGCAAGCACCGCGATCTCCACGGCTACGAAGACCCGGCGGTGATTTTCAACCGCCATCTCAACCGCGTCAATCAGATGTGCCTCGCGCACGGTCTCAACCCGATGATCTGGTCGGATATGTTTTTCCGGATGGCGTCGAGCGATCACGACTACTATCACACCGACTGCAAAATTCCGGAAAAAATCGTCAAAACGATCCCCAAAAACGTCCAGCTCTGCTACTGGGACTACTATCACGCCGACGAAAAAATCTACCGCGGGATGCTTCAAGCGCACCGCAACATCGGTTTCGAGCCGGTGATGGCGGCGGGCATCCATACCTGGGGGACGCTGTGGTGGAATTCCGAAGCGGACAAGCAGACCAATCCCGTCTGCGTCAAAGTCTGCCGCGACCTCGGCATCAAGGAGATCCTTTTCACGATGTGGGGCGACGACGGCGCGTACTGTGAATTCGACTCCGCGCTCGCGGGTATTTTCCACTCCGGCGATCTCGTTTTCGGGCAGAACGATCAGGAGGTCACCGAAGCGCGTTTCAATGCACTATGCGCCTCCGATTTTGAAGCGCACTGGGCGATGGGACACCTCTCGCCGCCGCTTCTTGACGACAAGGGCAAGGAGTATTACGCGATCGCGCCCAATCTGCTCTGGGACGATCCCCTTTTCGGCATCGCCTTTGACGACCACAAGCGGAAAGACCCCGAATTCGACCTCAAATTGCTCGATTACTACGACGAATTGCTCTGCCGCGTGATGCCGCACCTCGACCTCTGCGGCGCGGGCGACTTGGAGCACGCCGTCAACACGATCAATCTCATTATGCGCAAAGTGGAGTTGCGCGGCGCGCTCGAAGCCGCTTACGACCGCGGCGACCGCCTCGCGTTGCGCGACATCGCCGTGACGATGATCCCGGCAACCGTCGCCGCGCTGTGGGAATTCGACGCGAGTTTCCGCAATCAGTGGATGGCAAAGGCTAAACCTTTCGGCATCGAGCATATCCAGATGCGCAATGCGACCATCGCCGCGCGCTTGGAGGAAACGGCGTTGCGCATCCGCGAATATCTCAACGAGGAAATTCCGTCGATCGAGGAACTCGACGCGCGCATTCCCCTCTCGTCGCCGGCGAACTGCCACACAAGCTGGTTCGCCCACTATATTTCCTCCTCGATGATGATGGTCAATTAAGGAGAGATTTTTATGGTCTGCGTCATCGCCCGTATGGAAATCAAGCGCGGTTCGCTTGACAAATTCCTTGAAATCCTGCTTGCCAACGCGAAAACCGTCCGCGAAGAAAAGGGCTGTCTGCGTTACGACGTCTGCCGCGACCTTGAAATCAAGGACGGCAACGATCACTTCGTCACCATTCTCGAAGCGTGGGAGAGCGAAGAAGCCTTGCGCGCGCATCAGCAGACGCCGCACATGCAACGCTATCGGGAAAACGTCCGCGAGTTGCGGCTTTCCACTTCGGTTCAAGTACTGTATCCCGTTGAAAAATAAAGGTTTGTGTTTATGTCTTATCTCATTAAAAGATCCGCCGTAAAACTCACCCCCGGAGCCTCATGGAGCGATCCCCAATGGGCGAACGCCGTCGAGGCGAAACTGGAAATCTGCACCCATCCCGAAGTGACGCACCGCCCCGACACCCGCGCCAAAATGCTTTACGACGACAACGGCATCGCCGGGGTTTTTCACGTCGACGACCGCTACGTCATCGGTCAGACGACCGGCGATCAGCAAGCGGTCTGCCGCGACAGCTGTGTCGAGTTTTTCATTCATCCGGCGGGCGATCCGCGCTATTTCAACTTTGAAATGAGTTGTACCGGCAATCTGCTGCTCTACCACATCACCAACTGCCGCGCGGGCGTTTTCGAGGAACTGCCGCAGAGTGAGTTGGACAAGATCGTCCGCAAATCGTCTCTGCCGAAACGGGTTTTTCCGGAGATCACCGATCCCGTCGCGTGGGAAATGAGTTTTTATATTCCCATCGACTTTTTCGTGCGTCACTCCGGCATTTCGCCGAAACTTGCGGGACAGGTGTGGCAGGGCAATTTCACCAAGTGCGCGGACGATTCTTCACACCCGCACTGGCTGAGTTTCATCCCGCTTTCCAAGACCGATTTCCATTTGCCCGCGGAATACACCGACTTCATTTTTGAGGCGTAAATGAAATATCTCGCGCTTGACATCGGCAACGTCTGCATCGCGATCGATTCCCTTGCCGCCTTTGCCAAAATGGGCTTCAAGGGGGCGGATCCCGCGTTGCTTGCCGTCGAATTGAAATTTGAAACGGGGTACATCACCGAGGATGAATTCTGCCGCGCCGTTTTATCCACCGATGCCGCCAAAGACAAGACGAAAGAGCAACTTTGCGAAATTTTCGACTCGATCCTCATCGCCCCCGTCCCCGGGATGACGGAGTTGATCGCTTCGCTCCCCGCGCGCGGGATCCAGCCGGTTTTCTTTTCCGACATCTCGACGCGGCATCTGGCAAAAACGCGGGAAATGTTTCCCGCGGCGAAATTCGTTCCTTACGGCATTTACAGTTTCGCGGCGGGCGTGATGAAGCCGAATACTTTGATGTACCGCGCGTTTGAAGCGCGTTTCGGCAAGCCTTTCCTCTACACCGACGACCGCGCCGATCTCATTTCCGCCGCCCAAAAGTGGGGCTGGCGCACGCACCGCTTCACCGACGCCGCCACCTTGGAAAGAACACTTTTTTCATGAATACCACCGATACCATCGCCGCTCCGGCGAGCGCCGTCGGCGGAGCCGTTACCGTCATCCGCATCGCAGGTCCCGACGCGCTCAAAGTCGGCAATACCGTCTGGCGCGGCAAAACGCCGCTCGGCGACGATTGCGTCCGCGTGATGAAACTCGGTAAGATCGGTCTGGAAAGCGCGCTTGCCGTCTATATGAAAGCCCCGGCAAGTTACACGGGGGACGACGTCGTCGAGATCCAGTGTCACGGCGGAGCCGCCGCCGCCGATTGCGCGCTCCGCAAAATTTTCGCCGCGGGCGCGCGGTGCGCCGAACCGGGGGAATTCACCTTTCGCGCCTTTGTCAACGGCAAACTCGACCTCACGCAGGCGGAAGCGGTTTCCGACCTCATTTCCGCCTCGGGCGATGCCGCGTTTCAGCTCGCCGCGCGGCAGCTGGACGGCGCACTCGGCAAAAGACTGGGAAATCTTTACGACAATTTGCAGAAGTTGCGTTCCGAATGTGAAGCGCGGCTCGACTTCCCCGACGAAACGCTTGATTTCGAGGAATTTCCGCAGGATTTTGAGATCGCCAAAAAAGAGATTTCCGAATTGCTCGCCACGCGCGATATTTCCGATAAGATGCGCAACGGCATCGAAGTCGTTCTGGCGGGGAAACCCAATGCGGGGAAATCCAGTTTGCTCAATCGTCTTCTCGGTTACAACCGCGCGATCGTCAGCGACATTCCCGGTACGACCCGCGATACCGTCGACGCCGAAACGGTTTTGCGGCAAATCCCCGTCCACCTCGTCGATACGGCGGGATTGCGTGAAACCTCCGACCCGATCGAACAACTCGGCGTGCGGCGCAGCCGCGACAGCATCAAACTGGCGCAGGTGACTTTTTTCCTGCTCGACGCGACCAGCGACGACCTCGCAGGGGAAATCGCTTATTTCAACGAAATCGCCGCCCCCAATGCGATCGCCGTCTGGAATAAGATCGACCTCGTTCCCGACGGGGAATTGCCTCTTCTCCCCTGCCCCGCCGTCAAAATTTCGGCGACCACGGGGCAAGGTATCGAATCGCTTCTCGACGCTTTCGCCGAAAAAGTTTTCGGCAGCCGTCAATTCACGATGCCGCAAGTCGCGCTCAACGCCCGCTGCTCCGCGCTTCTGGATGAGGCGCAAGTCAATCTCGACGCCGCCATCGCCCGCTTCCGGGAGGGCGACTTTGAACTCGCCGCCGAAGAACTCGCTTTTGCCGGACGCCAAGTGGGAATGGCGGTGGGCAAAACGGTCGATCCCGATATTCTGGACGAGGTTTTCCGGAATTTCTGTATCGGGAAATGAAGACAGAGTTATAAGTTATAAGTTTTAAGTTTTAAGTTTTAAGTGCTTGGTCGGGGGCTACTGCCCCCGTACCCCTGAATGCGCCCAAGCATCGCTTGGGCTTAAAGAGCGATACAAAACGGCAGCGCGCGATTATTTGGTCAATGCGTACTGCCGTTTGCTTTGTAAGCATCGCGCCGCGAGCGCGAAAGAAACGTGACTATGTGGGATTGGTGAGAGTTGTGGGACAATACGCTCTCTATCGCGCTCATTGCCGCAGAGTTGTGATTATCGCAGGATTGTCTTATCTCAAAAATCCCACAATTCCCACAAATCTCAATATTCCCATCGCCCCGTAAATTTCGCGGCGAGCCGCGAGAGTGGCATTTTGCCGTTTGCTTTTTTTAAGCCGATGCGACTTGTCCCGCCGTAGCCTTGGCGAAGGGGGATGCTTGGGCGCTGTCGGAGGGTCAGGGAGCCGAAAAGCTCCCTGCATAGCACTGTAAACTAAAAACTTTAAACTTATAATTTATTAAAACCTGAAATCTCTTTTTCCGTCGTGAAGTTCCTGCAAATACTCGGAAGCCTTGGCACGGACTTTTTCATCGGGCACGCGCTTCAACTCCTCTTTGATCGCGGCTTCGCCGAGTTTCTGCGTATCGGGTGACGCGTAATCTTCCAGATATTCTTTGAGCGTCATCAGCGCGTTGGGCTGACAGCAGTTGGCGATCTGACCGGATTTCACGAGCTTCATAAAACGGTCGCCCGTGCGTCCGGCGCGGTAGCAGGCGGTGCAGAAACTCGGGATATAGCCGTTGCGGAGCAACCAGTTGACCACCTGATCGAGCGTACGGTGATCGGCAAGTTCAAATTGGGCGGAATTCTCCTCCTCCTTTTCCTCCTCGGCGTAGCCGCCGACGCTGGTGCGGGAGCCGCCGCTGATCTGGGAAACGCCGCACTTGATGACTTCGGCGCGCACTTGCGGAGATTCGCGGGTGGAAATGATCAAGCCGGTATAGGGCACGGCGATGCGGAGCACTGCGACGATTTTGAGAAAGATATCGTCGGGCACGGCATTGCTGAACGTGCCGGCGTCGATGTCGTCGGCGGGGCGGATGCGCGGCACGCTGATCGTATGAGGCCCGACCCCCTTGTAGGCTTCAAGGTGTTCGGCGTGCATCAGTATCCCCGTGAAATCGTAGCGATAAAGACCGAGCCCGAAAAGGACGCCCAGCCCCACGTCGTCGATGCCGCCTGTCATCGCGCGATCCATCGCTTCGGTATGATAGACGTAATCGCTCTTGGGCCCGGTCGGGTGAAGTCTCTCATATTCCTTTTTATTGTAAGTTTCCTGAAAAAGGATGTAAGTGCCGATACCGGCGTCTTTGAGTTTCCGGAAGTTTTCGACCGTCGTCGCGGCGATGTTGACGTTGACGCGGCGGATCGCGCCGTTTTTGTGCTTGATGCTGTAAATCGTTTTGATGCTTTCAAGGACGTATTCGATCGGGTTGTTGACGGGGTCTTCGCCGAGTTCGATCGCCAGCCGCTTGTGGCCCATATCCTGCAACGCGATGACTTCGCGGCGGATCTCCTCCTGCGTCAACTTGTGGCGGCGGATGTGTTTGTTTTTATGATGATAAGGGCAGTAAACGCAACCGTTGACGCAGTAGTTGGACAGGTACAGCGGCGCAAACATCACGATGCGGCGGCCGTAGAATTTTTCCTTGATCTCGCGGGCAAGTGCGAAAATTTTTTCGTTGAGGTCGGGCAGCGAGCAGTCGAGGAGAAGCAACGCTTCGCGGTGCGACAGCCCCTTACAGTCGCGGGCGCGCTCGATGAGGCTCTCGATCAGCGCGCGGTTGTCGCGGTTCTCGTCGGCGTATTTCAGCGAGGATAAAATTTCTTCGTCGCTGATGAAATCAACGGCGCGGGGGGATTTGACGTCGTACATAAGAAAAAAACTCCTTTATTTGAGAATTTTGGATTGCAATGATTTGACGCTGACGCCCGGGATCATTCCGAGCTTGCCGCTCAACGCGCCGACCGTATCGGAGGGCGCGTCGAGGACGACGCTGATGATGCTCAATTTTTCCTGGCGGTAGGGGATCCCCATCCGCCCGATGATAAATTCGGCGTATTCGTGCAGAATGCGGTTGACTTTTTCCGCCGCCTCCGGCTCCTCGACGATGATGCCGACCAATGAGATCCGACGCTCCATAAACGCTCCTTGAATAAAAAAACGCATTCTTCCCGAAACAGGAACGAAAGCGTTCAGTTCAAAACAACTGCGCCCAAGCCCTGCCCGCAGGGAAAAATCCCTTTGGAATCGGTACTTTGACTGTAAAAAACTCCCCCTGATTGCGGGCGAACCCGAAAAGAGCGGGATGTCAGTATATAATATACCCTTATATCACGATTTTTTCAACCGTCAGAGGCGATTCAACGCGGCGGTCACGGCGAGGATCTGCGGCAAAAGCTGTTTTTTGCGGCTGACGACGCCGGGCAGATCGAAAACGTTGTCGGAAATCTGATTGTAGGGCAACGCCTCCAACACCGCTTCCTCGCCGAGCATAAAGAGCCGCGAATTGCCGCGCACGGCATCGGTGACAAGCAGTCCGACGAAGTGGAGATTTTCGCCGCGCATCACGTCGCGCATACGCTCTTCCAACTCCGCGCGGCGGCGCGCCAGAAGCGAGAGATTGCTTTCCTCGACCTGCGACAAAGCGAAGCGGAAACGGCCGTCCTCGTAACTCTTGCGGTCGCCGTCGATGACTTCGGATGCGGGACGAGCGGCAAGCGGAGAAGCGATGCGGTTGAATTCCTGCATCAGATCGCTCCCCTTGACGGAGGAGAGTTTTTCCAGCCACTCGACCATTTTGCGATCCAGCGGCGAAGTCGTCGGCGAAACGAGATTCAGCGTATCGGAAATGATGCCGCCGAGAAGCAGTCCGGCGAGGTTGGGCGTCAGGCTTTCGCCCGAACTTTTGAACATCGACGCAACGAGCGTGCAGGTGCTGCCCACCACGTCGCCGGTGAATTTGATCGGCGCGGCGGTCGCCGGCATTCCGATGCGGTGATGATCGACGATCTCAACAAGCGGCAGTTCCTCGACGCCGGGCAGACTTTGCCCGATCTCGTTGTGATCGACTAAAATCATTTTGAAAGGCGGTTCGGCGCTGATGTGCTTTTTAAGCAACACCCCCGCGTAACGGTTTTCGTTGCCGACGACGGGGATCACGTCTTCCGGCTGATTGAGGACGCGGTTGCCGACGACGCGAAGCCGGCTTTGCGCCGCAAGTGAAAAACACTCCGTGTGTCCGACGCAGTTGGCGACGGCGACGCTGAATTTCAGCCGCCGGATCACCGTGGCGGAGTCGAAATTGGTACGAAGTACGGCGACGCCGCACCGGGCGGCTTCCTCCAAAATCAGCGGCTCGACCGGTTTCCCGCCGGTGACGATCAGGACTTTGATCTTGCGGCGCAGTGCGCGCAAATGGATGTCGGGGCGGTCGCCGACGATGACGACAAGATCGCCCGACTGCGGCAGATGGGCGTCGAAACTTTCCACGCCCATCGCGCCGACGTAGACGAGAAAATTGCGTTCGACGTCGGCATCGGGAGCCTGCGGCAATTCCGACTGGATCAATTCGGAAATCAGCCGGAGCGACGTCGTCACCGCGCGTCCGGCAAGTCCGCCCTCGGCATCGACGTCAAGCAAGTTGGAAAGCAACGCCAGCGGACTGAGCATCCCCAGCAACTCGCCTTTTTCCCCGACGACGGGCAGCCGCGGATAGCCGGAAGACCGCAATAATTCCACGGCGGAGTAAAGCGAACTCTTGCCCGAAACGACGGGGGCGGAAGTATCCATCACGTCGCCGACGCGCACGTAGACGTCGTTGCGCGATTCGGGAATGGCGCAGTGGAATTTTTCAAAGAGGCAACGGGCGCGCTCCGGCATCACGCCGGGGCAGACGGCGACGGTATTGAAGCCCTGTCGACGGCGCAACTCCGCCAGCGCGGCGGCGGCGGCAAGGCTGTCGATGTCGGGATTCCGGTGGCCGGAAACGAAAATCAAAGCGTCTTTTTCTTTCATCGTTTTCACTCTGCTGCAAAATGGTTTCTCCATAGTATAACATCAAAAGAAGCGATTGTCAATCGCACATTCGACAAAACTCCGATCGCATCCCGAAACGGGAATAGCGGAAAAATCCGTCAAAACGGCGAAAAACCGCAAAAAAAGTTTGATTTTACGCCGTTTTCGCTGTATAGTAAATGAAACGTTTGCCACCAGTCAACCATAGAAAAAAGAAAGGGATTTCTCATGGTCAACTTCAAGGATCTCGGCCTCGTCAACACGAGGGAAATGTTCAAAAAGGCGATGGCGGGCAAATACGCCATTCCCGCCTTCAACTTCAACAACATGGAGCAGCTCCAAGCCATCATCCAGGCTTGCACCGAAAACGCCTCCCCGGTGATCCTGCAAGTTTCCAAGGGCGCGCGCAACTACGCCAATCAGACCCTGTTGCGTTATATGGCGCAGGGCGCGGTCGAATACTCCAAGGAAATTTCCGGCGGCAAAGGCGCGGTGCCGATCTGCTTGCACCTCGACCACGGCGATTCTTTCGAGCTTTGCAAAAGCTGCATCGAATTCGGCTTTTCGTCGGTGATGATCGACGGTTCCTCCCTCCCCTATGAGGAAAACGTCGCGCTGACCAAAAAGGTCTGCGACTTCGCGCACCAGTACGACGTGACCGTCGAGGGCGAACTCGGCGTGCTCGCCGGCGTCGAAGATGAAGTCTCGGCGGCGGAATCCCACTACACGAAACCCGAGGAAGTGATCGACTTCGTCACCAAGACCGGCGTCGACAGTCTCGCGATCTCGATCGGCACCAGCCACGGCGCGTACAAGTTCACCCCCGAGCAGTGCACCGTCGACCCCAAGACCGGCCGCCTCGTGCCCCCGCCGCTCGCCTTTGACGTGCTGAAAGCCGTCGAGGAAAAACTCCCCGGCTTCCCGATCGTGCTTCACGGCTCGTCGAGCGTTCCGCAAGAGGAAGTCGATATCATCAACGCCAACGGCGGCGCGCTCAAAGCGGCGGTCGGCATCCCCGAAGAACAGCTTCGCGAAGCGGCGAAATCCGCCGTCTGCAAGATCAACATCGACTCCGATTCGCGTCTGGCGATGACGGCGGGCATCCGCAAAGTTTTCGTCGACAAACCGGCGGAATTCGATCCCCGCAAGTACCTTGGCCCCGCCCGCGACCGGATGAAGGCGATGTACACGCACAAGATCATCAACGTGCTCGGCTCCGCCGGTCACGCCTGGGACAAGTGATCCGCGTCGAGCGTGATTTTTCAAAAAGGCTGTCGCTTCAATGGCGGCAGTCTTTTTTTATACGTGGTCGGTGTTGAGGAGGCTCACGCCTCCTCAAACTCCACCAGGCGCCCGCACGACTGCCCGATGTGCGACACGCTCCACGCCGATGTTTGTCTCGCCCTGCACGGGCGAAATAAAGGCAGAAACGGACGATAACGGACTTCAACGGACGGTAACGGACAATAGCGTGATGAGGAAATGACAAAATCACGCAATGATGATGCGTCCGTTTTGTCCGTTAATGTCGGTTTTGTCCGTAAAAGTCCGTTGAGGAGGACAGCGCAGTTGCTCCACTCTCCGTTGAAAAATATATCGGCATTGTTCTTGCAAAAATCGCGTTTCGCGTGTATATTAATGAAATATCGCTTTGAAGATAAACTAAAACCGTTTCAAGGAGTAACTTATGTTCAGTGCATCCGATCTCAAAAAGGGTCTGAAAATTCAGATCGACGGAGCGCCGTGGGTCATCACCGAGTTTGAGTTCTGCAAACCCGGCAAAGGCACCGCGCTCTACCGCTGCCGTATGAAAAATATGATCACCGGTATCGGTATGGAAAAAACCTACCGTCCGACCGACAAGATCGACGAACCCGATATCGAAGAACGCGAGATGTATTACTCCTACTTCGACGGCAACAGCTACATTTTCAGCGACCCCAACACCTTTGAGGAAATGAGCGTCGCCCCCGAAGTCCTCGGCAACAAGACCTACTTCCTCATCGAGGAAAGCCTCTGCAATTTCGTCCTTTTCAACGGCGAACCGATCGACATCGCGCTCCCGACTTTCATCGAGAAGGAAATCACCGAAACCGAGCCGGGCGTCCGCGGCGACACCGCCACCAACGTGATGAAACCCGCAAAGATCGACAACGGTTACGAACTTCAAGTGCCGCTTTTCATCAATCAAGGCGACATCGTCAAGATCGACACCCGTACCGGCGCCTACGCAGAGCGCGTCAGCAAAGCGTAAGTCCGAATGGCGGATAAACTTCACAATCTCGCACTGCGCTCTCACTTTTTGCGCGCAGTGCGCGATTTTTTTTACAGCGCGGATTTTCTCGAAGTCGAGACCTGCGTGCGCATCGCCGCCCCCGCCCCCGAAGAATACATCGAGGCGGTCCCCTCCGGAGAGAAATTTCTGCGCACCAGCCCCGAACTGGAAATGAAGTGTCTCCTCGCCGACGGAATGCGGAAAATTTTTCAGATCGGCAGTTGTTTCCGGCTCGGCGAATTCGGTCGCAAGCACCGCGAAGAATTCACGATGCTTGAATTTTACGCTACGCAATGGGATTACCTCACCCTCGCAAATTTCACCGCGTCGCTCGTAATGGAAACGACGCGAAAACTCTTTGGTACGACGCAGATCGAGTTTTGGGGCAAGCGTTACGATCTCGGTCGCGCCACATTCATCAGCGTCGATGACGCCTTTCAGCGTTATGCCGGAATTTCCGCGTTTCAGGCAGACACCGACGGGAATTTCGATGAGTTGATGGTCACCAAAGTCGAGCCGGAACTCGGCAAGGAGGGGCTGACGTTTCTCATCGACTACCCCGCCAACCGCGCGTCGCTTTCCAAAATTTCCGAAGACGATCCGCGCGTTGCCCGCCGCTGGGAACTTTATCTCGGAGGCGTCGAACTCGCCAACGCTTTCGGCGAATTGACCGATGCCGCCGAGCAGAAAACGCGCTTCAAAAAATCGGCGGAATTCCGCGCCCGCGAAAAAATGGCGCGCTATCCGGAGCCGGAAGCGTTTTACGCCGCGCTCGACAAGGGATTGCCGGAATCCTCCGGGTGCGCCCTCGGCATCGACCGCCTCGTTATGATCCTCTGCGATGCGGACAACATCGGCGAAGTGAGAGCGTAAAACAGCTCTTTCAGAAAAAGTTCCGAACATTTTTCTCTTCTCCCGCAATCTTCTGCCATAATTCATCCATGGCAATCCACTTACCTGACAAAAAAGCAGATTTTTTTGAAAAACGACTTGAAAACCTAAAAATATATAGTATTTTAGGTTTAGTAACCTAAAATCATTACATTAGAGATAAAGATGTCCTATATTTCCAGATTTCTTGAAGAGGAACTTTCGCAAAGGTTATTCCAAGGGAAAGCTTTGCTCCTCTATGGTCCGCGCCAGTGTGGAAAAACCACGTTGATCAGACATTTGACGGCTCAATACGACAAGGATATCTTGTGGCTGAACGGCGATAACCCGGATACCAAAAATCTTCTGACCGGAATTACGACTGCGACCTGGAAGCGAATCATCGGTGCCCGAAAACTTCTGATCGTTGATGAAGCTCAGCAAATCGAGAATATCGGACGCTCACTCAAACTTGTCATTGATGAGATCCCCTCTGTCCAAGTCATTGCCACCGGATCATCGTCTTTTGAGCTGATGAACCGGACGGCAGAACCTTTGACCGGACGAAAATTCGAGTACCGGTTGCTTCCATTTTCCTTTGCGGAACTTTGCAATGCACATGGGCTCTGGGAGGAAAAACAGGAACGGGAACGCCGACTGCTCTTTGGCAGTTATCCCGATGTAATCACCCATCCCGGAGACGAGCAAAGCCGTCTGGAAGAACTTGCCGGCAGCTATCTTTTCAAGGATATTTATGCCTTGGACGGATTGCGAAAATCATCCCTGGTCAGTAAACTTGTTTCCGCGCTTGCGCTGCAGTTGGGTTCAGAAGTCAGCTTCAACGAACTCGCAGGATTAGTAGGTACTGATAACAAAACGGTGGAGCGATACATCGATCTACTCACAAAATGTTACGTGATCTTTCCTTTGAAAGCATTCAGCCGCAATTTGCGCAATGAGATCAAAAAGGGTACAAAAATCTACTTTTATGATCTTGGTATCCGCAATGCGGTCATCAACAATTTCACCCCGTTGTCGGCGCGGACTGACACAGGCGGAATGTGGGAAAATTACCTGATCCTGGAACGCTTGAAACGCAACATCAACCACCCGTTTTCTCCGCAGTCATTCTTTTGGAGAACCTGTGCTCCCCAGAATCGGGAAATTGACTATCTGGAAGAAGCCAACGGAAAACTGCAGGCGTGGGAAATCAAATCCAATCCGGACAGCAAAGCAAAGATATCAAAGGCTTTTTACTCTGCATATCCTGACGCCGAAACCAAAATAGTTACCCCTGCCGACTATGAGGAATTTCTTTTGCCTGCGGAGAAATAACCATTCCACAAACAATGGCAGGAAATCGCAATCGGCGAAGTGGGAGCGTAAGAGCCGCGGCGTTTCAACCAGGGGAAAATCAGTTTTCCCTCATCCAGCCTTCGATTTTGAAATTTTCTTCCAGCAACTTGCGATCGGGAGAGGATTTGTCTTCGGGGGAGAACCACACTTCGAGCCGGACGCCGTAGAACTGCCCCCAGTCGCCCTCGTAAATGCGAAAGGGGATCTGGGCAAAAAAGAGTTCGGCGGGATCGGCGGAATACCCCGTTCTTTCCGTCGCGGTACGACGCAGACGATCGGCGGAAAGCGGCGTATTTCCGGTGATCTCAAACGCTTTGAGGTAAATGTCGCCCCCCTCCCCCGGATTGCAGAAAATCGTGGCGACGTAATCGCCGTGGCAACCGGCAAGAGTGATCCCCGGCGTCCCCCTGGTAACGGCGTTTTCCGGCAATTCGGAGTGTCCGGCAAGCAAAGAGGAAAATTCCGACTCCAATGCAAAAACCGTCTGCACGGTCATGATCCGGTCGGGCATAGTATTTTCTTCCAGGATGTCGGCGCAGATCTTGCCCGCCATCACGCGGGTGGCATAGCGGTGATAGACGGCGTCGGCGTCGTATTCACTGCCGGAGCGGAGCAAGCGGTTATTCCAGCTGCGCCCCGAAAGGCGCAGATTCAATCGGTAGCGATAAAAGGCGCCGTTCCCGGCAAAGCGGTAACTGCCGTCGCGCGGCGAGAGATATTTCCCCGACGCACCAACGAAGCGGCGGTTGGCGATATAATTGCCTCCGACGGACTCCCGGTAGAGCCGCCATTCGGGGTGAATGGCGAGATATTCGGTCAACCGGCGTTTTTCGGGATCGTCCATCTGCAATTTTTCGAGAGAGGGCAGAATGAATTCGCTCTCGTCCGCCGGAAAAACCGCGGGAAACGTATTCAGCACTTTTGCCTGAAACGTCGCGGATGGCGCGTTGCGGAAGTCAAACGGCACTTCCGGCAACGAAGGAGTCTGCAAAACAACATTTTCCGGCAGACGCAACCGATCGGCGAAGTGATCGTACGCCGGACCGAAATAGAAGTAAAGGTGATAGAGCGCGACACTTCCCGCCGTAAGCCCCGCCGCCGCAAAGGCAAAAAGCCACAAGGCGGCACCGCGCTCTCTTTCACGCTGACGCCAGCGGAGGACGCCGCAAAAAACGACAAAAAGAATCCCCGCGGCGGAGCACCATACTCCACCTGCGAGGATTTTTTCCGCCTGCCAGCGAAAAGGATAAGGCAGACAATCGCACCAGATCAAAACCGGCAACGCGACGACGACAGCCAAAATCACCGCTTCCGGCAATACGGGAAAACGGCACAACCAGAGAGCGGTCGCTTTTAGCAGGCGGCGCATAGATCTTTCAAACTACGGCATCATCATCAGCGAGAAAACCAGAGCGAAGATCGCGCAGGTTTCCACGATGCCGAGCACCATCAGATAGTTGGCAAATCCCTGATCGGTTTCGGCAAAGGCGACACTCGCTCCCGCGCCCGCCTTGCCCTGATAGATCGCCGAAACCATCTGCGCGAGACCGCCGAGCAGCGCGATCACGATGAAAAGACCGCTGTACTCCGCATGCACGATCGCGCCGTTGACATACATCTTGCTTTTGATGATCATCATCATGATCATACTGTAAATCGTCTGCGAAAGCGGCGCACCGACCAATGCGAGCAACAAGAACGGCGCGGCCTTGCCCTGCTGATAGCATTTTTTCCACGCGCCGATCGCCGCCTGTCCCGCGATACCGGTACCGATCGCCGAACCGATCGCCGCCATACCGACCGCCGCATAAGCGACACCCAAAGTGATGAATCCTGCAATTTCTTCCGTCATTTTTCAACTCCTTTATTTTTAGAGGTTTTGTGATTGGCAAATGGATGGAAAGCGTTTCCGCTCCACGTAAGACCGGTGTGATTGGAAAATTCCAGTGTATTGAGGCGCACGGCGTGCACCAGTACGCTCATCAAGCCGAGCGAAAGATTCAAGGCGTGTCCAAAGAGGATGACAAGCAGTCCGCCGGGAATGAACCACGCCGAAGCGCGCATCACGTCAAGTCCCATTCCGTTGAAGTTGCCGGCGATATAAGTACCCGCCATTCCGACGGCGAAAAGCCGGATGTAACTCAACAGATCGGAAAAACTGCCGATCATCGAGAAGGGAAACTGAAAAACGTCCGCCGGATTTTTCCAGTCCAGTCCGCAGAGCAGTACCAGCACGAGTCCGGCGATATAACAATAATTCATTATCGCAGGATAATCCCCCGGCCAGACGATGATGCGGATCGCGAGGAAAAAATTGCCCCAGATGATCAGCATCCACCCGCAATTGGCGCCGACGCTTTTCCAATTGGCGTCGTGGATCGCTTTCCAGATATGGCCGAGCGAAAGCTGAATGACGGCGAGCGCGAAACAGAAGCACTGGATGCTCGCATCCTTGACGGCGGGGTCGGTGAGACACTTCAAGCCGCCGAAACCGGTACCGAACCAGTTGCCGGAGAGCGCGCCCCAGAGGATCGTGGCGCAACTTAATATCCAGCCGAGTTTGAGCGCGGTTTTCGCCGCTTTCTTTTTGCGGAATTTCCACGTTGCGAAAGCGCACGCGACGGCAAAAAGCGCGCCGTAGCCCGCATCGCCGATGATCATCGCGTAAAAAATGGTAAAGAAAATCAGCACGCCGCCGGAAATATCCATTTCGTGATAGCCGGGCATGATGCCGAGGAAGTCAAAGAGCGGTTTGATCGTTTTCGACCATTTGCTTTCGCGGAGCAACACCGGCACGTTGTCGCCGGGCGCGGGATCGTTGAAAACCAGTCCCCAGCCGTTCGTTTTGGCGGCGTCGCGCAAAGCGTCGAGCGATTCCGCGGGCACGTAGCCCGACAACGCGATCACGGCGTCGTGATCCTCCGCCGCATCGTATGCCGCGGAAAATTCAGCGTCGGCAAGCAACGCGTCGCGCGCTTCGGCGATCTCTTTCTGCGCGGAAACGTAATTCGTCAATTTTTCCTCGACCGCGAGAATTTCCTTGTCGATCGCGTCGCGCCGTATCTGCAACAATACGGGATCGTCGGATTCCGTCAATTTCACGACGGGAAATTCGGAAACGTCGATCTCGTGATCGGCGACGATGATGAAATCGGCGTTGCGGCGATCCTGAAACAGAACGGCGACGGCGCAATCGTCGCGGTGAGCAAGTTTTTCCAGATCTTTACGCGTGCCGCGGCAAAGTTTGACCACGATCCCGTGTGCCGCAAGTTCATTCAGCGAAGCGAGCCGGAAATTCCCCCACGGCGCAAGTTGCCGTAATCTCAAATGGATTTTTTCCTTTTCCTCCTGCAACGTCGCGCGGCGTTCGAGCAACGCGCGGCATCCGGCGAGGTATTCGGCGTCACTGCGGTCGGGCGTAAAATCATCGGATGGCGTGATTTTCCTCTCCTCGGCGAAACGCGCCAGCTCGCTCTCCACGCGGCAAGCGGCGCGGAAAGCTTCCGCCGCTTCCAATGAACGCGGAGTCGGTTTGGCATTCTGTACGTCGATCTGCATCACGCCGACGTCGCGCAACGCCCGGAGCGCGTTTTCACGCTCGCCGGAAATCGCCAGCAACATCACTTTTTTCATCGGGAGAATCATAAGCGCAAATCCTATTCCCGTATCTGCCCGTCGCCGAAAACGAGGTATTTATAGGTCGTCAATTCATCGGCACCCATCGGACCGCGGGCGTGAAGTTTGTCGGTGCTGATGCCGATCTCCGCACCCATTCCGAATTCGCCGCCGTCGGTGAAACGGGTCGACGCGTTGGCGTAACAGGTCGAAGAATCGACCCTCGCCAGAAAATAATCGATATTTTCGGGGATCGCGCTCAAAATGCCGTCGCTGTGGCGCGAACCGTAATGATTGATATGCTCGACCGCCTGTTTCACATCATCGACGGTTTTCACGGCGAGGACAAGGGAAAGATATTCCGCAAAATAATCTTCCTCCGCCGCCGCTTTCGCTTCGGAGACGAGCCGGCAGAATGCCGCATCTCCGCGCAGTTCCACCTTGTTCAACTTCATCGCCCCGGCGAAACGCGGCGCGAAATCCGCGAGGATATCGCGATGAATTAAAAGCGTTTCGAGCGCGTTGCAAACGCCGGGACGCTGGCACTTGGCGTTGACGATGATCCGGATCGCCTGATCGATGTCGCATTTTTTATCGACAAAGAGGTGACAGACCCCTTTATAATGTTTCAAGACCGGCATCGTCGCCGCTTCGACGACGGCGCGGATAAGCCGCTCGCCGCCGCGCGGAATGACGAGGTCGATATAACGATCCATTTTGAGCATCAACGGCACGGCGGCGTGATCCGTCCACGGCAAAATCTGAACGATGCCGTCGGGCAGACCGCACGCGATCGCGGCGCGATTGAGCACTTCGGCGATCTTGGTGTTGGAGTGAAAAGCCTCGCTGCCGCCGCGCAAGATCACGGCATTGCCCGCTTTGAGGCAGATCCCCGCCGCGTCCGCCGTCACGTTGGGACGCGCTTCGTAGATGATGCCGATCACGCCGAAAGGCACGCTTACTTTGCGGATCTTCAATCCGTTGGGGCGCGTCGTTTCCGAAAGGATGCGGCCGACGGGGTCGCTCTGCGCGCCGACCGTTTCCAGCCCTTTTGCCATCGCTTCGACGCGCGCTTCATTCAACGTAAGCCTGTCGATCATCGCGCTCGAAAGTTTCGCGGCTTTTTCGCTCTCCAAATCGGCGCGGTTCGCCGCGATGATCTCGGCGGACGCCTGACGGAGCGCCCGCGCCATCTCATTCAAACAGAAACGCTTTCTTTCGTCAGGCAGGACGGCGAGTTCCGCGGCGGCAGCGCGCGCGCGACGCCCCATTTCTTCAAGCTGACTGCGCACTTCAATTTCATTCATTGCAGGCGCATTCTCCATTTGAAACAGTTTCTTCCTGTGCCGCTTCCGACGGTTTTCCGGAAAGGATCGCCGCTTTCATCGCCTCCCAGTCGATCTTGCGGATCAGCCGGGGAAAGGCGCGGTAAAGATAACGGTGAAGCCCGTTGACGCGGTCGCGGTAGCGCGCGAGCGCTTCCGACGGCAAAACGTTTTCAAAGACGATACGGTAGGCGGCGACCACCAGTCCCGTGCGGTCGATGCCGCGGCAACTGTGGATCAACAGCGGCTTCGGCGCGTCGCGCAGGACTTCCAGAGCCGCCTTGATGTCCTCTTCCGTCATATGATGGGTGGCGACGCGGTACTCCTTGATCTGCAATCCGCTGATGATCGGCAGATCGCTGTGGTGACTGCGCAGGTTGAGCACGCTCACGCAACCGTGTTTTTCCATCTCGATGAACTGCTTGCGGTTGGGCTGGGCGGAACGGAAAATTTTACCGTGCACGACGACGTGGAAATTTTTGGCGACGCCCACTTCGAGATCGTGATACGCCAATTCCGCCATCAACCGCCGGTGCGGCCGCTTCGCCGTTTCTTCCGCCATCATCAGAGCACCTCGCAACGGATCAGGGTTTCGCGCAAAGTTTCGCGGTGCGCCTCACTCATCTCGCACATCGGCAAGCGGTATTCTTCGGCGAGCAATCCTTTCATCGCCATCGCCGCCTTGATCGGGATCGGGTTGCTCTCGATGAAGAGATCGCAGAAAAGCCGGTAGTATTTGCGGTGGAGTTTTTTCGCCGCGACGAAATCACCCGCGAGGGCGAGATCGACCATTGTAGCAAGTTCCCCGGGGATCAGATTGGAAGCGACCGAGACCACGCCTTTGGCGCCGACCGACATCATCGGCAGCGTCAACGAGTCATCGCCGCTCAAAACGTCCAGTTCGCAGACGTCGAGGATCTTGGAAACGCGATCGACGCTCCCCGCCGCTTCCTTGATGCCGACGATATTGGCGTTGGCGGCAAGACGCGAAACGACGTCGACCGGGATCGGCACTCCGGCACGGCCCGGCACGTTGTAAAGCACGACCGGCAATCCGACGGTATCGGCGACGGTGCTGAAATGACGGTAAAGCCCCTCCGGCGTCGGTTTATTGTAATAAGGAGTGACCTGCAACGTGGCATCCGCTCCCATTTCCTTGGCTTCCTGCGTCAGTTTGATCGCTTCCGCCGTCGAATTGGCGCCGGTACCGGCGATGATCTGGCAGCGTTTGGCGGCACATTCGATCGTAAAGGCGATCACATCGCTGTGCTCTTTATAGTCGAGCGTCGGGCTTTCGCCGGTCGTACCGACGGGGATCAGACCGGCGACGCCGCCGGAGATCTGATTTTCGATCAGGGATTTCAATGCCGGATAATCGACCTTTCCGTTGCGGAAAGGCGTTATCAGAGCCGTATAAACACCGCGAAGTTCCATAAAACACTCCTGTTTTGAAAAGTTTTCGTCAAGATACATTTCATCAACATACCTTAATGTACCACATCTATTGAAAAAATTCAACTCCCTCTCGCGCGCCCGCCTTGAAAAAACGCGATTGCGGCTTTAAGTTATAAAGCGTACCAGTTGATTTTCATCACCGGAGAAAGGATTTTTCGATGTTTCAGAGACTTTCAGCTCTTTTCGGCGCGCTGTTGTCGATCGTCTTGCTCGCCGGATGCGTTTCCTACGATTACGAGGGCGAAAGCGCACCCGCTACGGCAAAGGATGCGCTTAAAATGTACACCGACGCCAGGCAGATCAAATCCGCCTACCGCGAACTCGGCACGGCGACGGTTTCCGGCAATTATCAGAATGTTTCGCGCGAGCGCATGATCGACAAACTCAAAAGCGAAGCCGCCGAAAACGGTGCCGATGCGGTTTTGATCGTCGAGCAACAGGTCGAACCCGTCGCCGAAGAGGCTTCGTCGAGCGGCACCTACCGCACCGCGATCGACGCCGACACGACTTCCGCGAGTTGGAATCAAATCCAAAGCGACGTCGATCAGAATTACGGTAACATCCGCAAAGACCCGACTCCGGCGACGACCGTCTACCGCCGGGTGATCCGCGCGAAATTCATCCGCTTCGACAAAGAGAAGTGATCTTTTTATGTTGAATGTCGCACCCTTTGTGGTGCCGATTCTGCTTTCGGCGGTCGCACTCGGATTTTACGACATCGCCAAAAAGAGCTCCGTCAACGGCAACGCCGTGATGCCGGCGCTCTTTTTTTCCACGCTTTCCGGTGCGATTTTGTTCACAGGGCTTGCCGCGCTCAACGGGACGCTCGGAAGCGCCGTTTTCTGCTCCGCAAAGGAATATCTCCTCCTCTGGTGCAAGGCGATCCTCGTCGGCACGTCGTGGATATGCAGTTATTACGCGCTGCGTGAACTGCCGATCACCATCGCCGCCCCGATCCGGGCGAGTTCCCCGCTGTGGACGCTCCTCGGCGCGTCGCTCCTCTATCGGGAATGCCCCTCCTGCTATCAGGCGGCGGGAATGGCGATGATCCTCGTCGGGTACGTCTTTTTCACCCTTTTCGGCAAAAAGGAGGGCTTCCGTCCGACGAGCCGCGGAATGGTGATGATCCTCCTCGCGACTTTGCTCGGTTCAAGTTCTACGCTCTACGACAAATACCTCCTCGGCGTCCTCAATATCCCGCGCGACGTCGTCCAGTTTCACTTCTGCGTCGATTCCGCGCTCTTTACCGGAGTTGTCGCGTTGCTTTTGCTCCGGGGCAAAGATTCCCCGAAATTCGTCTGGCGTTGGAGCATTCCGGCGACGGGACTTCTCGTCGTGCTGTCGGATTACTTTTACTTCAAAGCCGTCAGTACGCCCGGCGCAGCGATCTCCATTCTCGCGATGCTCCGCCGCTGCAATGTTTTCATCCCATTCCTCTACGGCTGTTTTTTCTGGCGCGAAGTCAACCGCGTCCGCAAGGCGGCGGCACTGGTCGTCATTCTGCTCGGCGCCGCGTTGCTGGCGTTGATCCGCTGATTTGCAAAAACGCGCCGATGCCGTTACATTATATATCATTTAAGGAGAAAAATCCATGACTTCGATCAAAATCAAAATGAAAGACGATTGCGCCGATCTTTTTCCCAAAAAGGCGCACCCCGACGATGCCGCTTACGACTTGCGCGCCGCCGTTGACGTCACGCTGGAAGTCGGCAAAAGCACGCTCGTCCCGACGGGGATTTTTATGGAGATCCCGGTCGGCTTCGAGGCGCAGATACGCCCCCGGAGCGGACTTGCGCTCAAACACAATTTGAGCCTGACCAATTCTCCCGGCACGATCGACGCCGGATACCGCGGCGAAGTCGGGATCATCATGTTCAATCCGGGTCCGGAAGCCTTTGCGGTGCATCGCGGCGACCGCATCGCGCAGATGGTGATCGCGCGCCTCGCCGAAGTGGAACTGGTTTCCGCCGACACGTTGAGCGAAACGACGCGCGGCGCGGGAGGCTTCGGCAGTTCCGGGACGAAATAAATCAATATACAAGGCGTAAAAATGAAAAAAATCGAATACAAGTATTGGGCGTTGATCCTCCTTTGGATCGCCTTTTTTCTGCAACAGGGCACACGGCAGATTTTTGGAGCGACACTGCCGCTGATCCAAAATTCCTTTGGCGTCACCAAAACCGAGATCGGCGCGGTCGCCACCGTCTTTACGCTCGCTTACGGCATCTGCGTGCCTTTCGCCGGAGTGACGGCGGATATTTTCAAGCGCAAATGGATGGTGACGATCGGCGTCGCCATTTTTTGCGGCGGCATTTTCTGCTCCGGCTTCGCCACGGCGGTCGGCGCGTTGCTGGCGACCTACGGCATCCTCAACGGCTTGGGGCAGAGTTTCTACTATCCGAGCGCGACGTCGCTCATCGGGCAGTTGCATAAGGAATCGCGCGCGACGGCATTCGCCACGATGCAGTACGGATTGTACGCCGGGATCATCGGCGTTTCCGCGATCGCAGGGTGGTGCGCCGACCAGGGGGAAAACGGCTGGCGGTTGCCTTTCTGGATCTTCGGCGGCGTCGGATTGCTCTGGGTATTGGCGTTGATCTTTTTCCTCCAAGACACGCCGCCCGCCGCAACGCAGGGCGCCGTACAGAAAAAAGCGACGGCGGCGGAAGCTTTCAAAGTGCTTTTCGTCAATCCGTCGGCGATCTGCATCACGCTGGGGCTGGTCATGCAGATCTACGTCGACGTCGGTTTCAAGACCTGGATGGCGACTTTTTTGAAAGAAAGTTATCACTGCACGATGGCGCAGGCGGCGTTGCACGCCGTTTTGTGGCATTACGCCGGCGCGTTTTTCGGCGTGACGATCGGTTCGCGCATCGCGGACAAACTGGTGAAAACCCGGCACGGCGTCCGGTTGGAAACGGGGATCGCCGGGCTTGCCCTCGCAGTTCCTTTCATCGTCTATATGGGCTACGCCCCGACGCTTACGCTCTGCATCCTGGCGATGACGGGATTCGGATTTTTCCGCGGCATCTACGATTCCAATTTGTTCGCCAGTTTATTTGACGTGATCGAACCGCGCTACCACGCCTCCGCGACAGGGGTGATGCTCGCGGTCGCATTCGTTTTCGGCGCGGCGAGTTCCACCGTGATCGGGTGGATGTTTGAACACTTTTCCAAAAACGTCGGCATCGCGTCGCTGGGCGGATTTTTCCTCGTCGGAGCGGCGGTACTTACCGTGGCGCGGCTCTTTTTCATCAAACGCGATTACTGCGCGTAAAACAAGGTTGAAAGAATGAAAAAAGCAGGTCTTTTTCTTTTGATGTGGAGTATGGCGATCATGGCACACAATCCCTTTTCCATTCAGACGATCGACGGCGTGCCGAGGTGGTGTAAAAATCAAGTCCCGGCAATGCCGGTCTTTTTCTGGCAGCACAATCTCGACGACATCGACGTCAACGAAGTGAAAAAATCCGGCATCGAAGTCTTTACCTGCTTCAACTCGAAACAATCCTACGAACACCCCTACTGGGTCGGCGAGGGGAAATACGATTTTTCGTGGCACGACGCCGAGATCGGCAAATTCTTCGCCGCGCACCCCGACGCCTACCTCATCCCGCGTATTTTTGTCCAGGCGCCTTACTGGTGGTTGGAGAAACATCCGGAGGAAATGATCGGTTTCACGGATAATCCCGAACGCAAAAAAGGCAACGGCGGCGGCTCGACTTTTCACGAATCCTTCGCCTCGGAAAAGTGGAAAAAAGAACAGGGCGAAGCGGTACGTCAACTCATCCGTCACTTCAAGTCGATGCCGTGGAGCAACCGCATCATCGGGATCCACATCACGGGCGGCACGCTCGGAGAATGGCACATTTGGAGCGGCGGCAAAGATCCCGATTGCAGTCAGCCGATGGCGAAACGCTACGGCAAGCCGATCCCGCCCGCAATGGAGCGCGATGCCGAATACTTTGAATGCTTTTTTTCTGCGACGGCAGACGCGATCGATCACTTCTGCAAGATCGTCAAGGAGGAAAGCGATTATCTCACCGTCGTCTTTTACGGATATTTCCTCGCCAACTACACGCCGTACAGCCATCACAAGGCGCTGAATAAACTTCTGGCGCTTGATTCCGTCGATATTCTGTCGAGCCCGCACGTCTACGCGCGCCGCGCGGCGGGCAACGACGGCTACTTCCGCGCCTTTCCGGCGACGATCGCCAAACACGGCAAACTTTTCGTCGACGAGGGCGACGACCGCACGGACTTGGGCAAAGTCGACAAGTGGGACGGCGGCTGGATCCGCGGACGTACCGAAAAAGAATCGGTCAATATGCTCCGCCGCGAGTTCGGCAACTGCGTCACAAATTGCGTCGGCTTGTGGTATATGGATCTTGACCCCGGTATGTTCCGCAAGCCCTCCTATTGGGCGGAGATCGACCGCGCCTGCAAATGGTACACCCGGCAGCTGGCGTTGCCGCAAAAGCGCGTTTCCGAAATCGCCGTGCTCTGCGACGACCGCGGCAGGATCAATATGCCGCGCGAGCAGTTTTTCAACCCTTTCGCCGAATGTGCGGTGCGCAAATTGACTTTCGGGAGTTTGTGCCACATCGGCGCGCCGTTTGATTTTTACACGACGGACGACGCCGACTTTGAAACGCTCAAAAAATACAAGGTGATCGTGCTTTTGGACGGCGTGTCGCTTTCGGAAAAATGCCGCGCGGAATTGAAAAAACTGCAAAACGGCAACCGCGCTTTCATCTGGCTCCACGCATCGGGCGCATACGACCCCGCCGCGAAAAAGTGGGATATGGCAAAAATGCGCGACTTGACCGGTATGGAATTCCGGTTGACCGAAAAACAATCGATCCCGTGGCAGGTCTTTGAACAACCCATGGAAACGCGGCCCGGCATTGCGCCGCTGGAAGCACATCAAAATTTCGGCGGCTGGACAAGTCATTACTTCGGCGGATTTGCCATCGCGCCCGCGAAGTTCCGCGACGTCTGCAAACAGGCGGGAGTTTTCCTTTACAACGAGGACGGCGACGTCGTTTCCGCATCGGAAAGCGCGTTGATGCTCCACGCTTCAAGCGACGGGGTGAAAACGATCCAGCTGCCCTGCCCAAAAAAAGTGACCGACATGGTGACGGGGCAAGTCATCGGCAAGAGCGTCACAAAATTTCAAAAGGAAGTTTCTTTCGGCGAAACCGCGCTCTTTGAGCTCGCTCCGGCGGAATAAAAAGCGGACAAAACCCAAAGGGGCTGTTGCAAAACCTCCTGCGGTAAAGCGACAGCCCCTTTTTTGCGGAACTTTTTAACGGACGATTTTTATGACTCCTCTTTTCATATTATTAAGTTCTTTGGTGTCTTCCGCTCCGCATTCCGGGCAAACGATGCGGCATTGCATCATATTGCCAAGCGCGCTGAAATGATCCATCATTGCATTTCCGGTACGGCTGTTTTTCTCTCCTCCTCTGCATTTGTCGCAAAAAAACTTCCTGCATTGGGTACAGCGATAAACGTTTATCTCGTCGGTATCCGATCCGCAATATCTGCATTCTCCGGCAACGACCGACAACGCGATAACAAAAAATCCCATTGTCAACAAAAACTTTTTCATAAATACCTTCCCGAGGGATTTTCCCTCAAATTGCGGGCGCGTTGTGCGCCCATTTATTTTCCGTCGGCGGAACGACTCCGCCGGATCACGGACATTTTTTCAAAAATATCGTCGCTCCTCTATTTCGCCGCCATAATCGCCAGAACATACACAATGGCGATGATCAAGAAAATGAACAGAGCGAAACGATAAACTTTCAAAAAGAAACTCGGACTTTTATCGCTGTAATAACGGTCGCGGCATTGCGAGCAGCAGAACGTGTGACGGTAATGATACAACGCTTCAAGTAACGTCAGCGGTCCCCCCGTCACGCCCGAATTTGATTCCACCCGCTGTCCGCAGTTTTCACAATTTTTAGCACCCATTTTTCTCTCCTTTATTGGTTTGCGAAAGAGAAAACCTCTCTTTCTTTTGAAGTATGCATCATCCGTCCTTTGTTATTTCAGAACGCACTTTCGCCCCGCTCAACGGACATTTGAAACGCTCTGTTTCATCCGAATAACCGGAAACGGACTCTTTTTCTTACACTGTTTTTCAAATCTTGGCAAAAAAACAGCTTTTCTGCGTTTTTCCACCGCGTTTCCGTATGAAAAGTTTGAAAAGTTTGAAAAAAAATGCTATAATAAGACATCGTCGGTGCAGTTGCCGGCGGACATATTTATGCCTCTTCGACGGTTTATGACACAAGTTCATGCCTCTTTCTCGCAGGAAATCTC
>JAEDIJ010000040.1 GCA_016292515.1 Victivallaceae bacterium
TGCCGTTTTGTATCGCTCTGTAAGCCGATGCGATGCATCGGCGCATTCAGGGGTACGGGGGCAGCGCCCCCGACCAAGCACTGTAAACTAAAAACTTATAACTTAAAACTAAAAAAAAGCGGTCGACCGCTTTTTCGCAGTCGACCGCCATGTTTCCGTTTTTTTTTACTTCATCGCTTCGGCAACGGCGACGGCGACGTCAACGGAGGCGCCGACCATCGGGTTGTTGCCCATGCCGATCAGGCCCATCATTTCGACGTGGGCGGGGACGCTGCTCGAACCGGCGAACTGCGCGTCGGAGTGCATACGGCCCATCGTATCGGTCATACCGTAACTCGCGGGGCCCGCCGCCATATTGTCGGGGTGAAGCGTGCGGCCGGTGCCGCCGCCGGAAGCGACGGAGAAGAAAGGCATGCCTTTTTCGATGCGCTCTTTCTTGTAGGTCGCCATCACGGGGTGCTGGAAGCGGGTCGGGTTGGTCGAGTTGCCGGTGATGGCGATATCGACGTTTTCGAGCCACATGATCGCGACGCCTTCGCGGACGTCATCGGCGCCGTAGCAACGGACTGCCGCGCGTTCGCCTTTGCTGTAAGCGCGCTCGGAAACGACTTTGACCTTGCCGGTCGCGTAGTCGAATTCCGTTTCCACGCCGGTGAAGCCGTTGATGCGGGAAATGATCTGCGCGGCGTCTTTGCCGAGACCGTTGAGGATCACGCGCAAGGGATTCTTGCGGACTTTATTCGCGCTTTTGGCGAGACCGATCGCGCCCTCCGCCGCCGCGAAAGATTCGTGACCGGCGCAGAAAGCGAAGCACTGGGTCTTTTCTTCGAGGAGCATGCTCGCCAGATTGCCGTGACCGAGACCGACTTTGCGGTCGTCCGCGACGGAACCGGGAATGCAGAAACTCTGCAAGCCTTCGCCGAGGGTCTTGGCGATCTCGCTGGCGACGGTTTGTCCGCGCTTGATCGCGACGGCGGCGCCGACGAGGTAAGCCCAGCAGGCGTTTTCAAAGCAGATCGGCTGAATGTCGCGGACGCGCTGAATGATGTCCAAGCCTTTGGCTTTGGTGATCTTTTCCGCTTCTTCGATCGAAGCGATGCCGTTGTCGTTCAAAAACTTGTTGATCTGAGCGATGCGGCGTTCATAACTTTCAAAAAGAGCCATTTTGATCTCTCCTTATGCCTGACGCGGGTTGATGACTTTGACGGCATCGGCGAAGCGGCCGTAGCTCTTCTGGAACTTGGCGACGAAATCCTTGACGGACATCTTTTCCAGTTCCGCGGGGGCGGTCTTGTTGACGAATTCCATCATCTTGCCGAGGTTGACGAACTGATAGCCGATCACTTTGTCCTCGTCGTCGAGGGCGAGACCGGTGACGTAGCCTTCCGCCATTTCAAGGTAGCGGACGCCTTTCTGCGCGGTGCTGTACATCGTGCCGGTGATCGAACGCAACTGTTTGAGGTCTTCCAGACCGGCGCCGATCGGCAAGCCGCCTTCGCTGAAAGCGGTCTGGGTGCGGCCGTAGACGATCTGGAGGAACAGCTCGCGCATCGCGGTGTTGATCGCGTCGCAGACCAAGTCGGTGTTGAGCGCTTCGAGGATCGTTTTGCCGGGCAGGATCTCCGCCGCCATCGCCGCGGAGTGGGTCATACCGCTGCAACCGATCGTTTCGACCAGCGCTTCCTGAATGATGCCGTCCTTGACGTTGAGCGTCAGTTTGCACGCGCCCTGCTGCGGCGCGCACCAGCCGACGCCGTGGGTCAATCCGGAAATGTCGGTGATTTCCTTGGCGTGGGTCCATTTACCTTCCTGCGGGATCGGCGCGGGACCGTGTTTCGGTCCTTTGGCGATGCAGGCCATCTGCTCGACTTCATGCGTGAAGGTCATTGCAAATCTCCATTGTTGTTTATGGTTGTGGGTGAAGTCACGTTTTCATAAAATACACCGGAAAGCGCGAGAAAACAAGGAAAAACAATTTTTTTCGTCGCAAGTTTTTCATTCGCGCGCTTTTATTCCATAAAAAACTCGCAAAATTCCCGATCTCGCGCTATATTATAAAATGACCGTATCAAAAAATCCTTAAAACAAGAAAGTTTTCACTATGCACTGGTCCGAAGAAATCGCAAGAAAGATCATCGAACGCAATCCGAACAAGGCCGAATACGTCTGCGCCGCGGGGATCAGCCCCTCCGGCTCCATCCACATCGGCAATTTCCGCGACGTCGCGACGAGTTTTTTTGTCGTGCAGTCGCTCCGGAAACTGGGCAAAAAGGCGCGTCTGCTCTTTTCGTGGGACGAGTACGACCGTCTGCGCAAAGTGCCGAAAAACGTCGCCGACCTTTCTCCCGAAATGAATAAAAAAATGGAGCAGTACATCGGTTGTCCCTACGTCGATGTCCCCAATCCTTTTGACGACGGCGCGGAAAATTACGCCGTTCACTTCGAGCGCGAATTCGAGGCGGCGATCGAGCGTTTCGGTCTGGAACTCGACTACCGTCATCAGGCGGAAATGTACCGCTCCGGCAAATATACCGCGCACATTTTGACCGCCTTGCAAAAGCGCGGCGAGATTTTCGACATCCTCGCGAGTTTCCGCACGCAGGAGATCGCCGAGGGCGAGCGCGAAAACTACTATCCCGTCGCCATCTACTGCGAAGCGTGTCACCGCGACACGACCAAAATCGTCAAATTGAGCGACGACTGCCGCGAAGCCGACTACGAATGCAAATGCGGTCATCACGGTCACTTTGATTTCGAGACTGATCACGACTGCAAACTCGCGTGGAAAGTCGACTGGCCGATGCGCTGGATGTACGAGGAAGTCGATTTCGAGCCGGGCGGCAAGGATCACGCCAGCCCCAACGGCAGTTATCAGACGAGCAAGGTGATCGCCGAAAAGATCTTTCATCATCCGGCACCGCTCTTTCAGGGGTATGAATTCATCGGCATCCGCGGCTGTACCGGCAAGATGTCGGGGTCGAGCGGTCTCAACCTCACTCCGGCGACGCTGCTCAACATCTATCAGCCGGAGATCATTTTGTGGCTCTACTCGCGTTGCGCGCCGCAAAAGGCTTTTGACTTCTGCTTCGACGAGGGGATCCTGCGCCAGTATCAGGAATTCGACGCGCAGTACAGCGCATTCGTCAAGGGCGAAGCCAACGAAGCGACGGCGGAGATCGTCGAACGCTGTCTTATTTCCGACCGCGAAGTCAGCACGGTGCCGATGAATCTGCTCGTTCAGCTCGGTTCCGTCGTCAATTTCCGCAGCGATCTCGTCAAGATCCTCTTTGAGAAAATCGGTTACAATTATTCCCAGTCGGCGATCGACACCCGCATCGAACTCGCGAAATTCTGGGTCGAGGAGTGCGCTCCCGAAAAGAAAAACACCATTTGCCGTTACCGCAACTGGGAAGCCTACGAGAGTTTCAACGACGAGGAAAAGCAGGATATCGCCTCTCTGCATTGCTTTCTCAAAGAGGAAAAGTACACTCTTGAAGAATTGCAGACCAAACTTTACGACATCATCAAGGGCAATTTCCCCGCCGGCACCGATTTCTCCGTCGATCCCGCCAAGAGCGAAGTCCGCAAGAAGCAGGCGAAGTTTTTCGCCGACGCCTACCGCCTTTTGATCGACAAGGAAGCGGGACCGCGCCTCTATCTTTTCCTCTACGCCGTCGACCGCGAAAAGTATCTGCATCTGCTCGACTTTTCAACGCCCAAAACGGAAGAAGAAGCCGCGCCGAAAGCGGAAGCCGTCACCGAGGTCGTCGAAGAAGAAACGTGCGGCGAGCCCGATCCCGTCAAGCCGGTCAAGGAAACGATCACGATCGACGATTTTTCCAAACTGGATCTGCGTGTCTGCCGCATCGTCAAATGCGCGGAGATCCGCAAATCGCACAACTGCTACCGGCTCACCCTCGACGACGGCATCGGCGAACGCACGATCGTCTCTTCGATCAAGGCGTATTACACGCCGGAGGAGTTGATCGGCAAAAAGATCATCGTCCTCGCCAATCTGGAAAGCCGCCGCATCACCGGCGTCACCAGCGAGGGGATGTTGCTCGCCGCCGCCAACAACGCCTGCGGCTGCAAAGTCATTTTCGTCGACGACCGCGTTCCCGAGGGGACGGCACTGGCTTGAAAAACGTTACTCAAAAGGGGATAACGATGATGAAAAAACTTTTTCTTGCGTGTGCCGTGCTTTGTGCGGCGGCGGATCTTTTCGCGCTCCGCCCCGGCGACGCCGCGGCGAAATTGGAGCGCGTGCGCTGGGTGCGCGGCGGCGGGATATTGCCGGACGGCGCATCGCAACCGCGCGTTGCAGGCGAACCGGAATTGCGCGCGCTGGTGTTTTTGCTTTGCCGCGCGGGAAATGCCCCCTCGACGCTCGCGATGCTCGACGCGCTGCGCCGCCAGTACTCCTACCGCTTGAAAATCGGCGCGTTGACTCCGGATTCATCGCTGGATGCGGAGGAACTCCTCAAAAACTTCCCCGAAGACGGGGTAAGTTTCGGACTTGATCTCGACCGCCGGATCACTCCGGCGTATATGGCGGGCAGTCTGCTTTACCCGATGGCGTTTCTGATCGACGATTCCGGCGTCATCGTCTGGTGCGGCGAAGCGGTCGATCTGCCCGAGGCGGCGGAGCGTTATTTCGCCGGAAAACTCGATCTCGCCGTCCAGAAAAAAGTGGCGCCGCTGGTCGATCAGCTGCAAATGCTGATGCGCGACAACAGCGAGCGGCAGTTGAAGCAGGTTTTGGAGGAGATTTTCGACCTCGATCCGGGCAACGCCAGTGCGCTCCGGATGCGTCTTTTCCTTTTGGAAAACCGCGGGAAATTTGCCGACGCGCTCGAATTGCTCCGCGATCAGCGCAAGGAAGTGCCTCAATTGGCGCGACTCTACTTCACGGAGCTGGATCTCCTCTGCCGTCACGCGGAAATGAGCGGCAAATTGCCGGAGCTGGTGCACGATTTCAGAATGAACATCACCGATGCGAGATTGCAACTGGTGATGGCGTGGAGTCTGCTCCGCAACTACGAATTCAACGCCGATGCGCTCCGCGCCGCATCGGATCTGATCCAATCGACGGAAAAACTTCTTTCGGACGAGGTTCAGTGGCAGGCGGCGGCGGCACTTCTCGCCTACCGCACGGGCGATCTCGACCGCGCGATCGAACGGATCGATTCCGCCGAAAAAAAGATGAAACAGCAATCGCTTCGTCTGCCGGAAGTGGAAAGACTCTCGTCCTTTTTCCGCGCGGCGCGGGAAATTCGCCGTTGATTTGCGTCGCTTTCCGATTGAAAAAAAGCGCGATCGCGGTTATATTAAACAGAATGTGTGTTTTCGGCTATGCAAAATCGTGAAACCTTGATTTGATAAGGAGTTTCAAATGGACAATGCTTACAGTTATCTGGAAAGCGTCGACAAGGAGCCGAGCAATCTGATCAAAGGATTGCAGCTGATCCAGTCGACCGAGGGGTACGTCTCCGACGACGCGATCCGGGCGGTGGCGAAATACTTTTCGTTGCCGGAGGTGGAAATCGAGGGTGTGTTGAGTTTTTACGCCCAGTTCAAGCGGGTGAAACCCGGCAAGTACAAGATCGCGCTCTGCGACGGTACCGCCTGCCACATCAAAGGTTCTCCGCTCGTGCACGAGTGGGTGCGTCAGGAATTGAATCTCAACCCCGGTGAAACCAGTGCCGACGGACTTTTTTCGCTGGAAACCGTCGCTTGTCTCGGTTGTTGCAGTCTTGCTCCGGTGATGAGCATCAACGGCCGCGCCTATGCGAAACTCACCCGTAAGGGATTGGTCAAAATCATCAAGGAGTATCAGGCAAAATGAGTACGATCAAGACTCTGCGGGTCGGCATCGCCAGTTGCGGTATCGCTTCCGGTGCGGAAGACGTGATGGCGTTGCTCAAAACGCGTGCAAATTCGATCCCCGTCGTCGGCGTCGGCTGTCTCGGTTACTGCTATGCGGAGCCGATGGTCGAAGCGGTGCTGGAAGACGGCTCTTCCGTCATCTACGGCAACGTCGAAGCGACGGAAAAAAGCATCGACAATATCCTTTCTCTCGGCGAAGCGGGACGTTTTGAAGTTCCTCCCGAACGCAAAAAACGCGAAAAGATCATGGTGCTCGCTCTCGCCGGGCGGGTCGATCCCATTGATTTCGACGATTACGTCGCGCACAAAGGCTACGACGGCTTGAAGCGCGCGCTCGCGATGGCGCCGGATGCGGTGGTTAACGAGGTGTTGACTTCCGGTCTGCGCGGCCGCGGCGGCGGCGGTTTCCCGACCGGCCGCAAATGGAGTTTCCTCGCCGCCAAAAAGGCGGAGGAAAAAATTCTGATCTGCAACGCCGACGAGGGCGACCCCGGCGCGTTTATGGATCGTTCGCTGATGGAGAGCGTGCCGCATCAGGTGCTCGAAGGTATGCTGATCGCCGCCTACGCGACCGGCGCGACCAAACTTTTCATCTACTGCCGCGCGGAATATCCGCTGGCGATCAAGCATCTCAAAATCGCGATCCAGCAGATCTACGATCACAAATTGAATCACCTCGGCGACCGCGACGTCGAGATCGTCATCAAAGAGGGCGCGGGCGCATTTGTCTGCGGTGAGGAAACCGCGTTGATCGCTTCGCTCGAAGGTCAGCGCGGCACGCCGCGTTTCCGTCCGCCTTTCCCGACGGACAGCGGCTTCAAGGGCTATCCCACGATGATCAACAACGTCGAGACCTACGGCAACGTGCCGCTGATCCTCCGCGACGGCGGCGCCGAGTACGCCAAGGTCGGTACCGCGGGCAGCAAGGGAACGAAACTCTTTGCGCTCGCCGGCGACCTCAAATATCCCGGACTCGTCGAAGTGCCGATGGGCATCACGCTGGGCGAGATCGTTTTCGATATCGGCGGCGCGGATCGCACCAAGGTCAAGGCGGTTCAGACCGGCGGTCCCTCCGGCGGCTGTATCCCGGTCGAAAACTTCGACGTGCCGGTCGATTACGACTCGCTCAAAACGCTCGGCGCCATTATGGGCTCCGGCGGTATGATCGTCATCAACAATGACCGCTGTATGGTCGAAACGGCGCGTTACTTCCTCGACTTCACCCACCGTGAAAGTTGCGGCAAATGCACTTTCTGCCGCGTCGGTATGACCCGTATGTACGAGACGCTCGAACGCATCACCAAAGGGCAGGGCAGCGAGGAGGATCTTGATTTCCTCGCGGACATCGCTCCCAAGATCAAGGCGGGCGCGCTCTGCGGTCTGGGGCAGACGGCGCCGAATCCGGTGCTCGCGACGTTGCGTTACTTCCGCCACGAATACGAGGAGCACATCCGCGAACACAAATGCCGCGCGTTGCAGTGCAATGCGATGGTGAAGTTGCAGATCGACCACGACAAGTGCGTCAAATGCGGACTTTGCGTGCGCAGTTGCCCGGTTCAGGCGATCAGTGCCGATTTCGAGATCGATCCGGCGAAGTGCACCCGTTGCAACAGCTGTCTGGATGCCTGCCCGAAAAAGGCGATTTACCGTGTTCATAACGGAGATGAAAAATGAGTATTGAATTTATCCTTGACGGAAAGAAGGTCACGGCGGAGCCGGGCCAGACGATATTGGAAGTGGCGCGCGCCAACGGGATCTCGATCCCGACGCTCTGCCGCGATGAAAAAGTGAGCCGTACCACCAGCTGTTTCGTCTGCGTGGTGCGCGATGTGAAAAGCGGCAAATTTCTGCCTTCCTGCTCGGCTTGCCCCGCTCCCAATCAGGAGATCGACGCGTCGAGCGAGACGGTGCGCGAAATGCGCCGCACCGCGCTCAATCTCCTGTTGAGCGAGCATACCGGCGACTGCGAAGCGCCCTGCACCTTGGCTTGCCCCGCGCACGCTTCGGTCGAGGAATACGTCAAAGCCGGCCGCGACGGCGACTTCCTCAAAAGTTTGCAGATCATCAAAAAGCGCATCCCGCTCCCGATGTCGATCGGTCGCGTCTGCCCCCGCTTCTGCGAGAAAAACTGCCGCCGCAACGTCTACGGCAAACCGGTGGCGATCAACGAATTCAAACGTCTCGCCGCGGATCTTTACTACGATACTTATATGGAAGAACTGCCCGCGCTTTCGGGCAAAAAAGTGGCGATCGTCGGCGGCGGCCCCGCCGGACTTTCCGCTTCCTATTATTTGCGTATGGCGGGCGTTGAACCGACCGTTTTCGACGCGATGCCCAAAGCCGGCGGTATGCTCCGCTACGGCATCCCCGAATACCGTCTGCCCAAGGAGCGCATTCTCGACCGCGAGTTGAAGCACTACACTCAGATCGGCGTCAAATTTGAATTCGGCAAAAAACTCGGCGACAATCTTTCGCTCGACGAATTGCAGAAAAACTTCGACGCCGTCGTGATCGCCGTCGGCTGCTGGAAAGGTTCCGGCATGCACTGTCCCGGCGATGAACTTTCGACGATCGGCATCGACTTTTTGCGTCAGGCTTCCGAAAGCGGCTACCAGGCGAAAAATCCGGGCAAGGTGATCGTCGTCGGCGGCGGCAATACCGCGATGGACTGCGTCCGCACGAGCGTGCGTCTCGGCAGTCCCGACGTCAGCTGTTTCTACCGCCGTACCGAGGCGGAAATGCCGGCGGAAAAACTGGAAATCGCCGAAGCGCGCGAGGAAGGCGTCAAATTCACTTTCCTCGTCGCTCCCGTGAAATTGGAAAAACGCGGCGACAAACTCGTGTTGACCTGCCGCAAAATGGAATTGGGCGAGCCCGACGCTTCCGGCCGCCGCAAGCCGGTCGAGATCCCCGGCAGCGACTACGAAGTCGAAGCCGATACCGTCATCGCGGCGATCGGTCAGAAATCGGTGATCCCCGCCGGGATCCCCGCCAACCGTTTCGGCTACGCCGACGCGCAACCCGGCACGGCGAAACTCGCGGATAAACTCTACGCCGCGGGCGATTGCCTTTCCGGCGCGGCGACGGTCGTGGAAGCGGTCGCAGGCGGCCGTTTCGCGGCGGAGGAGATCGAGCGCGACATCTACGGTATGGAGGTCGAGGTCGACAACCCGATCTACGTTTCGCGCGGCAAGTGGCAGCACCTCAAAAAGAGCGATCTCGTCTTTGTGCGCGACAACGTTTCCGAAGCGGAACGCGCCGAACTCAAAATGATCTCGCTCGACGAGCGCAAAACGACCTTCAAAGAGACCACCTTCACGATGGACAAGGAGACCGTTTCCGCCGAGGGCGACCGCTGCATCGGTTGCAGTTGCACCGACAAGGCGGAGTGCAAATTGCGCAAACACGCGGCGGAATACGGCTGCGACCCCGAAAAGATCAAGGGCGCGCGTCTCCCCGTCAGTTACGATACGCGCCATCCGCTCATCATTCAGGATCGCGGCAAGTGCATCAAGTGCGGCGTCTGCGTCAAGACCTGTGCCGAAGTCATCAACCGCAATCTCCTCGGCATCAAAAAGCGCGGTTTCAATACCTTCATCGGTACCGCTTTCGACCAGGGCTTCGCCGGGAACTGCTCCGACTGCGGTGCCTGCATCGAGGCGTGTCCGACGGGCGCGCTTGATTGGCGCAACAAGAAATAAGGTCGTTTCGACATTATGGATCAAGCAGGCGGCCGATTGCGGAAATCGACCGCCTGTTTTTTAGGGAAATGGCAAAGGCTGTTATCATCACTTTGGGGTGCCGCGTCAACTGCGCCGACAGCGCGTTGCTGACCGACCGCCTGACGAAAAAGGGGTTTGCCGTCGCGGAAAAAATCGACGCGGCGAATCCCCCCGATCTCGTCGTCGTCAACACCTGTGCCGTCACTTCCGAAGCGGTGAGCAAATCGCGGCAGGCGGTGCGCCGCGCCCGCAAGATCGCGCCGTTGGCGCGCATCGTCGCCCTCGGTTGCGCCGCCGTGCCGGATGAAAAAAATCTGCTCGCCGCGGGGGCGGACTTGGTGCGCGATAATTTCTACAAAGTGCAAGCCCCGGATTTCACCGATACCCCGACGGCTTTTTCGGCGACTTTCCGCGAAAACGCGGTTTCGCAGTTTCCTTTCCGGACGCGCTCTTTCATCAAAATCCAGGAGGGATGCAATAATTTTTGCAGTTATTGCATCGTGCCGCTCGTGCGGGGCAGGGAGAAATCGCGCGCCTTTGCCGAAGTGTTGGATGATTGCCGCCACGCGATCGCCGCGGGGTTTCCCGAGATCGTTTTGAGCGGCGTCAATCTCTGCGCCTATACCGACGACGGCAGAAAACTTGCCGATCTCGTCGCCGAAGTCGCGAATCTTCCCGGAGATTTCCGCGTGCGCATCGGCTCCGCCGAGCCGCGCTTCGATCAGTTGAAACTTCTCGACGTGATGGCAAACGAAGCGAAAATCTGCCGCTTTTTGCATCTGTCTTTACAACACGGCTCCGATGTCATTTTACGATCGATGCACCGCCATTACAGTGCGGCGCAATATCGCGAATTCTGCCTTGCCGCGCGGGAAAAAATCCCCGATTTGCACCTCGGCACCGACGTGATCGTCGGTTTCCCCGGCGAAACGGAGGAACTTTTTGAAGAATCGCTGGATTTTGTCGAAAAATTGCGTTTCGCCAATATCCACCAGTTCATTTATTCTCCGCGCCCGGGGACGGCGGCGGCAAAGTTCCCGGAGCAAGTCCCGGGCTGTGTCGCCAAAATGCGCGCGCAAAAACTGCGCCGCGTCGCGCTCGCGTCGGCGGAAAATTTCCGGCAAAGCCAGATCGGCAAACGCTTCGGCGTCATTTTTGAACAGGACGACGGTAGAATTCTGCGCGGTTGGAGCGACCATTATCTTGAAGTCGCCGTACCGTCGCAAAGTTTCCCGCGCGGTAAGATCGTCGAAATCGAAGCGACCGAAAAAAATCTTCGCTCCGTCGGCGATTTGCCAAAATAAGAGAATGCGACTATATTATAGAGAATATGAATTACCGTATCAAAACGGCATAGGGAGTTCAAAATGAAAGTTACCGTGATCGGCGACGGCGGTTGGGGAACCGCGCTCGCGCTCAATTTACTGGCGAATCATCACGACGTGACGCTGTGGGGAGCGTTCCCCGATTATATCGAGGAAATGCGTTCCTCGCATCAGAACCGCCGTTTTCTGCCCGGCGTGGAACTGCCGGAAAATCTCAAACTGGAAGCCGATCTCGCCAAAGCGGTCGACAAAAGCGCGATGTGCGTCTTTGCGACACCGACGCAGTTTCTGCGCGGCGTGCTGAAAAAATTCCGCGAAGTTCCCGCCTGTCCCGACCGTATTATCGTCAACGTCGCCAAGGGGATCGAGATCGATACGTGGCTTCGCATCGGCGAGATCATCGAGGCGGAGTTGGGAAAAGTCCGCTTCGTCGCCCTTTCGGGCCCCAGTCACGCGGAGGAAGTTTCCCGCCGGTTGCCGACGCTGGTGACGGCGGCTTCGACGGATATTGAGGCGGCGCAACTGGTTCAGCAGACCTTTATGAATGACCGCTTCCGCATCTACACTTCAAGCGACGTCGTCGGCGTCGAACTCGGCGGCGCGCTCAAAAACGTGATGGCGATCGCCGCCGGCGTGATCGACGGCATGGGGCTCGGCGACAATCCCAAAGCGGCATTGATGACCCGCGGCATCAGCGAAATGGGCAAATTAGGTGAATTGCTCGGCGGCAAGGCTTCGACCTTTTCCGGTTTGAGCGGCATCGGCGATCTGATCGTCACCTGTACGAGCGGGCACAGCCGCAACCGCCACGTCGGCGAGGAATTGGGGCGCGGCAAGAAACTTAACGATATTCTCAAAGAAATGGGAATGGTCGTCGCCGAGGGCGTCTGGACGGTGAAAGGTGCTTACGCGCTCAGCCGCAAAGTCGGTGCCGAAACCCCGATCATCGACGAAATTTATCGCGTCCTTTACGAAGACCGCGACGTCAAAGAGGCGATCCACGCCTTGATGACCCGCGCCGCCAAGAGCGAAGAGTAATGGATCTCTTTCTGCGTTATCTCTGGGAAGATCCGCGCCTCTTTTTTTCGGCGGCGGTGATCGTCTGTTTTTCCATTTGCTGTCACGAATTCATGCACGCCTTTGTCGCGTTGAAACTCGGCGACGACACGGCGGCGAATCAAGGACACCTTACGCTGAATCCGTTGCGGCAGATGGGCGTCGTTTCACTCATTATGTTTTGTCTTGTCGGCATCGCCTGGGGGCAAGTTCCCGTCGATTGGCGGAAATTGCGCGGACGCTTTGCCCCCGCGCTGGTCGCGTTGGCGGGGCCATTGACCAATCTCATCCTCGGATTTCTTTTCCTTGCCGGAGTGTTTGCGCTTGCCGGAAAATTCGGGGAAAGTTTCGCCGTGCAGATGCTTTGCTACGGCGGGATTTTGAATTACCTCCTTTTTCTCCTCAATCTGTTGCCGATCCCGGGCTTGGACGGCGGCACCGTCGTGCAGAATCTGCTGCCGCAATTGAACTGGAATCGCGCGGAGTGGAGCAAAGGGATCCTCTTTTTTCTCATCGTCGCGCTCTTTGCCGGATTTGATTATTTGTGGAGCGCGGCGGAATTTCTCGCGGGACAGACGTTAAACCTTTTGGCGTGGGTGTTCTGATGGGGGATATTCGCGTCGTCGCCGCCGTGATCCGACGGGGAAATCAGGTTTTGCTCGCGTCGCGTCCAAAGGATAAACCGCCTTACGGCTGGGAATTTCCCGGCGGCAAGATCGAAAAAGACGAAACGCCGCAAAAGGCGCTTCTGCGGGAATTGCGCGAGGAATTGGCGCTTGACGCGAGAGTCGGCGATACGATCTACATTTTTCGCAAACCGGGACTTTCGATCGAATTCATTCGCGCGATGATCGCGCCCGACGCAGTTCCCGCGCCGCAGGAAAATCAAAGTTTCCAATGGTACGCGCTCGACGGCTCGACGCCGGAGAACTTGCTGCCCAACGATTGGCATTTCTGGCAATTTTTATCGAACTTCCGACAATAAAACCGCCGCTTCCGGCGTTATAGGGATGAAAGAGGAAAAGTTGTGACAAGTCCGCTGGAAAATATGGACGACGGCGCGCTGATCGCAAGTTTCTTGCGCGGCGGCGAAGCGGCGTTTGAAGTCCTCTATCGTCGGCATCGCGGCGCGCTCTACGCTTTTTTGACGCACCTCGTCGGGGATTCGGCGGAAGCGGATGAAGTTTTTTCGGAAACGTGGTTGCGCGCCTTGGAAAAATTGCCGAAATACCGCGACGACGGGAAATTCGACGCGTGGCTTTTCCGGATCGGACGCAACTTTTATCTGGATCGGTGCCGGGCGCGCCAGCGGAGAAAGAATGTTTCGCTCGACGACGAAACGCCGCCGCCTGTGTTGGCAAACGTTAACAGCGAACCGCAGACGCAGTCCGAGGCAAAAGAGACGGGTGAATTGATCGCCGCCGCGTTGCGGAAACTTCCGGCGGAGCAGAGGGAGGTTTTTCTGTTGCGTCAGCAGGATGTCGCCTTTAAGGAGATCGCCTCGATTCAGCGGACGTCGGTCAATACGGTGTTGAGCCGGATGCAGTATGCGTTGCGCGCACTGCGCCGGGAACTTGCGGAAATTGTCCAGTGAAAACGGGAGAAAATATGAAACGTTACGAATCTTTGCCGAAAGAATTGCCGGTGCCGGATTTTCTGAATGAAAAGATCCTGCGCGCGGCGTCGGATTTTTCTGCGCGTCGCCGTAAAAAAGCGGCGCAACGCCGCATCGTTTTCGGCGGCGCGGCGGCGGCAGCGGCAATGCTGATGACGGCTTATTTCGTCTTTCCGCAATCGCCGAAAAGGATGCCGCAACCGACCATCCGGCAGGAAGTTCCTGAATGGAGCGCGATCGATCAGGAAAGTTTCGTGCTGTGCGCGGAGCTTGATAGTTGCAACTTGTGGGATGAGGAGTTTTTGATATGAAAAAAATCGCTTGGATCGTCGCCGTTTGCGGAGTCGCTTTGGTTTTGTCCGCATTGCCGGAAAAGGAACGCTTCCGTCGTGGACCGGGGATGTGGGAAGTCTTTTCGCAACTGGATGAAACGGAAAGAGGACAGTTGCTGAAATTGCAGCGGGAAGCCCCCGAGGCTTTCCGTGTGGAAATGGGAAAACGCGCGGAAAAACTCTATCAGGAAAAATTGGCGCAACAAGCCGAATTGCAGAAATTGATCGACGCTTATCAATCGACGGACGATGCGGCGAAAAAAGCCGAGATCAAGGCGCAGTTGACGGCGAAACTCACGGCGAATTTCGATCGGCGATTGGCGAATCACCGTCGCCAATTGGAAGAAATGAAACGCCGGACGGCACTTTTCGAGCAGAAACTGGAAAAACGCGCGGCGGAAAAAGACGCGATCATTGAAAAATTGGCGCAAGGGTTGCTTTCGGGCGAAAAGAAACTGATGAAAGTGCATCGCGTCGATCTGCCGTCGCGTCCGCCGATGAAAAACGAAAAAAAGGGCGTCAAATAGTTTGTAAAATCCGCGAGGATATGCTATATTAGAAACATCGCGTCCCTATCGTCTAGTGGCCTAGGACATCGGGTTCTCATCCCGGCAACATGGGTTCGACTCCCATTGGGGATGCCATTTTTTTACCTTTTTGCCTGAAAAAAGCAAGAAAAAAACGTGAAAACGGCTTGACATTTCGCAAAAAGTGTGGTTTATTATAAGCACGAAGCCGGAAGAAATTTCGGATCCGCAGGTGGCAGGATAGCTCAGTCGGTAGAGCAGGGGACTGAAAATCCCCGTGTCCCCAGTTCGATTCTGGGTCCGGCCACCACTTTTTTTGCCTTTTTTCTGCTGTAAGTCCTTGATTTTGAGCTTACAGCTTCTTTTTTGCCCTGATGACCGGCTCTTGAGAGAAACACCGCAAATGGTTGCGAAAAACACCGCTTTTTGAGCGGATAACTTACCGATAACTTACCACCTGAATAGCCCCTTTTCAAGCTCAAATCACCAGAATCTCGAAAGAAAATAACTTACCAGCTACCGAAGAAAAAGCTTTTCCCCCGTTGCTTTTTCCCGAAAAGCGGCTATATTCTCTTGTGTTGCATCGTTTCATAACCATCAGCGGAGTATTTCATCATCATGAAAGTCAAGGTTAGCAAGAAAGAAGACTCCACAAAAGAGTTACAGAAGGTAGATGTCATCGCTCTGCAAAAAGAGAATGATGAATTAAAACGTACCTGTGCTCAACTGCAAAAGGAAGCAAAAGAGCGGCATGAGTATAACATAAAGCCTTTTGCTCCCGATATGATCATCGGCGGCCCCCCGTGTCAGGACTTTTCTCATGCGGGTAAGCGTCAAGAGGGGAAACGGGCGAGCCTGACAGAAGCATACGCAAGGATTGTTAGTCAGATTTCGCCAGAATGGTTTGTTATGGAAAATGTCGACCGCGCGCAGCAGAGTGAAGCATATAAACGAGCGAGAGCGATCTTGAAAGAGGCTGGCTATGGACTCACCGAGCATATTTACGATGCCTCCTTGTGTGGAGCACCGCAAAAAAGAAAGCGTTTCATCTGTATCGGGAAAAAAGGCGAAGCGGACAGATTTTTGGAGCAAATAATTCTTGATAATGAGGCGAAGACGCCGATGACAATGAGGGACTACTTCGGCGATTCTCTTGGCATAAACTACTATTACAGACATCCACGCAATTATAACAGGAGAGGATTCTTCTCTATGGATGAGCCGTCCCCGACTATTCGCGGAGTTAATCGTCCCGTTCCACATGGCTACACACGACATCCAAACGATCCTGAATGCATAGAGGGATTGCGCCCGCTGACAACAGAAGAACGTGCTCAAGTCCAGACATTCCCAAAGGATTTCGTTTTCAGCGGATCGAAAACCGATTTGGAACAGATAATTGGAAATGCCGTGCCCGTAAAATTGGCCGAGTTCGTTGCCCGCAGAATATCTGATTACCGCAATAAACTAAGCGAACAGTGTTGCGAGTTTATGCGGTCTTGGTTGATTGAAAAAAAGGAGATATCCGCTGTATCCGCCAAGGATGTTATTTCCAGAATCAACAGAGTTAGATGCCTTACTCCAATTACTCATGCAGATACGGCAATTGATGTGAACTATCGGCTCGCGAAGACTCCTGCCTTCGGAGAAATGTCATCTTGCGTAAAATCGCAAATGAAGAGAGCTATTGCACTTTATTTTGAGTTCATCGAACAGACACAAAAATCTGCGTTTGATGATTCCTTGCCTACGGATTCTGCGCGGTTGGATCAAGAGTACCGTCAAAAAAGACGTGCCACCCAAGAAGAATTGGCTTTCCGCTGATGGATTGTTTTGATCCCGCGACACGCAGACGAGTAATGCAGCGAGTTCGATCGAATGACACAACTCCTGAGCTTGTGGTGCGCTCGTTTCTTTTCCGGCAAGGATTTCGCTTTCGGCTTCACGTTAGGGATCTGCCTGGACAACCTGATATTGTTCTCCCTAAATATCGGACTGTTGTCGAGGTTCGCGGATGTTTTTGGCATCGCCATCCAGGATGCAAGCGTGCCACAATGCCATCGTCTAATAAAGCATTCTGGGATGCAAAGTTCACCCGCAATGTTGAACGAGACAAAAAGAACGAAATGCTTTTAAGTGAACTCGGGTGGAGAGTCATTGTTGTATGGGAGTGTTCTGTTAAGCAGAAAAACTTTCTACAAACTTGGTAATATCCGATATTTTGCGCACATTTGTTCCTGACGCATTGTAAAACTGCTCCACCATTTTTTGCCTAATGCCAAGTGTCACGCGCTTGGGCTTTTGTTTTAACGCATTTCACCGTAAGAAATCGGTTGTTTTAACACATCGGCAAATTGTTAGAATCTGCGTTTTCTCAAAAATCCCGTAAAAACCGGCAAAAAAGTGCGTTTTTCTATCTTGACCGCGTGTGGGTACACGCGATTTGAGAAAAGTTGCAAGTCGTTGAAAATCAACAATATTATTGAAAAAGGTAACGAAACCACACAAAAATTTCATTCAGGCGGTAGGCGCGTGAATAAAAGCAGGGTGAAATCTATTTTTGAC
>JAEDIJ010000041.1 GCA_016292515.1 Victivallaceae bacterium
AACGATACCAACGCGATGGAAAGTTCGATCTCGTTGTCGATCGAAGATCTGACGGCGGCGCCGATCCAGATCGTGGCGTGTGTGGTGGCGATCATCGTCGCCTGCCGCGACTACAACAACTACACGCTGGCGATCATCCTTTTCATCGGGATGCCGCTGATTTTTCTGCCGTTACGCATCATCGGCATCAAGATCCGCAAGATCTACCACAAGAGTTTCGCGAAAATCGCGGAAGTCTTTTCGCGGATGCACGAAACGTTTTCCTGTATCAAGGTGGTCAAGGCCTACCATACGGAAAAAATGGAGGAAAAGGTCTTTGAGCAGTCGAACCGGAGTTATCTCAAACAGGTTTTCCGCGGGATCAAATATCAGCAATTGCTGTCGCCGATGATGGAATTGGTCTCGGTGCTGGCGGTGGTCGTTTTCATCTTTTACTCTTACAGCGACGGGATCACCGTCACGCAGTTGACGGCGTTGCTCGCTCCGGCGGCGTTGGCTTCGCGTCCGATCAAGGAGTTGTCCAAAGTGATCGCCCTGATCCAGAAGTCGATGGCGGCGGCGGATCGCTATTTCGAGTTGCTCGATCACGACGCGAGCCTGCCGGAAAAAGCCGATGCCGTCGAATTGAAAGATTTCCGCTCGGAAATTTGTTTCGATCACGTCAAATTCCGTTACGATACCGACACGGTGATCGACGATTTGAGTTTCTCCATCGGCAAAGGGCAGGTGGTCGCCGTCGTCGGCGAAACCGGCTCCGGCAAGACGACGGTCGCCAATCTGATCGCCCGCTTCTACGATGTGAGCGAGGGACGTGTGACGATCGACGGCGTCGATGTGCGCGATTACACGATCCGGTCGATCCGCGACCAGATCGGCGTCGTGACGCAGGAGGCGTTGCTCTTTAACGATACCATCGCCCGAAACATCGCCTACGGCAAAATCGACGCGACGCAGGAGGAGATCGAAGCGGCGGCGAAACTTGCCAACGCGCACGACTTCATCGTCAGCGGACATCACGCCGAGGGATATCAGACGGTCGTCGGCGAAAAGGGCTTCAAACTTTCCGGCGGCGAGAAACAGCGCATTTCGATCGCGCGGGCGATTTTGCGCAATCCGCCGATCTTGATCCTCGACGAAGCGACGAGCGCGCTCGACACCATTACGGAGCGGCTCGTCCAGGAGGCGTTGAACCGCGTGATGAGCAACCGCACGGTCTTCGCGATCGCCCACCGTTTGAGTACGATCCAGAATGCCGACAAGATCCTCGTCTTGGAGCACGGCAGGATCGTGGAGTGCGGCACGCACGAAGAATTGCTGCAAAAAGACGGATTCTACCGCAAACTGCACGATACGCAGTTCGGTCGGGTATGAAACGCCGTTTTTTCTTTTCCGGCATCGGCGGCGCCGGAATGACGCCGCTTGCCGAGTTGCTGTTATCGCGCCGCTGTTTTGTCGCGGGTTCCGATGAGATCGCAAGTGCCAACACGGAAAAGCTGCGAAAAATGGGGGCGGATATCCACATCGGTCACGCCGCCGCCAATCTGCCGGAAAACCTCGATTTTCTCATCTACTCCTCGGCGGTTCCGGCGGAAAATCCGGAGCGGGGGGAAGCGGAAAAACGCCATATCCCCCAACTGCGGCGGGGGGAGTTCCTCGCGGAATTCGCCAAAAACTACCGGCGCGTCGCCGCCGTTTCGGGGTCGCACGGCAAAAGTTCGACGAGCGCGATGCTTGCGCATATTCTGCGCCGCGCCGACCTCCACCCCGGCGTGATGATCGGTGCCAAAGTCTACGGCGCGCCCGATGCCGAAAACGGTCTCGGCGACGATATTTTCGTCTGCGAAGCGGACGAGTCCGACGGGACGCATACTCTGCTTGAAACGGCTCTCGGCATCGTTCCCAACGTCGACGGCGATCACGCGTGGAGCGTCGGCGGCGAGGAGCAACTTCGGGAAAACTTCCGCACTTTTGCGCGCAAGTCGCAACACCTGATTTCGGGCGATTCGCCGCTATGCCGTCAACTTTTTTCCGATCATCCCGACGTACGTTTCATCCCGCCCTGCACCGGAGATTTCGCCGGGTTTCAGGGATTTCAGGCGATCGACGCAAAACTTGCGGTCGAGGGGGCGAAATTTTTCGGAGTAAAAGAGGATCTCGCGATCCGGTATCTTGCCGATTTCGGCGGCGTCGAACGCAGGATGCACATCGTCGCACAGCAAAACGGTGTTACCGTCGTCGAAGATTACGCTCATCACCCGGTCGAAGTCGCGGCTTCGATCGACTGGATGCGGAAAAAATTTCCCGACGCCCATCTCGAATTGATCTTTCAGCCGCACCGCTATGCGCGGCTGGAACGCTACTTCGATGATTTTGTCCGCGTTCTTTCAACGGCGGATTCCGTGATCGTGACCGACGTTTTCGCCGCGTGGAGCGAATCGGGGACGCGCGGGGGCAGGGAACTTGCGGCGAAAATTCCCTGCGCGACCTACGGCGGCGGCGATTTTGCCGCGATCGCCGCGACGGCGAAAAAAAATCCGGCGCGGCCGCTGGTCATCGCCGTTATCGGCGCGGGGAGTGTCAATCAGACGCTCGACGGCTTGCTTTTTTCTTGAAAAAGGGAAGTTTTGAGAGTATATTATATAAAAATATCTTTTTAACACAACCAAACCTGATAACCAAGGGGTAAAAAAGATGAAAATCTACAATTTCGCAGCGGGGCCGGCGATGTTGCCGGCGGAAGTGATGGCAAAAGCGCAGGCTGAATTCACCAATTTTCAGGGCAGCGGCAGCGGCGTGATGGAGCTTTCCCACCGCGGCAAATTCTTTCAGCCGGTGATCGATCACGCGACGCAGAACGTGCGCGATCTTTTGAATCTCAGCGATGAATACTCGGTGCTTTTCATCCAGGGCGGCGCGAGCATGCAGTTCGCGATGATCCCGATGAACTTCCTCAACGGCGCGACCGCGGATTTCGTCGATACCGGCGTTTGGAGCAACAAGGCGGCAAAGGAAGCCGCGATGTTCGGCAGTGCCAACATCGTCGCGTCGAGCCGCGAGAGCAAATATGATCACATTCCCGCACAGAGCCAGTGGAAACTCACTCCCGGCGCGAGCTATATGCACATCACCAGCAACAACACCGTTGCCGGTACGCAGTACCAGACGCTTCCCGAAGCGCCCGCCGGCGTGCCGCTCATCGCCGATATGTCCAGCGACATCATGTCGCGTAAATTCGACGCGTCGAAGTTCTCGATGATCTACGCCGGCGCGCAGAAAAACCTCGGCCCCAGCGGCGTCGCGCTCGTCGTGCTCAAAACGAAACTCGCCGAACGCACCGACAACAGCAAAGTGCCGACGATGCTCCGTTACAGCACCTATATCGAAAACGGTTCGATGTTCAACACTCCGCCGACTTTTGCGATCTACATCCTCGGTCTCGTCACCGACTGGCTCAAAGCGCAGGGCGGCATCGCCGCGATCGAGGAGATCAACAACGCCAAGGCGGCGAAACTTTACAACTTCCTCGAAGAAAGCAGTTTCTTCCGCTCGACCGTCGCCAAGGCGGACCGTTCGCGGATGAACGTCGTTTTCCGTACGCCCAGCGACGAACTGGATGCCAAATTCGTCGCCGAAGCGCGTGAAAACGGTCTGACCGACCTCAAAGGCCACCGCCTCGTCGGTGGCTGCCGCGCGAGCATCTACAACGCGATGCCGATGGAAGGCGTCGAGGCGTTGATCGACTTCATGAAAAAATTTGAAGTCGCCAACAAGTAATAAAAGGAATTTCGACGATGCTCGGCAAAGCAAGCCTCAAATTTCTGGCGGATTTCATGAATTGCGCCAGCCCCTCCGGTTACGAGACGGAAGCGGCGAAATGTTTCGGCGATTATCTCAAAAAGGATTGCCTCGTTTCGACCGACGTGATGGGGAACACCGTCGCCGCGCTCAATACGGGAGCGAAAACGCGGGTGATGCTTGCCGGGCATTACGACGAGATCGGATTTCAGATCGTCTATATTTCCGAGGACGGTCTGCTTTATTTCCGCCCCAACGGCGGTATTGACAAACTGAATGTCCCCTCGACCGAGGTGGAGATCCTCACTTCCAACGGCAGAGTGCGCGGCGTCATTGGCAAAAAACCGATCCACTTGCTCAAAGGCGGCGAGCGCGACCGGGCGATCGAGCTGGAAGATATGTGGATCGACATCGGCGCCGAGTCGAAAAAGGAAGCGGAAAAACTCGTTTCCGTCGGCGACCCCGTCGCCGTCAAGGCGAATTTCCAGTTTCTGGGAAAACACCGCTTTTCCTCCAAGGGGACGGACGATAAAGTGGGCGCATTCATCATCGCCGAGGTGATGAAACGTCTTGCCAAACGTAAATTGAAAGTCGCCGTCTACGGCGTCGGCACGGTTCAGGAGGAAGTCGGCTTGCGCGGTTCGGCGACGAGCAGTTTCGCGATCGATCCGCAGGTGGCGTTTGTCCTCGACGTCGGTTTCGCGACCGATCTGCCGGATATTCCCAAAAAACAACTGGGCGATATCACGCTCGGCAAAGGGCCGGAACTTACGAGAAGTTGCGACAACAACGTCGTGCTCGGCAAAATTCTGCGCGCCGTCGCCAAAAAGAACGGCTTCTCCTATCAGGAGGGAGCGGCACACCGCGCTTCCGGCGGCACCGACGCGGCGCGTATCCAGTTGACGCGCAGCGGCGTCGCGACCGCTCTTTTGAGCATTCCCAACCGCTATATGCACTCTCCCGTCGAAATTTGCGACTTGCGCGACGTGGAAGCGGCGATCGATATTTTGACCGAAACGATCGCCAGTCTCAAAGGCGACGAATTCTATATCCCGGTGCTCTAAATGGCGGCACGGCGCAGCGCAAAACCGCTTGTCCGACGCTACGTCCATACCGGAGGATTCAATCAGCTTGCGGGCAAATCGCTTGCCCCCGGGAGTATGCGCGCCGAACTTTTTTACTGGAAATGGCGGCTTTTTTTCGGCATCACGGCTTTATTGATCGTCGGAACCGGGCTGATTTCGCTTTGCTGGTATTGAGTTATGGCGGAAACGGAAAACTGGTCGGCTCTTTCCCCCGAAGAAAAGAAGCGGGAACTCTTTGCCAAACAGAAAGCGTTGCTCGACACCTTTCTCGCGACCGGCGCGATCACGCAATCTCAATACGATTTCAGCCTTAACGGTCTTAAAACAAAAATGAAAATATCCGATGCCGGATCAACCGGTTCTCCGGTAAACTGACGAGGAAAACTTGCTATGGATTTTCCGGAGTTTTGCCGTCTGTGGCAGTTGAATGACTCTGATCGCGCGCAACTGGCAGAAGTGTGGCGGGATTACGCCGCACCGGATTCCGCATCGGTCCCGGAATTTCTGGAAGAAAAATTTTTCGCCGAAGTTTATCCGCTTTGCCAGGCGAAAATGCCGCTTGATGAAATTTTGCCGCGCGTCAGGGAAGTTTCGCGTCTCGCGCACAACGCCGAAGCCCTTGCCGTACTTGCCAAAATCATTTTCGACGGCGCGTTTTTACGCGATCCGATGTTCAAATTGACTTCTTTGCGGGAGGATATGCCGCTTCTCGGCAAAGAACTTTCCGGCGTTTTTTCGTTGATGATCTCGCTCGGAAGTTATCCCCTCATCGCCCGGAAGCACCGCGATCTCGGCATCCCTGAAAACTGCACGCGCGACTTGATGTCGTGGTTCGGCGGCAATATGGAAATCTACCGCATCGGGCACAACGGCATCCCCGGCCGCGAATTCGGTTTCAGCTGGGTGCGGCTTTACGTCAAAGGCGAACTTTTCCGCATCGGCAGATTGGAGTATTGGATGCAGGAGTATCAGCCTTGGCTCCCCTTGATTTTTCGCGACGCTCACGGCAACACCGCCGCGCTCTGCCGCGACAACTGGATGATCGGCAGACACGGTCAGTGCGTCGCCGATGCCGCCCGCGCCGTTTTTACCACGCATCTTGCCGAAACGGAAACGACGGTTTCCGGCACGTTGTGCAGTGCCGACGGCACGATCGATCTCGCGCATCCCGTGACGCTCGACAAATCGCAATGGCACCCCGTTGCCGCACCGTGGTCGCTTTGCCCCTCTCTCCATATCCCGGGGGGCAGGCGTATGCCCTTTGAGGAGATCAAAGCGTCTATGATCGCGGCTAAAAAGTTTTTCGCCGACTATTTTCATCAAGAAGTGCCGCTTTTTTGCTGTAATTCGTGGATCTTGAATCCGGCGTGGGAAGCAATTCTGCCGGATTCCAACATCAGTTGTTTCCGCTGCGAGGGGTACGCTTTTCCCGCTCCGCCCGCCGCGCCCCGCGCCGGAATGGGATTTGTTTTCGGTCGAGCCGACGTTCCGCCGGAAACGCTCCCCGCCGTCAATTCGATGCAACGCGCAATGCAGGAAGCGTCGAAGCAGGATAAACTGGATGCCGGTGCCGTCTTTTTTCTCACCGCCGATCTCGAAAAACTGGGATCGATGCACTACCGCAATTTGATGCGATAAAAAAAGAGGGAGCGGATATTCCGTCCCCCGTTTTTTCCCTCAAAAGTGCTTTCGGGCGGGATCGATCGTTATTTTTCTTCCGCTTGCCGGATGGCGGCGGTGGCGATTTTGACGACGGAGGCGACATCGGCGGCGTTGGCGGGCAGGATCATCGTGTTGCTCGCCTTGGCAAGTTTTCCGAATTCTCCGATGTATTGCTCCGCCAGACGCAGACTCATCGCGTCGTTGCCGCCTTTTTCCGAAATCGCCGCCGCGATGGTACGGATCCCGGAAGCAGTCGCCTCGGCGACCAGCCGGATCTCGGCGGCGCGGCCTTCGGCTTCATTCACGCGGCGGGCGCGTTCGCCCTCGCTCTGCGCGATCGCCGCTTGCTTTTCACCCTCGGCGCGATTGATGCGCGACTGCCGTTCGCCCTCGGATTCCGCGATGGCGGCGCGCTTTTCGCGCTCGGCGCGCATTTGTTTTTCCATCGCGTCGAGAACGCTGGCGGGCGGAGTGATGGTTTTGATCTCGTAGCGGGTGATCTTGACGCCCCAGGGGTCGCTCGCTTCGTCCACTTCGCGGCAGATCGCCGCATTGATCGCGGAACGCTCCTCAAAAGTGCGGTCGAGTTCCAGTTTGCCGACCTCGGAACGCAACGTCGTCTGCGCCAATTGCGCGCAGGCAAAAAGATAATCTTCAATGCCGTAGGAGGCTTTGACCGGATCGGTCACTTTGAGATACAAGATCCCGTCGATCTCGACAATGATGTTGTCGCGGGTCACGCACTGCTGCGGCGGCACGTCGAGCGCGACTTCTTTGAGATTGCGCTTGTAGCGCACGGCGTCGATGAAAGGCACCAGCATATGAAATCCCGCCGACAGCGTACAGTTGTAGCGTCCGAGACGCTCGACGATATACGCCTGTTTTTGCGGCACGATGTAGATGACGGAGGCAAATAAAGCGATGACGATCGCGAGGATGACGATGCTGATGATGATTCCCATGATAATTTTTCTCCTTGTGTTATTTCACGAAAAGGGTGATGTTTTCCCGACGGACGATCACGACACTGTCGCCGACCTTGCGGGGAACTTCAAAACGGGCATTCCACAGCGAACCGCGGAATTGGACTTTGCCGGACATTTCCGTTTCGTTGAAATCAGCGACGTGCGCGGTCTCTCCGGTGCAGTCTTTGCCGTCGTCATCGACTTCGTTGACCGACGAGACGCCCTTGAAAACGCGGGCGCAGAATTTCCGGCAGCCGAAAAGCAAAACAAGTGAAAGCACCGCCCAGCATCCGAGCTGCCACGCCAGCGGTAAAGGAAACAGCCATTGCATCAGCGCGATCCCCAGCGCGGAGATCCCGAAAAAGGCAATGATGAATCCCGGCGTGATAAATTCCAGAAAAATCAACGCCAGTCCGACGGCGCACCAAAGCAACGGATCCATGAAGTTCTCCTTTTTACGACTGTTTTTAGTATAATGTCGGATAGCCGCTTTGTCAAGGGTATCCTTGGTGTTTTTTTGAAAATTCCCGCGGCGGTGCAATGCGGATCTTTATTTCCGGATCATCGCCAGCAGTTTTTCCGCCGCCGCCGTCAAGGTTTCGTTGCGGTTGCGGATACAGCAGATCTCGCGCGGGGGGATGCTCTCTTTGAGCGGCAGAGGAACGATGAGATTTTCCTGATTCTGTAAAAAATCTTCGGGGACGAAACCGATGCCGAGATTCTGCTTCACCAGCGGTACGATGTGGTCGTAGGACGCCGCCTCGATATCGGGGGAGAAATTGATGCCGTGCCGCGCGAAAAACTGCATATAGAAATTACGGGTGCCGGTCTTTTCTCCCAGAGAGATCAAGGGATATGCGGCAAGTTCGCGCAAGTTGTGCTCCTTGTGCGCGAGGAAATCGAAATCGCGGCCGCCGATGGCGATTTCCTGAAAGACCTTGAACCGATCGACCGTGAAAATATCCGGCAGTTCGATCGGCGTGATGACCAGCGCGAAATCGGCAAGCCCCGTCCGCACCGCATCGACGCACCCCGCCGAAGAATTGCCGAAAAGGCGGATCCGGATGTTTTTATACTTGCGGTGAAATTTATTGAGGACGGGCAACAGCAAGAGCCGCAAGCCGATCTCGGTGACGGCGACGGAAACCATTCCCTGCTGCAAGCCGTTTTCCGCTTTGAGTTCGCTCTCGGCGAAGCGGATCTTTTCGACGGCGGGGCGGATATATTCGTAAAGTTTTTCCCCGCTCGGCGTCAACTGCATACCGCCGGAAGTGCGGATAAAAAGCGAACAGCCCCACTGCGCTTCGAGCGACTGGATGATCCGCGAAACATTCGGCTGATTGTTGCCCAGTTGCCGGGCGGCGAGCGTCAGACTGCCGCACTTGGCGACGAAATAAAAAGTTTTGTAATAATCGTAACTGATTTTCATTTTTTTTACGCTTGAAAAGTCATATCGTTGTGATATATTTAATATACTATATATACATTTTAAGTATTATGCAAGTCAAGATATATTAAGACCGGATGAAAAACTTTTTTCTGATGTAAAAGGAGTTTTATGCAGTATCTTAATATGCGTCCCTGTCAATTGCGCGAAGCGTTGAAAAAGAATACGCCCGCCGTCCTGCCGCTCGGCGTCGTCGAATATCACGCGGAGCATCTGCCTTTCGGGTTGGATTGCTTCACCTGCATCGACGTCATTTCCCGGATGGAAAAACGCCGTCCGGAAACGATCGTGCTGCCGCCTTTCTACTACGGTGCCGCTTCGCGCGCCGTCGCCGCGCCGGAAAACAACGGCACGATCCACGTCGATGCCGAAGCGATCGTCCCCGTCGCCAAGGAGATTTTTCGCGGACTGTTGCAGGTCGGTTTCCGCAACGTCCACTGTTTCATCGCTCATCAGACCGAGGGATTCGAGCAGGGGATGCCGACCGATCTCGCTTTCCGCTTCGCCGCCAAACAGGTGATTTTCGAGTACCTTGAAGAAAAGACGGGCAAAGGCTGGTGGGGAACGGAAAAATTCGCCAATTATTACGCGGGCTCCAATGATCCTTTCAAGTGGATCCAGGTGCATCCCATCCGCACGCGGAAATCGACCCAGCAGACGTTCAAGGGCGACCACGCGGGCAAACTGGAAACGAGCGAAGCGCTGGCGATCTGTCCGCAATACGTCAAAATGGACGATCTCGACGACGATTTGTGGTACTCCCGTCCGGGGCGCGAAGCCACGGCGGAATGGGGCGAAGCCGCGCTTGAAACGACTTCGCGCGACGTCGAATTGATCTGCTATCCCGAAAAGTGACATGAAATTTTTTGACTACCATTTTCACGGCTGTGCCGGGCACAAGACGATCGAGCTGAACCGCGACGCCTACGAGGAAATGTCGCGTTTTCTTCTGGAAAAGGGCGAAACCGACGGGTTTCTCGCGACCTTTTCGGCGGCACCGATCGACAGCCTCGTCGAAAGTCTTCATTTCTGCCGCGATCTGATGGGCGGCAAACCGCTCGGCGGCGCGTCGCTCGACGGCGTTTATCTTGAAGGACCTTTTGTCCGCAATCCGGGCGGGATGACGGCGGATCTCCTCGCGAAGCCCGATCTCGGTGCCGCCAGAAAACTTGTCGAAGCGGGGCGCGGCATCATCCGCACGATCGCCCTTGCGCCGGAATTGCCGGGCGCGATGGAGTTGATCGATTATTTCGTTTCGGAAAAGATCCCGGTCTCCGCCGGACACTTCAACTGTACGGCGGAAGTGATGCACGAAGCGATCGGGCACGGGTTGAGCGGCATCACGCACTTCTGCAACAACGGTGAGGGCGACATCGAGTGCATCCTCGGCCGCTATTCGACCAAGGGTCCGTGGCTGGAAATTCTCGCCGACGACAGATTGACCTGCGAAATGATCTGCGACGGCGTTCACGTCGACCGGCGGCTGGTCAAGGCGATCAGCCGCGTCAAGGGGCGCGACAAATTCATCCCGATCACCGACGGTTGCGCCGCGACGGGAGTTCCGGGCAAACGGCTCGCCTTTCCCGACCCGGCGGGCAACGTCAGCGAGTTCGACGTGCGCGACGGCGCGCTTTTCGTCGCGGACACCGATCTCTTGACGGGAAGTCTTGCCACGATGAATAAAATTTATCACAATCTCATCGACTTCGGGGCGATGACGGAAGCCGAGGCCCGTTACGCCTGTACCGAAGCACCGAGAAAAAAAGCGGGGTTGCTCTGAATGTACGAAAAAATTTTTGAACGGCAGTCGAAAATCGTCGACTACACGCAACGCGCCAAATACTACAAACTCGCCGAGTTGCCGGAGTGTCAGGCGAAACTCGTTCGCGGCGATCAGGCGATCGTCGTCGTCGGCAACGAAGTGCGCGCCTATTATTTCTGGCGCAACTTGTGGCGCAAAAAAGCCCAGCGCGTGATGGATGATCTCATTTCCGTCGAGCAAAAAAGCGATGCGATCGTCCTTGTTTCCGCCGACGCGGTGACGACGCTTTCCTTTGCCGAAGACGCGGAGGAAAAGGAATCCTACGTCGTCTGGGATATCGAGTACCGCGATGCGGGCGAGGGCGTTTTCCGATCCAGTTACTTCCACGAGGGGGCGATCTCCGATTTCACCTACATTTCTTTCAAATACATCGTGCGCAAGGAAAATCCGCCGCCTTATCCGTTTGAAAAAAATTGGAGCGACTATTTCTGCCGCGGCGGCAACAACCGTATCTTCTACACTTGCAGCGGTCATCTTTACTTCGGATGCGCCTATCTTGAAACGGAGATCGACCGTGTTTCCGCGCCGGAGCGCGACGATACCGAACTCGCGCAACTTTTCCGCCTGCGCGAAGCGGTCAAGGGGGAACTGCATCTGCACTACTTCTGGTTCTTCGGCGAGGGCGGCGAGGAGCATATGGGGCACCTTTCCAATGTTTTGTGGCGGCTCGACGACTCCCCCGTCCACACGCCGCAGACCGACATGAAAGATTTCGTCGAAAAATTCACCTCGATCTGGCAACGCTCGGAATTGAAAGGCGTCGAGCAGGGCGACCATTACGCGGCGCACTTTTTTTCCGAATTTTTCGGACAGTTCAAAGAGGGATACCGTCCGCCGGATCAATTCGGCTGTTCGTGGTTGGAGTACGACCTTTTGAAAGCCAATGAATTTTACCGCCGCTGGCGCACAAACGGCGATCCGGAGGATCGCGAACGGGCGAAAAAACTCATCAACTTCTACTTGTACAATCACTACGCGGGGAATTCCAAACTCACCTATCCCTTTCACACCGGGGCATTTATGCACGACATCATGCCCTTTTGCGAAAAGACCGGGTGGGGCGCGCCCTTTGAAGCGGAGGCACTCGACAGTCTTGCCCTGCCGGAAATGATCTACGACGCGATGACGCTCTACTTGCAGGACGAAACGCTCTTTCAGACGAAATATCCCTTTGACATCCTCGACGACGTGCTGAAACTTCAACAGAAAGACGGCCACTTCCGCCGCCTTTATTGGAGCGATCTCACTCCCAAGGAAAAGCCGGGCTGGATCAGCCAGTACTCCGAAACGCAGACGTGGATCCCCGCTTTGATCAAACTCTATCAGGCGACGCACGACGAACGCATCCGCGCGGCGTATCTCAAAACCGCCGAACGCTGTATGCTCGACATCGAGGAACTCGGACTTTTTTCGATGGGCGGCTGCGAGACCGACTATCCCGATTTGTGGGACGTCGACGGCTACCGCACGATGCTCTGGGCTTTTCTCGATCTTTACGACGAGGAAAAAGATCCGAAATTTCTTTTGGTCGCGGAAAAGATCCAGCTTTTCGGCTCGACGATGCAAGTCGGGTACAACATTCCCAACGTGCCGGGCTCTTTTTACGACAAGATCAATTGGAGATCGCGCGGGATGATCTCGACGAGTTATTACACCTATCCCGATTACTCGCGCACGCAATGCACCGCGACCGGAAATCAGTCCGTCGCGTGGATGGGCTACCTTTTGCTGCGGCTCTACCGGGCGACCGGCAAGGCGATCTACGCGAGCCGCGCGATCGCGACGTTCCGGCAGGTGATGGTCTTCCGCGACGAAAAGAGCCTGGAAGGCAATCCTTTCCGCGATCAGATCCTTTACAGCATCTACGAAAACAATCCGCAGATGGACGACGAGTCGGGGCTTTACAAGCACAGTTATCCCGAAAACAGCTACTCGCTTTTCATCGATCTCTACCTCTATCTCGGCGAGATATTGCGCGAGTTCGGCGGCATTCTGGTCGATTGTAAAAATGAGCACGCTTTCGGCATCGACTGCGTCGAGGTCACCGCCGCCGATTTCGCGCGCCGCACCCTCACCGTCCGCAACGAATTGGATCGCAAACACACGACGACGCTCTTTGTCGACGGCAAGTGCGTCGGCAATGTTGATTTTGAACCCCAAGAAACCAAAACCATTCAATTTTAAGGAGAAAGCATCATGAAAATTCTGTTGATGGGCGGCACCGGATGGCTCGGTCACCACATCGCCAAGCAACTCGCCAAAGCGGGGTATGAATTCACCATTCTGACCCGCGGTCAAAAGTCTCAATTCAAGGGAGTCATCGACGAATTCCCGACCATTATCGCCGACAAAAAGGACGAGGCGTCGATGCGGGAAGTTTTCAAGACCCGCTACACGCATATCATCGACACCGTCCCGACCGTCGAATCGATTACCTGGGTCAAAAAGTACGCACAGGGGCTTGAACATTACATTCATTGCAGTTCGACGGGCGGTTACGCTCCGCTGCCTTTTATCCCGTGCAACGAGACCGCTTTCTACAAAGGCTTCGCCCGCGGCACCGGATGGGACAAAAAGCGCATCTACGACGAAATGGTGATGGAAATGTACCAGAAAGAGGGCTTCCCCGTCACCGTCATCCGTCCCTGCTACATCACCGGGCCGGGGATGCTTCCCCTCGATAACTTCGGCGGCCGCCGCGAAGATTTCATCCGCGACCTCGTCAACGAAGTGCCGCTCGACGTGCCCGTCGACGGGCAGGCGTTGCTCCAACCGATCCACGTCTACGATCTGGCGTCGAGTTTCGTCCTCGCGCTGACGCATCAGCGCAGCATCGGTCAAGTCTACAACATCTGCCTCGATCACGCGCTGCCGCTCAATCAGTACCTCGAAGTCAACGCCGCCGTTTTCGGCAAGAAACCGGTCATCAATTATATGAGTGTCGAGGATATGCAGAAAAAGCACGCCGGTCATATCGACGAGATCGGTCTGCGCTTTGTCAGCACCCATATGTGCTTCTCGATCGACAAGGCGGTGCACGATCTCGATTACCGTCCGCACTGCACTCCCGAAGCCGCCATCGAGGAAACGGCACTTTGGGCGGCGGAGGTCACCGGCGTCAAATTTTAAGCCGATGCCGTTTCCCTCTGAAAGGAGAGATTTCCCTTTGGAGTCTCTCCTTTTTTTACCGCCATTTTGAAAGGGGAAAAGGTTTGCTTTTTGCCGCAGACGATGCTATAGTATAACAAATTTATTTTACCACCATACATCCGGTATCAACGGAAGGCAAAGAAAATGCAAAAAAACGAAAGCCTTATGTCGCTTTTGAATATCCTGCGGCGTCACTGGCTGCTCCTCCTGCTCTCGTCCTCTTTCTGCTGTATCGTCGGATATTCCCTGGCGAAATTCGTCATCCCGCCCCGTTACCGGGCGGATGTTCTGATCTATATCGGCCGTATGGGAAACGACGGACAACCCCGGCGCGAAGACGACAGCATTTCGCTCGCGCGGGAACTCTATCTCGGTTCGCAGCTGGTCTTTGACTACACCGAGTTGGCGAAATCCAAGCGCATCCAGCGGCGCGCCCAAGACCGGATCGAGCAGCTCAAACCGGAATATATGATCCCTTACAAGATGGAGAGCAATATGCGGAAAAACACCCGGTTGCTGACGCTCTCCGTCACGGCGGCTGATCCCCGCGCGGCGTGTTTCATCGCCAATACGTTGAGTCAGGTTTTCAACGAGGAGATCTCGACGTTGCTTGAATTGAAAAATTTTCAGATCGTCGACGGTGCGGAAAAAGCGGTCAAAACCTTTCCGATCCCATGGAGTTTTGCGTTTTTCTTCTTTTTCGTCTCTTTCGGATTGCTGATGGCGGTATTCTGGCTGAAAGCCTTTTTCGACACCCGCTTCAACTCGTCGGAGCAACTGGCATCGGCGTTGCAGCTGCCGATCATCGGCTCCGTGCCTTTTGACCGGGAAATGGCGAAGCAGGAAGCCGCTCCGGACAAAACGAATGGCAACCGCATTGTCACGCTGGCCAACGATGAAAAAAGGAAGCGTTTCGGCATCCGCGAGGCTTTCTGGGGGATCCGGACGAATTTGTTTTACTCCGATTTCCGCTCGCCGCAAGGCGCGCGGATCATCGCCATCACCAGTGCGCTCGCCGGCGAAGGAAAGACCTTTGTCGCCGCCAATTTGGCGGTAACGCTTGCCGATTTCGGGCAGAAGACCCTCATCATCAACTGCGATTTGCGCAAACCCGCTTTGAGCAAGGCATTGGGGGTTTACAGTAAATCCGGTATCGTCAACGTGCTGGTCGAGCAATGCCCGCTGGACGATGCGTTGCAGAAAAATCTCTTTCAGCGCAAACTGGATGCGTTGCTTTGCGGTCCGATCCCGCTGAACCCCTTGAAACTGCTTGACTCCGAAGCATTCAAGGAACTTTTGGAAAAACTGCGCAAAGAGTACGACTACATCATCCTCGACACGCCGCCCTGTCTGGAAGTTTCCGACGGGATCTGTCTCGGCAAAATGGCGGACGGCGTGATTTTCGTTTCCCGGATCGGGAAACTCCGCGAGGGCAACGCGCGCAACGCCCTTGAACTTTTGCGGCAATCCAAAGTTTCCCTGCTCGGCGTTATCGCCAACGGCGTCGCGATCCGCCACTCCGGCTATTACTATCAGGAGTAAAAAATAAAAAATAAGCAATGCGGGAAGATGCACTTTTGCTTCTTCCCGCATTGTTTTTAGAAAAAGAGCGGGGCGCGAAATTTGCGCCCCGGTTGCCGGCTCTTTGAATGTACGCCGGGCTCTTCCCGTTGAGAGGATCCCGGATTTTGATCATTTGCCGCTCTGGATGGAGCGGAGATCTTCCTGCGCCATACTCAACTCACTGCGCAGTTTTGTCAATTCCTTGAGGGTTTTCTCGTACTCTCCGGCGATTTTGCTGTCTTCCCGCAGAAGCCGCTTGACGACGCGGCGGCGGTCGCGCATCGCCCGGCGGTTGCTGCGGCGCACTGCCCGACGGAAACCGTGACGGCGCCAATATCCGTAATAACGCGCGGTAACGGGAGCGGTGGCAAGCTGGACTTCCGCCGCGCGGTTCGAACTGTGTTTTTCCTCCATCAGCGCGATTTTTCCCTCATCGATGCGGATTTTTTCTTCAAGTTCGGCGATCCGTTTCCGCAACGCCTTTTCTTTGGCGGCATCGGCGGTCTGCGCCGGACGCTGGACATTGGCTTTTGCCACTACGACGCTTTCCGTCGTTTTCGGCATCGCAAAGGTGTTGTCGGCGAATGCGAGATTCCACCGAGCGGCGCGCAGACGCAGTTTCGTCGTCCCCGCATCGTTGCTCTTGATGATCGTGCCGGCGACGCGGACGCCGTCCACGGAAGAATAATCGTCAAACACGACGCTGCTGGTAACGCCGCCGTCGACCGTCACGACCTTGCGGAGCAAGCCGGATGCCTTGGAAACGAAAAGTTCCGTTTTGATATCGGGAGCATCGACCGGTGTCGTTTCGTAAACGATGCAGAGATCGTCGTCGAACGATTCCTCGCCGGTTTTTTTCAAGCCCTGAAAAATTTCATCTTCGCACAACGGGATCGCGACAAAGTTCAAGTCGTAGACGAATTCGGCGGCTTCATTTTCTTTCAGAATTTCGCAACCCTTTTGGTCGCATCCCCAGAATTGCTTGCCGTCGTATCCGGCGGATTCGGTCGAATCTCCCACTATGAAATCGACCCGGGCGAGATTTTTGCCCTGCTGACGGAAAACGAGCGTTCCCTTGACGCCGTCGCTGTCCTCCAAATCGTAGACGATCTCGCCGGACTGGCATTTTTCGACGGTGCGCGGATAATACTCCATACTCCGGATGGAGCGAAACGTCACCGTTTTTTCAGCGGCGAACGCGAGCATTCCTGCGGCGGATAACGACAAGGCGGCTAAAAATTTTTTCATTGTGCGATCCTCTCTTTTGCAGGGTTGTCTGACATACCGATAGACTATATCGCCATTTCCTCTTTTTTGCAATCAAAAATCACTTTTTTTACGCAAAGTTTTCGCGCGCACTTGCGAAAAGCCGCGAGAAAAGCTATTTTATTACGGGTTCATTTTTTTACAGGAG
>JAEDIJ010000042.1 GCA_016292515.1 Victivallaceae bacterium
ACTCCCCTCAACCCGCCAGGGCGGGACTTTGTACCTGCCGCAGATATTTGCGGAATTTACGCTTTGTCCGCCCCCTAAACGAATGTCCCCGCAAATCTCCGCGGTCGTCTATTTTTGTTACTGCAAATTGACCTGCGTCCCATGCGGGCTAATGCTCCGCTTTACGCTTCCGTCTTCGCCAAGGCTACGCCGTGACAAGCCGCCCGCCCGCCTCCCCGATGGGCGATACTCCCCACGTCGATGTTTCTCTCGCCCTGCCGGGCGAAAGAAAGGCGATAATGTCCGTTGAGGATGACAACGCAGTTGCCCTGCTGCGCCGTGACAAGCCGGGCAAAAAATCATATTGGTGTAGTGAAAACGCCAAAATTATTAAATTTAAGATTTGTTTTATTTGACATTATACATTTTTAGATGTATATTTAGCAAAGAAACAAATTCTAAAATGGATGAGCAAGATGAAAAAAGCAGGAGACAATTCCAGAGCGGCGCTGTTGGAAGCGGCGAAGCGGTTGTTCGCGATCCGGGGCATCAATGCGGTCAAACTCAGCGAGATCGCCGATGCCGCCGGCATTGACGCCTGTATGATCCATTACCACTTCGGCGGCAAGTCGGGACTGATCGAAGCGGTCATCCAGTCTGCGTTGGAGCGCTGGCACAAAATTCAGCTCAACAGTTATTACGACAACAATCATTCGCTTTTGGCAACGCGCGAAGGACAGCAGATCTTCATTTCCGGATTGGTCGAAAAGGTCTTTCACACGATGGGCGGCACGCAGGGCGATCCCGATCCCGCCGAACTCATCTTTTTGCAGGTGTTGCAACATCCCTGCGCGGTGCGCGACGAAGTGATCGAAAAGCACATCAAGCCGTTGGTCAACGTGTTTTACGATGTCTACCGGAAAATCACGGGGAGCGACGATTTCGACAGCGCGTTTTGCTGGTTTCTCATTCTCGTCTGCCCCAATTATGTCAGTATGGTCAATCCCGGGATGATCGATCCTTTGCATCCCGCGGGCAAGATTCCCGGGACTTTTCGCCGCCGTCTGCAATATATGACCGCCCGGATCATGCTTCACGGTCTGGGATTGGATTGAACTCATATTGAGAAAATCATTGTGTAACGAGGCATAAAATGAGTATTCACATCATCGGCACCGGCCACTATGTGCCGGAAAAGATTTTGACGAATTTCGATCTGGAAAAAATGGTCGATACTTCCGACGAGTGGATCGTTTCCCGTACCGGTATCCGTGAACGCCACATTGCCGATGCCGCGACCGCGACGAGCGATCTCGCCGCCGCCGCCGGACGCGCCGCGCTTGAATCCGCCCGTCTCACGCCAGCCGATATTGATCTTGTCGTCGTTTCGACGCTGACGGGGGATATGCCGACCCCGTCGACGGCGACGATCGTCCAGCGCAAAATGGGGATCCCGCCTTGTATGTGTTTCGACATCAGTGCGGCGTGTACGGGATTGCTTTACGGCATCGACATCGTCCACGCTCTGCTCGCCGCCCGTCAGCGCCGGACGGCGTTGCTGATCGGCGCGGACAAATTGTCGGGTGTCACCAATTGGAGCGACCGCAGTACCTGTGTCCTTTTCGGCGACGGCGCGTCGGCTTTGGTCATTCAGCGCGATGATCACGGGGACGACGATTTTTATCTTGCTTCCGAAGTGTGCGCCGACGGCAACGACGCCGATTTTCTCAAAATACCCGGTTTCGGCAGTGCCTGTCCGGCGACGCCGGAGGGGATCGCGCAACATCTCAACACCATCACGATGAATGGTCCGAAAACCTATCAGAAAGCGGTGACGGCGATGAGCGGCGCCTGCAAGCGGGTCCTCGCCAAAGCCGGTATTTCCGCGTCGGAACTGCATTGGGCGATCCCCCATCAGGCGAACGACCGGATCATCACCGCCGTCGCCGAACGGCTCGGCATTCGTGAAAACATTTACCGCAGTGTTGCGCGGTACGGCAATACCTCGTCGGCGTCGATCGGCATCTGCTTGGACGAGTTGAACCGCAACGGGGAACTTCATCGGGGCGATCTTATCTTGACGGCGGCATTCGGCGCGGGGCTTACCTGGGCGGCGCAACTTTTGCGTTTCTGACGAAAAAAACACCCTTGGCGAAAAATCGTCAAGGGCGTTTGGTTTACTTGAAATAAATCGCCGAATTATTTCGTGATTTTGAGGATCGCGAATTCCTGACAGGCGATCGGTTTATCGATGACGAGTGCTGCACCGGTCTGTTTGAAAGCGACTTCCTTCCAACTGCCGTCGCCTTGGAGAAGTTCCACTTTTTTGACCGGAAATTCCGCCGTCAGCGCGATTTCGTTGAGTGCGTCGTAGCTGAGGTTGTAGAATCCCGCGAGGAAATTCCCGTCCGGACGGACGCCGCAGCGGAAATAAACGTGCTGTAACGCACTGGCGTAGAGCGGCAATGCCGCCGGATCCAGTTTTTTCAGCAACGCGATCGCCCACGCTTTGCGGTGATGGCCGATGAAATCGGTCGGGACGCTTTTGACGCTCAACGCGGTCGTGATGACTTTGCCGCCAAGCGCGTTTTCAAAGTAGACCGCTCCCGGCATCACGTATTCCGTCGTCGGCGCGTAGCGGTAGGGAGAAGTACGCACTTCGCTCAGCGGCACCGCCTTGGGATCGAGATCGGTGAGGAAAGGACATCCCGTATTCTGCAACGGGCATTTATAGGGACTGCCGATCAAAGTTTCTCCCTCGGTTTTGAAAGATTGCGCCTTGGGCTTCACGCCGAGGTAAGAGGCGAAGCCGCGTTCGGCGAGTTTCAAGGCGGCGCCGCCGTCGACGAGCGCTTTGCCGCTCAAAACCAGTTTGAGGTCGTCGTCGCTCAAAGCGTTGACGGTGTCGGCGGTCAGCGTGTTGATTGCGTTTTTGTCGATTTTGCCGTAATGCGAGGGGATGCCCAGAGGATCGAGGATCGTCGCGCTCCAATTGTTGTCGAGCAGCGGCTGCAAGGCGTGACCGGGGTGGAATTGGAAAGCGGGGTCGCGCAACACCGCGTTGGGACCGCACCATTGGATTTGACCGACTTCGTTGAGCAAGGTGTCGTAGAAGCCGATGTGCTCTTTCAAAATCGCCCGGTGACGCGCGATGTCGAAATCGCATTTGTTGGAAAGGTCGCTGATCCAGAGTTTGCCGCCGGAAACGCCGTTGAGGATGCCGCCCGTGATGTGCGCGTGCATACTGATCGCCGATTTGCTCCACGCATTGTGCGGATAGATATCGCTCTCGTCGAGGATGGTGTCGATTTTGCCCGCCGCCGACACTTTGAATGCCGTCTGGTACATGATGTTGTAGAAACTGTTGACGGGGCCCCAGGCTTCCATATAGGCGGCGTTGTTGATGCGCAGGAAAGATTCCCCTTTGCCGGCGAGAGTCCGGGCGATCTCGCCCGCGAGGAGATATTCTCCGCCGCCGGAGCAGTAGCCGCAGGGGATCGAGGGATCGACTTCATCGATCGCGTCGCGGATGAGTTTCGCGTAGCCGAGGACGGTTTCGCGGCGGATCGTTTCAAAAAGCTGGACGGCGGGATCGTTCCACGCGCCCGTCTTGATTTTTTCGATCAATTCTTCGCGGGTGAATTTCTGCGGCGAACGCTTGTTGAATTCCGCCATATGCAGATCGCAGAAGCACTCCGGCCCGTTGTCGCTGTTGTTGATCGCGCGCAAGTCGTCGTCGACGAGGAAAAACGCCGGTTTTTCGGCGGCGAGCATTTTGATCATGTCCTTGGTGTAGGCGCGGACATCGGGGTCGAGCATGCAGAGGCGGTGGAGCGTGATGCCCTTGATGTTGATGATCTCCGTCCAGCCGCGTTCGCAGGTGACGGCGCCCGCCCAGCCGTGGCCGATCGTGCTTTGAATGAGGATGCCGCTCTCGATATTGTCGTTTTTGAGTTTTTCTTTCAATTCGCGGAAAGCCTTGGCGTAGAGTTTCGGTTTCGCCATCACGTCTGTGCCGTCGGGCTGCATCGTCAGCATATAGGCGTTTTTGCGGACGCCGCTCACCTCGACGGCGTGGCGCGCCTCCTTGACGGTGTAATCGATGTCGTTCGGGAAAAACGGGGCGATGCTGATGAAATTCATCTTGCGTTCGGCACCGGATGCGCCGAGTGCCATCGCGGCGGCGATGGCGGAGGTCAGAATCTGCTTGGTCATAAGAAACTCCTGCTGATGATTGGAAAAGGTTATTCCTGAAAATTTTCCCATTGCGGCGGATTTTCCGCGCTTCCCGTGAGGATCTGGATCTTGCGCTCCAACTGGTCGAGACGGGCGCGGCAGACTTTGGCGAGTTTGCCGCCTTTCTCGTAGGAGGAGATCAGTTTTTCCAAGGGAAGCTGTCCGTTTTCCATTTTGCGGACAAGCGCTTCCAGCTGGCTGAGCGCCTCCTCAAAGGAAAGTTCCGGCTCTTTGGCAACTTTTTGCTCCGGAGACGTTTCCGTTTCCGGCACGGCATCGGGAAAAAGCGAATCGCCCATAATTTACATCCAGTGTTTCAAAAGTTCTTCCCGGCTGAGCGGCGAGAAATAGGTCGCCGGGATGTCGAGAATGGTGAAAGCCCCGCTTTTCTTTTCGGCGGCGAGCCGCGCGGCGGCGCGGGCGTGGGCGACGAGGACGTTGGCGGTCGCTTCGGGGTTGCTGCCCCAGACGCAACGATATTCCGCCAGTGCCGGAGTGCCTTTGGCAGTTTCTCCGGCGGTGATGACCAGTCCGTCGTGGGGGAAGCCTTTGCAACGTTCTTTCAACTCCTCCTGCGAAACGAAGTGGATCGTCGTGTCGTAGGGAGCGAAATATCCGGGCATTTCGACGATCTTTTTGGTGACTTCGGCGGGGTCGGCATCGGGAGCGAGGACGACGAAGCACTCTCTTGTGTGCATATCGCCCGGCTCGAACGCGGGATTTTCACCGCGGCGGACGCGTTCGACGGCTTCGGGGACGGCGTGGGTGAATTGCCGCGCGTCGACGACGCCCTCGATCGTACGCAAAGCATCGCTGTGGCCCATACTGAGACCGCCTTCGGGGCCGAGCCCGTAGAAGCCGTAAGCGCGGCTGCCGGGCATAAACGCGCCGCCAAGGACGCGTTCAAGCGAAAAGATGCCGGGATCCCAGCCGGTCGACATAATGGCGACGTGATTCGCCTTGACCGCGGCGGCGTTGAGCGTCTCGAAGTACTGGGGAATCTGGCTGTGGTTGTCGAAACTGTCGACGGTGTTGACGTACTGGCAGATCGCGGGGCCCTGTTTGGGCAGATCGGCTTTGGAGCCGCCGCAGAGGATGGCGACATCGGGGCGCAGTTCCTTCACCCACGTTTCGGCGTCGGCGATCGGCAGCACCGGAATATCGGAAATCTCTTTTTTGACACGGTCGACATTGCGGCTCACGATGCCGCAAAGTTCCATATCCGGCTGTTTGCCGAGCGAGAGGCGCACCCCCCTACCAACATTTCCGAAACCTGCGATCATCACTCGAATTTTACTCATTTTATCTCCTTCGTATATTGCCCGGCAAAGGGCATTGGTTTTTACAATTCCGGGATCGGCTCCGGATCGACTTCCGAATACTGGATTCTGCCGGGGCGGGATTCTCCGGTAAAGAGTTCCCGATCCAGCGCGTAATGGATCTTGTCGCACTTCTGCAATCTGCCGTCGCCGCGGATGCGGCAGTACTTGTCGCTGTCGCAGGTGATGACAAAACTTTTGGCGGCAACGAGATAAAGACCGTGGTCGCCCTCGGCGCACACGCGTTTGCCGTCGTTTTGCCGGCTGACGATGACGACATCCTTTTCGCAGATGATCTTTTCCAGTTCGCGGTCGCCGGAAAGCATCACGCGCGACGGCGCGTAACTCTCGCTGTTGACCAATTCAAACGGATCGGCGTCGGGGTCGTCCGTCCGGGCGGCGACTTCCTGTTTCGGCTTGCCGACGATGAACATATCCTGACAACTGAGCTTGGTCGCATCGTCGCGGACGACGACGTTGCCGTGCAGTTCCGTATTGTTGGTGACGACTTCGCTTTTCATATAGTCGGAGAAAAATCGCCGATCCGAGCGTCCGTCGCTGCCGAGCGCGCCGAACATCGACGACTGATCGCTGCTGTCGCTCGTCGTGCCGACGACGTGACCCTCGGCGACGATGACCGACAATTCCGATTTGCCGGAGTGGAAAAGCCCGGAAACCTGCTGATTTTTCCTTTTGCCCGTCGTGAAGTACATCGTGAGTTTGTCGCTTTCGAGCATCGATTTCTCGTCGACCGTTTTGACGTGGCCGATGGCGACGGCGCGGTCGAGTTTCCGACTGCCGGAACTTTCCCCGATGACGCGGTCGGAATCGCCTTTTTTCGCCGGTTGCAGATAAAGTTCCAATTTGTCGCTGTCGAGCGTGCCGGATTTGTCCTCGACGCGGACGTTGCCGGAGAAAAGGATGTAGTCGCGGTCGCGGAAGTAATCGACGCGGTCGGCGGTGAGCGAACTTTCCGCTTTGCCGGAAGCGTCGAAGCCGGAGTAGAGCCGGATGCGTTTCGGATTGTCGCCGCGCGCCGCCGAGTCGACGGTGAGCGTGATGACGTTGGTCAAAAGGTCGTGCACCAGATGATCGGAGAACATCTTTTGCGTCGCCGTGACGGTCTTGCCGGGGGCGGGAAGTTCGTCGTAGACCATGCCGACGACCTGATCGTCGCAGACGACTTTCGACAATTTGGACGCCCCCTTGCTGAGCGGGGTCGTTCTGCCTTCTTCCTTGCGCTGGAAATAGAGCGTCATCTTGCTGCAATCGAGGACGTCTTTGCCGTCGACCATATGGACACTGCCGATGGCGACGGCGCGTTCGATTTTCTGCCCGACGCCACCGCCGATGATGCGGTCGGATTCCTCTTTGGTCGCCGAGGAGAGAAAAAGTTCCAGTTTTTCGCAGTCGATCGTGCCATTTTTGTCTTTGGCGCGGACGTGCCCCGTAAACAGCACGTAATTGCGGCTGCGGTAGAATTCGGCGTGATCGGCGGTGAGAGTTCCCTCCTCCTTGCCGGTTTCGGGATCGATCGAGATCAGTTTGATCTGATCCAGAGAACCGCCTTTTTCCGGCGGGTCGATCGTCAGCGAAATTTTGTTGCGCTCCAAATCGTAATGCAGATGGTCGGCGTAGGCTTTCTGATTTTCGCCGTCCGCCATTTTGACGTTGCCGTCGGCGAGAATGTAGCGGATGCCCGACTGGGCGCCGCCGATCGTACTGCCGTCATCGGATTTTTTCTCTTTGCTGTCGCCGCGTCCGAGGAAAATCGTCATGCGTTCGCCGTCGAGCGTCGTATCCTTTTCGCGGACGTGCGCGTCGCCGATGAGCAGGATCTGGTGTTTGCTGTTGTCGATAAGCAACGTGTCGCCGGTCGCCGTCATAAAGTTGTATTCCTTGGGGACTTCGGCGCCGTTGCGCAGGATCGTGTTGACGTCGCTGGATGCCGGACGCATCACAACGTCGATGTCGCTGTTGACCTGGATCGTATGGCGGTTGAAATCGGCGACGAAACCGATCCCGTTGAGATCGATCGTCGGACTGCGGAAATAGACGCGTTCGCCGCCGTAGCAACGGCGGGTTTTCTGATCGACGTCCCCGCGCCGGGTGGTCATCGCGCCCTCGCTGTAAAAGATGCGGTTTTTCCAGAAAGCGAGGATCTCGTCGAGCGGCGCGCCCAGTTTGTAGGTTTGCGTTTTCCAGCCGTCGCCGATTTTGTCGACGTCGGCGTCGGGACGGATGATGTCGAGGACGATGCCGTCGCCGTTGAGGACCGTTCCGTTGCGTTTGCCGTGATCGGCGTAGATGACCATCTGCAATTGACGCCCCTGATAAACGGGGATCTTGGCGTTGGCGAAACTCAACCCTTTGAGCGTGTCCAGATTTTCCCCCGCTCCGAAAAGCGTCGGCAGGATCAGCGCGCAGGCGAGAAATGTGAAAAACTTTTTCATCGGCGGTACCGTTCGAGAAGTTCGTCGAGCTTTCCCTGTCCCGCGAGGAGTTTGTGCATCGCTTCGCAGACGGCGCCGTGACCGCCCGGCGCGGCGGTGCGGAAATCGGCGGCTTCATCGAGTTCGGGAACGGCGTCGGCGACCGCGACGGCGATGCCGCAGCGGCGCATCACCGGCAGATCGATCACATCGTCGCCGATGTAGAGACATTCTTCGGCGGTGAGGCGGTACTCTTTGAGAATTTCCTCAAAGGAAGCGAGTTTGTCGATGCAGTCCTCTTTGAGAAACGTGATGCCGAGTTCGCTGGCGCGGCGCGCGTTGGCGCGGCTTTTTCTGCCGGAAAGCCAGCCGACCTTGATCCCGGCGCGCATCGCGAGTTTCAGCCAATGCCCGTCGCGGTAATGGAAAAATTTCAGAAAATCCTCCGCGCCGTAACCGACTCTGCCGTCCGTCAGGACGCCGTCGATGTCGCAGATCACGAGTTTGATTTTTTGCCAGTTTTCAGAGGAGATCATAGATGGCCTTCACTTTGCCGATGACCTTTTCGGCGAGGGCGAAATCGAGTGAATTCGGCCCGTCGGAAAACGCCTTGTCGGGATTGGGGTGGACTTCGCAAAAGAGCGCGTCGATGCCGACCGCCGCCGCCGCGCGGGCGAGCGGCGCGATGAATTCGCGTTTGCCGCCGGAGCAACTGCCGTTGCCGCCGGGCAACTGCACCGAGTGCGTCGCGTCAAAGACGACGGGGACGCCGAAATTGCGCATCGTGACGAGCGAACGCATATCGACGACGAGATTGTGATAGCCGAAACTGGAACCTCTTTCGGTGAGCAGGACTTGGCGGTTGCCCGTCGAACGCACTTTTTCCAGTGCGCCCTCCATATCCTCCGGCGCCATGAACTGCCCTTTTTTGATGTTGACGGGCAGACCGCTTTTGCCGGAAGCCAGAAGCAGATCGGTCTGGCGGCAGAGAAACGCCGGGATCTGCAACATATCGACGTGGCGCGCGACTTCGGCGACGTCGCCGCTTTCGTGGACGTCGGTGATGACCGGCACGTTGAATGTGTTTTTCACTTCATCGAGATAGGCGAGCCCCGCTTCCATGCCGGGACCGCGGCGGCTTGCGCCGCTCGTGCGGTTCGCCTTGTCGTAAGAGGCCTTGAAAACGTAATTGACATCAAGTTTCCGGCAGAGATTGACGAGAAATTCCGCGGCGGCGAGACAGACGTCGCGGCTTTCCGCCATACAGGGCCCGGCGATGACGGTGAGCCGATCGCCTCCGATCGAGAATTTGCCGACATTAATGGTTTCCATCGTTGAACTCCGCAAGTTTTTTCTCCGCCCGCGCGAGGTCGGCGGGGGTATCGACGCCGATGCTTTCCAGATCGGAAACGAGCACGCGGATCGAGAGATTGTTTTCCAATGCCCGCAACTGCTCCAATTTTTCGGAATTTTCCAGAATTCCGGCGGGCAGTTTGACGAATTTTTCCAGGACGTCGCGCCGATAAGCGTAAATTCCCCAGTGCAGATAGACCGGCGCGGCGACGCCGCCCGTGCGGACAAAGGGGATCTCGGCGCGGCTGAAATAGAGCGCGCGACGATCGGCCGTCATCACGACTTTGACGTTGTCGGGCGTAAGTTTCCCGCGGACGGCGGGGACGGCGACGGTCGCCATTTCAAAGGAGGCGTCGCTGCGCATCAGGTCGATCAATTCGTCGATCACGCGGCTCGGCATCAAGGGCTCGTCGCCCTGCACGTTGACGACGAGATCGAATTCCTTATCCAATGTCTGCACCGCTTCGGCGATGCGGTCGGTGCCGGAGGGATGGTCGCTTCGGGTCATCACGGCGTCGCCGCCGAAGTTTTTTACCGCATCGAAAATGCGTTCGTCGTCGGTCGCGACGAGGATGCGGTCGGCTTTGGAGGCGCGGGCGCGCTCCCAGACGTGCCGGATCATCGGTTTTCCGGCGAGCATCGCCAGCGGTTTGCCGGGGAAACGGCTGCTCGCGTAACGGGCGGGGATCACAATGACGCTTTTCATAATTCTTTCTCCAATTCGGCGACGATCTCTTTACGGTATACGGGGGCGGTGCCGACCTTGCCGACGACGATCCCGGCGGCGCGGTTGGCGAGTTCCGCCGCCTGTTTCGGGGCGGCTCCGGCGCAAAGCGCGAGGGTGTACGTCGCGATGACGGTATCTCCCGCGCCGGAAACGTCGAAAACTTCCCGCGCCCGGGTCGGGATGACGCTGACCTGATTGTCCGCAAAGAGTGCCATACCCTGCGCGGCGAGCGAGATCAGAAGTTGCTCCGGTGCCCATTTGTCCGCGAGTTTGCGGGCGGCGATCTGCAGATTTTCGTCCTGCTCCGGCGTGTCGGCGGGGGGCATTTCCGGAATCCCCGCCATCGCGAAAGCCTCGCCGCGGTTGGGTTTCATCACGGTGATGCCCTGTACGGGGGCGAGCCGTCCCGGTTTCGGGTCGAGCGCGGTGATGATGCCCTCTTTTTTTGCCGCGCGGGCGATTTCGGAAACGAGTTCCGTCGTGAGCAGACCTTTGGCGTAGTCTTCAAAGATGATCGCGTCGATCTGATGCTCGGAAATCATTTTCAGAAGCGGCGCCGCGACCGCGTCGCAAATGCTTTGACTGATCGGCGAGGAATCCTCGAAATCGACGCGCAGAAGTTGCTGGTGTCCGGCGAGGACGCGCCGTTTTTCCGTCGTGCAGCGGTCGGGCGTGGTGACGAGGTGCCGGGTGTCGATGCTGAATTTGTGCATTTCGTCGAGCAACTCTTTGCCCGCCGCGTCGCGACCGATCGCGCCGAAAGCGATCACCTGACCGCCCAGAGTCGTGACGTTGCGCATCACGTTGGCGGCACCGCCGGGGCAGGCGGTCTGTTGGCGGACGTTGACGATCGGTACGGGGGCTTCCGGAGAGATCCGCGATGCCTGCCCCCACAGATAGACGTCGAGCATCACGTCGCCCAATACGGCGACGCGGCACTTCGGGAAGCGGTCGATCAGATCGAGAAAAAATTTATTTGCCATGATTTTTCCCTTTGCTTTTGGGGATGACGGAATCGACAAATTTTGCCGTCGTCAAAACATTTTCACAGGAGATCGACGACTGCCCGCGCTTGCGGGCAATCGCGCCGTACATCGAGCGGACGCGTTTGCGCATTTCCGCGACTTCCTCGTCGGTAAGCTGTTTCTGATGCGCACGCAGATAATCCGCCGTCTTGTCGAGATCCCATTTGGCGACTTTGAGTTCGGCGGTGTAAAGCGGATTTTTGGAATTTTTGATCCCGGCGGTGACGTTGTAACGCAATCCGTCGAATTCGGAAAAGAGATTCAAGCGGGCGACCTCGCTTGCCATCGCGTTTTCCCGACCGAGATACCACGGGATGCTGATGGCGAGCGACACTTCGGCGACGAGGATGAAAAAGAAGGAAAAGAGGGCGAGTCCCTGCACGTAGTCGCGCTTGAATTCCGCCGAAAGTTTCAAGTCGGTATATTTGACACGGGCCATAGTTTACTTCTCCCAATCAAGGATTTCCAGATTGTTTTCGCCCGCCGCCCGCGCCAACGCGGGGGAGGGATTGACCGCGAAGCCTTGTCCCGCGGCTTTCAACAACGGCAGATCGTTGATACTGTCGCCGTAGGCGCGGCACTCGGCAAGCGTGCAAAGTTCTTTATCGGCGATCTCCCGCGCGGCGATGACTTTATTTTCCCCGCAGGGATAAAGCCCCGTCACGTTGCCGGTGACGATGCCGTCGGCGACTTCGATCTCCGCGCCGAAAAGATTTCCGATGCCGAAAAAATCGGCGACGGGCTGTGCCAGAAAACGGCAGGTCGAAGTGAGAAGCCACAACTTCAATCCCGCTTCGCGGCAACGCTCGACTTCTTTCTTTGCCCCGGCGCGGCAGAAAGGCAGAACTTCCGCCGTGAAATGCTCGCGGCAGAGCGACTCCACTTCCGCTGCTTTTTTGCCGATGAATTCCCGCCACTGGAAGCGGAGAAATTCCGCGACGTCGAGCGTCCCCGCATCGTACGCCGCCATAAAGCGGTCCGCTTCGGCGAGCGCGTCCTCATTTGCAAGATGACGGTTGACGGCGAAACGCTTCCAAGTATAATCGCAATCCACGCTCAAAAGCGTGTGATCCATATCGAAAATGGCGACTTTTTGCATAAATCCCTCTGTTTATATATAATATACCCCTTATATCCTCTGATTGTCAAGAAGGGATTGGGGAGTTTTGAGTTTTAAGTTATAAGTTTTAAGTGCTTGGCAGGGAGCTTTTCGGCTCCCTGCCCCTCCGACAGCGCAAACGCATCGCGTTTGCTTAAAAAAAGCGATCGGCAGTACGCATTGACCAAACAAATCGCGTACTGCCGTTTTGTATCGCTCTGTAAGCCGGCACGATGTGCCGACGCAATCAGGGGTACGGGGGCATAGCCCCCGACCAAGCACTTAAAACTTATAACTTTAAACTTATCTCACTTCCACTTCGAGATCAAATACTTTCGCCGGGCGGACATTTTTTTCCCAATTCCGGCGATAGTACAGACGAAGCCGGGTCTTGCCGGGTGCGACGGCTTGAAAGATCCATTGCATCTGACCTCCGGCGCCGACGAAATAGGGGTCGCGGGAGGCGGGGACGTAACGGGATGCCGTGACTTTGCAGACTTTTTTGTCGGGAGCGCGGAAAAATTCCCATGCGTAGCCGGTGGAGCCGTTGGAGTAAAGCGAGAGGGAAAACGACTCCCCTTTTTTTACCGTGATGGAGGAGGCGCTGTCCCTTTCGGTGAGGACAAGCGGAGTCGACGCGCAACCGGCGAGCAACAGCAGTGCCGCAAAAAGCGCAAATGCTTTCATCGCCGCGACTCTTGCTTACAGCGACCCTTTGGTGGAAAGGACGCCTACGATGCGCGGATCGATCGTCGTCGCCATATCAAGCGCGCGCGCCAAGCCTTTGAAAACCGCCTCGAAAAGGTGGTGGTTTTCTCCCGTGGCGATCTGGCGGATATGGAGATTGAGACCGCATTTGACGCAGAAAGCCTGAAAGAATTCGTGAAAGAGGCAACTGTCGAAACCTGCGACGAGTTCGGCGACCGGACGGACGTCGTAGTAAAGCCCGGGTCTGCCGGAAAGGTCGAGAGAGATCATCACGAGCGTTTCATCCATCGGCAGAAGACATTCGCCGTAGCGGCGGATGCCCGCCTTGTCGCCGAGCGCTTTCAGAAACGCTTCGCCGAGGACGAGTCCGAGGTCTTCAAAGGTGTGATGCGCGTCGACTGCGAGGTCGCCGTGGGCGCGGACGTCGAGATCGAAAAATCCGTGACGCGACCACAATTCAAGCATATGATCGAGAAACGGCACGCCGGTGTCGATGTTGCTTTTGCCGGAACCGTCGATCGCGATCTTGACCTTGATGTCGGTTTCACGCGTCTTGCGGCTGACGGAAGATGTGCGGGATTTTTTCATGATTTACTTTTTCAGTTTGATCGGTTGAGAACCGCCGTTGATCGGCATATAAACGGGCAAAGCATCCGTTTTGGTGAGATCGAGCGTTTCGGAGTGACCGTCCAGGCAGAAAATGTTGGCTTCGCCGCGGTGCGCGTCGGTGAGTTGGAGACTGTTGTAGGCGGTCGGGTCGATCGACGGCGAGCCGGGGGTGAAGCAGCCGCCGATGAAAATGTGGGCGGCGTCGATCACCTTGTTTTTGCTCTTGCTTTTGGTGTATTTGGTGCCGCGGAAATCCAAAAAGAAGAGCGTGGCGTCGCTGCCTTGAAGTTTCCCGGTGCTCTGCGACGCCACGACGCCGTAACCGTTGTTGAGCACGGTGGTTTCCGTGTCGCCGGAGGGGTCGGTTTCGTCCGTCTGGTAGGCGATGCTGGGGCAACGGTAGGCTTTCATATCGGAAAGCAGACTGTGATCGTAGAGATACTTGCTCCAAATGGAAGTTCCCGTGGAGCCGGAAACAAGGCAGTTGTCGGTTGCCGCCATTTCGTTGATCAGGGTCGCCATCGTGTTTTTCTGATTGCTGATGCAGTTGGTCTTTTCGGCGGATGCGCTGGCGCCGCCGAGGGCGGGCAACAGCAGTCCGGCGAGAATGCCGATGATGGCGATGACGACGAGAAGTTCGACGAGGGTGAAGAATCGTTTTTTCATAAAAATCTCCATATTGGATCCGGGTTGACGATAAAGATATCCTCTCATATAGGATACAGTTTGCGTCCTGTTTTGTCAAGCAAAAGCGGCGCAAAACCCCCGTTTTTTTCAAAAAAAATGCAAAAACACATTGAAAAATCGCTCTTGAAGTGATACTATTCAAACACAGCAGGTTTCCCTGCAAGTTGGCAGAAAGGGAAAAAATGGCGTTTTTCAACAGATTTTTCAGAGCGTTTTTCGGAATTTTCCGTCATTTCGCCCGCAGACCGCTCGTCGTGATGAGTTACAATTTGCGGACGGGGGGCGTCGCGCGGGAAAACGACGCCGCCAAGGGATTGAATTGGGACGTCCGTCTGCCCGCCGTGCTGGAAATGCTGGATCGTCATCACCCGCATCTCGTCGGCACGCAGGAGTTGCGCGATTATCAACTCAATGAGATTTTACAATCGACGAATTACCAGAGCGTCGGCATCGCCCGCAACGGGCGTTTGAGCGGTGACGAATTCACGGCGATCCTCTACGATCCGCTGCGTTTGGGGTTGATCAGCTCCGGAACTTTCTGGCTTTCGCAGACGCCGGGGACGCCCTCGGTCGGCTATGACGCGCGCTTCCCGCGCATCGCGACGTGGGGAGTTTTTCTCGACCGCAAAACCGGCAAAAAAATCGCTTTTTACAATACCCATTTGGATCACATCGGCGCGATCGCCCGTCAGGAGGGGATCAAAATGATCGTGCGTCACGCGGAAAAGGAAGCGGCGCATCTGCCGCTCGTGCTGACGGGGGATTTCAACGCGATCCCGGGGACGCCGACCTACCGCACGGCGACTTCGTTTTTTCGCGACGCGCGCGAAGTTTCCGCCAAAAGCGCGGGGGCGCAATACACCTTTCACGGTTACCGCGACATCCCGGCGGGACGCAGCGGCGCCGTGCTCGATTACATTTTCACTTCGCCGCAGGTCAATGTCCTGTGGCACTACGTCGACGTTTACAAACCCAAGGGCATTTTCCCGTCGGATCACGCTCCTTTGGTCGCTAAAATCACTTTACCGTAAAAAGAAAGGAAAAAATATGAAAAGAAAGTGTTTCACCCTCGTCGAATTGCTCGCCGTCATCGCCATCATCGGTATTCTCGCCGGCATTTTGATCCCCGTCGTTTCCGGAGTTCAGTTGCGCGGCAAGATCACGCAGGCCAAAAGCGATATGAAGACCATCGAGACCGCGCTGGAAGCCTATGCCGCGGACAACGGCGGAAAATATGCCGGATACAATTACAAGTGGAACAACAAAACGCAGACCAAGGTCGGCACCAAGTTCCTCCGCGTGACCGATCCCCAGAACATCCTTCTGGAATTGTGCGACCCGGAAAATTCCGGCATCAAGTGCACCAGCAACAAACGGAAGATCCGCTATCTCGACCCCTCCCAGAACTACACCGGCAATACCTCCGACTCCCTGTGGCTGGATCCCTGGGGCGGCAAATACACCATTTTGCTGTGCATGGACGGCAGCGGCAAGGTTTTCCCGCATCAGAAATCCAACGGCGGCAAATCGACTTCCGGCGCGACGGAGTCGAACAGCCACACCGTTTACAGCAGTATCGCGCTCTGGTCGAATGGTCCCGACGGCACGGATGCGCAGGGTACCAACTCCGAATCGGATACCTGCGGCACCAACAGCGCGACGGCGGACGATGTCGCCAGCTGGCATAAGTAAGAGACAAAAGTTTTAAGTTATAAGTTATAAGTGCTTGGTCGGGGGCTTTGTCCCCGTACCCCTAAATGCGCAAACGCATCGCGTTTGCTTACAGAGCGACACAAAACGGCAGTACGCAAATTGTTTCGGCAATGCGTACTGCCGATCGCTTTTTTCTAAGCAAACGCGA
>JAEDIJ010000012.1 GCA_016292515.1 Victivallaceae bacterium
TTGGCTCCAAATCAACCGCGCCGCGGTGCGTATGGCGGCGAAAAACGTCGATGAAACGCGCGCCAAAAGAGAGATCGCCCAACTCGCTCCGGCTATGGAAAAAATCGTGCCGCGTTTTCTCGAAACCGGCTCCGCGCACCCCGACGAAAAGAAAAGTCTGCCGCGCCTCAAAGCGGAAATGCTCCGCGACGGCAATATGATGCTCTGGTTCTACATCGCCTCGGAAGCGGGATTTCTGCTCCAATACCCGGGAAGCGACGCGCTGCCCGAAAACTACGATCCGCGCGACCGCAACTGGTTCATCGCGGGCAAAGCCATTGCCGGCGATCAGCTCCACTGGGGGAAACCCTATCTCGGATTGCAGGTCAAAAAGCGGATGATAACTTGTACGCAGGCGTGCCGTAAAAACGGACGTCTGCTCGGCGTCTGCGCGCTCGACGTCGTCCTCGATCGCTTCCGCGAGATCATGGTGCGATACGGTGCCGATGCGGCTTCGGTCGAAGCGCGGCTTCTTTTGGATGCCGACGGCAACGTGCTCGTTTCCACCGACCGCGACGGAAATCCCATCGGGGAATTGGACGCCGATCCATTGATCAACGTCAAGTCGACCGACTACCGTGCGCTCTATCAGGAAGCGGTGAAAAAAGGTTTCGGCGACACGATCGGTATAGTCCGCGGCAGGAAAAAACTTTTGCTCTTTTTCCCGGTGCGCAAGATGAAGTGGCTTTACGCCGAAGTCATCGACCTCGAACGCCTCCCCGACGCGCGACCGTAAAGATCTACACTTCGACCGTCTCGACTTCGGAAACGATTTTGTCGATCAATTCTCCGTAGCCGGGAATGCGCGACTCCTGTATTTCGATCTGCTTCAACGGAGCCGCCGTCGCCGGACTTGCCGGAGCGAAAACGGTACAGCTGTCGGGCACCTGCGGCGCGGAAAGCGTCATCGTGCCGATCTTTTCCGCCGTGGCAATGGTATCAAGTTTATCCTCGCCGATCACCGGCCGCAGGATCAGCATATCGATCGACCGGTTGATCACGTCGAGATTGACGAGCGTCTGGCTGGCGACCTGACCGAGCGCTTCCCCCGTCGCGAGCGCGCGGCACTTGTGCGCGAGCGCGACCTTTTCCGCGATGCGCATCATCGCGCGGCGGTAAAGCACGGTGCGGAAACGCTCCTCGCAGCAATCGCGCACCTGTTTCTGGAATTCGGCGAGATTGACGAGGTAAAGTCTGCCCGATATCTGAAATTGATTGAGATGCTTCGCGATGCGCGTCACCTTGTCGGTCGTTTCCGGCGGCGTATAAGGAGCACTGTGGAAACTGATGTAGTCCGTCGGCGAACCGCGTTTCATCATCAGATAAGCGGCGACGGGGGAATCGATCCCGCCGGAAAGCAGCGTCAGGACACGCGGATTGCTCCCCGTCGGCAGTCCGCCGGGTCCGGGAATGCTCTCTGCGTAGAGGATCGCAAATTCGTCGCGCACCTCGACGCCGAGCGTGATCTGCGCATGGTCGAGATCGATCTCAAATCGGGCGATGCCGGGGATGTCGGCGATGCGGCTGACAAGGTCGATCTCGATGTCGCGGCTGCGCATCGGGAAGCGTTTGTTGCTCCGGCGGGCGCGGATGCGGAATGTCGGAGTCGTGCTTTTTCCGGCAAAAAGCCGGGGCGCGAGTGCTGTCGCGGCATTGCGGACGGCGTCGATGTCGACCGCGGTACGGATGACAAAGGAAAAACTCGCCAGTCCGCAGACGCGCACCAGCGACTCGCGGATCGTCCGCTCCTCGGCGTCGGAAAAATCGACGCCGCTTTTGTGGTCGATCCAGACGCGGCCGCGCACCCTGCCGACGCGCAGATCGGGAAGCGTTTTCAATTGATGGCGGATGTTGTCGACGAAAACGCGCTCGAACATCGAGCGGTTGTTGCCCTTGGTGGCGATTTCGTGATAACGGCAGATGACACAATTATACATTTCGACGGATTCCTGAAAAAGTTGATTTCGCGGTCAATAATATACCGGATAAATGCGATTTTTCAAGCGTTTTCCTATTTTGCAACTTGCAAAATCAACAGTTTGATGTTATATTTAAGCAATTGTTTAGCATTCAAAGTTTTTTAACATCGGGAATATTGAGGGAAAGATGATGAAAAGACACTCCTTTTACGCTCTGATCGCCGCCGCGATGCTCGGCGGTTGCTACGAGTATCCGCCGCCGCCGGTCTCCACGCTCGGCGAAACCTATTCGCAGCGTCAGCGCGACGAAGCGGACGAGATGTTCAAGGACATCACCAGTTTGTCGCTTGCGGACGCCCAGCGGATCGCGCTCCACAACAACCCGACTTACATCGCGGCGCACCACGCCGTTGCGGCGGCGCATATGCGCTACTTGCAGACTTTCGCCGGATATATGCCCAAGATCACCGCGAATTTCTCTTTCAGCGGCAGCGATTCGTGGAATACCAAAGTCGGCACCAACTCCAACGATTTCGGTTCGCCGGTGCGTCACCCGCGTACTGACAGCCTCAACACCAACGTCGGAGTTCAGGCGACGCTGTTGCTCTTTGACGGTTTGAACCGCGAATTCGGCGTGATGGCGGCGAGCCATTCGGAAAAATACTACCAGCGGCTCGATGAAAACGCCTGCCGCACGATGATGCTTGCGGTGGCGCAGGCTTACAACAGCGTCCTGCTTCAAATCGAAAACCGCCGCATCGCCGAAGAAGACCGCAATTTCCAGAAAATCTCATTGCGCGACACGCAGTACAAATTCGACGCGGGCGCGGTGCCGTTGAGCAGCGTCCTGAACTTCGCCATATTGATGAACAACGCCGAAGTCAACGTCGTCAGAGCGGAGTACAACTACGAGAGCGCAGTCTACGCGCTCGCGCTTCTGATGGGCTATCCCGACGGGACGTTCCCCAAGGAAGTGAAATTTTCGGGCCACATCAAGACCGATTTCATCGAGTTGCCCGCCATCGACATTTACCTCGACACGGCGTTGGCGAACCGTCCCGATCTCAAAGGCTATCGCGAGCAGCTTGAGATCGCCAAGTACCAGCTCTATCAGCAGTACGCCTCTTTTTCGCCGACGGTGAGCGGTTTCTTCAACTGGGGATTCGGCACCAATGCCTCTTATTCCAATGCATACGACAACCGTTCCCGCAGCGATAACACTTCGATCAGTTACGGGATCCAGGCGGACTGGACGATTTTCAGCGGACTTGCGCGCTACAACAAAATGCGTGAGTATCAGGCGAATCTCGCCATCGCCGATTATCAGGCGGCGGCGCAGTGGTTCCAGGTGGTCAACGACGTCCGCACCGCTTACGCGTCCTACGTCCAGAGCACCCGCGCGACGAAACTTCTGCAACAAGTCCGCGATCTTTCCGCCAAACAGCGCGATCTCGTCGATGACGAATACCGCGCCGGCAACACCGAATTGACCCGTCTCAACGAAGCCCAGCGCGACTTCGTCGACGCCGAGGCGAATCTCGCCACCAGTTACATCGGCATCCAGAATGCCCGCGCGCAACTGGATGCGGCGGTCGGCGTCAACAACGCAAGTTACTACGAAAAACAGCCGGAAAAAATCGACGCCAAGCTGGCTCCCGGTATGGAAAGCCTCCCGCCGGAGCAAATTCCCGACTCCAAGGAAACCGTCCCTGCCGTACCGCAGACGGGATCCGCGTTGCCCGCCGATATCTCGGCAAAAGAAAAGCCCGCCGCTCCCGAAAAAGTGAAACAGGAAACGGCGCCGGCGCCCGCTCCGAAAACGGAACCGCAAAAAGTTCAGCCGGTAGCGATCCCCGCCTCTGCGACGGAGCAAAGATAAAGCATTTTTGACCAGCCGTCGGAAAACCGACGGCTTTTTTTTCGGATTCAAAGATATCGTGAAAAGCAAAGTGAAATACCCCGTCCGCACCAGCGGTGATCCGGTGCTCGCGCAGGAAGCGGAGCCGATTTTGGCCATTACGCCGGAAATCGTCAATCTCGCCCGGGATATGGTCGAATCGATGTATTTCTTTGACGGCATCGGGCTTGCCGCGCCGCAGATCGGCATTTCCAAGCAGTTGGTCGTCATCGACGTACCGGCACCGGAAAAGGGCGTCGCGCTTTCCCCCGGTGAAGAATTGCTGCTCCATCAGATGCCGCTCGCGCTGGTCAATCCGCGCATTGTTTCCACCGCGGGAAAAATGGTCGGTCGCGAGGAAGGATGTCTCTCGGTGCCGGAAATCTACGCGGAAGTCATCCGCCCGGAAAGAGTCGTCGTCCACTTCACCTCGCTCGCCAATCAGGAAATCGAAATCGAGTGCGATCACCTGCTCGCGCGTTGCCTTCAACACGAGATCGACCACTTGCACGGCGTCGTTTTCACCGATCGGCTCGCGCCCAAAGAAGCGGCGCGCGTCGCGCCGGAACTTCAACGGCTCCGCGAACGCGGCAAACAAGTCAACTATTTGAGGATCAAGAAAAAATGACGGGAAATCCGGGATTTTTCGCCACTTTTTTCTCGCTCTGCCGCGGGACGGAAGATGCGCCGCAACTGGTGCGGAATCCGTTTTGGAAAGTTCTTCTGCAATATCTGCTGCTTTGCGTGATCGTTTCCATTTTTGTCGCAGTCGGACAATATACGCGTATGCAACGCTGGATCGAGGATTCCGAGAGCAGTTTTTCCGGAGCCTTCGGCCCGGAACTCGTTCTCCGCGACAACGGCGTTTATCCGATCAACGACGAAGCGAGAGCGCGCTCCATCGTATTACCCTACAAAGGGCGACTCTGCTACACCGGCGCCGATCAAAGCGAAATCGCCATCACCGATCTCGGCGGGCTTCGTTATCTCGTCCTCTGGCGCAACGGAGATTTTTCCTGTGCGCTCCGTTCCGGAGAGGATACGTGGATGGTTTTCCGCCCCGGCGAAAGGCAGATGAGCACCAGAGTTTCCGGCGACCGCGCCGCGCTGAATATCCTTATGCAGGAGCCGGAACTGCAAGCCAAAACGGAAAACGACACCCCCAAACGGGTCGCCGTCTCCGAACTTGTGACGCTCATTCGCATCGCCTGTTTGCTTTCGGCGTTTTTACAGCAATTTTTCGACGCTTTTTTCCTCGGCATCATCGCGACGGGAAGTGCCGCGCTGATCTTTTCGATCGGCAGCCGGCGGCTCCTGCGCGGGATCAATTTGTGGAAAAGCGCACTCTATGCCGGATTTCCGGCGATGGTGATCGCCGGATGTTTCCCGCTTTTCGATCTGCCGCTTTTCTCCTACTCGCAGATTTATCTTTTTGCGACGTTCATCTACTGGATATCAGTAACGCGCCGCATTGAATTCACCTGGCAACAGGAACTCAACCCCGATCACAGTGGAGGTTTTTATGACAATTGAAGAATTCTGCAAAATGCCCGTCTGGTATGCGGTGCTCGGCGAGTACGCCTTTCCGACGCACTTCGTCCCGGTCGATCCCGATCTCGCCAAACTCATCGGCACCGGCGATATGGAAGCCATCCTGCAAAATACGCTTTCCTACTCGATGATCGCCGAGTTGAAAAAAGTCTTGGAAAAAGTCCCCGGCAACTGCTTCGCCTGCGTCGATACCTGCGCCCCGACCGACACGGAGCGTTACGAGGGAAAACGCGGTGCAACTTACTCCGCGCAAAGCACTTTTGCCAACTTGGCTTCCAGTGAAAAAGTCCGCGAAGCCGCCCGGGAGGGATTGGTCAAAAACTTCTGCATCCGTCCTTTCCGCCGGATGACCTGGCCCCGCGAATTCCGCCTTTTCATCATCGACGGGGAACTTCACGCGATGAGCCAATACCACCTCAACCGTCACTACCGCCGGTTGGAGGGCGTGCGCGGCAAATACTGGCAGATGGCGGAAAAATTCGTCAATAAGATCGCGGAAAAACTCCCGTCCGGCAAGATCGTGATGGATATTTACATCACTTCGGGCAACGAGATCCTCATCATCGATTTCAACGCGTGGGGCGCGCCCACCGATCCTTTGATGCTCAAAACGTGGGATCAGGACTGGAACCGGACTTTCGGCATTCTCCTGATGGCACCGCCCGTACAGCTCAACGGCGACGTCAACGTAAGTTTCTAACGCCGGTAGGATCTCAGCGTCAAAGCGAGATCGCGCTCAAATCCGTCGGCGGGAGAAGCGTTTGCCGCAAGACGCATCAGCGTCTCCCAGACGCGGGGCAGTCGGACGCGGTACTGATCGGCGATCACCACGCGCCCCGACGCATCGCCGTCGCGCAGAATTTCGACGATCCCGTCCATCAGACGATCGACGTAGATCAGACGAAGTTCCGCATCGTCGATCCTTTCCGGCGTCGCGCGGTCACAGCACAAACGGCAAAAGGTCGAAACGACGGAATTGTAAAACGCCTTGCCGCCGGGACCGAAAGTATTGGGCATCAGAAGTTCCACACTCTTTTTTCCGCTCGCGGCAAAAAGCGCGGCGAGGTCGCGTTTGGAGCGGTGATAAGGAGTATCCCGGTCGATGTGCGTCGTCGATCCGAGGATAAGGCGCGGCGTTTTCCCCTCACACGCCTGCGCGGCGCGCACGAGTTTTCGCCCGAGTTCCAGATTGACCTGATAGAGATATTCTCCGTTTTCGTGGCGGCTCAATCCGGCGAAGTGGACGACGTCGTCACAGCGCGATAACGTGTCGGCAAGACGCTTTTCGTCGGAAAAGTCGCTTCGCCCGATCCCGATGACGGAAAAATTTTCCCGACGGCAGCGCGCGGCAAGATGTTGCCCGAGGAAACCGGTCGCGCCCGTGATACCGATATGTTTCATTTCGCCGCTTCCCGGCAGAGCGCGATGTCGCGCTCGATCTGAATTTTCAACTCCTCCACGGAGGCAAAATGTTTTTCGGCGCGGATGAAACGGCTAAATTCAAGTTTCACCTTTTTGTCGTAGAGGTCGCCGGAAAAATCGATGAGATGCGCTTCGATCCGCCGGGTGCGGTTTCCGAAAGTCGGCGCGATGCCGCAGTTGACGGCGGCGGGATAAAGGCGTCCGTCGGGCAGCATAATGCGTCCGGCGTAGACGCCGTTCGGAGGGAATACCCCCGCGACGACTTCCAGATTGAGCGTCGGCGCTGCCAGCAGTTTGCCGGCATCGCCGAAGCCGTGACGGACAATGCCGTAGAGAGCGACCGGACGACCGAGCATCGCGGAGGCGGAATCAAAATCCCCCGCGGCGATCGCTTCGCGGATCCGGCTGGCGGAAATGATTTTTTCCTGATAACTCTTTTCGACGACGGCGAGCGTTTCCACGTTTTCCGGCGCGAAAAAATCCCGCAGGAATCCGGCGTTTCCCTCGCCGCCTTTGCCGAAACGCCAGTTGCTTCCGACGACGATGCCCTTGATGCGGCGCGGAAATTCCGCCAACAGCTGCCGGCAGAATTTTTCCGCGCTCCAAGTGGCGAATTTCGGGGAAAATCCGATCATTCCGACGGCATCGGCACCCGCGTTTTGCAGGAGAAAAATCCGTGCTTCTTTCGGCAACAACAATTCCGGCGGCTCCCCCGTCAGAACTTCGCGAGGATGCGGAAAAAACGTGACCGCCACCACTTTGGCGCGATGCGTTTCCGCCAAGGCGGCGGCGCGGAAAATGATTTCCCGATGCCCGAGATGAACGGCGTCAAACACGCCGAGCGCCAGCACAAGCGGCGCATCCGCAGGAGGAATTTCGGTCAAAAAACGGATCATCATAAAAATTGCAATTTCTTCGTTTACGGCGTATAGTATATAAAATACATTCAGCACGGTCATATGTCAACGAGAGAGTTTTGCGAAAGTTATGAAAACCGTCATCTATCCCGGATCTTTCGATCCTTTCACCAACGGACACCTCGATCTGGTGCAACGTGCGTGCCGGCTTTTTGACCGGGTCATCGTCGCCGTCGCGGTCAATCCCGGCAAAAATCCGCTTTTTTCTTTGCAGGAACGGCGCGACCTCATCGCGGAAAGTTGCCGCGACCTCGGCGAAAAAGTCCGCGTCGTCGCCACCGAGGGTCTCATCGTCAACGCCATCAAGGAATACGACGCCCAAGCTCTTTTGCGCGGTCTCCGCGCCTTTACCGACTACGAATACGAGTTGCAGATGGCGCTGATGAACCGCCGGTTGCTTCCCGGTTGCGAAACTATTTTCATGACGCCGACGCTCAAAAATTCTTTCGTTTCTTCCAGTCTGGTCAAGGAGATCGCTTCCTTGGGCGGCGATTTCGACATCTACGTACCATCTCCCGTGGGCGAGGCGATCCGAAAGAAACTGCGGAAAATCACGCCGACCGGGAAACTTCCAGTTTTTTCTACGCCAGAATGAATTTCGGTCCCTCTTTGCCCAACTCCGTCAACGCCCAGACGAGCGCGTCCATCCGGTCGGGGGAATAAGTCGCCGTCCCCGGAGAAAATCCGGTCATTTCGTCCTCCAAATCGGGAAACACGCCGACGTGGTGGACTTTGTTCTTTTCGTAGAGGGCGGCGATCGGTTCGGCGCGGGCGATCTTGCCGCGGCTCGCCGTCACGGAGCGGAAACTCAAATCGGGATCGATCTGGCGGAGCATCGCTTCGATCAGGTCGCCGCCGTTGTTGACCTCCCCGACGATGCGGTCGGCGCCGAGTTCGTGGTAGAGATCGACGACGCGGTGTCCCCAGACCAACGGAGCGAAAACGCCGCTTGCGTCGCGCAAAACATAATAATCCCCGTCGCTTCCGGAAGCGGCGGCGATGATGCCGGTTTCGTCGCTGGAACTATGGGAAGTCACGGCGGGATCGACGCCGATGACGACACGCACGAGATTTTCCGGAGCGCGCACGACGCGGGCGGCGTCGATCCCGTCGTAATGCCACAAGGCATCGGGACACTCGTCGAGGAAGCGTCCTTCAAGAAACCGTTCGCGCTGACGCGCCGGCAAATTGGCGAGGGTGAATCTGATGTAATCCTCCGGCAGATTTTCGGCATTGTCGACGGGGTTGATCCGCATCGCGGCGAAATTTGCCCCGTCGCGCAGTTCCGTGCGGTCGGCCGGATTGAGTTTCTCGATGAAAAGCCGGTACGTCCAATGACTTTTCCCCGGCGGATTGCAGTCAAAAAACGCCTTGTTGCGCAAAGGCGGCGCATTTTGCGCCAGCCGGGTCAATGCGGTCTGGACACTTGCGTAATCCAATTCACTGCACTCGTTGAAATAGAGCGTGGCAAATTCCTTGCCGAGGATCTTTTCCGATCGGCGGTCGTCGTCGAGACCGATCAGCCAGATCTCCGCGCCGTTGGGCAGACGGAAAAAACATTCCGTCTTGTTGAATTCGGCTTTCACGCCGGGGAAGCGGCAGTCGAGCACCTTGGGCAGCGTGTCCATCCCGACCGAAGTCTTGACGCTGTTGAAGTGACGGCGGATGATCGCGTGACGGCTTCCCGGCGCGCGCATCGCCCGCACCAGCAAGGCGCAGCAAAGCAAAAAGGTCTTGCCGCTCCGGCTGCCGCCGAAAAGCATCACGCGCGACGCGCCGGAAGCGATCAATTTCAACGCTTTCTGCTGTGCCGCAGTATAACGGAATTCTTTCAAGCGCGCCTCCCCGCCGCCGCGTGCCCGCGTAAAAAGGCACTGCGGCTCGTGCGCACTTTGCGAAACGTCAACTGCAACAGCCGGGCGAGTTCCGGATTACGGCGCGCCGTCCGCAGAAATTTGCGGTGGATCGCCTGCCGCGTGCAATGGTGGATCCTCGCAAGTTCCGCCATGGAGCACGTCTGCGCGGTGTTTTTGTCGGGGACGATGATCTGCGCGAGGATCGCGAGCGTGTAGTCGTCCAACTCCAAAATGAAATGCAGAAACTGCGCCATATCGGCGATATCGGTTTCCGGCGGCAGACCGCGGCGGCGGCGGGACATATCGGGATCGGCTCCCTCCTCGCCCGGAATATGGCTCGTATCGGCGAGCAATTCGCTCCAATTCTGGACGAATTCAAATCTCACCATATGGAGCCTTTCCTCCATTTTTGCTTCCGTTTCCCGGTAATAGCGGCAGGAGGAGGCGTAAACGCATTTTTTGCAACCGGGTTTTGCCGTTTCAAACGCGCCGTAGCACTCCGGCGCATCGCTGAAAATATCGTGCTTCATTTTCAGCCCCGTTTCAGTGCAAGTTGCCCCGTCGTCGCGCCGGAAAGCAGACTCCGGGCGCGTTCGCAGAGCATTTCCATCTCGCGGCGACCGACGCGGTAGGTACGGCTGCCGACGCCGTCGATGGATTCCGAGATCAGATCTTTCTGCGTTTCGGCGGGGGACAAGGCGTCGCGGTGCAGTAAAAGATGGATCGCCTGTTCGGCGACGGCGGCGCAGAGCAACGCTCCGTCATCGTCGTTGACCGAACGACCGAAAACGGCGGCGACATCCAGATCGGCGGTGAAGCACGCGGCACTTTTTTCCGCCGCGGAAAAGGCATTGAGCGTCGATGCGAGCAAGTGACGGTCAAAATAATTTTGCAAAAAAGTATCGGAAATCATCAGATTTTCTCCCTGAAAAAGGTAAAAACACCCGGCGGGAAGCGGGTTTGCCTTTTCCCGCCGGGAGAGAACAAAAATCCGTCGGCGATCAGTTCTCGCTTGACGTACCGCCGGGCAGAGCGACCGTACCGCCCGAAATCTCGGTACGCATCGCCGCGAGCGCATCGGCGGCACTCTGGATATTGGTGATGCGGCAGACGCGCTGTTTGATGTTTTTGAATTCAAAAGTGAGTTCGCCGAGTGCGGTACGGCGCACGCCGTCGAAGCCCTTGGGCGTCGCGTCGCTGTCGGTGATCGCGCGATTGCGCAGATTGCAGAGCGCGAAACCGGCGGGGTCGATCAGCCAGACGTCGTTCTGCGGGACGTCGGGATCCGCCATCACGGTGATGCCGCGGCCGTTGATCTCATTGACGATCACGGCGACGTACGCGCCGCGGCGGTCGTCGCTGCGGAGGATCTGCAACCGGTCCTTGTACTCGTTGGAGATCACCCGCGCCTGTCCGGGACTGCAAAGGATCTGCACCGGGTCGCCGCCTTCGGCGAGAAGCATCTGCGCGGCGTCGTTGATAAGATAACTGTCGATCGGCTTGTTTTGAGCATCGATCGAGGGCGCGCCCTGCCGGGTGCCGAAGTAGTAAAGTCCGCCCGCTTCGCCGCGGACGCTCGCCGTCGCTTCGACGCGCCGTCCGAAAAGGGCGACGCGGTTGAGGTCGCGGGCGAGTTCGCTCAACGCAAAAGCGGTCTGACGATTCAGCTGATTGTCGACCGAACCGTAGACGCCGACGGCGAGCGCGGAGCCGGAAAGCACGATCTCCTTGCGGAAAATCTGGGTCGTGTTGTATTCGGTGCCGGCAACGGCGTAGTTCTCCTCGCCGTCGCCGTTGACGCTCGCTTCGGACATCGGCGTCGAAACGATGATGAATTTCCCCGCCGTCAACGTCGCGTCAGTGAGCGTCGAACCGTTGGCGGCGCCGAGCGTGACGGTAACGCTCGTCCCGCTGATCGCAGTCACCTGAAAGAGCGCGGGATCGTCCTGCGCGGCGATCAGAGTGCCGACGCGCAGTTTCGCCGCATCCGTGCTCGAAACGGTCAACACGCCGTTGGACGCCGCGCTCGCCGTGATGCCGCGGCCGGTCAGCTGATCTTCCAGCCACTCGTGTTTGCGGCTGGTCGCGTCGATGCCGCGCCGGAAATTGGAAATGAAGCGCGGTTCGTCCTTGACGACCTGCGACAACACGTCCGAAAGATCGCGTTTCTTGTTGGAAAAGCTGTAACTGTACAACATTTTTGGAGTCCTTTCTTGTTTGTATTACTCCTGGAACGGCACCTTGCCGATCGTCTGCATCAGAATACCGAGCCGCGATCCGGGATCGCGGGGGAAAGTGGTTTCCGGCTTTTCGAGCGTTTCGGCATTGCCCGCGCCGCCGCCGCTTTTCAACCGGGAAACAAAGGCGAAGGGATGACTTTTTTTGAGCTGATCGACCATCGCCGAAACCGCCGCGTCATCTGCCAGATCGACGGAACTTTTCGCGGCGAGAAAATCGAGATAATCCGGCTCCGCGCATCCGGATTCCCGCGCGATCGCGGCGATGCGGTGTTGACGGCAGAGGGCGCGGTAATTCGGATCGAGCGTTTCGCGCTCGTCGCGTACTTTTGCCAACTCTTTCTGCAACTTTTCCGTTTCGCTCAACTGCGCGTTTTCGGCGTCGTCGAGTTTTTTCTGCAAAGCCGAAACGCTTTGCCGCAACGCGTCGGGATCGATCTGATAGAGCGTTTCCTTTTCGCCGTCGCTCAAAGTCGAGGACGCGACCGCCTTTTTCCATAACGAACTCAAATTCATTGATTGTCTCCTTGGGGTTTGTCGTTTTCCTGCAACCGGCGTTTTTCACCGGCAGGCAGAGGGGTAATGTCATCGAGCAGACGGATCGCCGTACCGCGAAGTGCGCCGCGGTAAGCGGGATCGTCGCTCACTTGGGCAAGTTGCAGCAATCCGGAAATCGATTTTTCCAGATCGCGCACCGAAAATTCGCGGTTGTAGGCGACGTCGGGGACGGGAATGGCGTCGTCGAAACCGTGAATGAGTTTCCACGCGGCAACTTCCGCCTCCTCCAAAATCGCGGCGCGTTCGGCGAGGAACCAGTTGACGTGCTGAAAATCCCACTCTTTCGACTCCGCGCTTCGCGTTTCCCTGCCGTAACCGTCGACGGCAAGGCCGACGACTTCGTAGAGTTCCTGCTTGAGCTGACGGTTTTCCTGCCGGATCACGTCGCCGGGGACACCGGAGGGGCTGATGAAGCGGCTGATGCCCTTTTCCTCGACCGATTCGATGATCGCGGCACTGCGGGCGACGGTGGCGGAAAAATTTCCGGCGGCGCCGCCGTCGCTCAACTTGCGCGCGCCCCTCGCAAAAGTATCGGAAACGACGAGCATCCCGAACATCTGCTTGACGATATTCATCTGCGCTTCGGATTCATTATTGAGGATCGCCTCGCTGATGCGCACGACGTCCTCGAACCAGTGATTGGCGTCCATCCCGAAACCGTCGGCTTCCTCGACGCAGACCAGCGGCACTTCGCCGAGGGGATTTTCACCGCTCTCCACTTCGCGGAAATCACCGTCGCGCCACTCGAAAACGCGATACCGATCGCGCTCCAAAAGGCGCACCCGGTCGCGGACGACCGCTTCCGCAAAGGGATCCTGATGATCGATCGCCTCCTCAAAAACGAGTGCCCAGAGCAGTTTCCCGTCGGCGGCGTACGCCCAGTCCGGCACTTCAAGCGGAGAAAGCGCGCGCACATAAGGGCGCAATCGCTCGTCGGCGGCGCGTTGAAGCGACACTTCTCCCTCGAAGCGGGGCGATTCGACAAACAAATAGGCACGACCGTAAACATTGAGCATCGTCGAGAGTTGGCGCATCACCCCCGTCGTGCGCCAGCCGGTACGGCTCCAATCCTCCAAGAGAAGGGGGTCGGCGTGCTTGCGGAGCGGTTCGACGCCGAGCACGCTCTGGGTGATCCGCCGCGCGATCGAGCGCGGATAATTGAAATAATAGGCGCGTCGGCGTCTTTCGGCAAATTCGAGGTCGATCTCCGAAACGTGGCGGACGAGCGCCGCATCCAGATAACTCTCTCCCCCGGAATAAGCGTCGCGGCTGTGAAGCCAGTTGTCGCGGCGCCGGAGGTACTCGCGGTGACAATGAAATCTGCCACCCGGAAACGGAAAATCTTTCATCACAACTCCTTTTCTTCGGCGGACAATGTGATTTTGACCGGTTCGTCCAGCGCGACCACCTTGCGGTCGCGCCAGAGTTCGGGCCGCCGATTTTTCAACCAGAATATCGCCGCCTTGACGTCGGCGGGAATGTGCCGGGGAGACTCGTTATCCTCCGTATCGTATCCGGTCGCCCGGCGGAAAAGTGCCGCTTCGACCTGATCGTCGGCGAGGGTCGCCGCTTCCGCGCGGCATTCATCGAGCATCGCCGCGAATTCCGGATATTTTTTACGGTAACGGCGAAGCGTCGCCGCCGACAGATTCAACCGCCGCGGCAGATCGCTTTCCGCACCGCCCTCGCGTAAAAAGGCGCGGATCGACTCCCACGCCGGCAAAACGCTTATCGCATACTGATCCATTTTCACCTCCGGCGGCAATGCACCGCGTTTTTTGATTTCACTTCACCCGAGGAAAGAGTTGTCAACCTTTTTTCCGCGGCGCAAAAAATTTTTCGCTTTCAAAACGAGACATTTTTAATATATTGCTTAATATTAACCGATGCAATATCGAACAAAAATTCGCTATTTTCTTCATTGCAAACAACCTAAACGCGTGTTTTTCAGTATAAAAAAGCTAAAAAAACCGACAAAAGCCAAAAAATTAAGTGAAAAATAATTTTTTTGATTTTTTCAAAAAAGCGAGACGACACTTCATTTGCCGCCATTTCCCGGATAAAAGCGAAACGCGGCAGAGGCAGAGGTTTTTCCATATTATTCCGTCATTTTCGGGATAACGGGATTTGACTTTCCGCATTTTCGCCGTATATTACAGATAAATCAATAATTTCGGGTATATTTTTATGCGTAAGGATATCGTGCGCCGCTGTGCGGCAATTTCAGGGATCGTCGCGATCATTTCAGGCGTTGCAATGATGGCAACGAGTGCCTATCTCTGCTGCCGTTTCGGCAAATCCGCAAGCATTCTCCCCCCGGCATCCAAACAGTTCGCCGCGCAAAAGAAGGATTTCCGCGTCGCGTTTTTCGGCGATTTCGCAATGCAACGCGACGTTTTCGTCCCCGTTTTGAAGCGGATATCCGCCGAAAGACCTGATTTCGCCGTATCTGTCGGCGACATGTTCCGCTCTCCCCGTGGTGCCGAAGGAGCTTATCTCGTCGAACTTCTGCGGGGAAATCTCACCGTCCCGATGTGCGCCATTCCCGGCAACCACGATCTTCTCCCCAAAGGAAATCTGGCAACGTACCAGCATTTTTTCGGGAATCCGTACTATTTCTTCTCCTACGGCGACACGCTCTTTGTCATGCTCAACAACAATGTGCCCATCGCGTCGACGCCGGAACTTCTCCGGTTGCTTTCGCCGAAAATGCAACAAAAGAAACCGAAGTACGTCTACGGCATCGATGCCAGAGAAATGGCGTGGCTGGAAAACGTTCTGACCCGTTACCGGCAGGACTTCCGCCGCTGTGTTCTCGTAATGCACCGTCCTCCGGTCGCGCCGCCTGCCGTGTACCGCGATATCCAAACGACCATTGTCGCTCATCAGTTGAAACCGCTGATCGGGCGTTTTCCGATCGACGCGATCGTTTCCGGACATCTGCACATCAGTGCGCAAAGCGATTTCGAGGGTATCCCCGTCTATCACGTGCCCTGCTGCGGACAGAAAATGCGCGACACGACCCATCCCGATTTCGGTTATCTGACGCTTCACTTCACGGAATCCGGTGAAATCAAAGCGACGCCCTCGTATCTGCCCGGAGTGACGCGCGGTCGAAATTACATCCTCAACTATCTCGCCGTCGAGATCCCGGGGAACTGCCGATATTATTGCTGCGCGTGGATCTTTCTTGCCGTCGGGATCGGACTGCTGGCGGCGGCGCGCAGACGTTCGTAAAAAATCCAACCATTTCCCGCGCGCTTCCGACAGTTCCGGAAGTGCGTTTTTTTTATCGTATCAAGTTGTAAGATAAGCCAACAGCAAGTATATTTAATCAAAAACAGAAAAGGAGTTTTCACCATGGTCGTCATCTTAAAGGAAAATCCCGATCCCAGGCAACTGGACAATCTCACCAAATGGTTGCAGAGCCAGAATCTGCAAATCCATACCAGCAGCGGCGTCCACCAGACCATTCTCGGTCTCGTCGGCGACACGAGCTGCGTCGATATGGATCTCATCCGTGCGCTCGACATCGTCGAGGACGTCGTGCGCATTCAGGATCCTTTCAAAAGCGCGAACCGCAAATTTCATCCGCTCGACACCGTCGTCGAAGTGGGAAACGCCAAGATCGGCGGCGGCAATTTCGCGTTGATCGCGGGGCCCTGCTCCATTGAATCCGAGGCGCAGATCATTTCCATCGCCGAGGAGGTCAAAAAATCGGGTGCGGCGATCCTGCGCGGCGGCGTTTTCAAGCCCCGCACCAGCCCCTACGCCTTTCAGGGATTGCGGGCCGAGGGCATCAAACTTCTGCTCGAAGCGAAAAAGGAAACGCAACTTCCCGTCGTCACCGAGATCATGGATATTTCGCAACTCGACCTCTTTGCCGACATCGATCTCATTCAGGTCGGAGCCCGCAATATGCAGAATTTCGAGTTGCTCAAACAGTTGGGCCATTGTCAGAAACCGATCCTGCTGAAACGCGGTTTCGCCAGCACGATCAAGGAATTGCTGATGAGCGCAGAGTACATTATGGCGGGCGGCAACAACAACGTCATTCTCTGCGAACGCGGCATCCGCACCTTTGAAACGGCGACGCGCAACACGCTCGACCTCGCGGCGGTGCCGATGCTCCACTCGCTCTCGCATCTGCCCGTCGTCGTCGATCCGAGCCACGCCACCGGCATCGCCCGGCTGGTCGAACCGATGACGATGGCGGCGATCGCCAGCGGTTGCGACGGCGTGATGATCGAAGTCCACAACGACCCCGCCCACGCCCTCTGCGACGGTCCGCAGTCGATCCTGCCGGAACAATTCGACGCGATCAGCCGCCGCGCCGCCATCTTGCGTGAGACGCTGAAAAAATGAAAACGATCGGAATCGCCGGATGCGGCTTGATCGGCGGCAGTTTCGCCAAGGCGATCAAAGCGAAAACCGATTGCCGCGTCCTCGCCTTTGACCAAAATGAAAGCGCGCTCTGCCGCGCCGAGTTGGAAAAAGCGATCGACGGCAGGCTCGACGGTAATACGCTGAAAACCTGCGATCTCGTCCTCGTCGCGTTGCCGCCGCGCGCCGTCGTGCCGTTTCTGCAAAAATACGCGGCGAAATTCAAAAAGAACGCCGTTGTCATCGACTGCGCCGGCGTCAAGCGCACGATCTGCCCCGATGCGTGGCAAATCGCCAAAGAACATCATTTTCTTTTTATCGGCGGACACCCGATGGCGGGCAAGGAGCGTTCCGGCTTCGAGCGCGCGAGCGAAACGCTTTACAACAACGCTTCGATGCTCCTCGTTTTTGAGGAAATCCCGCAACTTGCCGAAGTGGAAAGGATCAAAAAGTTTTTCCTCTCGCTCGGATTCGGCCGCGTCGTCACGACGACGCCGGAAAAACACGACCGGCTCATCGCCTACACCTCTCAACTCGCTCACGCGCTGTCGGCAAGTTTCGTCCAAAGTCCGACCGCCGACGAGCACGCCGGTTTTTCGGCGGGGAGTTTCCGCGATATGATCCGCGTCGCCTCGGTCGATCCGCAGTTGTGGAGCGATCTCTTTCTCGACAACCGCGACAATCTGCAACGCGAGATCCACACGCTGATCTCCCGCCTCGCGGAATTTGAAACGGTACTCCAAAAAAACGACCGGGAGCAACTCGTCGAACTTTTCAAACAGGGGGCAAAGCGCAAGGCGACGATCGAAAGTCTCCGCGCTTTCCGGGAAGCGAAAGGGAAATAACAATGCCGCTCATCGAGATCCCGCCCTGCCGCGCCGAAATCGCTTCGGGCATCCGTCATTCGATCGGCAAAGCGTTGCGCGCCGCCAATCCGGAAAAAAGTTTCCGCGCGGCGATCGTCACCGATCGCAACGTCGGCGCGCTCTACCTCGACGACGTGCGCCGCTCACTCGACAAAGCAAAGATCGACCTTGTTGTTTTCACGGTGGAGCCCGGGGAAGTTTCCAAATCCTTTTCCACCTTGGAAAAACTTGTGGAATTTCTTGCCGCGCAACACTTTACCAGAAGCGATGTACTCCTCGCCCTCGGTGGTGGCGTCGTCGGCGACCTCACCGGATTCGCCGCGGCTTCGTTTCTGCGCGGCGTCCCCTTTTATCAGGTGCCGACGACCCTCCTCGCGATGGTCGACAGCAGTATCGGCGGCAAAACGGCGATCAATCTCGCGGCAGGCAAAAATCTCTGCGGTACGTTTTATCAGCCGCAAAAAATTTTCACCGACCCCGAAACGCTCGCGACGCTTCCCGACGCAATTTTTGCCGACGGCGCCGCCGAAGCGTTGAAATACGGAATGATCTGCGACCGCGAACTCTTTGCCGCGATCTCCGGCGGCGCATTGCAGAGCGACGCCGAAACGATCATCACGCGCTGTATCGAAATCAAAGCCTCCGTCGTTCAGCGCGACACGTTTGACCGCGGCGAAAGACGGTTGCTCAATTTCGGTCATACCCTCGGCCACGCGATCGAGATCGCTTCAAACTTCGCCATATCGCACGGCAGTGCCGTCGCGATCGGAATGATGGAGATCACCCGGATCGCCTGCCGCCGTCAACTCTGCCCCGCGCAAACGGCGGAAAAACTGCAAACGGCACTTAAAAATCTTCATCTTCCGACGGCAAATCCCTACCCCGTCGACACGATGCTTCAAACGATGCTCAACGATAAAAAACGGCACGGCGGGATCCTGGAATTCGTCGTACCGCGCGATATCGGGAAATGCGAATTGCTCCCCGTACCCGTCGATGACCTGAAAGACTTTTTGACCAAATGAAAGTCATTCATCCACAAGAAATCACATTAAAAATCGACGCGCCGCGCTCCAAATCGGCGGCGCACCGGATATTGCTGGCGGCGGCACTCTGCGACACGCCGACGCGCATCGATCTCGGTTGCGATTTCGGGGAAGACGTCGCGGCGACGCTCGATTGTCTCGCCGGGATCGGCGCACAGGTCGTGCGGGATCGGAATTTTGTCACCGTCACGCCGAAACAACGCGTGCAAGGTGATTTCCCCTGTCGGGAAAGCGGTTCGACGCTCCGATTTTTCCTGCCCGTCGCGGCGGCGGCGGGCGCGAGCGGCATTTTTTCCGGCAAAGGAAGATTGCCGGAGCGTCCGCTTCAAGAACTTCTCGACGCGCTCGCGCAATGCGGTGTAAAACCAAGCAATCTCCAACTTCCCCTTTTCCTGTCGGGCAAACTGCCTGAAAACAGTAAAATCACGCTGCCCGGCAACGTCAGCAGTCAATATGTCACGGGATTTCTCTTTGCGCTGGCGGCGGCAGGCGGCGGAGAGATCATTCTTTCATCAAAACTTCAAAGCGTTGATTATGTAAATCTTACAACAGATATCCTGCAACGCTTCGGCATCACCGTAAAAGCGACGGAGGCGGGTTTTGCCGTCAGCGGCAAATTCGTTTCGCCGCAAAATATCGCCGTGGAGGGCGACTGGTCAAACAGTGCCGCCTATCTCGCACTCGGCGCAGTCGCGGGACGCGTGACGGTCAAGGGACTTGATCTCAATTCCCGCCAAGGCGACCGCCGCTTCGTGGAATTGTTGCGCCGCTTCGGCGCAAAGGTGACGCAAAAAAATCAGGAGATCACGGTCAAAAAAGTGCCTCTATCCGGCGCGGGATATCTCGACGTCGACGCGACGATCGACCTCGCTCCGGTACTGGCGGTCGTCGCCGCCAAGGCAAAGGGCATCACGACGCTCGGCAACGCGCGGCGGCTCCGCATCAAAGAGAGCGACCGCCTTGCGGCGATCCGGCAAATGCTGACGGCACTCAAAGTTCAAGTAATTGAAGGAGAAGATTTTATCGAAATTTACGGCAATGGCGTCATCCCCGGAGGCTGTACGCTTACGGGATGCAACGACCACCGGATCGTAATGGCGGCGACCCTCGCCGGAATTGCCGCACAACAATCCGTTTCCCTGACGGGATGGGAAGCCGTCAACAAGTCTTTGCCTGACTTTTTCACCCGGATATTTCCGGCAAACAAGGAGTTTTGAAAGATGTCATCCTGTTTTGGCAACACCTTGAAAATCAGTATTTTCGGTGAATCGCACGGAGCGGCGGTCGGCGGGATCGCCGACGGTTTCCCCGCCGGAGAAAAATTCGACGAAAAGGAATTTCTCAAAATGATTTCGCGCCGCCGACCGGGGCAGAAAAACACGACGCCGCGCGTCGAAAGCGATCTCCCGGAAATTCTTTCCGGCATCTGCAACGGAAAAACGACCGGTACGCCCGTCGGCATCGTCATTCGCAACCACAATACGCACAGCGGCGATTACGAGGCGTTGAAAAATGTCCCGCGCCCCGGGCACGCCGATTACGCCGCACTGCTTCGTTACGGGGAAGCCGCCGACCGGCGCGGCGGCGGCCACTTCTCGGGACGGCTGACGGCGCCGATCGTCGCACTGGGCGCGATCGCGCGGCAGATCCTCGCAAGGAGAAACATTTTCATCGGCGCGCATCTGGCGAGCGTCTGGAATATCGACGACCGTGCTTTTGACGCCGTCAACTTGGAGCGCGACACGTTGCTTGCTCCCGGCGAAAAAGAGTTCCCCGTCTGCGACGACGCGGCGGGAATTCTGATGCAACGCGCCATTGAAACGGCGGCGATGGAGGGCGATTCGCTCGGCGGAGTCGTCGAGTGCGGCGTCATCGGTTTCCCGGCGGGCATCGGTTCGCCGATGTTTGACCGCATCGAGTGCGGTCTCGGCAAGGCGGTTTTCGGCATTCCCGCCGTGCGCGGCGTCGAATTCGGCAACGGGTTCGCCGCCGCCCGTCTCAAAGGTTCGACCAACAACGACGCCTTTTGCGTTGCCGGCGGCAAGATCCGCACCGCAACCAATCGCCACGGCGGCATTCTCGGCGGGATTTCAAGCGGGATGCCGATATTGTTGCGCGCCGCATTCAAGCCGACGCCGTCGATCGCCAAAGAGCAAAAAAGCGTCGATCTCAAATCGATGACGGAAACGACGCTTGCCGTCGAAGGACGGCACGATCCCTGCGTCGCGATCCGCGCGGTGCCGGTCGTCGAAGCGATGACGAGCCTTGTGTTGCTCGATTTCCTGCTCACGGAAAAACCGGATTTTTTGAGGTGATTTCAATGCGTGAAAACTTGATCTTGATCGGAATGCCGGGAAGCGGTAAAAGCACGTTAGGACAACGGGTTGCAAAAATTTTAGGATTCGATTTCATCGACCTCGACGACGAGATCGTCAAAATGGCGAATATGCCGATCCCGGAAATTTTTTCCCGTTTCGGCGAAGCGGGCTTCCGCCAGCTGGAAAGAAAAGCCGTGCTGAAATTGGAAGGCATCTCGCATACGGTCGTCGGCACGGGAGGCGGCATCGTCCTCGATCCGGAAAACGTCGCCTTGCTCCGCCGGATCGGTTTCGTCTGCCTGATCGACCGTCCGTTGGAGGAACTTGCCGTCGGAGGTGACCGTCCGCTCTCCTCCACGCAGGAAGCCGTCGCAAAACTTTACCGTGAACGCCGCCCGCTCTACGAAAAAGCGGCGGATGCCGCCGTACAGAATACCCGCAACATCTGCCCCGATCTGGCGGCGGAAAAAATCGTCGAGGCTTACCGTGAAAATTAAAGTCATCAATGGTCCCAATCTCAATCTGCTCGGTATCCGCGAAGTCGCCATCTACGGCAAACAGGATTACGCGGCACTGAAACGGCAAATCGCGGAGTACGCAAAAACGCACGGCGTCGAAATCGAAATTTTTCAATCCAACAGCGAGGGCGCGATCGTCGACGCGATCCAGAGTTGTCTCGGCAACTTCGACGCGATCATCATCAATCCCGCCGCCTATACGCATACGAGCATCGCAATCCTCGACGCACTCAAAGCGGTCGCGCTTCCCGCCGTCGAAGTGCATCTTTCCGACGTCGACAGCCGCGAGGATTTCCGCAAGATCTCCTACGCGGGGATGGCGTGTTGTCAACGCTTTGCCGGGATGGGGTTTGACGGCTATTTGCGCGCAATCGATTTCCTCATCGCGGGATCGGCACGCTGACCGCCTTGCCGAGCCGGAGCGCAAGCAACGTGCAATTGATCCGATCGGGTTCAAGGTGCGTCATTGCCGCCAGCGCGTTGCGGTAGATCTCCAATTGCGCGGCGTGACGCTCCAAAAAGTCTTCCGGCGAAGTCAAATGATCGCTCTTGTAGTCTAAAATTTCAGCGCGGACGATCCGGGTGTTTTCGCAAATCAGCACCACGCGGTCGAACGTCCCGGAAACGATGCCCTCCGCCGTCCGGTGGAGAAAATCCTTTTCCCGCCACAAAACGATGTCGGGCGCGGGGCGTTTGAGGGCGTTGAAAATTTCCGGTTTTGCCAGCGAGGCAAGAAAAAGTTCCCGGACTTTTGCATCGCCATCCGGAAAATTTGCCGCGAGAAATTTTTCCGCATCGAACTTCTCGTCGAGGAAGTCGATCTTTTCAAAAAGGGCGTGGACGAGCGTCCCCGTTTCCGCGCCGCGCGCCGGGACAAAGCAGTTTTCGATTTGCCGCTTGTTGCCGCCGCCGTGCGCCGTCGAGGGACGCGCGAAACCGATGCGGTGCGAGTCGACGGAAACTTTTTGCGGGTCGCGCGCAACGATCGGGGCAACCGCTTCCTCCCGATCGGGGATATCCGTGAAAAAATCGCTTCGCCCCGCGGCGTAGCGGACATTGAAAGACTCCGCATCGGGGAAAGAAAATCGCTCCGCGAAATCGCGTTTGGCGCGATGCGCGGCATCGTCGTCCTTTGCAAGTGCCGCAACGATAGATGCTTCCGGCTGTTGCGAATCCTTGCCCGGCGTGGCAAACAAAAGGTAGAGTGCCCGTTTGGCACGGGTCAGCGCGACGTAAACGGTACAGCCGATGTCGTACTCTTCCTCCTCCTCCCGCGCGGCGAAATACTCGGCGGCACCGGGCAGCGTCGAAGCGATCGCCTTATCGGGCAGATAGCCGATCCAAGCGGGTTTCGCATCGCTCTGCCGCACATCGGGGATGTCGATTTCCGGCACGATATTCGCACCGCCGTGGCGCGAGTCGAATTCCGGCAAAAAGACCAGATCGAATTCCAGCCCCTTGGACTTGTGGATCGTCATCAACTGGATCGACCCCGCAAGCGATTTTTCTTCATCCTGCTGCCATTGCAGTTGCTCGCGGAAATCGTCGGGCGCGCCGGAAAAATCTTCCGCCATTTCGCGCAACGCTTCAAATCTCCGGCGGTCGAAATCGCTGAAAAACTCGCCGAAGCCTGCCAGAAAGCGGTCGGCGAGACCGACGATGCCGTCGGCGTTGACAAGATGCCGGAGAGCCTGCGACAAAGCGTCGGCGTCGCAAGTTTCTCCGAGCCGGAGGGAACTCCCCCATTTTTTCCACGAGAGCCGTTCCATTCCCCACTGCGCAAAACGCAAAAAGGTATGCGCCGACTTGTCCGCCGGATGCGAGGAGAGTGTCAATAGTTGCAGAAACATCTCCACCGCAACGCTTTCCAACACAGAAAGCGTCCCGTCGACGGAAACCGTGAAAGGCAAATTTTTCTCGCGGATCAACTCCTGCAACACTTGACCGAATTCACGCAAATGCTGATTGTTGCGCATCAGAACCCCGACCGAAAGTTTCCGGTCAAAAGGCCGCACGTCGCACAACGCCGCCAAGATGAATTCCGCCTTGTTCTGGACGACGGGGCGGTCGGCTTTTTCAAACTGGATCAAGGCGGCAAATCCCGGCATATCCTGATGATACGCTTTGTGCTCCTCAAATTCCAACCGGGAAACAGATTCAAGGAAACCGATGCGTTTCAACGGTTTATGAAAAACCGCGTTGACCAGTTCCATCACCTGCGGCGCGGAGCGGCGCGACAAAGTGAGCGTGTCGGCTTGGGTTTTCATTTTGTCGATCACGCGGCCGAAAAGCCGGGGATTGCCCTGCCGGAAGCGGTAGATCGACTGCTTGATGTCGCCGACGCAGAAAAAGGTGCGGAAATCACTCTCGCGGTCGTTGACCAATTCGTCGAGCAGATTGTCAAAAGCATTCCACTGGATATCGCTCGTATCCTGAAATTCGTCAAAGAGATAATGGTTGAGCCGGGCGTCAAGACGCTCCTCCAAATTGACGCTTTCATTGAAAAAAAGCCGGAAATCCGATTCGCCGCTTCCACTTTGCAACAGATACGGGATGTCGGCAAAGGTGAGCAGTCCCGCCGCGCGCACTTCGCGGTGATAAACTTTGTTGTAATTTTCCATCAGCCAATAAACGGCTTGGGCGCGAGTGCGCGCCTGCTGCGTGAGAACGGCACGGATGTGGCGGAAAAGTTGCCGCACGAGATCGCCGATATTTTCCGCCAAAGTCCATTTTGCGGCGGGAAGAAGTTCCTTGCCGTCGTCGTTCTCCCACCCCTGCGGATTGTATTTGACAAGATTTTCAAAGAGCGACTTGACGTCATCGGGAAGCCGCCCGATCGTTTCCGCGCCCGCGGCGCAAAAATCCGCCAATGTCCGAATCCGGCGGACGGCGACTTTGTTGTATTTTTCGTCGCTTTCCTGAATGACGATCATCGCGCCGTCGAGCCGATCGGAAATATCCGTCACGACGTCCCGCGGCAACTCCTCCTGATCGCTGCAAAAGAGGAATGGGATATTGCCCCACTTCAAATGCTCGTTTTCGTGCGCGAGGAAAAAGGGATAACAGCTGTCGACCAGGTCATCCATCGTCGCGGAAAAACTCTTTTGCTCGTCGCGGTTCGCCATTTTGAGCAATTCGCGCAAGGCGGCGAGTTCATCGCCGTCGCCGATCAGCCGCAACCACTTGCGGAGCGTGCGGCGGCGGTAACTCCGATCTTTGGCGTCGATGAGCGAAATGCCGCCCCAGATGCCGAGTTCGGGCGCGTAAACATCGGTGAGTTTACGGAAAAAACTGTCGATCGTGCCGATTTGAAGTTCCCGGCGCATTTCCAGAAGCCGGCGCAGGATATCGAGAAACTGCGACCGCGAAAACATTTCGCAGGTATTGCCTGCGTCCTTTTTTCCGGCGGGATCGGCAAGTTCGAGCAACCTGCCGATGATCTTGTCGAAAATCTCCCCCGCCGCCTTTTTGGTAAAGGTGACGGCGAGAATTTCCGCCGGATCCACCCCGAAACGGAGCAGTTGGATAAAGCGCATCGCCAATTGAAACGTTTTGCCGGTCCCCGCGCTCGCCATAATGACGCGCAGACGCTTGAAACCGTTGAAGCACTTGCAGTCCACACGACCGCAAGTGCAGTTCCCCTTGACTTGCGCCGGACAGAAACAGAAGCGGGGATTTTCACTTTGCGTCGTCATCGGGTCTCTCCTGCCAGGAAACGGTGGGGAATGCCGCCGCAAAATCGGTAATGATCTGCGCCAAAGCGTCCGGCAATACGTTTTTGCCGGGCGCGCCGAAAAAGAGTTTGTTTTTCATTTCCTTCACTTCGGCAAGGACGCGCTCCGCGCACATCTGCGCCTCGTCGAGCAAAGCGTCGAATTTTTCCTGCTGCCAAAGGTCGATGCGGCTTTCCGTCACCGCGCGCGGCAGTAAAAAGTAACCGCATTCTATGGTGACGCTTTCGCGATCGACTTCGGGATGCCGCCGGAAAAATTCCTTGTCGCGGCGCAGTAAAATGGCGTAAAGCGGCAATTGCAGATTGATGAATTTCCCCGCTTTGTAATGTTCTTTTTCGACGGAATCGATCTTGCCCGTCTTGATATCAAGGATCCGCAGCGTATTGCTGGCGGCGCAATACTCGATACGGTCGGCGGTGCCTTTGACAAAGCCGTCGCCGAGCGGGATCGGCGTGCCGCCGCCGAAAACGTATTCCGCTTCGAGAAGAACGAAGCCCTCTTTGCGTCCGGCTTCGAGCAATTTCGCCGCGTATTGGAAACGTTGAAGCAGATTTTCCCGCTGCAATTTGATCAGTACCGGGATCGGATCGCCGAAATTTTCCTGCAAATAACGATCCAAGTTGCGCTCCAAGGCGCAGAAAAACGCTTCTTCGCTGTCGCAGGAAGTTTTCTGCAACGGCTCAAACGCGGCGTGACAGATCGAGCCGAATCCGCTTGCATCCGGCTCGGCAAGGGTATAATCGACCGGATCGGCGCGCAGGACATTGGAAAGGAAAAACCGTTCCGCGCCGGCAAGATAATTTTTGAATGCCGTCACGGCGAGGACGGGAGCGTTGTCGAAAAAGGCGATCTCTCCCGTTTGCCAGTCAAATGTGAAGCGTCTGACTTCATCGGCGGATCTTTTTTCCGTCTGCCGTGCGGAAACTTCGCCGAAAAGTTTGCGCGTCCGCGCCAGAAAATCCGTTTCCGGCAACGCGCCGGAAAAAAAGAGCGGCGACGGCTTCAACACATCCTTTTGCGCCGAAATTTTGAGGACGAAAAATTTCACGTCGGCAGATTGCCGCGGATCGAGCAGACTGTGCAAGTGGCACATCGCCCTCGCAAACGTGTCGCCGTTGTGCCGCAGATGCAGTTTTCTGCGGATGGAATCGGTCAGAAATGCGGTCGGTGCGATGCGGTCGGGATAGAATTTTTCATTGACGCCGACGAGGATCACGCGGCGCGACGTAAAAAAGGGGATCTCAAGCATTCCCTCCAACACGAGATCACCGCGGACGACCGGCAGCATTTCCTGCTCGAAATGCTGAAAAAAAAGTTCCAACGCCGCCGTGCGCTCCGTTCCCTCGGTCAATTCCGGCGGCAATGCGCAAAACTCGCCGAGTTTCCGGCGGAAAAGTTCGATCTCGTCGCCAAGCGAGATGCCGAAACTTTTTTCGCTGCGGTCGAGTTCGCGATGAAAGACCGCGTTGAAAAAATCCTGCAAAAAAACGGCGGCACTTTCGCTCTGCTCCATATCGCGCGGCAAATCGGCGATTTTTTCCAGCAGCGGCAGTAAAATTTCCGCCGACTTCCAGTTGTCGGCACTCTTGCGCAAAAAATTCAACGCCGCGCCGAAATCATCGGGAAAACTGCTCTGCCGGAAGTCGTCGAGCGCGGCGAGGATCTGATTTTCGCTTTTGCCTTGCGCCGCGCACGCCGCGAGAAAATCGCGTTCAACGAGCAAAGCGGCGCCGGCGGCAAAATCGTCGCTGTTCTTCAAAAAATCGACCAATGCCGCGCCGAGCCGCGCCAGCCGGAGTTTTTTCGCCGGGACTCCGATCGACGCCGTGACGGCAAGCGGTCGCTCCGTCGCACTTCCGATCTCGGAAAAAGATTTGATGAAAGCGGCTTCCAGATTGGGATCGGCGAGCGCGACCGTGCAATTTTCCGCATCAAAATGATCGCCGGCGCCAAGGGCGAAATCCCGCGCGCAAAGTGCCGCGTCGCGATCGTCGGCGACGATTTCGATCGCCGCCGTATCCAGAGGGAGCGCGCGTTTTTCCCAAACGTCCGCGAGCGGGACTCCGAAATCGTCAAACGCCGCACTTTCATCCTCGCCCGCGTGGATCCATATCTCCAAGGCGTCCTGCCGGGCGGCGCAGAGATTTGCCAATCGCTTTTTCAGCATATGCGGCAGATCGGGGACACCGGCAAGAATGATGCGGTCGAATTCCGTCAACGGCGCGATCGACTCCGCGGCATTACGGTCAAGTTGAAGCGGATCGTCAAATCCGAATTTCGCCAATTCCGCAAGAAAAAGTTTTTCCAATTCGGCAAGTTCGCTTCCGCGGTTTCCCAACGCCCCGGCGGCGTCGGCGATCGAAATCCCGCCGCGCGTCAATTCCTCGCGCAACTGGGCAAAAAGTTTCCCCGGTATCCGGCGCAGGTCAGCCGTGTCGCCGGGAAAGAGCAAGGGAAATTTTTCCGGCGTTTTCAACGCCCGCGCGATCGCCCTTTGCCAGATCAGCTCCGTTTCCATCGGCGAGGCGGGATGTCCTTTTTCCGCACCGCAACGCAGAAGTTGCGACGGCATCAGAAGTGCGGGAGGAAGCAACGCGCCGAATTTTTCCGACAGACAACGCTGTACCGCACGACGCGCCGCCATTCCCGGCAGGACGACGGCGATCCTGCCGAGATCCGCCATCGGCGACGATGGCGATATCCGCGTGCAAAGTCTTTCGACGATGGCGTCGACGAGCAGATTTTGACGTCCGAGAAAAATCCGTTGCGGCATATGAGTTCTCCTGTACGGAGCGTAGTATATCCCGCCCCGAGGCAAAAAGCAAGCGCATTTTTCCGGAAAAACAAATTTATTTTGCTTTGCGGCAAGTCGCCGCCGCGACAACGAAGGCGATGACGTAACAGCCGATCGCCATCGCCAGCGCGGCGGACAAACTGACGCGCTCCGCGATCTGCCCCGCAGGAAGCAGCATCACACCGGCGACGCCCCACGTGCCGCCGACGATCAATCCGTTGCGGAACGTCGGCGAAAACCGCCCCGGCGCCGTCGCCGACAACGCGACAAGGAGCGGATACGGTCCGCTCAAAAGGAAGCCGAAAAAGGGAATGCAAAGCACCGCCATTCGAGAAACGGAAGCCGACGCGAGATAGATCATAGCGATGAGGATTCCGATCCCCATCCCCGGCAGGATCATTTTATGCGGCGCGACGCGGCGCGCGCCAATGCCGAGCAAAATGGATCCGGCGGAACTGCCGATCCCGAAAAGCGTATTGCAAAATCCGCCGAAAGCGAGCGTATATCCGAATTGGTGAAGCATCGTCGGCAGCAATCCCGTAAAAATCGCCGTTCCGCAATTGAGCCAGAGCGCAAAAAAGAAAAGCGCGCCGAAACTCCACGGCGGATTTTCGCCATTTCCCGGCACGGAAGCCGCTTCCTCCGGGATCGCCAATTTGACGCGGCTCCCGATCACAAGAAGCACGATAAGTACCACCGGGACAAAGAGATATAAAAGTCCTTCCATTCCCGCCCCGCTGACGAGCAAGGACGCTATCCACGGCGCGACGGCGGCACCGAAAAAACCGCACGTCATAAAGAGCGGCACGCTCACTTTGACGGAAAAATCCAACGCGTGGACGCCGCGCAAACCAAAGGGATGCACCAGCGCGATGCCGCTTCCGGCAAGAAACAGCAACAATGCGAGATGCCAAAACTGCGTCGTTTCCGGAAGAAAAGGCAAAATCAGGATCGTCGAGGCGAGCAAGATCCCCGAAACGAGAAAGCGCGGCGATTTTCCGGTACGGTCGATGAGAGAAGCGGGTATCTGCAACAAATTGGCACCGATGCCGATCGCGCTCAACAGAATGACACCGTACCCGAGATCAAGATGAAAATAAAGCAACGCCGCCGGAAGTATTCCCGGCAACACCGCGCTGAAAAAATCCGCGAAAAAATGAGAAGCGGCAAGCGCGGAAAAACGCGCCGCCGCAACGAAACGCGTGGACATAAGTTTTATTCGGCACTCCAAGAATAAACCTTGACTTCAAGCGGTGTCAACGTGGCGGCAAGCACACCCTTTTGCGTTTTCGCTTTCCAATGCGCTTCGCACTCGCTCAAATTGAAAACGACGAGGTGGATCCGGTTGCCGCAACGGCGCGCGACGGCGCGGAAATCCGCCGGCATTTCCTCCACGAAATCCGGTATGTCCTCCCCCTGCGCCAAATCGGGATAGATGCTTTGAATTTCCGCGTTGATGCCGGAAACGAGCGACCACAATCTCCCGTAATTTTTCGGGATACCGCCGTGTCCCAGATGAAAGACGATGCCGCTCATACGCGCGAGCATCGCTTCATAGACGGCGGAGCGGAGCATTTCCGCGCTGCGCTGATCGGGCGACGGCAACGACCCGCCGAGCCAGAAAATGACGGGCTTGCCGGCGGCGGCTTTGGCGCGGCGCATATCTTCGGCAAGGAAACGCATCATATCGACGGCAAAGCTGGTGCGCCACGAAGTCAATTCCAAAATGTCGCAGTAGGGACCGAAAGAGGGGATCAGATTGAGATTGTCGATGTGGATCGAGTACAGGCGGTCGGGGAATTCCTTTTTCAGCGCGGTGTACAATTCGGCAAAAAGCGGCTGCGAGGCGAGATCGTACTTTTTGCCGTCCGCCGTTTTGATGTGAAGCGGCAATTGCGCTTCGTAGGAAAGCCGCGCGAAACTGCGGCGGTGATCGGGATGCGCGAGATAACTTTTGCGGATGTCAACCAAAAGATTTCCGACGATATGATCGGGATCGGGATAAGTGATCATCCGGCGGATACCCGGTTGCGGCATAAAGGATATCGCGTTTTTCTGCATCCCGTACTTCGCGGTGCCGAGATTGAATGCCGCATACGCCGGCAAGGGGAAATCAGGATAATTGGAACCGCCGATCAAAAAAAGCGGGACGTTGTCCAGTTTCAGCAGCGAGTCGGAGATCGAGAGCGTCGCGTCATCGGAAATAGCGGGCGGCGCGAAATTTTCCGGACAGAGTTTGATGAGCCGGACGCTCCGCCACGCGCCGGAAACGATCTCGACGGCGTAGTCGCCGACGGGCAGATTTTCCAGAGAAAGATTCCCTTTTTCCGGCGCGGCAGCAAGTTCCCGGACGATCTTTCCCTCTTTCAACAGCCGGATGTCCGCCTTGCCGGCGTCGTGGGTGAAACCGACTTTCATCGACGGCGTGTAATAAAATCCGTCGAGCGTAAAACTGTGATTTTCGCGGCAGGGCGCGTAGACTTCGCGGATGACGCTGCCGTCGGCGCGCACGAAACGGCACTTCAATCGGTCGTGGAGCGATGCGATGCTTTCCGGAAGCGTGAAATCGAAAATCATCGACTGCTGACGGCGTTCTCCGACGAAACGGCGTTCCCCGACCTGACAGAAAACATCTTCCTCTCCGGATACAAAAGCCAACACCCGTCCGGCGTGAGCATACCAGACATCGACGACCGTCGGAGTCGCATCATCAAAACACAGCGTGCCGAATTCGTTGATGTCGTGATAATTCGTCGCGCCATTCCAGTTCAGCGTATGGATTTTGCCGTCCATTTGCGCGACCGCGGCACCGACGTTGACGCGCCAATTTTTGCCTTTGACGGGAAAAACCGTACCCATTTCCGCATAGGGGATCCGGACGACGGCACTCCAAAGGCGTTCGCTCGTTTTCAACACCTTGACCTGAATTTTCTCTCCCCAAGACTTATCGCGTTTTTTCGCCGTATAGACAAAATTTGCCGGATTGATGCCGATGTGATAATAAACGCCGCTTTCCGGCTCCGGCGACAGCATGATCTCGATCGTTTCTCCGGCGAAGATCTGCGGATCGTCATTGCCTTTGCCCGTAATGCGGTAAGGCACATTTTTCGCACGTGCCACCGTTACGGCGATCTCCAAATCCTTTTCCCGGAAACGCACCAGAAAAGCGCAGGGAAAAACCGGCATCTCATTGTCCGGCGTCGTAAAAGCGGCGGAGCGGCCGGGTTCATTTTTCGACGGATCAAGGTGGATTTCCGCCGCGCCGATCGAAATCAGCGTCAATACCGAAAAAATCAAAACAAGTTGCTTCATCATCTATCTCCGGAATTTTTTCAAAGTGTACTGCACGGGCGACGGCATTTCCTGCGAAACGGGCAAGGCGGCAAGTTCCTCGATGCTCGCGAAGAGCGCGCGGCAACTTTCCTCATAGGAAACTTTTCCGAGTTCGGAAATCAGCCGGATCGCGCGGTCGATCAGTTTTTTGTTGGAAACGCTGACGTAACTCATCCAGTTGCCGGAAACGCGGCCGTTTTTCACCATCGTCCCCGTCGAAAGCGTATTCATGAACAATTTGACGGCGAGGTGATCCATCAGATGAAGCGGAGAATCGGCACAGCCGCTGGAAATGACGATTTTGTGCTGACACACCGGCGCGGCGGCGATCAGTGCCGCATTGTCCGCCGCGCGGTCGAGCAACACCAAAATCGAAACGTCCGCCGCGCGATCGTAGCGCGCCGGGACTTTTTCGTTGCCGATGGGCATCGAAAAAAGATTTTCCACCCCGATACGGGGCGGTTTGGCGAGGATCTCCGGCGCGGCATTCATCCGTTTGTAGTCGGCGATCGACCATTCCAGACAACGGGGGGCGCGACGCAGCATTTCGCGCCAGACCTGCGACGCGGGAGCTGTCGGATTTTTGACGTAAGCCCACGACTCCGGCGCATCCGGGATCGAAGGGATCTTAAAGGGCGGCAACATAAATGTCGGACTGCGCTCGGTCGTGTCGGTAAAGAGATCGAGCAGATAACTTTTGGCGTAATAGGTGACGCGCCCTTTTTCGCGGTAGACGCGATCCTCAAAGTCGATCGCATCGGCGATATCCCCGACGACGGCGTCGCTTTCAAGATGATCGAGGAGTTTCTCGAAATCCGTCGCGAAGTCGATCGGTGCCTTCCCCTTTTTTCGGGCGATGACGGTTTCCAGAAACGCGCCGCAAATCAATTCCTCGCTGGTCGTCGCCTGCATCCGGGTCGAACCGGCAAGCGCCATCGCTCCGCAGGAAAGATCGAGCACGGTCACGCGCGCGTCGTCGATCACTTCGCGACAGCGCGTCAGACGTTCGCGCAACAGCGTGGCGGGGTTGTTGAAAAGCAGAAAGACGCGGCAACGGCGATCCGCCGCCTCCTTGACGGTGCCGATGACGGAACTCGTTTCGCCGCCTTCCGTGATCGCGACAAGCATATCGCGCGCGGACATTTCCGCCATCGCGACCTGCTCTCTGCCGAAAATCTGATAATCCTCAAAGGATTCGACGCTGCGGATCAAGGCGAAATCGCCGCCGGTCATAATGCTTTCGACGCAATCGGGGTCGAAATCGGGATCTTCCTCTGCATATTGCCGGAAAATCGCTTCGAGCAGAATGCTCAACCGCCCCGTCGCGCCGCAACCGGAAAAGATGATGCGCCCTTTTTCTTTCAGCGTCGCCAGCCCCGCGTCGACCATTTGGGAAAATTCGGGCGATCTCAACATTTTTTTCGCCATTTCCAACACCAGACGGTCGGGACGCTGAAGCGTACGGACTCCGTCGGCAGTGGATTTCCGGAAGTCGGTTTCGAGCGTCGCCGTCAACGGATGCGACTGCTCCGTCGGCAGAAATCCCAAATGGAACTCTTTTTCCTCACGGATAAATTTTTCGGCAATGATGTCACTGGTCGCGCTCATAAGACTCCTCTTTTTCCCGTCAAAAAAACCGGATTTTCTGCCGGATCCGGGTCAGCCAGGAGCGATGCGGCACGATCCGCCGGGGCGATTTCCCCGACAAAATGCGTTGCGGATTGCGCTCAAAAAACCAACTGACCGTTTCGGTGTCGTAATAAGATTCCAACAGTTTCCGGCATTCCGCAAGCGTAATGTCGCCAACGTCGTGGGCATCGGAGGAGATCACCGCGCAAAAACCGGCATTCAGCAACGCCCACGCCGCCTTGCGGGAAGCGGTGCCGTATTTGCCCAGAAAACTGCCGCTGTTCAACTGAAAAAAACCTTCGTGCCGCCCGGCGAGGAAACGGGCGTTTTCCACGGCTTTTTCGCCCCACAATCTTTCCGGATGCGCAAACAGCAACGGATGAGGGAAATCCCGCAGCCGGTTGCTCAATGCGGAATTGACGGAAAAACGACCGAGGTCGATCAACAGGAAACGGCTGTTTCCGAGCGTCTGCAACGAAGCATACTGCTCCTCGGCGGCGGCAAGCGAGTATTCTCTGCCGGGAAGAAGCCGCACCCCGAAATCCGCCGCGATCGCCGCGACGCGATCAAAAGCGTGCTGATACTCCGGCTGATCGATCGAAGAATGGGAGGTCGCCGCGACGACCGACACGGATTGACGGACGTATTTTTCCAACATCTCGCGCGTCACGCTTTCCGTCTGCGCGCCGTCATCCACGTCAAAGAGCAAGTGGGAATGCAAATCGGTCATTTGCCGCCCCTTTGAAAAAGATCACTTCCGCTTGGAGAAAAAGTTCCGCATTCTGCCGAAAAATCCTTGCGCAGGATGCTTCGATTTTTCAGCGTGATGAGAATCTCCGTAGCCGTAAGTCCCATAACCGTAGCCGCCGTAGCCGTAACCATAACCGTAGCCGTAATAACCGCGGCGGTGAAGCATAACGCCATTCATAATGACGCCGAAAAGTTCCACATCGACAAGTTGAAGTTGCTCGACGGTCGTTTTGAGGGCTTCCTCCCGGGTGTAGCAGTCGCGGACGACGATGATCGCGCCGTCGGCAAGTTTGCCGAGGATCATCGTGTCGGCGACGGCGGAAACCGGCGGAGCATCCAGAATGATGTACTGGTACTGCGTTTTCAACTGCGACAGCAGATTTTTGTAGACGGAAGAATCGAGCAACTTCGCCGGATTAGGCGGCGTCGGTCCGCACGGCAGAATATCCAACGGCAAGTCCATATAATTGCGCAGTACGCAATTTTCAAAACTTTCTCCGGTGGAAAGAATATCGACCAGACCGCAATGCTGGGACACCCCGAAAATTTTCTGAAACGTCGATTTGTGCAAATCGCAATTGATGATCAAAGTGCGGTAGCCCAATTCCGCAAAACTCGTCGCCAGATTGGACGCGGTGAAACTTTTTCCCTCGCCCGGGACGGAACTTGTGATCAGCAATACCCGCCCCTCGGTGTCGTCTTTTTGCGTGTCGGTATAGCGGACGTTATTCCGGAGGATGCGGAACGCCTCGGCGATATTGGAGTGCTTCGCTCCGGATTTCGCATCCAATGTCGCAACGATATGATGCTTCACATCACCTTTTTCCACTTCCTGCAACAGGAAACTGTCCAACGGGATCTCCCCCAGCACCGGCAATTTGACCGCCATCTGCAAATCGCCGACACCGTTCAACCGGGAATCAAACAGGTAAAGGCAGAAATAAAACAGCAGAATACCGAGCCCCGCCAGAAGCGACGCGACGAATACCAGCATCCGGACTCGCGGAGAAAACGGGGCCTGCGGCAGCCGCGCAGGATCGATCACCTGTGAATTATGCACGCCGAGAACAACCTCGATCTCCTGGAGAAAAACTTCACCCATTAAATTGGCAAGTTCCATCGCTTCCTCCGCGGAGGTCGACGAGACCGTAAGGAGCAAATACCGGGAATTTTTCGGATTGTCCACGCTGATGCCGTAAGGCAACGCCTTCATTCCGTGATGTTTCGATTCAAACAACTGATTGACATTGAGCCGGAAACGCTCCGTCTGGATCAGAAATTTCAAATCGGTGACCATTTCCGTACCGGCGCGCAAATTGATGACCGCATTGCGCAATTCCGCCTCCGAGCCGGGTTCCAGCTGGACTGCGCCCGCGTGTTTATTGCCGCGGCCGATATAAAGGATCGTCTGCGCTGCATACTTCGGCCGCAACATAAATTTGGCGATGCCGTACATCGCCGCGCCCGCGATCACCGCGGCGAGAACAAAATGGATCCAGTGGTGAACAAAGAAAAAGAAATAAAATTTCAAATCCCGATTGACCAGTGTTCTCATAATTCTTCTTCGCTTATCTTGAATATATTGTTTATGGTATTTCAGCAATCAAGCATACTGTACATCCAGATTGCCGCATTTGCAAGTTTTTATCGGAGATTTTTTTGGTTCTTTGACGGGCTGCGGCATAAACAAGCGAATTTTCGAATTTTTCCGGAGTCGGAATTGAATGTGAACTTTATTTTATCAACCCTTTCGCTCTTGCCTCAGCCTCGGAAATCAGAGGCTTACGTTTACTCCCGACAACGATAAAATCGTCCGGCTGAATCCCCATCTTGATGAGTTCAACACCCCGCTCCATCCTCCTTCTCAGATCTGCGGTACGCTTTTCATCCTCTTCTTTCTCTTTGCGGCGACGTTCCTTTTCCTCCGCGATCAACTCTGGCACTACGACGTCGCGGTAGTACCGTTGCGAGTCATAATAACAGTACCCCGTCACCAGTGCTACAATGGCGATGACGATAAAGAAAGCGTAGACAAAGTATATCATCGGAAAATCCTCTCCATCACGTGGCAGACGTGGTCGAAGCGCAGTTCAAGGCGCGTGATAAAGGCGGAAAAAACGCCCCATCTGTCGCACCGGGTGCGCACTTTTTGCAACAGCTCCGCGTTTTGCGACGCTTCGTAGTCGTCGATCCCCGCGGTGTACACCGAAAACCCGAGCTTCGTATCTTGCCTTGCGACCGCATAATTCACCGGTCTATGGTACCATTTTGTCGCGAGTAAACACAGCACTTCCCCGACCCGCTCCACGCAATTGAAGTTCCGATCAAAGGCGCACCAGTAATACTTTTCTTTTTCCATAGATAAAGTCTCCTCCTGTAACGTGTAACAATTTTTACTTTCCCCGTTGCAAACGCCCGTCACGTTTTACAATACTGATACACGAAAAAACGGAAAAAGTTTAATCGGAAATGGACACGACGCGACGTTTTTTCTTACTTTTTTGCCATCGTTTCGTTGATTTGCAACGACTTACAAAAAAATGCAATTTTTTTGTGCAACAATGGTGTTGCGGGAAGCAAGGCGGGGATTCTTGCAAACAGGATTGCGAATATTTCTCCCGTTGCCGGAGATTTCCTATAAGAAAGAGGCGTGAACTTATGCCATAAACCGTCGAAGAGGCGATTTTTTCTACGCATGCGACAAAAAGCGTATGATGGAAAAGTTGCCCAATTTCCTTGTGTCGGGCGAAACTTATACAGCCGAAGTAATAGACATAGAGGCAAAAGAGGTATCGTCTCCGCTTCTCCTCGATAACGGGGCAACAGATCCGGCAAAGAGACAGGTGCTATACTCCATTCTGGACATACTCTCGCCGTGGTCACTTGAGCGACTCACTGATCTCCACCGCTACCTCGAAGTGATGGAAAAGTCAAGAGATGAGAAGCAGTGCGAACTCTTTTAATTTGAAGCACTTCTCTATACGTTTCCCAAAATTGAGAGAAAGACGTCACCGTTTTTCGAGGCCTTCCAAAGCTTTCTTTGGTTGGGGCAACCCCTGCTCCGCCGCCTTGCGAAGCCAGTACACCGCTTGCGTCAAATCCTTACCGACTCCGTAGCCATTGGCGTAACACAAACCGAGGTTGTATTGCGCTTGTGACAACCCCTGTTCAGCCGCCTTGCGAAGCCAGTACACCGCTTGCGTCAAATCCTTACCGACTCCGTAGCCATTGGCGTAACACAAACCGAGGTTGACTTGCGCTTTGGCATATCCCTGCTCCGCCGCCTTGCGGTACCAGTACACAGCTTGCGTCAAATCCTTACCGACTCCATCACCTACAGCGTAGCACGAGCCGAGGGTGTATTGCGCTTGGGCATCACCATTAAATGCGTTTTGAACAAAGTCCTGCGCTTTTTCAGCAAACAAAACTGAACTCAAGCATATCGCCAACGCAACGGGAATAAGATGAAAACGTTTCACAATCAGCTCCTTGTTCCTTCAAGTCGGTAATTTAGCTATAAGATACTGCCGCAATCCGAAAAATCAAGGCCTTTTGAATTTTTGATGCGATTTTCGATATCGGAGCATTCTACAACGTGTCTCTCTCCTTTCTGATGAAATTATGGGGGCAAAGGGCTCTCATGTATTTTTGCCACAAAAGGAGAGGAAAATTAAACTGGTTTTTGGCGTTTTTCTTACATGATTTCTCGCGAAATATGCTTACGGAAATATTACGAACTTATTGGTTCTCCGGCGGTTTATACCATAAACAAACGGAAAAACGGAATTTTCAGAAACAAAATTGAAAACGCTTGAAAAGGCAGCGGCGCAAAGCAATGGGGTGTTTCGAGGTGTTTTATCGGCTTTTCATAGCTTGCACGGTGAAGAACTTGAACCAAAGAAATCAGAAATGACGCTTGGCAAAAGCGTGTCCGCTGCCGGATTTGAGATACTGCTCAAAGGCAACGGCTTTTTCTTTCGTCTCAAACGCGAAATACGCTTCAATTTTCCACGGGCGGTATTTCGCCGTATGCGGGACATCCCCTTTGTTGTGCTTGATTAAGCGCGATTTTAAATCTTCGGTACTTCCGATATAACGTTCGGTAGAGCGAACCAGCGAGCGCAAAATGTAAGCGTAATACATAGCGAGATATGCTTTTTTGAGCGAGGGAAAAATCTCGGACATCCCGGTCCTCCGCCGCACTTCGCGCTATGGAGGACATCCTTCCCCTGCGGGTACTCCTGTCCTGCCATTCCCCTCACAACTTTGTTCGGAGAGATGGCTTGCCATCCGTAGCTCGCCGTTGGCGAGCGAAGGATGGTGGGCGTAACAGAACTCGAATCTGTGACCTCTGCCGTGTGAAAGCAGCGCTCTAACCAACTGAGCTATACGCCCAAAATGGCATCTCCGACGGGAGTCGAACCCGTGTTGCCGGGATGAAAACCCGATGTCCTAGGCCTCTAGACGACGGAGACTTGCCTGAAAGTGAGATATAATATAACACACAGAGCGCGCGTTGTCAAGCGAAAACAATGATTTTTCCGCAAACCTTGCCGAAAACTTTCCCGTTTTTTCAACGGGAACGAATTTTCTACTCTGCGACCGTCCGGCGGAAACGCGCCAAGGCAACGACGAAAAAAAAGATCCCTTGCAGCAACATCTTGGCAAAAGTTCCCCAGATCAGCGAAAACTCCGCCCCGCGGAAAAGGATCGCCTTGCTGAACACCACGAAATGCGTTGTCGGCGCAAGTTGCATAAGCCATCGAATGACAAGCGGCATATTTTCCTGCGACGTCGTCCCGCCGGAAAGGATCTGCATCGGCATCAAGACGAGGATCATCAATATCCCCAACTGCGGCATATCCCGGGTAAAACACGCGAGAAAGATCCCCATCGACGTGATCGCAAAAAGATTGATGCACACACCGACCATAAACAGCGTGACCGAACCCGCGATCGGAATATCCAAATAGTGATAGATCACAAAAAACAGCGACAACAGCGTCGTCACCATCACCACCAGGATCATCGACCACACTTTGGCGAGCATCATTTCCAACGGCGTCACCGGAGTCACCAGCAGATGCTCCAACGTCCCGCGTTCACGTTCGCGGATCAGCGCGGCGCCGGTCAAAATCAACGCGATCATCGCGATGTTGTTGATCAATTCGCTCACCGCGCCCTCCCAGCTTTTGTCCAAATTCTGGTTGAAGCGGTTCCGCACCAGCGCCTGTGCCGAATAGACTGTCGCGTCCGGTACATTCTGGCGCAAAAACGCATTGATCTCGCGGAGCAGGATCTCCTGAATGTAGTTATTGCCGGCAAAGGCCTGCGACATTCGCGTCGCATCGACGTTGATCTGAATTTGCGGGGTGTGATTCGCCAACACTTTTTCCTGAAAGTTCGGCGGAAAAACGAGGATGAACGTATATTTTCCCTCATCGAGCAGACGGTCGATCTCGGCGTGGCTGATTTTTTCCGGAGGATTGAAAAGCGGCGGCATAAACGCATCCGCCAACCGTTTCGTCAACGCCGAATTGTCTTCATCGACGATCGCGATCGACGCGTGGCTGATCCCTTCGGGGATCGATTTCGCGCCGGCGCAGACGCCGAGACTGAAAGAGTAGATGATCAGACAGCAGAGCATCGGATCGCGGAAAATCGCGATGATCTCCTTGACGCCGAGACTGTAAATGTGCCGCAAAGAATTTTTCATTTTCACTTCTCCTGTTTCCGCTGAAGAAGGACGCCGATGACGCCGATGACGCCGATTTCCGCGACGAGGATCAGCAGAGGACGCCAGAGATCGATCAAGTAGAGCCCTTTGTTGAAAACCCCGCGGCTGATCAACAGCATATGCGTCGTCGGATAGATCGCGCCGATCAGTGCCGCGAGACTTCCGTCATCGGGGACGGGGTTCGTCAATCCGCACATCTGGGGCGCCGGCATAAGGGTCGCGACCATCGCGAGAAAGATGACCGCGATCTGACTTTTGGTCACCGACGAGCAGAGCAACCCCAGCCCCGTCGAGAGAATGCAATAAACAAAGAGCGAGACCAGCAGCAAAAAGTAACTGCCTTTGACGGGAACTCCGAAAAGGAAAATGATGAGCAGCATCAGCAAAACCGCGCTGACAAACGAAAACAGCACGTAAGGCAGTTGTTTGCCGAATAAAAATTCGCTTCGCCGCACCGGCGTGACGTACAAATTGATGATGGAACCAAGTTCCTTTTCCCGGACGACCGAGAGCGCCGCCAGAATGGCGGGAAGCATCATCAGAAGAAGCGGCATCACCGCCGGCGCCATCGCCGGGAGACTCAACACGTCCGGATTATAGCGGTAACGCGATTCGACTTTGAGATTCACGATCGGAAGCGGCATCGCCGATTCCCGGCTGCATCGGGCCTGCCAGTTGAGGTGATACGCGGAAACGTAGCCGGAAACCGTTTCCGCCGGCGCCGCCCGACTGCCGTCCACCCAAAACGCCACGGCAGGCAACCGCCCCTGCTGGACGTGCTGTCCGAAAGAGGGCGGTATCTCGACGACCATCTGCAATTCTCCGCTTTTCATACGCCGGTCAAGTTCGGCGTGATTGGCGATCGGCTTATGCGGCAGGAAATACCGGGAATTGTAAAGCCCGAGCGTATAATCGCGGCTCAAAAGGCTCTGATCGTTGTCCAGCACGGCAAAATCGATCTTTTCCACATCCATATTGATGCCGTACCCGACGACGATCATCAGGATCATCGCGCCGAAAAGGGCGAGCGTCGTCCGGATCCGATCCCGGCGCAATTCCAGAAGTTCCCGCCAGAAACAGGCGTAAAAGCGGCCGAAATCGAAAACGTGCCGCTGAAACCAGTTTTTCGGCGCGGCGGCAACGGAAGTTTTTTCCGGCTGTACCGACGCCGCTTGGGCGGCATCGGCGGCACCGCTGTCGGCGTCCTCCAAGTAACCGATGAAAGCGTCTTCGAGCGTCGCCGCGCCGCGCTCGCGGATCAGATTTTCCGGCGTGTCGCACGCGAGCGAACGCCCGGCGTGCATCAGGGAAATGCGGTCGCAACGCGCCGCTTCATTCATGAAGTGGGTCGTGATGAAAACCGTCACGTGATCGCGGCGGGAAAGTTCGATGATGAGTTCCCAGAAACTGTCGCGCGCGACCGGGTCGACGCCGGAAGTCGGTTCGTCGAGGATGAGGATCTGCGGCCGATGGATCACCGCCGCCGCGAGCGACATCCGCTGTTTGATACCGAGCGGCAGAGACACGGGCAGCGTTTCCGCGTATTGCGTAAGGTCAAAGCGCGTCAGCATCGCGTTGACGCTTTCTTCGACTTTTTCCTCTGGAATATCGTAAAGTTTGGCGTACAATTCGAGATTCTGCCGCACGCTCAACTCGTTGTAGAGCGAAAAAAGTTGGGTCATATAGCCGAGTTTTTTGCGGGTCTCCAAATCGTTGCCGTCGATCGGCTGACCGAAAAGTTTCGCGCTTCCCTCGGTCGCCGGTTGAAGTCCGGTCAACATCCGCATCGTCGTCGTCTTGCCGCACCCGTTGGAGCCGAGGAAGCCGAAAATCTCGCCGCGCCGGATCTTGAAACTGACGTGATCGACCGCGGTGAAATCGCCGAAACGCTTGGTCAGATTTTCCGCTTCGATGGAAATTTCGTCGCCCGTTTCCAGCGGCGGGACGACCAGTTCGCGGTGCTCCGCGCGTTTTTCTTCGGGCAACAGTTTGATGAATGCGGCGTCGAGGTCGCGGCTCTGCGTCTTTTCGAGCAATTCCTGCGGCGTGCCCGTATCGAGGATATGCCCGTCATCCATTGCGATCAGCCAGTCGAAACGCTGGGCTTCATCCATATAGGCGGTCGCGACGATGACGCTCAAATCGGGTTGTTCCGACTTGATCGAGTCGATCAGATCCCAGAACTGGCGGCGCGCCAGGGGATCGACGCCGGTCGTCGGTTCATCCAGTACGAGCAGATCGGGGTCGTGGATCAACGAACAGCAGAGTCCGAGTTTCTGCTTCATGCCGCCGGAAAGTTTCCCGGCAGGACGATCGAGAAATTTGAAAAGTCCGGTACTGCGCGTCAGGCGATCGATCCGCTGACGCCGTTCTGCGGCGTCCTGCCCGAAAAGCCGGGCGAAAAATTGCAGATTCTCCTCCACCGTCAGCGTGAAGTATAAATTTTTGCCCAATCCCTGCGGCATATAGGCGATGCGCGGACAGATTTCCGTGCGGTGACTGCCGTCGCGCATATCGCCGCCGAGGACCCGCAACTCGCCCGTCTGCATCGCGTGCGCCCCCATGATCAGCGACAACAGCGTCGATTTGCCGACGCCGTCCGGACCGATCAGACCGATGATCTTTTTCGGCGGGAGCGCGAGCGAAATATGATCCAGAGCCTGCGTTTTACCGTAACGCAGGGAGAGGTCGCGGAATTCCACGACGGGGGATTCGACAACAAGAGGAGGCATTGTGATCTCCGGAAAAAGTGGATCTGCCCTTAACGCATCGGGCAATCTTTCCAATCGGCATTCGGGTCAAGTTTGACATACGCGACGCCGGGCAGACCGACTTTGACGTCGTCGATATACTTGCGGAGCAATTCCGCATCGATGTGCGCCTTGACGCGGAACATCAACTTTTCCCGTTCGAGCCGGGTCTCGACGCTTTTGGGCGTGAACTGGGCGACGGGATCGACAAACGTCACCTTGGCGTCGACGGGATCATCGGGCGCGGCGTCGAAAACCAATTTGACCTCCGCGCCGAGCATCACCTGCGCGGCGATGTTGGTCGGCAAAAAGAACGTCATATAAACGTCGGTCAGATTGACGAGATTCATCGCCCGTCCGCCGGCGGAAAGCACTTCCCCCTCATGGGCGAGCTGATATTGGATGCGCCCCTCGTAAGTGGCGACGAGCAGACTGTCCTTGATATCATTTTCGATACGTTGCAGTTTCGCCTTTTCCGCCGCAATCATCCCCTCGGCGGAAAGAATACTCGCCTTGGCGTAACGCACGGCGGCCTGATCTTTGCGCATATCCGCCAACGCCTTGTCGTAAATTTTTTCGCTCTGCGCATTCTGCCGGAAAAGTTTTTCCTGACGCTCGCAATCCCGCGTGGTGTTGGCTAAATTGCTCTCTTTTTCCGCCAGCGTCGCTTTCGCCATTTCCAGACTGCCTTGAAGGACGATCAGATTGGCTTCCACTTCCGCCTTTTCCGCTTCCAGCGTGGTGATCTGCATCTGCACGAGTTTGTCGCCGACCTTGACGTGATCGCCTTCCTTGACGTAGACTTTTTCCACCCTGCCGGGATTTTTCGTGGCGATGTAGACTTCCGTCGCCTCCAAACGGCCGTTGCCGCTGTAAAACTTCGGATGAAGTCTCTCCTGATCGTGGCAATAATCCCAATAGAGATACCCTCCCGCGGCGGCGACGACCAGCAGGACGATGACGCAAATGAGCCATTTTTTCTTTTTCATGATTCCGATCCCTCCATCAAAAAAATTGTATTTCGTTTGTCTCATAGGATATCATTTTTTTGCCATTATTCAAGATGAAAAAATATTTTCAGACAAAAAAACTGCCGTCGGAAAAGTTCCGGCGGCAGTTCGAGTCGCGGATGAAACGCAACGATCAGAAGTAACGTTTGAGCAAGCCCTCGAAGCCTTTGCCGTGACGCGCTTCGTCTTTCGCCATTTCGTGGACCGTGTCGTGGATGGCGTCATAGCCGAGTTCCTTGGCGCGCTTGGCGATGTCCATTTTGCCGGCGCAGGCGCCGCATTCGGCCTCGGCGCGCATCTGCAAGTTCTTTTTGGTGCTGGAAGTGAGCACTTCGCCGAGCAACTCGGCGAATTTGGCGGCGTGCTCGGCCTCTTCGAACGCATAACGCTTGTAGGCTTCGGCGATTTCCGGATATCCCTCGCGATCCGCCTGACGGCTCATCGCCAGATACATGCCGACTTCACAGCATTCGCCGTTGAAGTTCGCTTTGAGACCGGCGACGATCTCGGGATCGATGCCCTCGGTGGAAGCGATGACGTGCTCCGCGGCATAGCTGTTACCGCCGGCAACCGCCTTGAATTTTTCAGCGGGAGCTTTGCACTGGGGGCACTGGGCGGGAGGCTGATCGCCCTCGTGAACGTAACCGCAGATACTGCAAACGAATTTCATGATCTCTTTCTCCTTAAATTATAGAGGTTGACGGGATAGATCCCGCTTCTTAACATAGCACAAAAAACATTTTTTTCAACAGATATCACCGTTTTGCGCAAAAGACGCGGGATGCAAAAAAGAACCCCCCGATGCTCAAAACGAACATCGGGGATCAACTGCGGTGTCAGAAACTATTTCTTGGCAGCCTTGGCGAATTTGACGCCGTCTTTCTTGAACGCTTCGAAATCAGCCTTGCTGATGAAGCAGGTCAAAGAACGACCATCTTTGGTCTTGCCGCAAACGGCATAACGCGGATTGTCTTTGTCGCCGTAGATCTTGCCTTCGGTGATCGCGGTGGTGACGGCCTTCTTCGCTTTGACGTCATAGAACTTGTGATTCATGGTACCCTCTCCCTTTTTTGGTTTTTCAGACTGCGCCGTTGTACCCCGGCACATCTGTCGTTGTTGTAATAATACGCTGACTTTTTGAATTATGCAAACGGTTTTTCAAAAATTTTTCGATTTTTTTTGTATTTTTTCGTTTTTTTACGGAAAAAAGTCGATTTACAACGAAAAAAGAGGCTTTTTTGTCAAGGGAAGCGCAAAAGCGAAAAAAATCGGTTGTTCCGCCCTTTTTCAAACGACTCCGCATTTTTATTTCACGGAATTTTTTTCCTTTCCTTGCATATCGCACTTCGTGCGCTATATTAAATAATTGGAGTACATCGCATTCGCGGGCGGTCGCGACCGGGACGGGTTACCGGTTCACCGGTCGAGGAAAGTCCGGACTGCGTAGAGCGGGGAGTCCTTCTGAAAAGAAGGATGCCGCGGTCGATATACCGCGGTAAGACCAGTGCCACAGAAAACAGACCGCCGGCTTCGGCAGGCAAGGGTGAAAAGGCGGGGCAAGAGCCCGCCGGGCGGCAACGAGAGTTCCGTCGCAGGGTAAACTTCCTCCCGCAGCAAGACCAAATAGGGGGCGAGCCGTTGCTCGCGGCGTCATCAGCCCCGGGTTCTGGTCGCATAGACAGATGATCGCTGCCGGGCTTGCCCGGTACAGAATCCGGCTTACACCGGATGGGATGCACTCCGTATTTGACAATTACGCAGGGGACAGAATGCCGAAAATCGCAATTTTAAGTGACATTCACGCCAACGCCGATGCGTTGGAGGCGGTGCTTCGCTGTTGCAGCGGCATCGGCGTCCGCGAATACATTTCTCTCGGCGACATCGTCGGCTACAATGCCGAACCGGGGCGTTGTATTCAACTGCTTATGCCGTTGCGTTTCCGCGCAATGGTGATCGGCAACCACGACGATTTCGCGATCGCCGGAAACATCGAGCTTTCCGGCTTCAACCCCGTTGCCGCCGAAGCGATCCGCTGGACGCGCGCCCAGCTCAACGATGCGGAAAAAGATTTCCTCCGCCGCAGAGAGAGCGCCATCGTCCCCGGAACCGGGATCTCCGCCGTCCACGCCACGCTTGATTCGCCGCGAAGCTGGGGATACATTTTTGAATCGCACCACGCGGAGGACCACTTTTCCTATCAACTGACGCAGATCTGCTTCTGCGGGCACAGCCATTACCCCGTCGCTTTCGTCAAGGGTAGCGGCGGAATGCGCGGCGAATCCGCCATCAGCAAGATCCCGGAATGGCAACACAACACGCTCCGCCCCGGAAACGACAGTAATTTCACCGTTGCGGATTCTTTGAGCATCCCGTGCAGCAGAGCACAGAAATATCTTTTCAATGTCGGCAGCATCGGTCAACCGCGCAACGGGGATCCCCGCGCCAGTTTCGCCGTGATCGACACCGACCGCAGTATGGTCACGCGGTATCGCGTCCCCTACGACATCGCCGCGGCGCAGGAAAAAATCATCCGCGCGGGATTGCCCGAAAAACTCGCGCTCCGTCTGAAAAACGGCTGTTAATCAACGAAAGGGAAACCTTATGAAAAAAATAAAATTTCTGTTGGCGGCATTGACATTCACTTTGCTTTTGCCGCTTGGAGCCGGCACCGTCAGCATCCAGACCCGCATCAACCGGATGGTTTATATGCAATATGAACCGATTTACGCCTGCGTCACGCTCCGCAACGATACCGGGCGCGCACTGCTTTTCGGCGACGATCCGCGGTTGCAGGGATTCATTCTCTTTGACATCCGCGACATTCACGGCAGAAAAGTTCCCAAGCGCGAAGGACGCGAAATCTCGGTAAACGGTCTCATCCTCGCTCCCGGCGAAATCAAAAATATGATCATCCCGGTCCAGAAGTATTATCATTTGGAGCATTGCGGCACTTACCGGATCGCCGCCTACATCTCCCACAACCTGCTCCCGGAGGAATACCAGAGCGAAGATCAGCTTTTCCGCGTCGAACCCGGCGTTACCGTATGGAAAAAAACCGTCGGTCTGCCTGATCTCGACGGCGACAAACGCGACGAAGTCATCCAGACCCGTACCTACTCGATCCGCTCCCTGACCGAATCGACGAGCCGCTATTATTACCTTGTCGTCGAAGACGAAAAAAATGTTTACGGAGTTCTGCGCGTCGGGCAAATGGTCGGCAGGGAGAAATTCCACGCCGAGATCGACCTGATGAGCCGCATTCACCTGCTGATGCCGCTTTCGCCGCGGATTTTCCATTACCTCTCTTTCAGTCTGGACGGGATCAACATCGACAACAGTTACTGGCGCACCAGCGAAACGATCCCGATGCTCTACCGCGATCCCTCCAACGGCGTTGTCACATTGATCGGCGGCAAACAGGCCTATCCCGGCGTCGACTTCAAAGACCCCAACGAAGGCAAACTCACCGCATCCAAACTCCTGACCGAAGAGGAAAAAAATGCGGAAAGACAAATGAACAAACCGCAACCCGTCCGCGACCGCGGTCTGGTCGATCTCGGCAAAAAACTCGATATTCCGCCGGAGAAAAAAGAGGAATGACGTTTTTCCTCAAACGAACAGACATTTCCGCAGAAATCGTATAGACAAAAAAAAGACTGTTGAAGCAACAGTCTTTTTTTATGTCAGTATACTTTATGCAATGGGAGCCAGAGGGGGCTTGTTTCGCCCTGCGAAACTAAATTTAATTGGTATTTGGAGAGAAAAACAGGGAGGCTTGCAGAAGTTTCTGACGAATGTGGACAAGGCAGGGACAGCCGTGTCGGCTTTCCCCGCCTTAACCACCCCTTTTCCCGTGCGACCGCGGTCAAAACGGATGCGGATATTCCCTTTTTTAATCCCATACGCCTGCGCTTCGTCGTCACTCGCTCCACACGGTAAACCGTGCTCGTCTACGGTCGTTTGCGCATTTCCGCATTGCACCGCAATGCGTAAAATCACTCCCATCCGACTGCGCGCTCGGCGGCAACCGCCTCGCATCCGACGGCAAATAAAGCGTATGTGATATTCCCCCGTTTTTTTTCGCGGCGGTATCCGCGAGGCAAACATCGGCGCAGTGCGTATCGCACATTGAGTAGTCGGGCGGGCGACTTGTCACGGCGTAGCCTTGGCGAAGACGGAAGCGCGAAAGCGCGAAGTATTAGCCCGCGTGGGACGCAGGATGATTTGCAGTAACAAATATAGACGACCGCGGAGATTTGCGGGGACAAACGTCTAACTCGCGGTCAAAAATGATCATCCGCAAATATCTGCGGCAGGTACAGATCCCGCCCGCGGCGGGCGCTTGGGGAGTTAAGAGGGCGCGGCGTGAGCGCCATCTTGCTCCCATTGCGTAAAGAATGCCGACACAAAAAAAAGACTGTTGCAAAAAGTTTGCAACAGTCTTTTGGCTTATCGCGTCAACGACTTATTCCACGACGACGGCGACTTTGATGCCTTTCATCTGGACGTTGGTCTCCAACGCATCGCCGATCTTGTCGAGCGGGAAGTGATGGGTGACGAGTTTCTCCATCGGCAAGCCGATGCCGGCGGCGCGGCGCAGGAAAGCGAAAGCGATCGGGTAATCCTGGGGAGAATAGACCCAGCTGCCGACGGCGGTGATTTCCTTGTTGCAGATGTCGTAGTGAGGATCGATCGTGCAAGTTCCCATCGGCAGGAAGAAGCCGACTTCGCAGAGACCGCCGCCACGGCGGACCATTTTCCAGGCGTTCGCGGCAGCCGCGGGGACGCCGGTGCACTGGAAGACAAATCCGGCGCCGAGTTCATCGGTCGCGGCGACGACTTCTTTGAGCATATCGTCGAATTTGGCGAATTTCGTGAAATTGAACGTATCGGACGCGCCCATTTCCTTGGCGAGTTCGAGACGGTTGTCATTGCCGTCGACGGCGATGATCTTGTCAATGCCGAGCGTGCGGAGCACGGCGAGAACCATCAGACCGATCGGACCGCAGCCCTGAACGAGAACTTTGGTATTGAAATTCAAAAGACCGGTCGTCTTGGCGCGTTCGACCGCGTGGATCGCCACGGCGGCAGGCTCGATCAGCATCCGCTGATCCAAAGTGAGTCCGGTAACATTGAAGAAAGTCGAGTTCGGACGGATCTTCAAGTATTCGGCATAGTAGCCGTTGAGGTGCGTTTCGTCATCGGGGAAAAGACCGTAGACGCCGCAGCTGTTGCACAAATTGGTGCGTGCCGGCGTATTCATACAGGCACTGCAATGGCCGCAGGGGATCACGCAAGTGACGATGCGGTCGCCCTCTTTCACCGGCAGACCGGCGGAATCGCGCGTAATGTTTTTGCCCAGTTTCACGATCATACCGGAACCCTCGTGGCCCAGCACGACGGGGCAGAGACCGAAAGGATCGCGTTTGTACTCGTGACCGTCGGTACCGCAAACGCCGCAGCCCTCGACTTTGACCAGCATTTCATCGTCGCCGACGGGGGGGATCGGAAATTCCCGGATCTCAAATTTTCCCGGTTCGACCAGAACCGCCGCCTTGGAAGTTTTCGGAATGTCAAACGCCATAATTTTTCCTCCTTTTATGGGTTAACGTTCAAGATATGGTATAAATATATCATACTTTTCGGGAAAAGCAAGCGGAGTATCGCGCCGGAGACGCGAAATTAACGGGATAAACGGGAAAATGTGAGAGTTGC
>JAEDIJ010000043.1 GCA_016292515.1 Victivallaceae bacterium
GTCTTCATCGGCGTTGGAAATTACAAATGTGTTTCACAAAATTTGAGACAATAACAACTGTTTTTGATCGCCGCATTGCTCGGAGTCTGCGCTTTTGCCGCAGAGGCGCACGGTTACCCCTGCCGCCGTTATCGCTACGGGTGGGGTTGCCGTTACTACGCGCCGCGCGTCGTCTACCCCGTCCCGGTCTACGCGGCGCCGGTGTATTACCCTGTCGCCTATCCGGCATATTATTATCCGGTGCCGTATTACCCCGCGCCGGTTTATTACTATTAAAAAAAGAGGTGAAAAAATGAAAAAACTGTTTTTGGTCGCCGCATTGCTCGGCGGGATCGTTTTTACGACGGATGCGCTCGCCGCGAATATCCGGCGTTGCCGGAATTGCGGCAGAAAGTATGATTTGAGTGAATTAAGTTACACTGCGAAATCGTGGAAGATCCATTACTGCTGTGAATCCTGCGCCCGAAAATCGGGGGCACTCAAATAGATGAAGCGTTGATTATAAAGGCGCGCCGATGTCCGGAGTTTTCCGGAAGCGGCGGGGCGGATTTGACAAAAGCCTGATACGGTGTTATTTTATTGCGGAAACAAGACCGAGAGGTGAAACGGCAAAAGAATAACGATCGAAAAACGGTTTTTTGAAGATCCGATATCTTCAAGCGATGGTTGCATAAGGAAACGCCAAATTTTCAGGAACTCCATCCGCTTGCGGAGATGCGTATACTGCGTACCTCGTCTGCGTGGAATTCCGGGCATTGGCGTGCCTCTTATGCAACGCATTCGAGGTGCGCTTTTTTATTGTCTTTCCGCGGGAAGCGAAAACTACGCAAAAAAAACGGAACAATTAAGTAAGAGAAAGGAAACATTATGGAACCACAAGAATGTGACAAAAACTCGTCGCAGCAGTCCGGCATCGACATTTCGTCGATCAAGCCTTTTATCTGGATCGTCATCGGACTTTTTTACGCGGCAGGATTGGTTATGTTCACAGATGGCGACGAAGATGTCATCACCACGTTGAACAAAATCGGCGCCGGATGTATTTTTACAGCTGCCGTTTTGCAGATGGCCGTTGTCTTCAAAAGCAAAAAAATATGGCCGCAGGTCCTTGCCGGTATTCTCGTCGGCATCGCCTTTATTGTGTTTATCGGATCTTTGATGCCATAACAAAAGAACGATGGCAAATCTCATAATAGATCAACATATCAAAGGAGAAAAATTATGTGGGACTACATTTGTTTTCGTAAATTTGATTTTATTAAAGTCGCCACCGTTTTCTATCTTATCGGCTCGGTATGCCTTGTCATCGGCGGGCTCGGCATTATGATGGAAGAAAGCGTATGGGGTGGTTTGGCTATGATGCTGGGCGGTCCCGTGGCTTTACACCTGGTATGGAGCCGTGGGTCATCATCTTTTCCATTCATCAGGAATTGAAAGATATGAATAAAAAGATCGGCGATATGGATTCTTCCATTGACGCATTGATTATCCCTCATCTTAAAGGAATAAGCAGGGTGCTTGATGAAAAAAGAGAGCAAAACCAAGCAGTTCACGCCACCGATGATTCCGCGGAATAAATTCGCAGAAACAATATAGGGAGAATAAGGTATGAGTTGGTATTTCAAATGCTGGAAAAATTATGCAACTTTCAATGGTAGAGCCAGGAGAAAAGAATTCTGTTTTTTCACACTTTTCGACATTATCTTCCTCGTAATTTTTACGATCATGAACGCTATCTTGTTCAAAGATTTTTTCTTTGCCGGCATTTATCTGCTGGCAAGATTATTGCCGAGCATCGCCGTGACAGTCCGTCGTTTGCATGACGTCGACCGGAGCGGCGGTTGGGTCATCCTTATGTTAGTGTTTCCGCCGTACGGCTTGTTGGAAGGTCTCTATTTGCTGCGCCGACAGGGGACCTCCGGCCCCAACCGTTTCGGAGATGATCCAAAAGGGGAAACTATGACCAATGAAATGAAAAACAAATCGTCTTCAATAGCCAAAGTTGCGTCAAATTACGCCAGGATCTGCGCTTGGACATCTATCATCGCGATCATCGGGCGTTTTTTTCTTATTTGTCCTGCACTCGTCTTGGTCTTCTGGGGCCTCTCGGTGGTAGCATGGATCTCCGGGATCACAGGTATTGTTCTCGGAATTTGCGCGTTGACAAAATTGAACGATGAAGAAAAACAAGAAAGCATATGGAATTCCAAAACCAGTAAAGGGCGGGCATTTTCCGGAATCATTACTTTCCCGGTCATATGGATAGCTGTATCCATAGTTATGCTCATCATCGCCATCCAATAACTGATCTTAAAATCAAAGCATTTCGCGTCTTGGGAAGTTCCTCTATTGAGGAAACGGCATTTTTCCGCATTGAAGCTCCCGAGGCGAATACGACGGTACGTATGATCGGTCCGATCCGTTACGAATACTTGGTCAATTTGGTTCAGAATGAACGAATAATTTTTACATTTCCAAGCCGCCGATTCGGCGGCTTTTAATTCAAAAAACAAGAAGAGGGGGATCGCGTGGCACCGATTATCATCTCCAACAAAAAAAATAATAGGGAAGAAACATTTTTATGAGAGATTACTTGGCTTTTTTTGCGGGGTTCGCGTGGCTCGCGGGCATCGTCTGTTTTTTCTGTGGTTTGAGTGCGGGCAACATTCTGTTGTTGGTCGCAATCGCGCTGTCAGTCGTTGTCTGGGCGATGAAACGGGGTGACAAATTCGAGTTGCAGGAGGGCGAAAAGATTTTGCGCAACTGCCGGTTGATTGACAACGAAGACCAGGTGTTTTTCGTCCGGTTGACAAATCAGCGTATGGTGCTGAGCGCGGTGGAATATCCGCTCCTGCCGTACGTAATTGCCATCATCGTCGAAAGAGTGGCAAGACCTCGGCAGATCACCTACGAGTGGAGTTGGGATCAAATCGAGAAAGTCGAAAGTTCGGGTAATTTGCTCGTCGGCAAGACCATCGTTACGACGACGGACGGGGTTTTTCACTTCAACAAAAGCTCGAAACTCACCGATTTTTGGAATGAGCAAAAATTTGCAGAAAATCAGTAATTTTGCTTCGAGAGCGGCAAGAAGAGTCTCACGTTTAGTTTGTTAGAACGTTTACTCTTTATGCAAAATATCAAACACTACTCCCGCCCGATAAATTTCGACGTTTTTTGGTTTCCGACTTGAAAAGCATCGTTTCACACGATATTTTATTGCGGTACAGAAAGGAGTCTATTATGTACCAGATGACCGAACCGCATATTGAGCGCGCGGAGTGCGCGACGTGCCAGCACTACGACATCAAAGACCGTTGCGTATGCGCGCTGAATTCTTCCTGCCGCGTGATCCATATGGGAGATCAGTACGGAGCGTGCAAAATGCTGCCCAACCGCCGCCCCCATTACGCGACCAAAGCGGGAACGATTTCCGGGTGTTGCTACAAACGCTGGGTCGATCTCCCGTAATTTTCGCATCCCTTTTTCCCGAGCCGCCGAAAAACTCGGCGGCTTTTTTATTTTCCGCGCTTGAAAAAGATACTTTTGTGCGGTATTTTTTGACTATGACAAGGAATGCAGACGATTTTTCCCATTATTTTTCGGTGGTCTTGCCCGAATGCAAAACACCGCTCAAAGCGATGCTGTTGAGTTCGGGGCACGAGCGGACGAGCGATCACGCCAATTACCGCAACAGCGGCGCGTGCGCGGCAAAACGCGCCCGCGTCATCTGGCAGTATACCCTTTCCGGGATGGGCGAAGTCATCCGCAACGGCGTCCGCCAGATGATCCCCCCGGGGCACGGGATGCTCCTCGTCGTCCCCGGGGAATACACTTATCAGATCCACCCCGACTATCCTCACTGGGAATTCGTTTTCGTCGATCTCGCAGGCGAGGAACTGGTTTCGCTTGCTGCGGACGCGCTCCGCGACTTCGGCGCGGTCATCCCCGACACCGCGGAACTTTCGCTGAAACGGCTGACGTCCAGCATTGTCGAGGGATGCGGCGAGCATCGCTACGTCGACGCCTTTTCCGCCAGCGCCGCCGCCTACCGGATGATGATGGCGATCCTCGGCGCGTGTGAAACGCACGCTTCGACCGATCACGGCATCCGCGAACGCGTCCTCAACTACTGTCTGCGCAATCTCGACCGTCCGATCTCGGTCGACGATATGGCGCGCGCCGCCAATTTGAGCCGCTGGTATTTTTCACGCCGCTTCCGCGCCGCCGAGGGGTGTCCGCCGGGCGAATTTATCCTGAAACTCAAAATGGATCAGGCGGCGACTTTATTGCAGAATACGCTGTTGACGGTCAAGGAGATCGCCGACCGTTGCGGCTTTGAGGAGCCGAGTTACTTCTGCCGCGTTTTCCGCAAATACTACCGCATCTCGCCCGCGAAATACCGCACGGATGCCTAATTTCGATAAGAAGGAGGTCAAAATGGCGAAAAAAATTATAGTCGTCCTCGCCGACGGCTTTGAGGAAATCGAAGCGCTCGGCGCCGTCGATATCCTGCGCCGCTTGCAATTCGACGTCGTCACGGCTTCGCTGTCAGGCAAGAAGCAAGTCGCGGGCGCGCACCGCATCACGGTTGACGCCGACTGCGCCTTTGCCGATTGCGTCCAAAAAGATTTCGACGCGATTTTGCTCCCCGGCGGGATGCCGGGAGCGGAAAACCTGCGGCAAAGCGCCGCGTTGCGCGATTTCCTGCAGACGATGGCGAGGCAGGGAAAAATCGTCGCCGCCATTTGCGCCGCGCCGATGGTGCTTGCCAATGCCGGACTTTTGAACGGCAAACGCTTCACGATGTACCCCGGCTTTGAAGCGTTTCTCAACGGTTTGACCTACACCTGCCGCGCCGCCGAGCGCGACGGCAACATCGTCACGGGGCGCGGTCCCGGCGCGCTTTTCGACTTCTGCCGCGAAATCGCGGCGGCACTTGGCTGCGGGGAAAAGATCCCCGCGCTTTATCAGGGGATGTTCGTACAAAAATGAGTTGTTTTGATATCACCAAGCGCGATGCTTCGAGCCGCGCCCGTCTCGGCGTCTTGCACACCCGGCACGGCGACGTGCCGACTCCGATCTTTATGCCGGTCGGCACAAGGGGGAGCGTCAAGGCGGTTTCCCCCGCCGAATTGGACGAACTCGGTGCCAAAATCATGCTCGGCAACACTTATCATCTTTTTTTGCGTCCGGGGTTGGAGATCATTTCCGCCGCCGGAGGGCTCAACAATTTCATCGGCGACCAACGCCCGATCCTGACCGATTCCGGCGGATTTCAGGTTTTCAGTCTTGCCACGTTGCGCAAGATCGAAGCCGACGGCGTCCGTTTTGCGAGTCACATCGACGGCATGCGCTTTTTCCTCGGCCCCGTCGAATCGATGCACATTCAAAAGACGCTCGATTCCGACGTCGTAATGGCGTTTGACGAATGCACCCCCTACCCCGCGACCTTCGCCCAGGCGGAAAAGTCGCTCGCACGCACGACGCGATGGGAAAGAATGTCCAAAGAGCAAGTTCTCAACGCGGGGCAGTTGCGTTTCGGCATCGTCCAAGGCTCGGTCTATCCGGAACTGCGCAGGCGTTCCGCCGAAGAAATTTCCGCGATCGGTTTCGACGGATATGCCGTCGGCGGCGTTTCCGTCGGCGAGAGCGAGGAGGAAATGTACCGCGCCGTCGATGCGGCGGTGCCTTTCATCCCCGACGACGCGCCGCATTATTTAATGGGCGTCGGATTGCCGCGCCAGATCGTCGAAAACGTGGCGCGCGGGATCGATATGTTCGACTGCGTTCTGCCGACCCGGCTCGGTCGGCACGGCGGCGCGTTTGTGGGGTACGGTTCGACGCTCCCTGTCAAGGCGGGGCGTTTCGCCGCCGATTTCACGCCGATCGACCCCGGATGCGACTGCTACGCCTGCCGCAATTTCACCCGCGCCTACATCCGTCATCTGATGAATGTCGGCGAAATTCTGGGCATCCGGCTGCTGACGCTCCACAATCTTCACTATTACATTCACCTGGCGGCGAAGATCCGTCAATCACTCGCCGACGGCACGTTTGCCGATCTGCGCGCCAAATTCGCCGCCGCGCCCGCCGTCGCGGAAGAATAGGACTTTTTATGAAAAATCATCGCATTCTCGGATTTCTCTGCGCGATCGTTTCCGCCGTTTCCTACGGCTTGAACCCCTTTTTCGGATTGCACCTCTACGCGGAAGGCTACCGCCCGTTCAGCGTGCTTTTTTTCCGCTTCCTTTTCGCCGCGGCGATGCTCGGCGCAGTGATGGCACTCCGCCGCAAAAGTTTCACCGTCCCCCGCAAAAGCTGGCTTCCGCTTTGCTTTGAGGGTGTGATGCTTTTTTTGACCTGTCTTTTCTGGTTTTTAAGTTTTGAGATCATGAGTTCCGGCATCGCGGCGACGCTGCTTTACACCTATCCTGCGATGATCGCGATCATCCTCGCCGTTTTCTTCCGCGAAAAGATCACGCTCAACGTCATCGTCGGCATCGTCCTCGCTTTCGCCGGCGTCGCCTGTGTCTGCAAAGGAGGCGGCAACGTCGTTTCCACCCTCGGAGTCCTTTACGTCACGCTCTCCGCGCTGACTTACAGTTTTTACATCATCGCCGTCCAAAAAACGAATCTCCGCGATCTGCCGTCGGAAACATTGACCTTTTATGCGACGATTTTCGCGGCGATATTGATGTTCGCCCTACTCGGGTTCGGGACAAAAGTTCAGATGCTCCACTCTTGGAACGCTTTCGGCAACACGCTTGGACTCGCCTTTTTCACTTCGCTGATCTCCTTCTTGCTCCTCGCTGTCGCCGTCAAAAACATCGGCGAAACCAAAGCCGCCGTCATCGGCGCGTTGGAACCGATCACCGCCGTCGTCATCGGCGTTTTCGCTTTCGCCGAACCGATGACCGCTATGATCTTCACCGGCATTGTCCTCGTCCTCGCCGCCGTAAGTTGCGTCATCATCAAAAAACAAAAAGCGTGATCCCCCCTTAAAATCTCCGGCGCCCCCGTAATCCTCCGTCGCTCTGCGAGCTTTGGGGGACAGGGAGATGTCGGCTTCGTGAAACTATCATTGCGGAATGGACACTTTTGTAAGAAAAACATGGAGATTAGCGGCAATACCCGACGTGTCAGGTGCAAGGAGGGGACAGCCGTTTACTTACGGCTTTCCCCTCCTTAACCACCCCTTTTCCCGTGCGATCGCAGTCAAAACGGATGTGGATATTCCTTTTTTATTCCCATACGCCTGCGCTTCACTTCGCTTTGCAAACCGTGCCGCCGCTTCGCTATGGCTCGTTTTGCCGCTTCGTTCGCTCGCGGCTACCGTGCTCGTCTACGGTCGCTTGCGCAAACAACTGTTTGCGCATTTCCGCATTGCCTGCAATGCGTAAAATCGCTCCCATCCGACTGCGCGCTCGTCGGCTACCGACTCGCATCCGACGACAATCAAGGCGTATGAGTATTTCCTTTTCTCTCGCACATCAGGCAGTCGGGCGGGCGGAGCGGCAAAGCGGCTTGTCACGGCATAGCCTTGGCGAAGACGGAAGCATTAGCCCGCGTGGGGCGCAAGTCATTTTGCAGTAACAAATATAGACGACCGCGGAGATTTGCGGAGACAAGCGTCTAAAACGCGGGCAAAACGATCATCCGCAAATATCTGCGGCAGGAGCAAAATCCAGCCTGTGGCTGGTTGAGAGAGCCACGAGAGGCGAAATCAGCCTCTCGTGCTCCCATCGCGTCAAAGTGTGCCGACGCGGATCGTTTTACAGCTCTTCCGCCATGCTTTTGAGTTTGCGCAAGTCGAGTTTGCCGCTGCCGAGTAACGGCAAGGCGTCGACGTGGACGAAATCGTCGCGTTTGGGCAACCAGATATTCGGCCAGTTGTAGGTACGCAGATTTTCAAGCACGGCGTCGATGTCGAGATCTTCGGGCGTGTAAAAGATGACGAGCCGCTCGCCTTTGCGGGCGTCGCTGCGGCCCGTGACGGCGACTTCGCGCACCTCGCTGCGGCGGAAATTGCGGATCGCGTCTTCAATCGTTTCGTGAGGCACCATTTCGCCGCCGATCTTGCTGAAACGGGAAGCGCGGCCCGTGATGTAGATGTAACCGTCTTCGTCGATCCTGGCGATGTCGCCGGTATCGTAATAACGGTTCTGAATGACGCGGGCGGTCTGTTCGGGATTGTTGAGATAACCTTTCATCACAGTGCCGGCTTTGACCTGCATTCTGCCGGATTGATTGGGACCGAGTTCGACGCCGGTTTCGGGATCGATCACGCGAACGTGGATGCCGGGCAGCGGACAGCCGATACTGCCGGGGTGACTGCTCCGGGTGCCGAGTTCGTAGATCGAGTTGTTGAAATTGATCGTCACGATCGGCGACAATTCGGTACAGCCGTACCCCTCGATGACGTAACGCCCGGTCAGCTCGTAATAGCGTTCGGAAAGTTCCGGCGGCAGTTTCTCGGCGCCGGTGATGACCAGCCGGAGCGAAGAAAGTTGCTCGCTCGTGGCGCGGTGAAGATATTTCTGCAAAAAGGTCGGCGTCGCCGTCAATATCGTCACGCGGTGTTTCGCGATCGTCTTGATGATCTCGTCGGAGGAAAGCGGACTCAAATGGTAATATACCGGCACTCCGATCTGGCAGGGCAAGGCGAAAAGCACGGTCAACCCGTAAGCGTGAAAGAGCGGCAGATTTCCGCAGATGCAATCGTCGCGGCGCAAGGTGACCATCCGGAGGAACGACCACAAGTCGCAGTTGATGTTGCGGTGAGTCAGCATCACCGCCTTGGGCGTCCCCGTCGAACCGCTGGAAAAGAGCACGACCGCCTGACGGTGCATATTGTAACAGCTGAAAGGCGCAAGTTGCCGCACGAGGATGCGGCGGGGGACGAAAATCGCGCGCAAAATCGCTTTCAACTTGACGCCGAAGGTCAATCCGGGGGCGAGGTCTTCGAGCAGTACCATACCGGGATGCACCTGCCACTTCAATTTTTCCAGGAAACGGCGGCTGGTAAAAATCGTCCGGACTCCGGCGCGCGCCGCGGATTCGAGCGCGACGCTCTCGCCCGCGCTGAAATTGATGACGGCGGGAGTGCGGTCGGCTAGCAATACGCTCAACAGCACCGATACCGTCATACTGGAATTGGGCAGCAGGACGCCGACGTAGCCGTCTTCGCCGCGGTCGAGTTCGCGTACCGCATCGGTAAAAAGCAAAGACTTGACCAGCATCGAGAAGTTACTGCTCCATTTGCCGGTGACAACGTCGTAAAAGGACTTCTGAAAGGGATGCAGTTTCGCGCGCCGCACAAAAGCGGTATGCAAAGGCATTTCCCCGGGTTGCGGACGGCGTTCGATGCTGGCGCCGAGTTCGGAAATGATCTGGCGCAACTGGAAAGGCGTGACCTTGCGGCTGACGGGATCGCCGATCGCGATGCTGAAATCGATCGGCAGCGAACGCGGAAACGACAACGCCATTTTGCCGTTGCGGTAACCGAAAAGACGACCGTGAAGCATTCCGATGCGGCAGGGCAGCACGATGACTTCGGTATCGGTCGGCAGAAGCGGTTCGACGCCGGTACGGAAGCGCATCAGATTGCCGTTGCCGGAAATCGCGCCCTCGGGCAGATAACAGAGCACTTCGCCGTGGCGCAACCGGTCGCGGATGCTGTTGAAAAAGGCTTTCAACTCCCGCGGATGGCGGGGACTTGGCACGCGGATGACACCGAGATACCAGAAAATAAAACGAGTCGGCAGGAAATTGACGATCTCGGCACGCACCATAAACCGCACTTTGCGCGGACAGATCAACTGGATCAGCAACAGGTCGATCAGGGAAATGTGATTGGAAACGAGCAACAGCGGGCCGGATTCGGGAATGTTGTCCAAGCCGAACTTCCGCAACCGGATGAAAGTGTGCGTCAGCAGAAATCCGATGATGCGCAACGTCCAGACGCGGCAAAAGAGGATAAAGGCGATGACCGCGATCGTCACGATCGTTGAAATGCTCGCCGCCGAAGTGAGATAGTGAAGAAATTCTTTCATATTGCGACTCCTCAAATCCTTATTGATTTGCAAAAAAACAAAAATGTTTCCCCGCATCGGCAGGGATGCTCTGTATAAAGATAATGCCGCGATCGCGAAATTGCAACTTTTTACCGCTGAAAACTGTGAAAATCTCCGCTTTTTGATGCGAGCGCATTGAAAATAACGAAAATTGTGATATATTTAAAAGTTGACATCCCGGAAAGAAACGAGATTTTCCTGCTGGATCGTTCACGCATTTTACATAAGGAGTAAAGAAAATGGCTGTTCCGAAACGCAAAAGTTCCCGTATGCAGCGCCGTCAGCGCAAGGCCGCGAACCGTTACGAAGGCGTCCAACCGACGTACTGCCCGAAATGCCAGGCTCCGTTGGCGCCCCACCGCGTCTGCAAGGCCTGCGGTTATTTCGACGGCGAGCAAGTCCTCAACGTCGAAGCGTAATTTCCCTGCGTAAAAGTCCTTGCGGAAATGAAAATTGCCGTTGATGCGATGGGGGGCGACTTCGCTCCCGGTGTAGTGGTCGAGGGACTTTCCCTCGCCCTGCCTCGTTTCACGCAATGTGAATTTTTATTGGTCGGGCATCAGGAAAAGGTCGCGTTTTACCTTGAAAAATACGGCCTCGCCGGGCATCCCCGGATCCGGCAGATCCACGCGCAAAGCGTCTGCGAAATGTCCGACCCCTCGACGATCTCCCTGCGGGGAAAGCGCGATTCGTCGATCACCGTCTGCGCCCGTCTGCTCAAAGAAAAGGAAGCGGACGCGATGGTGACTCCCGGTCACACCGGGGCGACGGTCGCCGCGACCAAAGTTCTTGTCCGCACCCTCCCCGGCGTCGACCGGGCGGCACTCGCCGCCAGCTTACCGACAAAAGTGCTCGGCAAACGATTCATTTTGATGGACGCCGGAGCCAACGTCGACTGCGTCCCGCTCAATCTGGCGCAATTCGCCGTGATGGGCGGCATCTATGCGGAATACGTCCTTAAAATAAAATCTCCCCGCATCGGTCTTTTGAGCGTCGGCGGCGAAGATTCCAAAGGGTGCGAACTCACCAAGGAAACCTTTAAGATCCTTGAAAAAATGCCGATCAATTTCGTCGGCAACGTCGAACCCGACGCCGCCTTTGCCGGTGAAGTCGATGTTTTGATCAGCGACGGTTTTTCCGGCAACGTACTCTTGAAAACCGCCGAAGGTCTCGCCAAATCGACCGTCGAGTGGCTCAAACGGGTGATCACCCGCAATGCCATCCGTACGCTCGGCGCGATTTTCGCCCAAAACGCCTTCCGCGAACTCAAAGCGATCAGCGCCGCCGATGAAGTCGGCGGTGCGCCGCTGATGGGCTTGAACGGTATCTGCATCATCGGTCACGGCGGCTCCAATCCGAAAGCGGTTTACAATGCGATCCGCGTCGCGGCGGAGTGCGTTGAATTCGGCGTGACCAGCCGCATCGTCCGTTCGCTTGAAGATTGCGGGATCACCGTCGAGCAGTTCAAAGAGAGTCAGGAATAATTTTCCTGAATTTGCCGGATCTCCGGAAGTTCCGGCGTTTTATCCCGTGAAGTAAAAATCTTTTTGAGGAATGGCGGCTATGCAAAGAAGCGGTTACGTCAATAATTTAGTCGATATGCGCGAGCAGTTGCGCCGCAATTACCGCAATCCGGACGATGTGCCGGCTGTTGCCGACGCCGGAGTTTCCGTCGCCGAAGTTCCCGTCAAAGAAAACCGTTTCGACCTCGAAGCGCAACGCGACGCCCGCGATTTGGAGGGAAGATTGCTCTCCGCCCTCGCCACCGCCCGCAGTGAAAGCGATCTTCTCGCCTACCGTCAAAAAGAATTCGCGGCACGCATTGAAAAACTGGAAGCCCTGATGGCGGAAATGGAAACGCTCTCCTCCTCCACCGCGGCGGAATACCGCAACCGCGTCGATCATCTGCGCTACCGCTTTTTTGAGATCGCCGTGGAAAACAGTGAAACGCTCCCGCCCGCCGGAGAAAATCCGGTGCAGACGTCCCGCCGGGGCGATGCCTGGATCATCGCGGCGGCGATCCTTCTCGGCGCGCTGATCGTCGGCGGCGCCTTTTTGCTCTGCTTCTAAAAGACTTCCTGAATATCAACGATATTCAACTGGGGCGTTTCCGCATCCATATGATGGTTGATCTGCGGCGTGGCAAGCACGTCGAGCAACCGTCCGTAGAATTCCGACGGAGTCCGGTTGAAAGCGATGAAGTCGATCTGCGACGAACCGCTTTGCAAAGTGCCGCGGGTGTGAAGCCCGCCGCCGACGGCGTTGCACTTGACGACCTGCACCTCGTTGAAGCGGTAAACCGGCTTCGGATTGCTGTGCCCGAATGGCGACAGCAAATTGAGGTAGTCGAAAAACTCCGGCGTCAGATCGCTGATCGAAGCATCCCCGTCATAGGAAATGAAATTTTCCAGATCGGAAGTGTCAAGCTGTTTGCGGATCTCCTGATCCATCGCTTCAAAGAAAGGAGCGATCATTTCGGTACGCAGACCGACTCCGACCGCCATCGGGTGACCGCCGAAACGCTCCAACAAATCGGCGTGACGGCTCAACACTTCGACCAAATTCAGACAGGCGATACTGCGTCCCGAACCGTAAGCCTCGTCTCCCTGTATCGTCAGCACGATCGTCGGGCGGTTGTAATCGCGCGTCAGCCGGGAGGCGACGATCCCGATCACCCCCTGGTGCCAATCCCGCCCGGCGACGAGCAGCGCGTAGGGGCTCTGCCACGCGAGATTGCGCTCGATCTGCTCGCACGCTTCCCGGTAGATCTCCTGCTCCTTTTCCTGCCGGTCGCGGTTGAAATTTTCCAATTCCTTGGCGAACTCGCGCGCGTCGACGATGGCGTTGCTTTCCAAAAGTTTCAAAGCGATATTGGCGTCGCCGACGCGACCGGCGGCGTTGATGCGCGGCGCCATCCGGAACGTGATGTCCGACGGCGTGAGATCCGAATTGATCTTGCAATTTTCGATCAGCGCACACACGCCGGGGCGCAACTGCTTGCGCAGTGCGAGAATACCGTATTTGACCATAATGCGGTTTTCACCGAGCAACGGCACGATGTCCGCGACCGTCCCCAGAGCGACGTAATCGAGCACCTCCGCCAACTGCGTCTGAAAAGCACCGAGGTTGTTTTCGCGCCCGTACTTCACAAAGGCGTGCGACAATTTGAATGCGGCGCCGACGCCGGAAAGCAGATGCAGATCCGCCAATTCCGGATAGATCTTGGGATTGATGATCGCGATCGCCTTGGGCAATTCCTGTCCCGCTTCGTGGTGGTCGGTCACGATCACGTCGATGCCGCGCTCGTTGGCGACGTCGACCGCGTCGCAACTGGTGATGCCGCAGTCGACGGTGACGAGCACGCCGCATTTGCCGAAAGCGTCGAGCGCCTTTTCGAGCGATTCGGGGGTGAAGCCGTAGCCGTCGTCGAAACGGTGCGGAATGAAAGAATGCACCGTCGCTCCGTTGGAGCGCAACGTCCACGCGAGCAACGCGCTGGCGGTGATGCCGTCGGTGTCGTAATCGCCGTGGATGAGGATCGGCTCATTGTCGATGATCGCCTGCCACAACCGTTTCGCGGCGTCTTTGATGCCGGGGAAGCGGTAGGGGTCGGTCAGATTGCTGAGTTTCGGCTCCAGAAAGCGGCCGACTTCGTTTTCCTCGATGCCCCGGGCGGCGAAGTACACGGCAATCGGACGGGGCAAGTGAAGCGCCCGTTGAAGTTTCCCGATTTTTTCTTCCTGATTGCCGCCGGTAAGTTTCCAGTTTTTAGATCCCATTGAAACATTCCTTGTTTATCATGCTTTTAACATAACATCAAAATGAAGTTTCGTCTATCAAAAACCGGAATTTTTTCCCTTTTTTACCAAAAAAAGCGGTCGTCCCCGTTTTTCGGGGGGCAACCGCGAAGAAAAAAACCGTGTGTCAGAACGCCGTTTCGCGCAGATTTTGAAAAGAGACCGATGTTTTTTCCTGCGATGCGCCGTTTTTCAGCGCGATGATTTCCGTATCTTTCATCCCGACCATTCCGGCGTTGAGGATGAAAAGCAGAGAATAACGTTTTCCGCCGGGAAAAATTTCCGCCGTCGTCGTCCACGCGCCCTGCTCCTCCCGCAGGGCGACGCACGGATAATCGCGCCCGAAAATTTCCAACTGGTAGTCAAAAATGGAAATTTTGCGCGGCGCGGGCACATCCAGACTCAACATCGCATAAATTTTCCGCTCCGGCAATTCGGGGAAATATGCCGCCTCAAAACGGGATATCTGCGGCATTTTTTCCGAAAGTTTCGCCTCGACGACCACGCCGCCGCTGAAAAAAACTTCCGCCGCGCCGAGGATAAAAGCGCAGCAAAAGATACCGAAAAAAACAAGTTTTTTCATTTTTCCACCTTTTTGGTATGATGCAGAGACGGGAAACGCCATTGACTTCGGGAAGTTTCCTCCGGTTCGTAATCGCTGTCGGGGAAATACTCCTGCGCCAAAGCCGCCATCACGCCGCGCGGAGCCATGATCAGCACGCCGTCCCCCGGCTGCAACTGCGTACTGCCGCGCGGCGAAAGCAACTCCTCCCCGCGCCGCACCATTGTCACCAGAGCATCGGCGGGGAAGCGGATCTCCGCCAGCGTTTTCCCCGCATAAGCGGCGTTTTCCGGCACGAT
>JAEDIJ010000044.1 GCA_016292515.1 Victivallaceae bacterium
TCTGGAAAATTTTCAGTTTTCTGCTTGTTTCTGTCATAAACCGTCGAAGAACCATATTTATATTGAATAACAGAAAAAAACGATTATGGCGATCTATCCCGAAACCAACCGTACGATGCTGGAGCGCGTCGTTTACGGCGATGAAGTTTCCTGGCGTGAATTTTACGACACTTACGCGCCCGTCGTCCGCGCGATCTGCCGGCTCTCCCGCGTGCCGGAGGAAAAAACCGATGACATCATCCAGGAAACGATGCTCCGCTTTTCCGACCGTACCAGCCGCTTCGTCTACAATCCGGAAAAAGCACACTTCCGCACCTACTTCAACAAAATCGTCCAGGGGCTGATCGTCGATTACTTCCGGAGCGTCGACCGCGAAAAAAACGCTCTGCCGGAAAATTTTTCCGACGCGGAAGATTTTCAGAAGCGCGAAATGGAGATCTGGCGGGACGCCGTACTCAAACAGGCACTTGCGGAATTGGCAAAGCGCATTTCCAACAAAACCTATCTCGCCTTTACGATGAGTTCGCTGGACGGCAAAACCGTCGCCGACACCGCGAAATTCCTCCGGATGTCCGCCAATCAGGTCTACGTCGCGCGAAACCGGTGTATGGCAATGCTCAAAGAAATCGTTCGACAATGCAATGAAGCCGATCCTGATCTGAAAATGGAAATCGAGGATCTCTGATGTTTCAAGTCGGCGACACGATCGGCGAATACGAGTTGATCGAAAAACTCGGCGAAGGAGCCTACGGCGTCGTTTTCCGCGTCCGCAACACCGTTTCGGAAAAATTTTTCGCGCTCAAAGTCGTGCCGCTCGCCGGACGCGCCGGAGAGCGCGAACTTCGCGCGCTCAAGCGTTATCTCGAATTCGACCATAAAAATCTCATCAGAATCCACCACGCCGGGATCTTCGGCGACTACCTCTACTACACGATGGATCTCGCCGACGGAAAACTCGCCGACGCGCATCTTGATCCCGCGCAACTGCGCAATGCCGCCGAAAAACTCGCCGACGCGCTCGCGCTTCTCCACCAAAACGGCCTTCTTCACCGCGACATCAAGCCGGACAATCTTTTTCTGCGTTCGGGAGAGGTGATTTTAGGCGATATCGGACTGGTGGCAAAGGGAAGCGAAGCGACTTTTTCCGGCACGCCGGGATTTGTTTCGCCGCGCATCTGGCAAGAGGGTTTCGCGCCCGATGAAAAAAGCGATCTTTACGCGCTCGCCAAAAGTTTCTACTGTCTGCTTTCCGGCAACCGGATCAGCGAATTTCCGCGCTACAAGGGCGAAATGTCCCAAGATGCCTCGATCCTGTTTGACGCGATCCTTTCCGTCTGCGACGACGACGGCACGATCTCCAATGCCGAAGACTTCCGGGATCGCGTGAAGTCCGACGTGCGCGCGCCCGTCATGCGGCGCATTTTTGCTTTTTTCCGCGTCCGCGCCATCCCCTACCGGACGATTTTGCGGTCATTGCGCACTGCGGCGGTGATATTTGTCTTTTTCGTCGCATTGGCGATCACGGCGTTTGTTTTTTATTACAGCGCAAAAGTTTCCGCCGCCCGGGCGGAATTGGCGGCACGGCAGGAGGCGTGGAGAAAAGCGGAAGCCAAAAACGCGGCGGAGTGATTCAGCGCGCGAGCAACATTCCGCAATATGCGGCGGCGATGCCGGTGAAATTCTGCAACAAAACGTTGCCGATGAATTTCCCGTACTGCGCATCCGCGATAAAGCGCGCGCTTTCCAGCGCGAAAGTGCTGAACATCGTGAACGCTCCCAAAAAGCCGATAAAAAGAACGGGGTAGTACGCTTCGTATTGCGGCAAAAGTTTCCGCAACGCGACAAACAAAAAGCCCGCCAGAGCCGCCCCGACGACGTTGACGACAAGTGTTCCCCACGGAAATTGCGGAAAACAGGCATCGATCCCCCGTACGCATCCAAAGCGCACCAAAGTTCCCAAAAATCCGGCAAGCCCGATCAGCAGTACGATTTTCATCAAAATCCCCCTTTTTTCACTGCAATTCGGTGCCGATGAAATGGAATTTTTCCGAATCGGCAGGGTAATCCTCGCCGTGGCTCGAATTCTGCACCCACGTGATCTCTTTGGGGCATTTCAAATTGTAATACATCCGCGCGATACCCGACGGCGGACAGGTGAAGTCCCCCAGCCCCGCCCGGCTGACGTTGACCGGGCAATGGATGCGTTTCGCCATATTGACGGGATCGTAATAATCGCGTCCCTTGCCGTATTTCAGCGAGACGAAATCCTGTTTCATCAAGCCGAGCGTCTGACCGCCGACGTTACAACACCACGGGATTCGCGCTTCGCATTGCGTCACGTCGGGGTCGAGCGCCGCCGCCCAGAGCGCGTGCAAACCGCCCTGACTGCCGCCGAAAACTTCCAGATCGACGCCGTTCCACTCGGGAAGACTTTTCAGAAATTCCAGCGCGCGCAAAAGCCGCAAGACCATACCGTTGAAATAGCAATTTTCCGCATCGTCGCCGTCGGCAAGCGCATAATTGCCGCGGCTGGCGGCGAATTTCGCGTAATACTCCGGCTCTCTGCCGATTTCCATACCGTGCGCGTTGATCGCCATATAGATATAGCCCGTTTTGCCCTGCATAAAAGGTTTCTGCTCTCCGACGCCGTAACCGGGCAACACGATCTTCGCTTTGAGCGATTTCGGCGCCGCGCCGACGGGGATCGAGTAGATACCGGTCATCGGCGCGGGCTTTTCGCCTTTGAATTCAATGCCGGGACAAGGCGCGCTGACGCTGTAACGGTGAAACGTCCCGGCGTCATTCAAGCCGCGGTCGGTAACGACGGGGGCAAGCGGCACTTCGGCGAGCCGCGCTTTTTGTTTCACCCAAAAGGCGTCGAAATCTTCCGGCTCGGGCAAACTGCGGATCTGATCGATATCCGCCCCCGCCGTACCGTCGAATTCCGCGCGGGTGGTCACATTTTGCTCATCCGTAAAAGAGACCTGACGTTTTTGCGAGTCGAGCAATTCCGCCGTCAGCCGGACGAATCCCGGTTGTTTCATCACCGCTTTGATCTCGATGCGTTTGCCGTCAAGCGGAATGACTTTCGTTTCATCCAGACCGTCGTCGCTGCGGAGACGGTAGGAGAGGAAGCCCTTTTCCGCCGTTTTTCCGCCGCAGAGCGGATCGACCAAAAAGGTGATCGTCTCGTTGCAATGGTAACTGACCGCCGGTTTATCGGTCGAAACGGCAAGTTTCAACGGCGCGTTGAATTCCCGATCGTCGGCGGGAGCAAGCGTCGTCACGGCGAAATTTTCCGGCAACGGCGCGCCGTTGGGCGGCACGAAATTTTTATCCGTCGTAAACAAAAGCGCGTCGATGCGCGTATTGGCGCTCTCGGAAACAAGCGTCAACTCGACCTTTCCCGGCTGGATCATCACCGGGTGTTTCAATTTACCCCAGGTGAAAACGGGATATTTCAGCAACGCCGCGTCCTTTTCATCGCCGGCACTGCCGATGACGCGCTTGCCGATTTGAAGCCGGGCACGCCGCCAGTTGCCGCCGAAACTGTAAGAGCGCATCCACACGGTGAAACTCCCTCCCTCGGGAAAGACGAAAACGCCCTTTGCGACATCGTCTTTGCCGCCCTGGATCATCCCTGAGCCGGAAACACCGCGAAGCGTCGTCGATTTCCATTTGCCCGGATAGGCGAAACTTTCCGTTTCAATGAGGTAATTCGCGCTCCAAAGAGCGGCAAAAGTCAGCAAAACAAAGGCGGCAAACAACTTTTTCATCGGATCTTTTCTCCTTCAACTTGCCAACGCCCGGCGTCGGCGGGAATTTTACTGTGACTTGAATTCTGTACCCATACGATCGATTTCGGGCAACGCAAATTATAATACATCCGTGCGACGCCGGAGGGCGGGCAGATGTAATCGCCCAATCCGGCGCGGCTGATGTCGACCCGGCAACGGATGCGTCTGGCGTGTTTGGCGGCGTCGAAATACTCCAAAGCGGGCGTATATTTCTCAATTCCCCATTCGTGCGGCATCAAGCCCAACGTGCCGCCGCCGCAGTTGCACTGCCACGGCACCTCCACGCGGCAACGGGAAACGCGGCTTTCCTGCGCCGCTACCCAAAGCGACTGCAAACCGCCCTGACTGCCGCCGACGACTTCCAGATCGACGCCGTTCCATTCGGGACGACAGGCAAGATACTGTGCCGCGCGCAATGCGCGCAACGCCATATTGAGGAAATAGCATTTTTCCGGCGTTTCGTTGCCGGACAAGGCGTAATTTTTGCGCCCGGCAAAAAATTTGCCGTACTCCTCGTGCGTCGCCGTCAACGGAGCTCCGTGGGCGTTGACAAAAAACACCATCGCGTCGCTTTGGCGGCGGAATTTGCCGGGGACGGCGGGGATCCCCGTGCCGTACCCCTCGAAATGCAATTGCGCTTTGAGCGATTTCGGTGCGGCATCGTTTGGCATAATCAGAAATCCCGTCGCCGGACGGTTTCCGGCGCAGTCGATCGTCACAGCGTAAGTCGAAAACTCTTCGTCGCTGTGAGAATCAATTTTTTTCACCTCGGCGCGAAGCGGCACGGCATCGAGCCGCGCTTTCTGCTTCGCCCAAAAGGCATCGAATTTTTCCGGTTCGGGAATTTCCGGAACGCGGTCGATATCCGCTCCCGCGCCGCCGTCGAAATGAGCGAAATAGATTTTGCCCGTTTCGTCGATACTGCGCAGAGGCTTTCCCTTTTCATCGACGAGATCGGCGGTCAGCCGGAGAAATCCCGGTTTCGCAAGTTTCGCTTCCAGCGTGAAAACATTTTTTTGCGGCGTCAAACGAAATTCGCCCGACGCATCCTGCCCGTCGTCGCCGCGCAGACGATAGCGGATGACGCCCTCCGTCACCGCTTTGCCGCCGCATCGGGGCGCAAAGGTGAAGACAATTTTTTCATCGACACGGTACGCGATCGCCGCCTTGTCGCAACGGACATTCAAATCCAAGACGCCTTTCAGCGCATCGGATTTCGGCAGCAAGACCCGATAACTCCCCGGCTCGGGCAATTTGCCATCCGGCGGCACGAATTTCGGATCGGTCGTCAGCAGAACGGCATCGACGCGCACACTCGCGCTGTCGGCAAAAATTTCGATTTTATGCTCCCCTTTGGCGATCGGAATGATCTTCCGGCTTTTCGACCATATCCACGCGGGCGTGTCGAGCGTCGTCGCTTCGTCGCCGACGGAAGTCGCCTTGCGTCCGTCGACGGCGACCGTGACGCGCCGCCACTTCTGGCTGAAACTCCAATTCCGCACCCAGATATAGAAACTGCCGCCCTCGTCAAAGGTGAAGACTCCCGACGCCGTCGCGCTTTTTTCCTCCGCCTGCAAAAAACTGCTTCCGGAAGCGGCGCGCGCCGTGCCGATCCGCCATTTCGACGACTCCGGAAGCGACTCCGCTTCGATCAGATATTCGACGCCCGACAGCGCGAAAGCCGCAAGCGCGAATCCCAGCATTCCCCATTTTTTCATCGCAAAATCTCCTTGTTCGCTATACTATACTCGCGTTTTATCTTGCTTGTCAAGGTATTTTTGTGCCACCGATAATAAAAATGTGCTTTTTTTCGACGGGAATCGGTCGCCGTTTGCTTTTTCCCCGAAAAAAGATATATTAAGGAAGAATATAAGGAAAGGATTGATTTATGCCGAATTTCAATATCGACTCCGCGCTTGCCGCGATGACCCGCCGCGAAAAAATCGGTCAGACGATGCAGTACAGTCTGAGCAAGATCGACAAAAGCAGTGAAGCGTCGATCGAAAAGTTTTTCACGCAGTATCCGGTCGGTTCGCTTTTCGCCGGCTTGGACGTCATCGCCAAATGGAGCAGCGGCGACGATCCCGCCGCCATTCTCAAAACGTGTCAGAAATTCTGCAAAGTGCCTCTCGCCGTCGCGGGCGATCTCGAACGCGGTACAAAAAATTTGCAACTTCCTGAACCATTGACGCTTGCCGCAAGTCACGATCCCGTCCTCGCCTATCAGTACGGCAAATGGATCGGGCGCGCCGGACGCTCGGCTGGCTTCACTTGGAGTTATTCCCCCGAATGCGACATCGCGCTCAACTGGATGAATCCCATCAACAATCACCGCGGAATGGGCGACGATCCCGAAAACATCGCGCGTCTCGCCGGAGAGATCATCCGCGGGATGCAGGAGGAGAAACTTTCCGCCGCCGCCAAGCACTTCCCCGGCGACGGCAGTGATTTCCGCGATCAGCACACCGGGATCTCCATCAACCGCTTGTCGCGCGAAAGGTGGATGGCGACGTACGGCGAAATCTACCGCAAACTCATCGCGTCGGGACTTCACTCCATTATGGTCGGGCACATCAGTCTCCCCTTTATGGATCCCGGCGCGCCCTACCCGCTCCCGGGGACGCTTTCATCCAAAATCATGATCGATTTGCTCCGCAAGGAACTCGGATTTGAGGGCGTCATCGTTTCCGACGCGCTCGTGATGGGCGGTTTCACCCGCATTCAGCCTTACGAAAAGCGCATCATTCAGGCTTTCAACGCCGGGATCGACGTGATGCTCTGGCCCGAACTGGACTACATCGACGTGATCGACCGCGCCATCGAGTGCGGAGAAATTCCGGAATCGCGCCTCGACGACGCGGTGCGCCATATTTTGACGATGAAAGTGCGCGAGGGGCTTTTTGAGGAGGAAAAAACAGTACGCCCCGCCCCCGACGCCGAAGTTTACATCGTCAAGGGAAGCGCATTCGCCGACGAAGTCGCCGAAAAAGGCATCGCGCTCATTCGCAACGAGGAAAATGTTCTGCCTTTTGACCGCGCAAAAACAAAACGCGTCCTCCTCTGGTTCGCCCTCACCAACCCCGAAAAACTGGAAGAAAAATACAAGACGCTCATCGACGAAATCAAAGCGCGTTGCGATGAAGTCGTCATCCGGAGCAACGGCAACTGTCTGGAATTGCTTGAACTGGAAAAACAGGGCGAAGTTTTCGACGCCGTCCTTTTCGTTTTCGACGTGCATATCGAGATCACCTACCCCTGCCGTCCGCGCGGCAGTCAGGCGGAATGCCTCTGGACGATGCTCAACACGACGAAACACCACCCCGTCGCCGTCGCGCTCAACTCCCCCTATCTTTTGATGGAAAGCCCCGTCCTGCCGACATTGGTCAACGCGCACTCTTCCGGCGAAGCCGTTTTCCGCACGTTGCCCCGTCTGCTCTGGGGCGAAAAGCCCTTTACGGCGACCAGCCCCGTCCAATTTCCCGACTTGCTCGGCGTCGATCCGGAGTTGTAAAATGAAAGAAATCTTTTCCGCCTTGTTCGCCCTGCTCGCAGGCGGCGTTTTCGCGCAGGACGCGCCGCTCAAAGTCCTGATGGTCGGCAACAGTTTTTCGTTGAGTTGCAAGACCTATCTGCGCCAAGTCGCCGCTTCGGCGAAGTGCGGCCTCGACCTTGAAATCGCCTACATCGGCGGCTGTTCGCTCGAGCGGCACGTCAGGGAATACGAAACATCGCAAAGCGATCCCGCGCACCGCCCTTACCGCACGATCGACAACCGTCCATCTTCATTGCAGGAACTCCTCGGCAAAAAGAAATGGGACATCATCTCCATTCAGCAGGCGAGTCATTTAAGCTGGCGCGCCGACTCCTATCATCCGTGGTCGGAAAAATTGATCGGCATCATCCTCAAGACCAATCCCCAAGCCGAGATCGTCATTCAGGAAACGTGGAGTTACAACGGCGGCGACCGCCGCTTCGCCGCGTTGAATCCCAATTGGAGCGTCGATCAGACGACGATGTTTGAAGAACTCGATAAAAATTACCGTAAGTTGGCAAAAGACAACAACTTCCGTATCGTCCCCGTCGGCGTCGCCGTCCAGTTGACGCGGGAGGAAAAACCGTTGCAACTGCCGACTTGCGATGAAAAATTCATCCGTTCTTTCACCTATCCCGATCCCCTGCCCGAAACGACCGACGTCGTCGGGCGATGCGGCTGGGGAAAGAAACAAAATCTCGGCGTCGACACGATCCACCTCAACTTGTACGGGCAGTATCTGCAAGCGTGCGTCTGGTGCAGTTTCCTCTTTGGGAAACCCGTTTCTGACATCACCTTTTATCCGCCGGAACTTGACCGTGAACGCGTGGAAAAACTCCGCGCTTTCGCCCAAAAAGCCCTCGATCTGGAAAAAAACCGATGAGACGTTTTTTCGCACTTTTTTGCACACTCGCACTGGCGGGATGCGCCACCCCCAAAAACTACGATCTGCTTGTGATGAAAGGGCAGGAAACATCCTATCACCCCTCGATGCCGCAAGGAGAACTTCTTCCTTTTTCGCAGACGGTCAAAAATGAAAACGGACTTTTTGCGATCCAAAATCCCGAAAAGCGCAAGTTTCTTTCCGTCGGTTTCGCCGCGCTTGATTTGGAGCCGGGGAGCGTCTACCGTTTCACCTTGCGCGCCGTCGGACGCGAGGGGCTTGAAATCGCCGCGTTTTTAAGCGAATTTGAAAAAGAAAATTTGCGTTACGACCGCAATTTACTGCGCGCGACGCTCTTTCTCAACGTCAACGGCATCACCGCGTTTCAAAAGGATTTCACGGTTTCAGAGGGAACGACCAAGGCGATCCCCTGCATCACCTTTTTCAGCCGCGGCGGCGCGATGAATCCGGGGTGCATCGCCTTGCTGGAAACACTTTCAATTGAAAAAGTCGGCGAGATGAAAAAACTCCCCGCCGGAACTCCCAAAACCGATCTCGCGAAAAAATACGAATTCAATCGCTTCCCCGTCGGGGATTTCACCCTCATTCACAAGGGCAACGGCCCCGACGCCGCCAAGTGGCGCGACATCCAAGCCGGGATCGTCGATCTCCAAGGCGAAGGCAAGGCACTTCACATCGTCCGCCATAAAGGCGATTACATTTACCCCTATATTCTCCTCGACGATTTTCCCGTCGAACCGATGTATCATTATGTCAAAGTCACCTTTGAAGCCAAGGGGCGCGGCGCATTCCGCACCGGCATCTGGTGGAAACGCCGCCACCTCGAATGGGATTATGAAAACGCGCCGCTTTGCCGCCTTACCGACCAATGGCAGACGTTTACCATCCGCCGCCCCTGCCTCACGCCCGACGTCGTTGCGCCGACGCTCGCTTTCAACTCCGCCGATGAGGGCGAGTACTTCATCCGCAATTTGAGCGTGACGCTGGAATAGCGGAAAATCTCTATCTTTCCCCCTGCCGGAGAAGTTTCGCCCGGTATTCGCGCGGCGAAACAAGATATTTTTTGTGGAACTGCCGCGAAAAGTAATTGGAATCGGCAAAACCGCAGTTTTCGGCGATCTCCGAAACGGGCAACGCGCTTTGTTGCAGCAACTCCGCCGCCTTGGACAGACGCACGTTGAGCAGATAATCGATCGGCGTATGCCCCGTCACTTCCTTGAAGATCGGGATCAGCGTACTCGGCGCCATCGCGGTCAACGCGGCGATGCGCGCGATCGTCCACGGCTTGGCGTATTCGTTTTCCAGACGGGCGATCAGGTCGCCGAGCCGGACGAGGTGGCGCGCCATCGGGTTGCGGTTCTGCGAGTATTCCCGCGAAATGATGACAAAAATTTCAAGCAATCGCGCCAGCAAAAGAAGATCGACGCCCGGCAGGGATTGCCGCCACTCGGTTTCCATTTGACGCAGAAGCGTTTCAAGCGCAAACAGCGGTTCTCTTTCCAAATGCAGACGGCTCTGGAACTTATGGCGGCGGCGGTAGGTCGGCTCAAAGAGAAAAAAGGCGTTGAATCCCGGCAGGTTGCGCAGATTTTCCAGGTGGCCGCGCAAAAAGCGTTCGTCGAACATAAGATTGTACATATCCAGTTTGTGCCGTTCGGTAAAATAATGCTCCGTATTGCCCTGGATCAGAAAAATGTCGCCCGCCGTGACCGCGTATACATCGCCGTTGATCCAATGCGTGCCGCCGCCGTTGACGATGATGATGAGTTCCGCAAAATCGTGCGTATGGCGTACGTCGGTCAAATCGCCCTCGTGCTGGATCGCCGCGTCGCCGTGGATCGTCCGCAGTGCGACGGGACAGGCGTTTTCAGAAAAAAAATCGTGCCGGTTTGCGATGACAGTCTGCATAAAATCCCATCTTTCGTAATATAATGCTACTTTTTCATAATATAGTCAAGGATTTTTATTTTGCAAGAGCGTATTTTAATGAATGTCGCCCGGAACTGCAATCAAAAAAAAGAAAGGAAGTTATGATGCAGGGTACATTCCGTTTTTCGTTCGGTCCGTGGAACATTCACGAAGGTGCTGATCCCTTTGGTCCCGAAGTCCGCCGCAGCATTCCCTTTAACGAGAAGCTCGAAGTTTACAAGAAACTCGGTTTCGACGGTGTCCAGTTCCACGATGACGACGCCGTGCCCAATATGGCGAATCTTTCCCCCGCCGAGATCATCAAGGAAGCTACCGCGCTCAAAAAGACGCTCGACGATCACGGTCTCGTCGCCGAATTCGTCGCGCCCCGCATGTGGTTCGATCCCCGCACCATCGACGGCGGATACACCAACAACTGCCCCGAATGCCGCCAGTACGCGCTCGACCGCGCCAAGCGCACGATCGATATCGCCAACGCGCTCGGCACCAAAAACATCGTCCTCTGGCTCGCCCGTGAAGGCACCTACATCCGCGAAGCCAAAGACCCCGTCGTCGCGACGGAGCGCATCGGCGCCGCGTTGCAGATGATGCTCGATTACGACAAAAACATCCGCGTGATGATCGAATCCAAACCCAACGAACCGATGGATCACACCTACATCCCGACCATCGGTCACGCGATCGCGATGGGCTTGATGACGAGCGATCCCTCGCGCGTCGGCTGCCTGATCGAAACGGCGCACGCGCTCCTCGCCAATCTGTCGCCCTCCGATGAAATGGGCTTCGCGCTCGCTCACAAGAAACTTTGGAGCGTCCACCTCAACGACCAGAACGGTCTCAAATTCGACCAGGATCTCACTTTCGGCGCCGTCGATCCGCGCCGCGCCCTCAATCAGGTGCGCGTCCTCGATCAGCACGGTTTCGGCAACAACGGCGAGTGGGTCGGTCTCGACGTCAAAGTGTTGCGTACGCAAAAGGAAGGCGTCGATTTCAAGCATCTTGAATACAGCCGCAAGATCTTCCTCAAACTTTTGGAGATCTCCCGTTCGCTCGACGACGCCAAGATCGCTCAGCTGACCGCCGAACGCGATTACGAGGAATTGAACTGGTACATCCTCGACGCGATGCTCCGCGGCTAATTTCAACGCTCGACAGAAAAGGAGTTTCGTTATGGAACGCAAAATCAGAATGGGTATGGTCGGCGGCGGCGCCGGCGCATTCATCGGCAACGTCCACCGGATGGCGGCGCGGCTCGACGGCAATATCGAACTGGTCTGCGGCGCGTTCGGGCGCGACGGCGAAAAAAGCCGCGCGACGGGCAAATCGCTCTTTATTCCCGCCGACCGCTGTTACGCGGGCTACGAGGAAATGTTCGCCAAGGAAAGCCAGCTTCCCGCCGACAAAAGGATGGATTTCGTCTCGATCACGACGCCGAATCATCTGCACTACCCCATCGCGATGAAAGCGCTCCAACTGGGATTTCACGTCGTCTGCGAAAAGCCGATGACGCTCACCGTCGAAGAGGCCGAAAGCCTCGCCGCCGAAGTCAAAAAGACGGGGCTCCTTTTCTGTCTCACTCACAACTACACCGCCTACCCGATGGCGCGTTTCGCGCGTCAACTCGTGCGGGAAGGCAAACTCGGCGACATCCGCCGCATCATGGTCGAATATCCGCAGGGATGGCTCGCCGACGCGGTCACCGTCGACAACAAACAAGGTTCCTGGCGCACCGATCCCAAGACCAGCGGCATCACCTGCTGCATGGGCGATATCGGCAGTCACTCGGAAAATCTCGCGGAATTCGTTTCCGGTCTCAAAATCACCGAGTTGTGCGCCAATTTGAAAACTTTCGTGCCGGGTCGTACATTGGATGACGACGGCGACGTTCTGCTCAAATTCGACAACGGCGCGATCGGCACGCTCACGGCGAGCCAGATCGCCGTCGGCGAGGAAAACGCGCTCAAACTCCGCATTTACGGCAGCCGCGCCGCGCTCGAATGGCGGCAGGAAAATCCCGAAAGCCTCATCGTGAAACGCAATGACGGCGCAATGGAAACTTTTCGCCGCAACTGGGCGGGCGCGGCATCCAATTGGAGCCGCCTCCCCGCGGGGCATCCCGAGGGCTTCATCGAAGCCTTTGCCTCGCTCTACAACGATTTCGCGCAGGCGATCGACGCCTTTAACGCCAAACGTCCCTACACCCCGGAATATCCGTCGGTCGAGGACGGCGTGCGCGGCATCAAGATCATCCACGCGATCGTCGCCAGCGCGTCCGGCGATCAGAAATGGGTCAAACTTTAATTCAGGAGCAAATTCATTATGGCAAGACCGGTCACTCTCTTTACCGCGCAATTCAGCGATATGCCCTTTGACAAACTCTGCCGCCTCGCCGCCGACTGCGGCTACGACGGTCTCGAACTTGCGACTTTCGGCGGTTATCCCGACATCGAGGAAGCCGCAAAAAGCAAAAAGTATTGCGATGCGCTCCTCAAAAAACTCGACCGCTATCATCTGAAACTCTGGGCGATCAGCAATCATTTCGCCGGACAGCTCGTCTGCGATCCAAACAACGACAGCCGCTCCGACTGCTTCGCTCCGGCAAAGTGCGCCGGCAACGCCAAAGCCAAGCGCGAATGGGCGGTGAAATGCATGAAAGCAAGCGCGAAAGCCGCGCATAATCTCGGCGTCGATGTCGTTACCGGTTTCACCGGTTCGCCGATCTGGCATCTTTTTTACAGTTTCCCGCCGGTTTCCCCCGACGAGATCGAAAAGGGCTATCAGTTTTTCGCCGATCAGTTCAACCCGATCATGGACGCCTACGGCAAGTACGGCATCAAATTCGCGCTCGAAGTCCATCCGACCGAGATCGCCTTTGACCTCTACACCGCCAAACGCGCCCTCGAAGCGATCGGTCACCGCGAGGAATTCGGCTTCAACTTCGACCCGAGCCACCTCTACTGGCAGGGCGTCGATCCCGTCAAATTCCTCCGCGCTTTCCCCGACCGCATCTACCATTGCCATATCAAGGACGCCGCCGTCACCCTCGACGGCGAAAGCGGCATCCTCGCTTCGCACTTCAACTTCGGCGATCCCCGGCGCGGATGGGACTTCCGCAGTCCCGGGCACGGCGAAGTCGACTTCGAAGCGATCATCCGTACCCTCAACCAGATCGGTTACGCGGGACCGCTTTCCGTCGAATGGGAAGATTGCGGAATGGATCGCGTTTTCGGCGCGCACGACGCCTGCGAATTCACCCGTCAACTCGATTTCTCCCCCTCCGGGCAGAAATTCGACAGCGTCTTCAAATAAAAGCGAAGCTTTCTCCCTGAAAAGGGCTGTTGCAGACCTCCAACGGTTTCAACAGCCCTTTTTTTATCGGCACACTCAAACGCGATGGGAGTACGAGGGGCTTATTTCGCCCCTCGTAGCTCCCTCAACCAGGGCGGGACACGAGAAAAACAGGAAAGATTGCGAAAATGCCTGACGTGTGTGGACAAGGCAGGGACAGCCGTGCCGGCTTTCCCCGCCTTAACCACCCCTTT
>JAEDIJ010000045.1 GCA_016292515.1 Victivallaceae bacterium
CGTGCCACTTTTTCATCGCGAGATCGATCGACTTTTTCAATTCGCGTTCGCGGTCGCGGCAACGGGCGGCGCGCTCGTAATCCTGATCGGAGATCGCCGCCTCCTTGGCGCGCAGGACTTCTCCGATCTCCTTTTCGACATCGGAAAAATCAGGCGGCGAAACCAATGCCGCGATGCGGGCGGCGGCGCCGGCCTCATCCATCACGTCGATCGCCTTGTCGGGCAGTAAACGGCCCGTGACGTAGCGGTCGGCGAGTTTGACGGCACATTCGAGCGCGTCGTCGGTGTAGCGGACGTGGTGATGCTTTTCGTAGGCTTCGCGCAATCCTTTGAGGATCAATATGGAATCGGCGACGGAGGGCGGTTCGACGACGACCGGCTGAAAACGGCGTTCCAAGGCGGCGTCTTTTTCGATGCTTTTGCGGTACTCGTCGAGCGTCGTCGCGCCGACGCATTGCAGTTCGCCGCGTGAAAGCGCGGGTTTGATGATATTGGCGGCGTCCATCGCGCCCTCGGCGCCGCCCGCTCCGACGATGGTGTGCAGTTCGTCGATGAAAAGGATGATCTTTTTGGAGTTGCGCACCTCGTCGATGACCGCCTTGATGCGTTCCTCGAATTGACCGCGGTACTTGGTACCGGCGACCATCAGCGGCAGGTCGATCGCGTAAATCTGCTTGTCGGCGAGAATTTCCGGCACTTCGCGGCGGGCGATCGCCTCGGCGAGCCCTTCAAGGATCGCGGTCTTGCCGACGCCGGCTTCGCCGATCAGGACGGGATTGTTTTTGGTGCGGCGGCAAAGGATCTGGATGACACGGGTGATCTCCTCCTTGCGGCCGATGACGGGATCCAGTTCGCCGCGTTCGGCAAGTTGTGTCAGATTGCGGCCGAAAGCGTTGAGCGCGGGGCAAGTGTCGCCGGGCGCGCCGGGGGGGATCGCCGAATCGGGATCCGCCGGGTTTTCCTCCGGCAGATAGTCGGCGTCGAGTGCCTTGACGACGGCGCGGCGGACGGCTTCGGGATCGACGTTGAGATTTTTGAGCATCCGCGCGACAACGCTCTCGCCCTCGCGGAGGATCGCCAGCAAGAGATGCTCCGTGCCGACGAAATTGTAGTTCATGCTCTGCGCTTCGCGCGCCGCCAGTTGAAAGACTTTGACCGCCCTCCCGGAAAAGGGCCGCTTGCCCTGCACCTGCGCGCCGCCGGAGGAAGTACAGCTTTTTTCGATTTCCAGCCGCAACGCGGGCAGATTGACGCCCATCGCGTTGAGGACGTTGACGGCGACGCCTTCGCCGAGCGAGAGGATGCCGAGCAGCAGATGCGCGGTACCGATCTCATCGTGATTGAGTTTTTCCGCTTCGCGTCCGGCGAGGTTGACCGCCTGCCGCGCGCGCGGGGTGAAATTGCCGAAATCCGGTTCTTCATATTTCGCCATAGTCAGACTCCTTCTTATCTCATATAGATAATATACCTCGTCGACCGGGGAAAATCAATCAAAACCGCAAACGGTTTTTCACGCTTTGACGTCGAAAATCTTGCGCAGCCCCTCGCCGGTGAAGTTAAATCCGATCACGGTCAGAAAGAGCGCGATGCCGGGAAAGAGCGTGAGATGCCAGTATTCCAGCGGATTGTCGAATGCCTGCCGCAAAAGATTGCCCCAACTCGCCGTCGGGGGGCGCACGCCGAAACCGAGGAAACTCAACGAACTTTCCGCGAGGATCGCGCCGGCGACGGCAAACGGCCAGGCGATGACGAGCACCGCGACGACGTTGGGGAGCAATTCGGCAAATAAAATACGGTAAAGCGGCACGCCGGCAATGCGGCAACTCTCAATAAAAGGCGCGTTGCGCAGTCGCAATACTTCGCCGCGCACGAGCGTTGCGAAGCCGATCCACCCGGTCACGGCGATGATCCCGACAAGAAGCGGCACCGATTCCTCCATATGGGCGTCGGTGCCGAGGCTCATCAAAATCAGCAACAGCAAAAACGAGGGGAAACACAAAAGCATTTCGACGAGGCGCATCATCAACAAATCGAATTTGCCGCCGATGTAACCGCAGAGCAACCCGATCGGAGTTCCGATAAGAAGCGCGAGCAAAGTCGAAACGATGCCGACGGTCAGACTGACGCGCGCGCCGTAGATCAGCCGCGAAGCGACGTCGCGCCCGATCTCGTCGGTACCGCACAAGTGACTGCGCGACGGCGCGAGGTAAGGCTTGGCGGCGGGCTCAAAAGGTCCGTATGAGATCGGGGCAAAAATCACGAAACACTGCTTTTGCGCCGCAAGTTCGCGCCAGTCGCGCTTGTCGACGCGCCGCGAAACGAGAAAAAACGGGATCGCGCAGAGGATCGCGAGCGTGAGCAGGACAAATTTTTTCCCCTTGCGGAAAAAGCCGAGGCAACTGCAACACACCGTGACAAGGAGCAGATAGTTGAAAAATTCGTCAACTCGTTTTTCCGGCGCATCGCCGGCGAAAAAGGTGCGCAAAAAAGGAAAACTCACCCCCGTTTCATCGTACCACAACAAGGGTCTCCCGTTGGCGAGCAAGGGCGCCGCGAGCGCGATGACGCCGAGCAGAGCGAGCGCGCCGAAACCGATCCCGGCGACGGCACCCGCGCGGGAAAGTCTGGAAAATTTTTTCATCATCGGCATTGCGGTTTGAGTTTTTCCCACACTTTTCGATTGGCGGGCAAGTCGAGTTGATATTTTTCCGCGCGCCGGAGCAATTCGCCGGAAAAGAGTTCGATCTCGGTTTCCCTCCCGGCTTCAACGTCTTGAAGCATCGACGTTTTGGCGCGGGCGGGCATCGTGCAGATGACTTTCATCGCCTCATCGACGGCAGAATCGGAAACATTGACTTTTTCCCGGCGGGCGATTTCGAGAGCTTCCCGCATCAACTGGCGCGCGAAGTCGAGCATCGGCGGATTTTGCTGGATCGTGCCGTAATCGGCGCGAAAAAATGCGCTCGTCTGATTGACGCCGACGTTGAGGATGAATTTTTTCCACAGCGCCGCGCGCATATCGGCAGGGATCTCGGCGGAAATTCCGACGGCGTCAAAAAGATTTTTGACTTCAAACGCGGCGGAGGACAAAGATTTTTCCGTGACGCCGAGATAGGTCGTGCCGACGCCGTCGTGAGAGACGCACGTCCCGGTGCGGACGCTCGCGTGCCCGAGGAAAAAGGCACCGACGACTTCCGCGCCGGGGAAACGCTCTTTCGCGAGGGAAACGCTTGAAATGCCATTCAATACCGGCAGCAAAATCGTTTTCTTTTTCACATAGGGCGAAATCATTTCCAAGGCTTCGCGGTACTGGCAGAATTTCGTCGCGATCACGATCAATTCCGGCTCAAACGCCGCGTCGGCAAAATCGAAATTGATTTTTTCGCCGTTGAAAAAAAGTCCGTTTTCAAGATAGCGGCGGCGACGCGCCGCATCGGCGAAAAGTCTCAACTCGACTTCGCGGTTTCGGGCAAGTTTCACCGCGTGGAGCATCCCGATCGCTCCCGCGCCGACCAGAAGAACGCGCCGGATCACAAAAATTTCTCCTCATTCAAATGCACGCGCAAGATCGCGGCGACGATATGGTGCCGACGACAGCAGTTGGCAAGTTTTCCGTAATTTTTCAGATAGAGATCGCGCGCGGCAAGCAATTCCGGCGTCGGTTTTTCCGCCGTAAGATGAAAAAACTTTTCAACGTCGTTGGCGACCGCGGGATCGCTCCTGCGCGCGGCGGCGAACCAGATGATCCGCGCCTGCGCGACGTCGCGGCGGCGCAAGTTGATGTCGTTGGCGATGTAAAGAAAAATGATGACCGCGATGAAAATGAGATAACTCAGATAAATCATTTCAGATTCCGCAACTTTTCTTCGCGCAGACGCTCGATGTAGTGATCGCCGTAAAGCGTGCGCATCAATTCGATGTTGAATTCGTAAAAAAGCGTGGGATCGGGACGGGTGATCACTTCGCCCGTCGACATATCGGCGAGGAGTTTCCGCTTTTCCCGGCTCTGCGCGTAGACGAGCAAATGGCGCATCAAGGTGCGCGGCGACAATTCGGTGAATTTTTTCTGTCCGAAAGCCTCGGTGTAATCCGCGCCGAGCAGTGCGACGAGATTTTCCGGCGGCCGCTTCAAGCCGAAATCGCGCAAAAAGTCCTCGACCATCTCGGTACAGCGCAATTCGTCGAAAACGGGAAATGTGACACTGCGGCCGCGCGACAGAATGCTCGCCGGAAATTCGTAGTTGGAAGCGAGGACGACGAGAATATGCTTCGGCAGCGTGTACGCGCCGCCGACGTGCGTGCGAAACATATACCAGTCGACGTTCTCCGGCTCGATGTCGTCAAAAAAGAGGATGAAACGGCGGTCGGGCCGCGCGGCGAGAAGTGCGTAAAGCCTTTTCCACGAAGAAGATAACGCATCCGGATTTGCGAGGATCAGCACATCCTCCTCCCCCGCGAGCGCGTAGGAGATCGTCATACTCGTCTTGCCGTATCCCGGAAGGCTGTGGATCAGAAGCGGCACATTGACCAGTCCGCGCCGGAAATCGGCGAGGTGGTCGGCGATGATCGCGCGCACTCCGGCAAAACCGTAAAAGGAGGAAATTTTTTTCGCCGAACCGACTTGCGCCTCCACCAGACTTTCGCCGTCGAAACGGAATGTGCGGCAACGCGAAAAGCGGTCGTGCTCCGCGATTTTTGCGGCGATTTTGCCGGGATCGGAGGAGTCCGGCAACAAGGCGACGAGTTTTTTCGCTTCCGGCGAAAGCCGGCGGGAAGAAGTTTTGACGGTATCCCGGGCGATCTCGCCGAGCGTCGTCAAAAAGTCGACCGCGTTGTCGAGAATGAAACGGCGGTTTTCGTCGTTGCTGTCCTGCGCGATCGCGGCGGCGGGAACTCCGTGTGCGATAAAAAGGTCAAAAAGTTCGCGGTAAAGCTGATCGGCGAACCCCTCCGCGCCGAATTTTTCCGCGAGCGCGTTGAGAAAATCGCAACTTCCGGCATTTCCCGGAGTGTTTTCAGCGCGGAGCAACCCGTTGATCCACCGCAACAACGGACGATCCGGCAACACCAGACGCCCCGCCGCGTCGGGACGGGAAAAAAGCGTCGAGAAACTTTCTTTCCCGCAAAGGGACGATTCTTTTGTCATTTCAAATTCCTCCCGTAGATCGCGATGCTTCCGAGCGGCAGACCGATCCAGTCGGCGACCACCTGACATTTGAGCCGGAGCAGATGATAGATCGGCCGCGCGGTGAAATCGGGGCAGAGCGATTCGAGATTTCCCTGTCCCTTGGCGATGACAAGATCGCTTGATTGAAGTTTTTCGCGGAATTCCGCGCCGATGTCGTCGAGCGGTACGCCGGGGGCGCGCCGTCCGGTATCGATGACGGGGTAATCGCCCAGCCCCGACGGCGCAAGTTCCCGGCGGGTGACGTCGTTCAGGATCGCGCCGCCGCGCACTCCCAGCGTGATCTTGTCGCGGTAACGGCGCAGGAGCAATTCGTCCAGAACCGCTTCGCCGCAGTTGTCGAGAATGTAAAAAATCGATTCCGCGTCGTCCATACGGCGTTTCAGATCGGCGGCGGCGGCGCGGTCGTAAGGTTCTTTGAGCGCGGCGGCGATGGATTTTTCCGCATCGGCAAGTTGAAAATCGGGGTTGACGCCGAAGTCGATGATGTTGCCGCCGATCGCCAGAAGAAGCGTTTCGTCAAAGGAAAGTTCGCGCGCCGTATATTCCCGGCGGATCGCGTGCGCGAGCGACGTCGATTTGTCTTTTTCCGTCAGATAGGGATCGTCGATGCCGGATGCGTCGGCAAGCATCGCAAAAAACCGCTCGGCAAGTTGAGGCGGGCAGATCCCCTTGGGGCGCATTTCAAGAAACGTTTTGAGTAACGAATCGGCAAAACGCCAGCGCGACGCTTCATCGACGTAAAGCTGACGCGCCAGAAGTTCGATCTGGCGGTAAATGCAAAGCGAGCAACCGTATCGAATGCGCATCGGCTACAACTCCAATGCCCCGACGATCTCGGAAACGCTTTTGTGGTGATGACGGTCGAGATAATCATCGATGAAATCGATCACTTTCAAAGGCGCGTAGGGATCGACGAAATTCGCCGTGCCGACCGACACTGCAGTCGCTCCGGCGAGCAGGAATTCCACCGCGTCCGCGCCGCAGGAAATGCCGCCCATTCCGAGGATCGGCAGTTTCACCGCCTTGTGGCACTGGTAGACCATCCGCACTGCGACCGGTTTGATGCACGCGCCGGAAAGTCCTCCCGTCACGTTGGCGATGCGCGGACATTTCTTTTCGATATCGATCGCCATCGCCGACAGCGTGTTGATGAGCGAGATCGCATCCGCCCCCTCTGCCTCGGCGGCGCGGGCAAATTCGGTGATGTCGGTCACGTTGGGACTGAGTTTGATGATGACGGGAAGTTTCCGGACGGCGCGGCGCACCGCGCGGATCACTTCGGAAGCCCGTTTCACATCGGTGCCGAATGCGGCGCCGCCCGCCTTGACGTTGGGGCAGGAAATGTTGACTTCGAGCGCGGCGATGCCGTCGTTTTCGGCGTCAAAGCGCGCGGCGACGTCGGCGTACTCCCCGACGGAAGTCCCCCACATATTGACGATGACGGTCGCGCCGAGTTTTTTCAGGGCGGGCAGATAATGCTCGCCGTGCAAAAAGGCATCGACGCCGGGGCCCTGCAACCCGATCGCGTTGATCATCCCGCCCGCGACTTCGCAGACGCGCGGCATTTGGTTGCCGTCGGAGGGCGCGCTTTTGATGCCCTTGACGATGACGCCGCCGAGTTTTTTCAAGTCGTAGAAATCCGCGTATTCCAGACCGTAACCGAAAGTTCCGGAAGCGGTCGTCACCGGATTCTTTAAGGTAAGCGAAGCAAATTTTGTCGTAAGATCCGCCATTTTCACTGCTCCAAATAGATTTTTTCCAACGGGAAAACGGGGCCCTCGACGCAACTGCGTTCGTAGTGCCACCCCTGCGGCGATGCGGGATCATTCACCTTGACGACACAGCCGAAGCAGGCGCCGACGCCGCAACACATGATCTCATCCATACTCAATTCGCCGTCGAGTTTCATTTCCCGCAACGTTTTGGCGAGAGCGAGCAGCATCGGCAACGGGCCGCAACCGTAAAAGAAGAACTTCTTGCCGGGATTTTCCGCGATCAGCGGCGCGATGAGTTCGGTGACGCGCCCTTTGACGCCGCAACTGCCGTCGTCGGTCGCCACGCGCACTTCGCAACCGCAGGCGCGGTAGGCGTCGTCGAGGACGAGTTCGCTTTTGGTCCTCGCGCCGATCAGCAGGACGGCTTTCTGTCTGCATTCGCGCGTCAACAAAAACGTCGCGGCGGAACCGTAACCGCCTGCGACGGCGACCGGGATGACGTCATCGGCGCACGCCGTAAAAGTCGAGCCGAGCGGTCCCAATAAATCGCAGAATTCCCCCGCCTTTTTGGCGGCGAGATTTTTCGTCCCCGCTCCGACGACCTTGTAGACGACGGTGAGCGTCCCCGATCGCAAATCGGTGTCGTGAATGCTGAAAGGCCGCCGCAAAACGTGGTCGAGCCGCTCGTCGATGCGCACGTGGACGAACTGCCCCGCGCGCGCCTTTGCCGCCATCTCCGGCACGGCGAAAACGATTTTATGATAATCGCCGTGGAGGACGCTGTTTTCGATGATTTTTGCCTGAGCCATAAGATCCTCTTTATCTCAAATAGCAGTTGGTACGTTTTTCCTCACCGACGCTGGTCGCGGGGCCGTGGCCGCAGTACAGCACCGTCCGGTCGTCAAGCGGTAAAATTTCCCGTTTGATCGACGCGAGCAATTCTTCCAGGTCTCCGCCCCAAAGATCAGTTCTGCCGATGGAGCCGGCAAAGACCGAATCCCCGACGAAAACGACGTCGCTTTCCCCTTGCCCTGCGAAACGCAAAGCGACGCCGCCCGGCGTGTGCCCCGGCATCGGAAGCACAGTGAAGTCTTCACTCGGCAGAAAATCGGTCGTTTCCGGCAGATCTTCGGCGGGGGGACAATAAGGCGGCATCGCATTGTCGCGGCTGAAATAAAGCGGCCGGTCGGCGGGGGAAAGTTCCACCTTGCCGACGCGGTAACGCCGCGCGATCTCGCCCGCCGCCCCGATGTGGTCAAAATGCGCGTGCGTCAACAAAATGCGCAACGAGTCGAATTGCTCTTTATCGATCATCGCGGAAATGACATCGGCATCCGCGCCCGGATCGATCAGATAGGCGCGCTTTTCGCAGAGCGCGAGATAACAGTTGGTGCCGATCGGCCCGACGCAACAGGAAGTGATTTTCATTTTTCCTTTTCCATTTTGTTTTCCAGCACGATGCGCCGCTCGTGGGGATGATTGAGTTTCTGATGCACCAATCCGATAAGAGAGGCATCCGCGGCGCTGAGGATCGCCTCGGGTATCAGCAACTGATGCGAGATCGAAAGTTTGTTGCCGAAACTTGCGGAGCGTCCGCTGTAAGTGATGACGCCGGGAGTACCGAAATTCCGGCGGCCGTCCGCCTTGGTCGTCAGGGCGAACCCCGGCGGCACGGTGATCTCGTACTCCTGCCGCAGATCCTGACGCGGCGACAAATACGCCGTCCGGCGATCCGCCCCTACGTCGGTACGCTTGACAAGGTCATCGAAAGCGGGCAGATCAAACGCGAGAAACCGTCCGCTGCGCGTCGCGAAATCCGGCAATTTACAGGAAAAAGTAACGACCCCCGGATACTGATCCAGCCGGATATCCGGTTCACCGACGATCTCCGCCCGCGGGGAGAAAAACAATGCGGCGGTTTCAAAATAGCGGCGACGCAACTCCGGCGTCATCGTCAGAAGACGGGCCTTTTCCTTTTCGTACTCATTGCCGTAGTAAAGCGTTTGCAACGTAAGCCGCGCCGTGCCGGAGTCCGCGATATCGATGAAAAACTTCCGGTGCAATCCGCTTTCGCAACGGACTTTGGCGTTGACGGTGATCGTCTTACCTCCGGCAGTCACGGCGAAATCGCCCTCGCTCCGGGTCGCGCCGAGCCGGGCATACATCCCCGTATCGTTGAGGCAATAATCACTTCCCTTGCGGCGCACCAGCACGTGCGTAAAATCCAATCCCGGCACCCGCGACAAAAAGCGGTTCGTCCGGAGGTCGCCGGAATACGGCGACACCAGCAGAAATTCATATTCCAGATTCGCGCGGCGGCAGAGCGCGGCGATGACGATCGCGCGGTCGCTGCTGTTGCCGTATCCCTCCTCGATGGTCGTTTCGGGAGAGGTGAATTCTCCCGGCATAAGTTGATTGAGCGCGGGACCCGCGAGCCGGATATGCTGATCCACCCAGTCGCGGATGCGGACAAGTTTTTCCTCGTCGGGGGCGGCGGTAAGCAGTTGAAGTTCCTGGGCGACGGCATCCACGCGACTTGCGGCTTGGGCGACTTCATGCTCCAACGCCTTTTCGACGTCCGCGGCATATTTTTTCAGATCGCCGGTCGAAAAAAGGATCGCGTCGTCGAAGAAAAAGAGCGGCGGCTGATTTTTCTGAATGAGCATTTCCGAATGGTTTTTCAACTCGTAAGAGACCTGCCGGCGGCCGTCTTTGCTCGTGTCGGAAATTTCCAGATTCCGCGTCGGATCGGAAATTTTCAACGCCGTTTTCGCATCGCATACGAGCGAGAAGCGGCCGTATTCCAGCGGAGAGTAGCCGCCGAAAACGTAACGCCCGCAGAGAAACGGCATTTTTTCCCGCGTCCGCGTGATCGTCGACTCGATGATCGAGCCGGGGACGACACCGGGGAGATTGACGATCAGTTTTTTGCCTTTGGCGTAACGCGGCGCGCCGGAAAAGGCGGGATCATCGACCTCGTGGATGTTTTGCGGAGCAAGTTTCACCACTTTGCCGTCGGGGGAAGTGATGGTCGCGTCGATCTCGATCTTTTCCCGTTCGGGACGGTAGGCGATCACGATCTCCGAATTGTTGCGCACGCCGCCCGGAGTCAGGATCCGGCGGCGGAACGTGCGCTTTTGCCGCATCGACGTCGCGGAAAGCACCTCGACAAAAATGTCGTCCGACAAAAGCAGATCGTCGATGCCGGGATGGACGTTCTGGAAGTCCGTCACGGAAAACAGCTGAAATTCGAGATGCCCGATCGGCGACGCGGTAGCGGCGCGATTCAGTTTGGCGTTGAGCGTTTTCAAGGAGTCGTACTCCTCCGGCTCCACGCAGAGCGTTTTGAGCGCGAGACGCGACTTGTAATCAAGTTGACCGTCTTTCACGCGCCAGGAACTTTCCCAATCGGCGATCCGGCTTTTGAAAACGTCGGGAGCGGGCAACTGGAAAAATTGCAGAATGCGCGGCAATTTGACCGTGAGATTTTCCTCGACCAGCGCGGTATAGAACTTCATCGGATAGCGGCGGTAAGCGAGGTCGATGCCCCCGACCAGCCCTTTGCGGAAACTCAATACGTCGGCGAAACGCGCTATGGGCAGAACTTCGGCGCAGTCGCTTTCCGGCAGGACGTTTTCAACGGCGAAGTCGAATTCGATCGCCAATTTTTGCCGCAGATCGCTCGTATCGACCGGAGTGACCCGCAGATGCGAGATCTTGATACCGCCGCCGAGGCGGTCGACGAGCGACTGCATGAACTGCGATCTCTCCGGATCCAGCAAGTCCTGCATTTTCGACCGGTAGATCGTCTCAAAGATCCCCGTGGGACAAAAGGCGACGTGTCCGAGCAATTGCCCCTGATAATTGATGACGGCGTCGCTTTTGATCCTGACGGCATTCAATTCCGGTGCCGGAGCGGGCGTCGTGCGTAGCGTTTCGCCCTTCTTTGTAGCGACAAGGTAACTCGAATCCGCATCGGAAACGGGCAGCATTTCCTGCGTGTTTTCCGCCGTGGGGTCCATCAGTTCAAAGACGCCGGGGCTCTTTTCCCAGGCGGTGATCGCGTGGTTGAAATGCAAAAGCGGCACTTCAGGGTCGAGATGATCGCCCGCGTTGATCAACGCGAGGTGCGCTTTCAGCCCGGCGATCCGGAGCATCGCCGCGAGAAGTGCCGCCTTGTCGCGGCAGACGCCGGCGCGCTGGCTGAATGTATAAGTCACGTCGTGCGGTTCGTACCCCGGTGCTTCGGATTCCGCGATCACGCCCATATAACGGATATCCCGGGAAACAAAACGGAAAAGCGCGGCGACCTTTGCCGCGTCATCCGGACAATCTTTTGTCAATTCAGCGACTTTGGCGACCAGCTCGTCCGAACGTTTGGCAAGATGCGGTTCGACAAGTTTCGCATACCAGGAGGAAAGCGACTCCCAGTTTTTGAGCGTACTCAAATGATAACGCTGCAAAGCGTGCCACTTCGCGCCGAACATCGCGCGTTCAAAAAAGACCTGCGGCACGTCTTTCGCCGTAAAGGTGTAGAGGATCCTGCCGTCGCGCCGGACGGTCGACATCGAAACCGAGCCGGGAACTTCATTGCGGAGTTTGACCGCTTCAAGCGGCAGCGTTTCCGGCGCGTCGACGGTGTAACGGTACTCCAAGCAGGGCTCCGTCATCTGCAAAACGGCGACCTCCTGCCAGACGCCGGGCATCCGCTGGGCGATATCCTTTTCGCGGAAGTCGAAATAGATCACGTCGCCGATCCGGATATCCGGCAATTTGACGCACAAATAACGGTCGTCGGGGTCGCAGATGTTGTTTTTCAACGAACGGTTGTCGCTTTCCTCGGAAACGACTTTTTCAGGGGGAAGTTCGATTTCAGCGCCGTCGCGGTGGATCACGACTTTCGCCAGCGTGATCTGCCGGTAATGGCGGTTGAAAGGGATCGTGATGATCCGGCTTTCCCGGCGACCTTTTTCGGTCAGAATTTTGATGAAATAAGCGTCGCGCGTTTCGGAAAGACCTTTTTCGTCGTAGCGGACAGTTTCCTCGTCAAAAAGCAACACGGTATCGGCGTCGGGGAATTTTTCCGCCGTCGCACTCTGCGCGGCGGATGCGACATTTTCCGGCAAAGCGGCAAACGAAACGGCGCACCACAACAGCGCCGACATCATCGCCCACGCGATTTTCCACTGAATTTTCATTTCGGCAACTCCGATCTTTTGTCCCCTTTTTCGCGGGACAACTCTTTCTCTATATATAAAATAGCGCAAATCGCGCAAAATAAAACCCGTCATGCCGGGAAAAATTTGATTTTTCACGATTTCGATGATATATTTTATATTGTATTCGTTTCAAGTGCAAAGAAATGAGGTGTTTATTATGGGTCAGCAGAGCAACAAAATTCAGAAGCGTCAACGCCGCAAGGCTTATTTGGAACGCATCAAGGCGCGCGTCGCCGAAGCGATCGCCAAGAAAAAGTAGGCGATGAAGGAAAAACCCGCTAACTAAGCGGGTTTTTTTATTGATCAAACATCCCCCGCTCCATTCCAAAAAGTGAAGTTTTCAAATCCTTATCTCGATGACAACCGACTCGGCGCGCTTGCCATGATCGCGCTCGGGATCGGATTTTACGCCTTTTTACCCGAAACGGTCGTCGGGGCCCGCTATTTTTTTGCCGCCGTCGTCGTCCTGCTCGCCTATCACAAAAGCAAGCATTTTTCCTCTGCGGCGGCACGTTACGGCATCCCCTCCATTGCGGCAATTTTAATGCTTTGTCTTTTGTTTGCCGATGTGGAAACCGGCGCGAAAATCGCCTTGGGCGGAGGATTTCTGCTGATTTTCCCCGCGGCAATCAGAAATATGCTCCGCATCAAAAACAAAATGGAATGCGCGGCAATCGGCGCCGCCGGCATCGCCGCATTCCTTTTCGGCATCGGGATTTGGGTGAATCTTTCCCGTTTCGACCTGATCGAATGCCGCAAAATTTTTTGCGTCACGTCCGTCGCAGGTGCGCTGACGCTTCTCTTACAACCTTTCAAACGGAGTGAAAAATGATGATCCGTACCGGAAACGGCTTCGACGTCCACGCTTTCGCCATGAATCGGAAACTGATTTTGTGCGGTACCGACATCCCCTGCGATCAGGGTCTCGCCGGCCACAGCGACGCCGACGTCGCCGTCCACGCCCTCATCGACGCGATTTTAGGCGCACTCGCCCTCGGCGATATCGGAATGTGGTTCCCCGATCACGATGACGCTTATCTTGATATCAACAGTATGCTGCTGCTCAAAAAAGTCCTCGCCGATCCCCGCGTCGCCGCCTGGCAAATCGAAAACTGCGACATCACGATCATCGCCCAGAAACCCAAACTCGGCTCTTTCCGCAACGCAATGCGGCAAACCCTCGCCGCCGCAATGACTCTCGCCGTCGATCAGGTTTCCGTCAAATTCACAACAACAGAACATCTCGGCTTCACCGGCCGCGGCGAAGGCATCGCCGCTATCGCAAACGTGACATTAAGTCGTTGACGTGATGGGAGCAAGAGAGCGCGCTTCCGGCTTCGCCATGCGGGCTACGCCGTGACAAGCACGCTACGCGCTGGCGGGAAAAACAGGGAGGTAAGTGGGAATGTCCGACGTGTGTGGACAAGGCAGGGACAGCCGTGCCGGCTTTCCCCGCCTTAACCACC
>JAEDIJ010000013.1 GCA_016292515.1 Victivallaceae bacterium
CCTCGTAGCCGGTCGGCCATTCGCCGGTCTGGAGGCACTTGCGGTAGCGGGCGAGGGCGGCCTCGTTGACCTTCTCGGCCTGGTCGAGCACGTCGCCGGACAATTCCCACACGCCCGTGCTGAACGGCTCGTTCTTCTCCACCGCGATAAGGTGGACGGCCACGGTCTCGCCCGTGGCCTCGCGAAGGACGGCGCGGTAGAAGGCCATCTGGAAGACATAGCCGAAGCGCCTGCAGTCGCCCTCGAACCACTTGAGGCTGTCGCAGGTCTTGAGGTCCACGATGCCGTATTCGCGGGAGAACCAGTCCATGCGTATCTGGCAGGGGACGCCGCGGTATTCGGCGCGAACAGTCGCCTCGGACACGCCGTTCTCCAGGAGGGCGGAGGCCGCGTCGTGCAGCCAGACCGACTTCTGGAGCTTCACGATGAAGCCGAAGTCCCTGGGGCTGACGATTTCGCGCGTCTGCGCCGCAATCCACTCGGCGTATGCCTTGGTGGCCTTGCCGTAGGGCTCGCCCGTCTTCGGGTTCACGGGGCCGTCCGCCACGAGGTACTGCTCGTCGAAGGCGGCTCGGCCTTCCAGGATGAGGCAGTGGGCGGCGCGTCCGAGCGCCAGCGCCGGGCTTTCGCCCTCGGCGATTTCGCCATTGGTCTTGCGGCGATAGAGTTCGGGGGATTCGCGGAAGTCGGCCAGCAGGTGGCTCGACATGTACCGCCCGCTTCTGCTGGCGGCGTGGTACTCCTCCGCGGGGATGACGAGGAATCTGTCTGTGTTCATGGGGGTGTCCTTTGGGTTTTCCCGACGTCCACCCTTTGTGGGCGTCTATCCCTTTCACTCAGGGTTTTTCTCAAAACGGCAGGACGGTTCCGCGAAAATTCTTGAATTTCGGGCAAAAAAAATCCCGCCTGGGCAGGGAATCGCTGGCGGGAAGAGTGACAAAGGAACTAATTTTGCGGAATACAGTTTGACATATAGAAATATATCAATATATTATAATGCATGACGGACAAATAGGAGTTATTATGACCAGTACTGACGAAAAGAGAATAACGACCATTTTTAAGGCTCTCTGCGACGAGAACCGCGTGAAGATATTGAAGATTTTGATAGATGGGGAGAAATGCGCATGCAAACTGCTGGAGGCGCTGAATGTCGTCCAGCCGACGCTTTCGCACCACATGAAAATACTGTGCGACTCTGGGCTGGTCGTTTCCCGCAAGGAGGGCAAGTGGATGCACTACGCTCTTTCGCGGGAGGGATTCGCGAAGGCATCAGCCTGCCTTGAGGCCTTTTCCTCTGGAGAATTGCCAGAATCCGAAAAGGGCTGAATGCCATTTATCTCTGGCGGAGCATCTCTGCTGTCTTTTTTTGCATCGCAATATAGATACATTTCAATTTGTCAATAAATTAAGGACCGTATTCAATGTGGGATTTCATCCAGAATGAATTTTTGGGGATGCGCTGGCTGGAGAGGCTGCTTGGCGGCTGGCTGGACGCCCTCGGCGTGGACACAGGCGGACGCATGGGAGGAAGCCTGCTTTTCTTCCTCTATGACGTCATCAAGATAATGACCCTGCTTTGCTTGCTGATTTTCATCATATCCTACATTCAAAGCCATTTCCCGCCAGAGCGCAGCCGACGGATTCTGGGGCGGTTCAACGGCCTTTTGGCGCGAATCATCGCAGCCCTGCTGGGGACAGTCACCCCGTTCTGCTCCTGCTCGTCGATACCGCTGTTCATCGGCTTCACGCGCGCCGGCCTCCCGCTGGGCGTGACCTTCTCCTTCCTGATTTCCTCCCCGATGGTCGACCTTGGCAGCCTGGTGCTGCTGACAAGCGTCTTTGGCTGGAGGGTCGCCGTCTCATACGTTGTTCTTGGCCTTGTGGTGGCCGTGGCGGGAGGGACGCTCATCGAGCGTCTTCGCCTTGACGACCAGGTGGAGGAGTATGTCCGCGCGGACGCCATTCAGGAGAACGGGCTTTCGTCAATGGCGTTCCGCCAGCGCTGCGCATACTCCAGGGAGCAGGTCATCCTCACTGCGGAAAAGGTCTATCCATACGTCATCTGCGGCATCGCCATCGGCGCATTCATACACAACTGGATACCCGAGGGCATAGTCTCCCGCGCCCTGGGCGAGACGAATCCCCTTGGGGTCTCCATAGCCACCATAGTCGGCGTCCCGATGTATGCGGACATCTTCGGGACAATCCCCATCGCGGAGGCTCTGCTGGCAAAGGGGGCGCGTCTCGGCGTGGTGCTGGCGTTCATGATGGCCGTGACCACGCTGTCCCTGCCGTCCATGGTGATGCTTCGGCGCGCCGTCAAGCCGAAACTGCTGTGGCTGTTCATCGGCATCTGCATCATCGGCATCCTTTTGGTCGGGCATCTTTTCAATCTCGCACAGGTTTTTCTGTTAACACCATAACTCACGGGAGTCACCAATGAAAGTCAAAATCTACGGAGGGGGCTGCGACAAATGCAGGCAGCTCCATGAGAATGCGCAGGCCGCATTGGATGTCGCGGGCATCGACGCGGAGATAGAGAAAGTCACGGACATGAAGGCCATCGCCGAGGCTGGTGTGCTGATGACGCCAGCGCTGGAGATTGACGGCAAGCTCGTGTCGTCGGGACGGGTGCTTTCCTCCACGGAAATTCTTCCGCTGCTGCCTGAGGACGCGCAGCAGGCATCAGAGAACTGCTCCTGCTGCTCCTGCCGTGGCGATGGCAAAACCTCATCCGCCTCCTGCGCCTGTGCTGAAACTGCAAGCGACAGCTCCGCGAAGTGCTGTTGCGGAAAGACATCCTCGCCTGGGAAACGGCTGCTTGTCTATCTGCTACTAACCATGGCGGCGGTGGCGGTGGCAATCCTCCTGATGCGGAGATGTGGATAGCCCATTATTGACTACCACCCCTTGCCATTCTCCGCCGATGCCGCCATCGCGGGGAAACCCCATTCTCCGCCGTCAAAAAAGCGGGGGGAGGAGTTTGCACGGGAAAATAACTCCCGTCCTTTGCCCATAGTTGATTTCCTGCTCAAAAACGGCTCGGGCGGATTCTCCGCGATGCCTTGCCACCCCTTGAAAACGGTTTAGGACGCGAGTTTGTATGACAGTAAAGGACTCGTCCTCACCCCGGCGGAGAATCAGGGGAGAAAAGGAGAGATTTTCGGGCGGTTTGGAAGGCGGTTTTGGCCAGCCGTGGATTCTCCGTCCTCTTGCGGTATCGGGAATCCAGCCACCTAAATGCCCTTGTTTGAGGTGGTTAAGCAGAAACAAAACACGCCCGACGGCAATTGCCATCGGGCGTGTGATTTAGTTGGGTGGTGGAGGTGGCGGGAGTTGAACCCGCGTCCCGATAAGGAGAGCCAGAGACGTCTACATGCTTGTTCCGTCTTTATTGCTTATCGTCCTTGCCGTACGCCGTCGGACAGGCACAGGCTCGGACTATCCGTTCTTGGTTCTCGCGAAAATCCCGAACGGAGGGAACTTTCGCCAGGGCGCTGTCTGACGCCGCTTTTGCCTTAGCACCCGGTCGGGCAAAGCGACGTGGCGGGACTAAGCCGCCAGAGCAAACTCTTCGTTCGCAGTTAGGTTTTAACCGGTGATTAACGAGGCCAACGGTCATCCTCGGCATGCAGTCAATTTCTTGCCGTACCGGTCGAATCCGGAACACCCCCAAGAAGTTCTCTTGCACATTTGTATAATATAAGAGTTCTTTGCAAAAAAAGCAAATCATTTCTCGTTGAGACTTGTTTTCTTTTCAACAGCGTGTATATTGTATTCAAGTCAATTCAGGAGAAACGATGAAAAAATTTGCTCTTTTCGGCTTTTTGACGTTCTTGCTCGTCGCATCGCTCGGCGCGGAAGAGGCGAAATTCAAAGGCTATCACCGCCATAATGTTTTCGGCGACGACGTCCTTCCCGCCGAGGATATCGAAGTTCTTTCCCGTTACCGCAATCTCATCGGCGTTTTGAAAGATCCCAAACTCAAAGCCACCAGCGAGGAAAAATACAACGCCGCCAAAGAGTTGATCCAGCACGTCGATTTATCTTTTGTCCGCGAAACGCTGACGCTCGATCAAATTTTTTATCACGGCGACGCAATCATCGATTCCCCGAAAAGCCCTGACCGCATCATCACCTTTTATTATGAGTGGAAAGATCACTCCATCCGGTTGGTCTTTCACACTTACACCAAATTCGTCGTGCGCGTCGACATCCATCAGCAATGAGCGGCGAAACCGATTCACAATGGATGCTTTTGGCTCTCGCCGAGGCGCAAAAGGCGTTTGATGCGGGCGAAGTCCCGATCGGCGCCGTCGCCGTCGAAAACGGCAAACTCCTCGCCACGGGACGCAACCGCGTCGAGGAAAAACACTCCGTCGCCGCGCACGCGGAGTTGGAAGTGCTTCACGCCGTTGAACTTCTCCGACACGATTGGAGAATGCACGGCGTCACGGTCTACGTCACCAAGGAGCCCTGCCCGATGTGCGCCGGCGCGCTCGTCAACGCGCGGTGCGACCGCATCGTTTTCGGCGCAGCCGACCCCGCTTTCGGCGGTTGCGGCGGAGCCGTCGCGATCCCGGAGATCCCCGGCGCGCTTTATCACCCCGAAGTTTCCGGCGGCGTCCAAAGCGACGCTTCGCTCGATTTACTGCGCCGCTTTTTCCGCGAAAGGCGCGAAAAGAAAAAAAGTTGTCAGGAAAATGACGATTTTTCTCAAGGATGACTTGAAAATGCTTTTTTCGATACTATATTATCGGTAAGGTATAAATTGCAACTGGAAATTTCCGGAGGTGGAGCGGGACAAGTTTTGCCCGCTTCTTTTATTTCGTCACCCCGGCTTTTTCCGACAGCCAAAGAAGAAAGGAAGCAACACTATGAGCAACGAATTGCTGACCATCCTCGAATATATCGAAGAGGAACGCGGCATCAGCCGCGAAAGTCTCATCCGCGCCTTGGAAAGCGCAATTTTGACGGCTTCGCGCAAGAGCATTTCCCCCGCCAGCGATCTTTCGGTCAAAATCGACCCCAAGACCGGCAAAATCCAGGCGTGGGCGCGCCTCGAAGTCGTCGAGAGCAATCCCGGCCCCGATCAGATCAAAATTTCCGACGTCGCCAAAAAAATGCCCGATGCCAAACTCGGCGACGTCGTCGAATGGGAAGTCACCCCCGGCGACTTCGGCCGCATCGCCGCCCAGACCGCCCGTCAGGCGATCATTCAGCAGTTGCGCCGCGCCGAAAAGGAAAATGTTCAGGATGAATTTTCCGACCGCGTCGGTCAGATCATCAACGGCACCGTCCGCCGTTTCGAGGCGGGCAACATCATCATTGATTTCCAACGTGCCGAGGGCATCATGCTTTCCCGCGAAAAGATCCACGACGAGCAGTACATGCCCGGCGACCGCATCAACGTTTTGTTGCAAAAAGTCGACATCAACGCCATCGGACCGAGCCTTTTCGTTTCGCGCGCCTCTTCCGATTTCGTTCTCAAACTTTTTGAGCGCGAAGTGAGCGAAATGCACGACGGCATCGTCAAGATCGTCGCCATTTCCCGCGAAGCCGGCAAGCGCACGAAAATCGCCGTCGCCAGCAGCGATCCCCGCGTCGATCCCGTCGGCGCCTGCGTCGGCGTCCGCGGCACCCGCGTGCGCCGTATCAACGAGGAACTCGGCAACGAGCGTATCGACATCGTGCCTTATGACGAGGATATCACCAAATTTGCCGCCAACGCGCTTCAACCCGCCAAAGTCCAGCGCATCGACGTCAACGAAGCCAAGCACGAGTTGACCGCGTGGGTCGACGACGAGCAGAGCAAGATCGCATTCGGCCGCAAGGCGCAGAATATCCGCCTCGCCGCCAAACTCGTCGGCTGGAACATCACGATCAAAAACGTCGACCACGTCGAAGAAGTTTCCGGCGATTCGCTCGAAGAAAAAGTGAAAAGGGCGGCGGCGGAACTCGCCGATGACCTCAAAATTTCGGTCGAAACCGCGTCCACGCTGGTCGAAAACGGCTACGTCACGCTCGCCGGCGTCAAGGTCGCCGAACGCGACGCGCTCCTCGCCATCGAAGGGATCAACGTCGATGAATTGAGTGCCGCGCTCGATTCCCTGCAGAAATAGTTTCGGCATCGGGAGGAGTTTAGTATGGCAGAAAAAAAAGTGACCGTCCTTGACCTGGCGCGCAAATACGGCGTCGCCGCCAAGGACGTTATCGCGGAACTCAACGGACAGGGCATCGAAACCAAAAAGGCGGAAAAAACCGTCCTCGAAGGCGACGATCTCGCGCTGATCGACAGTTACCTCGCCGACCTTTACGGCGCCGACGAAGATCAGCCGGTGAAAAAAGGTTCCAAAAAGACGCGGCCATCCGGCAAAGCGATGCCCAAAAAAGCCCAGGAAACCGCCGAAAATACCGGCGACCTCAAAGAGATCCGTTTGACCCGCCCCGTGCTCGTCAAGGATCTCGCCGCCGCCGTCGGCAAGAAACCGAATGAACTTATCACCGACTTGATGAAACTCGGCGAACTCGCCGGTATCAATCAGCCGATCTCCGACGCCAATGTCAAAAAACTTTGCGCCGGATACGGCGTCGAGCCGGTCTACGGCGCCGCCGGAAATACGCCCGCGGCGGCGGTCAAAGCCGCCGTCGACGACGACCCCAAAAACCTCGTCGAGCGTCCGCCCGTCGTTACCTTTATGGGACACGTCGACCACGGCAAGACGTCGTTGCAGGACGCCGTCCGCCACACCCACGTCACGGATGGCGAAGCGGGGGCGATCACCCAGCACATCGGCGCATCGACGATCCAGTTCAACAACAAGACGATTACCTTTATCGACACGCCGGGACACGCGGCTTTTTCCAGTATGCGTTCGCGCGGTGCCAACGTCACCGACATCGTCGTCCTCGTCGTTTCCGCGACCGAGGGCTTCAAGCCCCAGACGGTCGAGGCACTCAATCACGCAAAGGCAGCCAAAGTGCCGATCATCGTCGCGATCAACAAAATGGACTTGCCCGACGCCGATCCCGACAAGGTTCTGCTTCATATGCAGCAGAACGGACTCACCAGTGAAGACTGGGGCGGCGAAACGGGTACCGTCCGCGTTTCCGCCAAGAGCGGCAAAGGTCTTACCGACCTTTTGGAACGCATCCAGATCGAAGCGGAAATGCTCGAACTCAAAGCCAATCCCAAGCGTCCCGCTTCCGGCTCCGTCATCGAAGCCCAGTTGGAGCAAGGCCTCGGCCCCACGGCGAGCGTCCTCATTCAGGACGGTACGCTTCACGTCGGCGACATCGTCCTCTGCGGCGAGCATTACGGCAAAGTCCGTATGCTGATCTCCGACAAGGGCGAGCGTCTCAAATCCGCCGGTCCCAGCATCCCCGTCAAAGTCGTCGGACTTTCCGGCGTTCCCGAAGCGGGCGATCATCTTGAATTCTGCGGCAACGAAAAAGACGCCCGCGCCATCGCCGCCGAGCGTCTCGCCGCCAAGCGCGACAAAGTGCTCGCCGCCAACCGCGTCACCAGCGCGGAAGACCTTTTCTCGAAACTCAACGAGGGCGGGGTCTCCACGCTCAACATCATCATCAAATCCGACGTGCGCGGTTCCGGCGAAGCGATCGCCCAGAGCCTCGCGCAACTCCCCTCGGAAAAGATCCGCGCCGAAGTCATCGCCAACGGCGTCGGCCCGATCAACGAGAGCGATGTCGATCTCGCCGCCGCGACCAACGCTTTGATCGTCGGCTTCCACGTGCGCGTTAATCCCGGCGTCACCGACTACCTCAAAAAGTTCAAGGTCGAGTACCGCTTGTACAGCATCATCTACGAGTTGCTGGAAGACATCACCGACGCGCTCGCCGGCAAATTGGAGCCGGAAAAACGCGAAAAGCAACTCGGCACGGCAAAGATTCTCCAAATTTTCGAGTTGAGCAAAGGTCCCAAGATCTGCGGTTGCAAGGTCGAGACGGGCATCGTCCGCATCGGCGCCAAGGCGCGCGTGCGCCGCGCCAAGGAGTTGATCTACAACGGCGAAGTGGCAAGTCTGCGGCACTTCCGCGACGACGTTCACGAAGTCAAAGCCGGTCTCGAATGCGGCATCAAGCTCGATAACTTCGTCGACTTCCTCGAAGGCGACGAGATCGAGATCTACGAGATCGAATTGAAGAAAGCGACGCTCTGATATGGCGCAAAAAGTCGATCGCATGACCCGGGTCAACGAGTTGATCAAGCGCGAACTTGCCAACTTGCTGACGACCAGCGGCTTTTTCCCGTCGGGGATCCTCGCGTCGGTGACGGAAGTCAACACTTCCACCGATTTGCGCAACGCCACGGTGATGGTGAGTTTCCTCGGCGGCAAAGCCTCCGACCGCGAAGCCGCGATGCACGAGATCGAATTGCGCCGCGCCGACTGGCAGCACAGTCTTGCGACGGCACTCGGTTTCAAGCATACTCCGGTACTGATGTTCAAAGTCGACCGGCGCATCGCCGCCGGAGACCGCGTCCTCGAACTGCTCGAAAAAGAGGAAAAAGCCCGTGGCGAAAATGACGGCAAGTGAAATTTTTTCCCGGTTGCTTCAAGCGAAAAGCGTGTTGCTTCTCGCGCACGGGCGTCCCGACGGGGATGCGCTCGGTTCGCTTTTCGGGATGCGAAGTTTCCTGCGCCGCCGCGGCGTAGAAGCGGATGTCTTTCTGATGGCGGAGCCCCCCTACCGTTATCAGGGCATCCTCGATGATTACCTGCTTCCCGCCGACGGCAAACGCGCCGCCGATTACGACGCGACGATTTCCATGGACTGCGCCAACTGCGAACGCCTCGCCTATTGCGACGGCGTTGAAACGTTGCGGGAACTGGCTTTTTTCAACATCGATCACCATTTGCACAACTCGATCCCCGCGCGATTTTCCTATGTTGAAGCGACGGCGTCGAGCACCTGCGAGATCCTCGCGCGCACCGCTTTGGAGATCGCGCCCGATCTGGAAGCGGAAAGCGCAAACTTTTTCCTGATGGGAATGATGACCGATACGGGAAGTTTCCGTTTTTCCAATACGCGGGGCGACGTGTTGCGCGTCGCCGCAAAACTTCTCGACCGCGGCGCGGATCTGGAAAAAATCGTCAACGCGCTCTTTTTCAGCAATTCCTTGAAACAGTTGAAGCTGGAAGCGGAACTGGTCACGGAAAAGTTGAAACTTGCCTGCGGCGACCGTTTCGCCTACGCCTACATCGACGACGAGTTGCTCAAAAAACATGATTTCGACTTGCGCGAAGACGAGGGCTTGATCGACATTCTGCGCGGCATCGACACCGCCGTCGTCGCGATGCTGGTAAGCAAAACCGGAGACGGTTTCAAACTCTCGATGCGCAGCAAGAATGCAAAATGCCCCGTCATCGAGGTCGCCCGGAAATTTTCCGGCGGCGGTCACGCGCTGGCGGCGGGCGCGACGATCCACGCGGCAAATTTTGCCGAAGTCGAAAAAATCATCCTGCCGGAAATCGAAGCGTTGCTCCGTAATTTATAATTTTCTGCCGTAAACTTTGGCGCGGAAATTTTTTCTCCACGCGATCTGCGGCGCGACCGCGGCGATCGTCCACGCGATGACGCCGACGGCAAAAAGCGCGATCAGCCACTCCCCGTAACGCACGAAGAAAGTCTTTTGCGGCGTTTCGGGGATCGTCATTTCAAACAGCGCAAATCCCCTGCCCCGCCGCAATTCCGGGCGTCCGGAACCGGGCGTCGTCAAGACCTTGCCGATCGTGCCGTATTTCGTCACGACGAGACTGCCGCCGTTGTTGCCGCAACGGATCATCGGCACGCCGCTCTCGACGGCGCGGAGCGTCGCATTGGCAAGATGTTGCTCCGGCTCACTGCTCGTCGGATACCACGCGTCATTGGAAAGCACGATGAGAAAATTCGCGCCGCGCAAGACGGTTTGCCTCGCGATATAGCCGAAAACGCTCTCAAAACAGATCATCACGCCCGGACGCAGATTTTTGCCCAAAAAGAAAGGATCGTGCGATTTCCCCGGCGTCAGGTCGCGCCCCATATCGATCGCGTCGAGCAACGCCTGCGGCAGAATTTCGCGTCCCGGCACATATTCGCCGTAAGGCACCCGGTGGCATTTGTCGTAACGGCCGAGCAATTTTCCCTCTTTCAGCAACAACGCGCTGTTGGTGATCCCCGTATCGTCGATGCGGGAAAGGTCTTTGCAGGTATCCAAAGCACCGATCAGCATCGGAGTATGGTATAGACGCATGCTTTTTTGATAAACGCCGATCAGATTCCGCTCCGCCATGCGATCCGTCGCCGAGTCAAAGGGGATCGGGATCGCGCACTCGGGCCAGAGGACAAGTTCCGCTTCCGGATGCGCCGCGAGCGCCTGTTGCGTGAGACCGTGATAAACCCACAACGCCTCCTCGGTCGCCCCCGGTTTCGGGTTGCGCCGCTGGCTCAAATCTCCCTGGATCAGGAGAACTTTGAGAGGGACTCCCGTTGCCGGAAGTGCTGTCGCCACGCGGATGGCTCCCCCCGCCGCGATCAGCAGCACGAAACCAATCGCCGTCGCCGCGATCCGCCAGCCGCGGGGAAAACCGATAAGGGCAAAGATCCCCGCATTGACGAGCGCGACGCAAAAGGTGACGCCGTAACTTCCCGTCACGGCGGCGAGCTGGATCAGTGCCGTGTTGCGGTACTGCGTCGCCGAAAGATCGTTCCACGGGAAAAGTCGTGAGCGCGTCCATTCAATCAAGGTGTAAAGCACGGCAAAGCCGGCAACGAACCACAACTGGCGGAAATACGGCAGATCTTTCGCGCAGAAAAGCCGCTTTTCCTCATAGGTCGCGTGCAATAATTTTTTCGGATAAAGCGCGGCATCGCGCAAACGGACGAAGCACCAGCCGAAAACCGCCCACCAGACACTCACCGCCGCCGCGACGCCGAAAGGCACGGGCGTTTCGATCTCGCGCAGAAACCAGTATCCCGGCAATCCCCACGCAAGCGAAAAAACAAAACCGTGCAACGCGCCGCGCCACGGCGTATCTTCGTACAAAAGATATGCGAGCGGCACCAATGCGACAAAAACGCAATAATACCACCCCAATGGCGGCAGACTTGCGGCGTAGAGCAACCCTCCCGCCGCGGCGAGCAAAAGACGGCAGATTTTCCGTCTCTTTGAAATGCGCCAAGCCTCATTCCGCGGCGCATCCGTCAAATTTTTCTGAAAAAAACCCACAAAAACGCTCCCTTTCGATTGAAAAAAAAGTGCTTCCGGTGTAATTTACTACAAGAAATGTTGCAACGCAACCTTTTTATTGAAGGATTTTTGATCTTGGAAGCAAAAAAAGAGAATTCCATTCTGCATTTCGACCATATCGTCATCGGCAGCGGACTGGCGGGACTTTCCAGCGCGTTGCAGTTGGGACGCTTCGGCCGCAAGGTCGCCGTCATCACCAAACGGGCGATCGACGAATGCAATTCCAAACTCGCCCAGGGCGGCGTTGCCTGCGTCATCGACGCGCTCGACACCTTTGACGAGCACGTCCGCGACACGCTGACCGCCGGAGCCGGGCTCTGCAATGAAAAAGCGGTGCGCGCGATCGTCGAAAACGGCCCCGCCGCGATCGACGATATGATCAGCCTCGGCACCGAATTCACGACCCGCGGCGAACTCGGCTACAAGGACGATTCCACCGCATTTGACCTCGGTCGCGAAGGCGGACACCACAAGCGCAGGATCCTCCACGCCGGCGACATCACCGGCGCAGAATTGGAGCGCGTGATGATCAACGCCGTGCGCGCGTTGCCCAACGTCCAGGTTTTCGAGTACCACATCGCGATCGACCTCGTCATCAGCAGTCGCGTCGAGCCGGGTGCTCCGGCGCGCTGTCTCGGCGCTTACGTACTCGACATCGACCACAGCTCCGTCGTGACGATGCTCGCACCGACGACCGTTCTCGCGACGGGCGGCGCGGGCAAAGTTTACCTTTACACCAGCAATCCCGATATCGCCTGCGGTTCGGGCGTGGCGATGGCGTACCGCGCCGGAGCCAAAATCGCCAACATGGAATTCATCCAGTTCCACCCGACGGTGCTTTATCACCCCAACGTGCGCTCTTTCCTCATCAGTGAAGCGCTCCGCGGCGAAGGCGCGGTACTGAAATGCCGTTACAGCCGCGACGCGGAGCCGCAGGAATTCATGCAGAAATACCACCCGATGAAAAGCCTCGCGCCGCGCGACATCGTCGCTCGCGCCATCGACGCGGAAATGAAAGCCACCGGAGAAGACTGCGTCTACCTCGATATCCGCCATATGACGGAGGAGGCGTTGAAACTGCGCTTCCCCAACATTTTTGAAAAGTGTCTTTCCGCCGGGATCAATATGGCAAAAGATCTCATTCCCGTCGTCCCCGCGGCGCACTTCGTCTGCGGCGGCATCAAAACCTCGATCACCGGGCAGTCGAGCATCGCCGGACTTTACGCGGTCGGCGAGACCGCCTGCACCGGATTGCACGGCGCGAACCGCCTCGCTTCCAACAGTTTGCTCGAAGCGATGGTCGTGCCGCGGCTCGCCGCGCAGGAGATCAACGCGCATTTCGCAGAACTCAAAGCGGCTTACCCCGGCGATCACGCCGCGCTCGGCTGGTATTGCGGCAACGCGACCGACGCCGACGAATTGATCCTGATCTCGCACAACTGGGATGAGATCCGCCGTTTCATGTGGGACTACGTCGGCATCTACCGCAACAACAAGCGTCTGGAACGCGCCAAAGACCGCATCGTGCTGATCCAGAAGGAGATCGACAAATACTACCGCGACTTCTACGTGACCGCCGATCTCGTCGAACTGCGCAACATCGCCACCGTCGCGGAACTCATCATCGACGGCGCGCTGGCGCGGCACGAAAGCCGCGGCGCCCACTTCACCGCCGACTATCCGGCGCCGGATCCGTCGTTGGAGTGCGTCGATACGGTCATCGTCAGAGGACAACCGATTTTTTATGAAAAAAATTGACCTGCCCGTCAGCAAGGCGGCATACGACGTCGTCGCCACCTTGCAGGACGCCGGCTTTGAAAGTTATATCGTAGGCGGAGCGATCCGCGACATTTTACTGGGAAAGACGCCCAAAGATTTCGACATCGCCACCGCGGCAACGCCGGAAAAAGTCCGCGCCGTTTTCGGCAGACGCTCGTGCCGGATCATCGGGAAACGCTTCCGCTTGGCGCACGTTTTCGGCAACGGTCAGCTCTTTGAAGTTTCCACATTCCGCCGGGCACCCGCCGACACAGGATCGGAGCAGCAGAAAAAAGCGTCGCACGGCATCGCAAACGATCACCTTATCGTCGCCGACAACGATTTCGGCACTGCCAAAGAAGACGCTTTCCGCCGCGATTTCACCGTCAACGCGCTCTTTTACGACCCGATCAAAGGCGAGATCATCGACCACACGGGAATGGGGCTTGACGACATCAAAAACAAAAAGGTGCGCGCCATCGGCGACCCGGGACTGCGTTTCGCCGAAGACCCGGTACGGATGCTCCGCGCCTTGAAATTGGTGGCGCAATTTGATTTCGAGTTGGACAACGCCACGGAAAACGCGCTTTTTTCCAATCTGCCGCTGCTCTTGTGCGCCGCGCCTTCGCGCCTCTCGCTCGAACTGGAAAAAATCCTGCTTTCAAGTTACGGCGACCGCCATTTTGAAGTCTTTCACGATTACGGACTTCTGAAATACTTTTTGCCGCAACTCAACGCCGCGTGGGGCACGCCCGAAAGGAAACGCGCGCTCGCGCTCCTTTTTGAACGCAACTGCCGCGTCGAGGAGGGTTTTTACCGCAACAGCATTTCGCTCGCGACGGCACTTTTGACGTTGCCTTTCATCGAAAAACGCCTTGCCGGCGCATCGGGAAACATCTACGCCGCCGATCAGATCGACGCCGCGGCGATCGACGAGGAACTCGATAAACTCTTTGCGCCGCTTACCTTGATGATCCGCCTCAAAAGCGCGGCGCAAAAAATTCTGCTTCTGTTGCCGAAATTGGTCTACTCATCCGGCAACGGCCGTGAATTTCTGCGTCAGCACGCCTACTGCCACACCCGCGAGGCGGCGATCATTGCCGGCGTCGTCGCCGGAAACGATCCCGAAACACTTGCGGATCGCTGGATCGCAGGAATGGAAATAAAATCCGTCTCGGAACGCAAAAAGCCGCCGCGCAAACGGCGTCCGGCAAGGAGCAAAGCGTGAAATCAAGACCGCTCGGAGTGTTGCTCGCCGTCCTCATCGCCCTCCCCCTTTATGCGGAAAAACTCTGCACGGCGGACGGCACTCCCGTCAGCTGGGGCGGCAAGATCGCCAAGGGCAATGTCTTTTTGCCGCCGCCCGCGATCAAAACGACGCAATTTCGCGGCGTCTGGGTCGCGACGGTGAAAAACATCGATTTCGGGCCTTTCGCCAATGCGGCGGAATTCCGCGCCGCCGCGAAACGCATGATGCAAAATATCGCCGCGCAGAATTTCAACGCCGTGATCTTTCAGGTGCGCCCCAACAACGATGCGTGGTATGCCTCTAAACTCAATCCGTGGTCACGCAACCTTTCCGGCAAAGAGGGCGTCGGCATCGGCGTCGATCCGCTGAAAATCCTGATCGACGAAGCGCACAAAAATCATCTTGAATTTCACGCCTGGCTCAACCCCTACCGGGTCATCGGCTCCACGAACCTTTCCAAAAAAGCTTATCTCGCTCAACTTGCGCCGGGGAACTTCGCAAAAAGAAACCCCGATCTCGTCCTCGCCGTCCCCGTCGGCAAGGGAGAGTTATCGCTCCTCCTCAACCCCGGCGAACCGCGCGTGATGCAGCACATCGCCGACACGGTGGGGGAAATCGTCCGGAATTATCCCGTCGACGCGATCCACTTCGACGATTATTTTTATTTGTATACGGATCTTGGCAACGCCGACGCTTTTACTTTTAGTCGTTACGCCAAGGGGCAAAGAAGCATCGCCGACTGGCGGCGCAACAACGTGACGACGGTCATCCGCAAAGTCCGCGCGACGATCCAGAGCGTCAACCGCAAACACGGCAAAAACGTCGTTTTCGGCATCAGCCCTTTCGGCATCTGGGCGAACCGCACCACGCGTCCCGAAGGCTCCTGCACCGGGGGGAAAGAATGTTACTCGGCGCTTTACGCCGACGTGCGTCTTTGGATCAAAGAAGGCGATATTGATTACGTCATCCCGCAACTTTACTGGGGATTCGCCCACCAGACCGCCGCTTACGCCGCCTTGACCGACTGGTGGTCGGAGCAAGTAAAGGGAACGAAAGTCCGGCTTTTCACCGGACACGGTCTGTATTGCTTCGGCAGACCGAAAGAATTTCCGGAAAACGAAATTTACAATCAATTCCGCTACAACTTGAATCATCCGGAAGTGACCGGCTTCGCGCTCTTTTCCTATCACAACTTTTTCGCGCCGGAAGACAAACGCATCCAGCGCGGCGTCCGGAAGCTGAAACCTCTGATGGCAAAGCCGGCAAAACGTGTCAGTTATCCCAACTGCAGGTGAGGAGAGAGTCACTTCACTCGCTTTGCTCGTTTCGTTCCAGTTTTAAGTTTAAAGTTTTAAGTTTTAAGTGCTATGCAGGGAGCTTTTCGGCTCCCTGACCCTCCGACAGCGCAAACGCATCGCGTTTGCTTAAAAAACAACGGCAGTACGCATTGACCAAACAATCGCGTACTGCCGTTTTGTATCGTTCTGTAAGCAAACGCGATGCGTTTGCGCTGTCAGGGGTACGGGGGCAGAGCCCCCGACCAGGCACTTAAAACTTAAAACTAATAACTAATAACTTATTATAACTTTTTCTCTTTCGCGTTGGTCTTCTGATAGAAACTTACCAGCGCGTCGGCGACGGCATCGGCGATTTTCTGGCGGCGGATGCCGTCATTGAGTTTCCGTTCTTCTTCCGGATTGGTGACGAACCCCGCCTCGATCAGGATCGCGGGGATCTTGGTATGCTCCAAAACGTAAAATCTCGCGGTTTTCACGCCGCGGTCGAGTTCTTTGGTCGCGCGCACCATATTGCGCTGAACCATAAAGGCGAGGAGGAAGCTTTCCGGTTGCTGATCGCGCGGCGTATCCGGCGCGTAGGTTTCCAGACCGTACGATTTCGGAGATTCCGAGCCGTTGTGATGCACGGAAATGAAAACATCGTAGTCTTTCGCCATTTTGACGCGTTCTTCCAACGTCAAAAAGCGATCGTCCGAACGGGAAAGCCGGGCGACAAAACCGCGTTCGCAGAGCGTGGTGACGATCGCCTGCGAAAGCGAAAGATTGAGGTCTTTTTCCAGCAGAGTTTTCCCTTTTGCCCCCAAAGCGTGATCGCCGTGGCCGGGATCGACGAGGATGAGCCGCCCGAAATGGCGTCCCTCGGGATTCTGAACGAGCGCGCGAAGCAGTTGCAGACTGCGCGCGCCGGTGCTGTAAACGCCGTCCGCGGAGAGCGTGATCTCCTCCGGCAGGCAGATCCTGCAATCCTGAAAGACGAGGATGCCTTTTTGAAAACAGAGTTTTCTGCCGTCGGCGGTCGTCGCCGTCAGCGACTCTTTTTGCGCGGTGAAGCGAAGCGGTAATTTCCCCAATGCCGGATCGACCCGATACTGGACAGGTTTCGGCGGAAGTTTCGCGATTTTCGGCGTACTGCATCCGCAAAGTGCAGACAAAACACCCAAAGCCAACAGCGGTTTCCAAAAATTCATTTCTGATTCCTCCTCAATATTTCCTGCCAGATCGCGTCGCGTTCCGCGATGCCGGTATCGCGCCAGCGTCGGGGATCGCGGCGGAGTTCCGCCAAAGCCTTTGAACGGCAGAAGCGGTAACTTCCAAGCGCGACTTCCATTTCGGCAGGGAGTTGTAATTTTACGATTTTTTTACGTTTCAAAGTGTAATCGATCCCGGAAAAACCGGGGACTGCCCCCGGTTTTTTCAGTGACATCGACGAAAAAATTTCCTCCATCACGCCGCGGACTTCATCGCGCGTCAAACGGCAGACGATGATGTTGCCGCTGTAAGGCACAAGGGAAAAAAGTTTGCGCGGCGTGAGTATCCCGGCAATTTCGCGGTGATCGGCGAAACCGTCGTAGATCGCGGCTTCGCATTTTGCGGCATTGCGCATCGCCTCCGCCGCGAGATGAACAAAATCGCGATCGCATTTCCCGGGGAGAGGCAAACGCAACGGAGCATCGAGGGAAATTTCGGGGAAGTCGCCTTTTTGATGCGCCGATTTTTCCGCTTCGGCGAAAATTTTGGTCAATGCGTCATCGGAAGTTTGCGACGGTTGGATCAGACACGACTCGATCTGCGTGATCTTTTTCGTTTCGGGGTCAAAGGTAATAATGGCGCAGGCGGCGTTTTTCGCGTGCGCGTCACTTTGAAGATAATAGGTGTCGCCGAGGTTTTCCCCCCGGTTTCCCTGATGCGTATGACTTCCCAGCACGAGATCGATGCCGGGGTAACGCGAAAGCAGTTCCGTAAAGTTGCCGTCTTTGCCGAAAACGCCGCGATGGGCGACGAGGACGACCAGATCGGCATTTTCCCGGCGCGCCGCCGCGATCCCCTGCGACAACGCTTCCTCGTAGGAATCCTGCGTAAACTTCCCGTCGGGAATCAACCGTTCCCGCTGATCGGGCACGCCGCAACCGATGACAAAAACTTTCAATCCTTTGATTTCCCGCGACAGCCACGGTTTGATGCCGGGGACGTCCGGAGTGCACCAGTTGCCCAGCGTCGCTCCGGAAAAAGCGGCGGCAAGTTTCCCGACGTTTCCGGCGGAAAGATCGAAATCGTGATTGCCGGGGACCCACACGTCGTAGCGAAGTTGATCGAGCGCGGCGATCATCGACGCGCCGCCGTCGCAAGTCGTGGTGTAAATTCCCGAAAAGAGATCCCCTGCGTCGATCAGGAGATCGGGCCTCTCTGCCCGGATCGCCGGAGCGAGACGCGCGAACGCCGCCGTTTCTCCGTGAAGATCGGCGGTCGATACGATCACCAGCTGTTGCGCGCCCAGCGCAAAAGCGGCGAAAATCATAAAAAGCGTCAGGAATAATTGCATAACTCTAAATATAGCATACGGGAAAACTTTTTCAATGCGCTCTTTTCAAAATGAAAAAGGGGATTTTCCCATGCCGCATTTTTCGACCTGCCGTCGGCGGACTTGACAAAAAGGGGATTTTGTGATATATTATCTTTCAACAAAAGAAATCAACGTCAAAAACTGATTTTGCTGAAAGGATTTTGCGATGAAAAAAATCAACCGTCTGCTGATCGCTTTTCTGGCAGGACTTTTCCTTGCCGGATGCACGACCGTCAAGGAACTTCCGGCGGAATCGCTCACCACGGAGCCGACAACGGAAGAATACCAAAAGGCGCGCCAGCTGCTCACCGCCTTTCTGGAAAACAAGCCGGATTCTTTCGTATCTCTGCTTCCCGAAGACAAACGACAGGCGTTTGACGCCAACCGTTTCCGCACCTACCGCTTTTCGATCGTCGATTCGCTCGGCGAGCCGAAAAGTTTCCGTTATCTCACCACCTTGCAGATGCCGGTTTTCACGCCTTATGTCTGGCAAGTCGCGTTTGAGCGCACCGACAAGGAGGGCAAGCAGATCCACGGCGAAGCACTCTTTCGCGTCATCGTCGGCAAAAGCAAAGACGAGATCCTGATCGTCGCTTTCCAATTTCTCTGAAACATTTCTTTACCTGAAAGGAGTTTATGATGAAGAATTCTTTTATCCGGCAAATCCCGGCGGCGGTGTGCGGCGCGCTCTTTTTCGGCGGCGCGATGCTTTCCGCCGAAGAAAGTTCGCGCACCATCCATTTGGTGCAAGACGACGCGCAGATCCACTTTAAAAGCAAAATCTATCCGTTGAAATACGTTTCCGCCGAGGAGATGCTTCCCTTTGTCAATTCGGCGATCAAACGTTACAACGCTTTTTCGACGATCCGACGCATCACCGACGAAAAGGGCGGCGCGGGCGCGTTGCTCGTTTCGACGGGAAGCGATTTCATCCCCTACGTCGACGCGATCATTGCCGCGCTCGACCGTCCGGGCAAACCGGGAACTTCGCCGATCAGCGGCACGGGGCTTGCCCGGGTCGCCTATTCGCCGCAGTACCGCGCCGCCGCCGATTTCGGCAATCTCATCAACACGACGCTTTCAAGTGCCAGCGGTCAAGCCTACGTCAACCATGAAACCAATACCATTTTCTGGCGCGACCAGAGCGACGCCGCCCAGCGCACGTTGAAATTCGTCGAAAAACTCGACCGCCCCGTGCCGCAGGTACAGATCCGTCTCAACTACTATCAGATGCGCGACAGCGACCTCAAAGACTGGGGCTTCGACTACCTCGCGTGGAAAAACGGCCCCGGCGTCAATCTTTTTTCCGCCGGATACAACGCGGGGCAAATGGTCGTCAACGAAGTGCTCGGCAAACTTGCGGAGCAGGCTTTTAATTTCACGACCAGCTGGGGCATCGGCGGATTTTTCACCGCGCCCGCCTTTGATATGAGTTTCATCCGCTGTCTGCAACAGTCGGGCAACGCGACGGCGGTCGCCCACGCCAGTATGGTGATGATCAACACCCCCGTTGCCAATGAAAAAGAATACGCCTTGCTGAAACAAGTTCAGGAAAAAAATCCCGACGTCGCGCCTTTCATCTACCGTATCTCGATGCAGCCGGAATATCAGAATATCCAGAAAAACACGCTGGGGCGCTCTTTCATCGGCAAGAGTTTCATCGAGGATGAATACGGAGAAAAGCACTCCAATCCGCCCAATCTGGAAGCGCAGATCGTCAATCCTTTTATCTGCTTCGGAAGCGACAAAACGCCCCGCGACGCCAACGGTTTCATCCCGGCGACGCCGGAATTCTACCATTTGCAGAACAGTCTCCCCAAACAGGGCGGTGTCCTTTTTGACTACTCGATCTTTTTCAAAGCGATCGTCGAACGCGGCAACACCGGCGCGGAGCTGGACAGTTCCGCACTGGTCTGCGGCGCGACTTCGCTCGGTTTCAATCAGGAAAAGGTGCTCGCGATCTACGAAAAGGAAAACGACGTCGAGCAGACCATCGGTTTGCCGTTTTTCTGCCGCATCCCCGTACTGAAATATCTTTTCAGCACCGTGACCAGCATCAAGGAACGCACCTACATCATCGTCACCGCCGAAGCGGAAATGGTTTCGCCCGACACGCCGTGGACGCCCGTTGACAGCAGTATGTCGACGGAGATCAAACGCCGGATCGAAAATCCGTTGCGGGACAATGAAGACGACAAATAACTGAGGAGGCATATACGATGAAACAGCAAATCTACACTTCTTTCCTTTTCCTCGGCACCGCATTCATCTTTGCCGGATGTGATACTCCGAAACCGGATCGGCAGCACACGCCCCCCGTCTATCAGCCGATCTCCCGGCAACCCGAACGCCGCGAGATCACGTTGACGCCGCAACCGATCGCGGGAACTCCGCGCTCCGTCAACAACGAAATGACCGGCGGCTACGCGCCGAGCCACGTTCAGGCGCAACTCAAAATCGACGTCAAGGAGGGAACGAGGGAAGTCAAAGTCATCCGCGACAACACCGATCCCTACGTCATCACCAAACCTTATATCCTGAAACACGCCGATCCTTACGCCGTGCGCAGTTACCTTGAAGCCGCCGTCGGCGCAAAAAGCGTCGTCGCCAGCCCCGCGCAGGTAACTGCGGTCAAATACACCGACGGCACGGGAGTCGTCCTCGTTTCCGCCGAAGCCTACCGCTTTCAGGATTCGGACGACGGGCGCGGTATCGACAACATCATCCAAACGCTCGACCGCGACGGATTGACCTATCTGCCCGATGCGGATGCGCACGTCTATTTCCCGCGTTTGAGCCGCGCTTCCAATCTGCGCGATATGATCCTCAAAGTCGGATCTTCCGAGTTGGATCCCCAATTCACCGTCGCTCCCGGCGCGGTGCTTGTCGACGGCGGATTGAATGCGCTCATCGTCAAGGCTCCGCAGTGGAACTGGGAGGAGATCCTCGCGATGCTCAAAAAATACGACCGTCAGATCCCCGAAATCAAAATTTCCTACCGGGTGCTGGAAATCTATGCGGAGAACGACGACCGTATCGGCGTCGATTTCCAGAGTTGGAAAAACAACGAAGGCATCGATCTTTTTTCCGCCGGCACGGTCGTCCGCCGCAACTGGGGGACTTTTTTCACCAGCGGCGTCCAGCCTTCCGGCCACAACCGCACCGGCTACTGGAATTTCAACCCCAAGTGGAACACCCGCTACCTCGACTTCATGACCTCGATCGGCAAGGCGAAGTGTCTCGCCGAAGGCGTCCTCGTCGCGCAGAACCGCAAGACGAGCAATATCCAGGTCAACAGCGGATTTTTCTACGACCGTACCTACTACACGGCGGGAGCGACTTCCATCCCCGAAGCGTGTCGGGAATTCACCTACACCGATCCCAACCCCGATACGATCTTGCGCGAGTCGATGGCGAAAATGATGCCCACGGGTTCGCTCACCGATTCCTATAATCAGGCGGGAATGACGGATTACCAGACCGCCTACGCTCAAGCGTACCAAGCCGCTCTGATGCAGGGCAAAACGGCGGCGGAAGCGGCGGCTTTCGCGACCGCGACCTGTCAGCAGTTGATGGCGCAGGGGAAACTCTACTATCTTGCGGGAGCGGGTTACACGATGCGGACGATGGGAACGCAGACCGGCACCGAATTGATGCACGACGCCATCGCCAAACTCGGCGGCGACACCGCGACCAGCGCGCTTTCCAAATGGCTGACGGGATATGTCGCCGCCGACGGCACTTCGACCCGCGCCGCTTATTACAACACCGACTGGAATGCGGTCAATTCCGCGCCCGGCGTCATTCACGGCTGGCTTCAATACCCGATGCCGACCGACGGATTCCGGTTCGATCTGAAAGTGACCCCCGTCGTTACCGGCAAGGCGGCGCAACTGACCTTTGACCTCAACAGCATCTCGTTGCTCGGGTGGAATTCCGACGGCTCCGCCCGCACCTCGAAATCGGGCAACAAGACGACTGTCCAGATCAGTTACGGCAGTGAAGATTTCATCATCGGCGGATTGCGCAAATCGGAAGCGGTGCGCGGCACGGCGGGACTGCCCTACCTCAAAGATCTGCCGATCATCGGCAGACTTTTTTCGACCGAGACCGAGTCGATCAAGCAGAGTCAGCTCGTGCTGATCGCCCACGTCGAATACTCCGAACCCGACGCCCCCCTCGGCAGTGAAGTCCGCGAGGATATCGGCAAGATCGTCAAAGGCGTCAATACCGGTATGAAGAGCCGTTTCGGCAATATGCTTTTTCAGCAGTTGTGGCTCGATCCCGAGCGGGAAGACCGTTTGGAGCAGTTGGACGAGATCGGCAACCGCTACGACGACGAATACAAGGAGATCCGTTAAGCGATGAAAAAGAAAAACGATACTTTGAAATCGCTTGAAACGCTCGATTCCGTTGAAATTTTCAAGCGGATGTGCCGGATGCTCGAAGTGGAAAGACGCCGCCTGTTTGACGCCGAATGGGATTTCAACGCATTGCCCGTCCCCCGACAGCAATACAATCACCTGCTTGCGGTGCGCAACAATCTGCCCTGCAATCTCGGCAGGGTGATGGAATTGACCGGGATGACTTCGGCGGGCGCGTCGATTTTCGTCGAAAAGATGGTCAAACTCGGCGTATTGGAGCGGCGGGACGACCCCGCCGACCGCCGGAACGTCATCATCTCGCTGACGCAAAAGGCGAGTGAGGTGATCACGCAGCAGGAAGACAACATCAACTTGAAAATGCTCGCTTATTTTTCCGGATGCACCAAAGAGGAAGCGAAGTTGATGGAAGACGCCGCGCGGCTCATCTGCCGCAAGATCACCGCGGGGCTTACCCGGAAAAAATAACATTGCCTACTTCAAAAACCGCCGCGCCATCAGATCCCAGCGGCGGAGCGTATCGTCCCCGAATTTTTCCAGTTGACGCCGGATAAGTTCGGGGCTTTTTTCCGCCATATCGCCCGACTTGGAAAAAAATTTGTCGGCGAAACAGACGAGCAGTTCCTCCGGCGTTTCAGGCAGATAATCGGCAACGGGCAGCGGCAGTTTCTGCCGGACGACCTCATCGGCGGAAAGCCCGCACCCCGTATGCCGCTCGCAGATGCGGGCAAAACACTCGACATTCACGCGGTGCGCCTTGCCGTACTCGCGCAACATCGCCGCGCCGAGGACGCCGTGGGCGATATAAGGCGCCGCGCCGTCGCAATGAATGGAGGGCGCGTAGCATTTGCCGATGCCGATATCGTGAAGCATTGCCGCCTGCGCGACCAAAGCGGCGTCGATGCGCGATTCCGTGCCGATCAGCGACAGTGCCTTGTCGCGCACCTGCATACTGTGTTTGAGGAGCAGTTGCCGCATCGGCGTATTTTCAGGATAAATGGAGAAAAAAATTTCCGCCCAGTCCATATTCATTTCCTCTTTTCGACTCTTTGCTTTAATATAGCAGGAAATGATCATTTTGCAAGCGAAAAACGAGACGATGTTTCCCGTTTGCGGCTTGATATTTATTCCTGCTTCGGTTATATTACGAATAACACCGTTTCGCAGGGTACCATGCCGGCGGCTTTCAGCCGCCAACCTCATGGCTCGTTGCGGGATGGTGTCATTTTTTTGTTTTTACGACGTCCCTTTTGTGCGGATTTTTGACCGCGAATAAAAACGAAGCAATACGCCCTCTCATTTTGAGAGTCTCCGTACGGTCAATGCGTCATCTATTCGGATATAAAACCGATCAGAAGCGGTCGGTCAGCGGGAAATAGCAATCGCGATTCCGCGAGAAAAAGTTGCGGTCGTCGAGATCGAGCACCATCGGACCGTGAAAAAAGATGTCGGCTTTTTCCAATTCGGCAAGTTCCCCGATCACGCCCCAGAATGGCGAATTTTCCGGCAGGACAAACACCGTTTCGCCATTTTCGCGCGGCAGGGAGAGAAGAAATTTTTCCGCATTCCGGGGATTCCCGCCGAGTTCGCAAACCAAGTTTCCGCCGCCTGCGGCATAATGCGCCCCGTCAAAGGCAAATTCAAATCGTCCAAAGTGATGCCGCCACGAAAAGAGAGATAAACTTTTTTCATCACCGCGAAAAACCTTGCCGGGGAAATCGAAGCCGTTTTCATAAAGAGAAATGATCTCTTTTCTTTGCGGCGCGCTCCACGCATCGCCTTTTTTCAGCGGTTGCGGCGTGCCCGGATCTTTCCAGACGGCGCGTTTCGGCATAAAAACAGGATAATTCCACCAGTTGTTTTTGGCGTAGACTTTTTCAAAGGAAGTAAAAAGCGGCAGTCCCGCAAGATTTTTCTTTTTGGCGGCGTCGATCGCCATCCGGCAGAGCGTTTCGGCAAGCCCCCGGTGGCGGAAATCGGGATCGGTGCAGACGTTGGCGATCCCGCCGAGCGCGACGCGCCCCCCTGCCCCGTCGGAAATCGAAAACTCCACCATTCCGCAGTGCGCGGCGAAAACGCCGTTTTCCACCGCGGCAAACGACGTCATTTCAAAAGGAAAAACATCCTCTCTGCCGTATTTCGCCCAGCAGGCAAAGCACTTGCCGAGCAACGGGAAAAGTTCACTTTGTCGCTCCTTCGGAATTTGACAAAAGTCCATACGTCAACCTCTTATCAGCATTCTTCCCCCGTCGACGAGGTGGGAACTTCCCGTGATGAAAGATGCCTTGTCCGACGCGAGGTAGAGGACGAAATCGACCAGTTCGATCGGTTCGGCGGCGCGGCCGAGGAGCGTTTTCATCCCCGCCATATCGGGACGGGTCAGCACCGGGCCCGGGATCACGCAACAACAACGCACGTTGTGCGGCGCGCCGAGGATCGCCAGAGATTTGGTCAAGCCGTTCATCCCCGCTTTTTCCGCGCCGTAATCGACGGCGGAACCGCCGCCGCCCTCCTCGCCCGTCACCGAGCCGAAATTGATGATGACGCCGCGTTTGCGCTCCATCATTTTGCCGATGATCGCGCGACAGCAGTAGATCGCGCCGCGCAAGTTGACGTCGATGCCCCAGTCGATCACTTCGACGGGAAGTTTTTCAAAACTCGTCTGATCGTGACAGCAACGCCCCGACATGCCGCCCGCGACATTGAGCAGAATATCGATCGCGCCGAATTTTTCGACCGCTTTGGCGGCGGCGGCTTCAACTTCGCCGTAATGGCGGATATCGACGACAAGCGGCAGGCAATTCCCCCCTTTTGCCGTGATCGACGCGGCGGCTTTTTCCAAGCCCTCCCGATTGACGTCGATCAAAACGACGTTGGCGCCGCGCGCGGCAAATTCCTGCCCCGCGAGAAGCGCCATTCCCGACGCTCCGCCCGTGATGAAAGCGGTCTTTCCCGAAAACTCACCCATTTTGACAACTCCTTAAAGCTGAATATCTTTCAGATGCAAACCCAATCCATTCCGCACCGCGACGAAATCCTTGATCTTTGGCTGATCGTAGGGGGCGAAATCGTGATGCTCGTGGACGGCAAAGGTGATCGCGCCGCCGAGCGGCAACGACGTCATCCGCTGCAAACGGCTGAATTTGCCGCTGCAAAGGTAGACGAAAGGCGTGGCAAAATCGCGAAACAGCGACATCGACGTTTCCAGCGATTCCCGATACTGTTGATCGGTATCGGCGCGCGCGACAAGTTTCACGACGTCCGCGCCGCGCGCGGCGAAATCCGCCAGTTGAGCGCGCACCTGCGCCGTCGTCATATAGTGTTGCGGATGAGAGGAAATGATGACTTGACTTCCCATCGCGTGAAGTTCGCAGATCACTTTTTTCTGCTTTTCGACCGCCGCGGGATCGACCGCTTTTTCATCGGGCGCGGGGGCAAAAAGATCGCCGACGACGTCGATCATCCCCGCCCCCGCTTCGGCGGCGACCAAAAGGTATTCCATCCGCTTTTCATCGCTCAAATGAAAGTGGTCGTTGCGGTAGTCGAGAAACATAAAAGGCAGATCGGCCGAGTCGATGATCGTCTTGAAGTTTTCTTTTGTCCGCAAGGCCTCCGGAAACATCAAAAGTTCGATCGCGACCGCATCGGCGCCGTCGCGCGCGGCGTTTTGCGCTTCCGCGACCGCCTCCTCCACGCTTCGCGGCGAAAAAAGTAGTGAAATCAACGTATGCGCGTTGTCAAGCGGAAAAAGTTTTTTCATTTTTCATCCTCAAAAGTCAGCACGACTTTGCCGATATTTTCATTGCGCTCCAAAACGGCGTGCGCCGCCGCGACGTCGCCAATCGGAAAGGTCGCGTGGATATGCGAAATAAGTTTCCTCTCCGAAAAAAGCGGCCATAGATCGCGTTTGAGCGATTGCAGGATATGAGTTTTTTCCTCCGGCGTGCGGCTGCGCAAAGTACTCCCGATCAAGCGGATACGCTTGCGCCAAACGGTTTCCAGATCAAGGGAAGTTTCGCCGCCCGCGAGCGTCGCGATCATGATCCAGCGTCCGCCGAACGCCATTGTTTTCAGACACGCGCCCATCGCCTTGCCGCCGACGCAATCAAGCGCGACGGAGGGAGGATTTGCTTTCAAAACATCGAGAATATCTTCTTTATGGTAATCGACGGTGATATCGGCGCCGAAAGACTGTACGATCTTCGCTTTTTCCGCATTTCCGACCGTCGTAATCACTTTGGCTCCAAGCGTTTTTGCAAATTGGATCGCCGCGAGACCGACGCCGCTTGCCCCCGCCTGGACGAAAAAGACTTCGCCGGGCTTGATGCCGTTTGCTTCGAGCATCAGATTGAGATAGACCGTCGACCATACTTCGGGGAGAGACGCGGCTTCCGTCATCGGGAGATTTTCCGGGATCGGCAAAACCATTCCCGCCGGAGAAACGACCTTTTCCGAATAGCCGCCGCCGCCCAAAAGAGCGCAGACCTTGTCGCCTTTTTTGACTTCGGCATCGGCGGGGGCTTCCAACACAACGCCCGAAACCTCCAATCCGCACCACGGCGGCCATCCGGCGGGCGAAGCGTAATTGCCCGCTTTTTGCATCAAGTCCGCGCGGTTGACCGCCGCCGCATACACCTTGATCAGCACTTCATCCGGCTTGCGCACCGGATCCGGCACTTGCGCCCACTTGAAATTCAACTTTTCATCGAGGATCATCGCGTACATCGGAAAAATCTCCTTTTTTGTCCATACTTTTAACATACCTCACGATCAACGTTTTTCAACGGAAAAACGGCGATTTACAGGAAAAAATCGAGAAATCAGACACTTGTTTTCTTAAAAAAGCGAAGTATATTGAAATAAAAGCAAAATAAAGGAATTTTTTTCATGAACATTCAGGAAATCGCCCATCTTGCCCACGTTTCGCCCGCCACCGTGTCGCGGGTTTTCAGTCATCACCCCGTCAAGGAAGAAATACGCCGCCGCGTACTGGAAATCGCAAGAGAAAATCATTATCACCCCCGTTTTTCGACCCGCCAGCGCAATGTCGTCATCATTACGCCCTACGATGCCGTGTTTCCGGTGCAAAGCTGTATCGATATGCTGATGATGGCACTGGCGCAAGTTCTGCCGAAGCGGGAATTCCGCTTGGAGATACTGCCGATCAACAATCTTTCGCGTTTGGAAAGCATTCAGTTTTGCGGCGCCGTTACCTTGGGAGTGGAACCATCGGAAATTGCCGATTGGAGCCGTCGTTTTTCCGTACCGCTGATCGTCGTCGACCGTCATCCAATCCAGCAAAAACGCGGCGACAACGTCTTTTTCGTCTTTTCCGACGAGGAGCAGGCGATGGAACTCGCCGTCGATCAGCTTTACCGCGGGAACTGCCGGAAAATCGGTTGTATCGTGCACGGTACGCCCGAACGCGGCAATGCCGCCATCCGTTATGCCGCGATCGAAAAAGCGTTGAAACGCCGCGCTCTGCCGGTCGACCGGATGATCTATTACGCGGGGGATTCTTCCGACAAGTATGTGGAGTTGACCGGCAAATTATTGCAAGCGGGCGCGGACGCGCTTTTCTGCCCCGGCGGAAATGCCGGATTGATGGCACTTTACAGTTTTGCGCTTTTCAACAAAAAAACGCCGGACGACATCGCGCTGATCGCGTCGGAACAGACGGCTTTTTCCAGTTTCACCGTACCGCCGCTGACGACGATCTCGCCCGATTACCGGCAGATCGCCGAAAGCGTCGCCGATCTGCTCGACGCCTGGCTCGACCGCCGGGACGTGCCGCGCACCACCAAACTGCCTTATCATTTGATCGTGCGCGAAAGCACCCCCGTCGCCCGCTGAACTTTTGCCGCTACGCCTGCTTGCGGCGCGGGACGACGATGCCGAAATACCACATCAGACTTCCCGTGATGATCGTGCCGAACAAAGCGATCACGGCATTTGTGTAATGACCGTAAATGACTTCCCCTGTACCGTAGAGCGCGCCGTAGACGGCAAGACAGCCGAAAACGGCGGCGACGATTCCGGGAAGCACGGCTTCGCGCGGAGCGTCGATATTGGACAAATCAACGCCCTCTTTTGCCGCTTCGCGGCGGACGGCGTTCCACCCGAAACCGGAGGGATTGATGCGGCGGCAGAAATCAAAGAGTTTCTCCCGCGACGTGCGGGGGCCGAAATAGCAGGCGATGAGCCAGCAGATCGTTGTCAAAATGATCGAATAGACCATTTTTTCGCTGTCGGAGAGGACGATCGACGGGAAAAGGTTGCTGTGCACGACATTGAGATAGAGCGCAAAAATGAAAGATGCGATCATCGCGGTCAATTCGGCGGCGGCGTTGATGCGCCACCAGAACCAGCGCAGCAAAAAGAGCAATCCCGTCCCCGCGCCGATGGAGAGCAGCAGATTGAAACTGCCCAATGCGCTTTCCAGAAAGAGCGCGAGGATCCCGGCGCAGATCATCAGCAGTACCGTAAAGCCGCGGCCGACCCATACCGCTTCCTTTTCCGATGCGTCGCGGTGGATGAAGCGGTCGTAGAAGTCATTGACGAGGTAACTGGATCCCCAGTTGAGCATCGTCGAGATCGTCGAAACGTAGGCGGCAAAAAGCGAAGCGACCATTACGCCCATCCAGCCGACGGGGAGATCGCGCAACATCAAAGAATAGGCGACGTCGTTCTGGATCTGCGCGTCGGGCAGCACGCCGCGAACGGCGGCAACGAGCGAGGCGCGGTCGGGGTAGACGATCATCGAAGCGAGCGCGACGAGCAACCACGGCCACGGACGCAATGCGTAATGGGTGATGTTGAAAAAGAGCGTCGCACCGACGGCATTCTTTTCATCTTTCGCCGCCAGCATCCGCTGGACGATGAAGCCGCCGCCGCCGGGTTCCGCGCCCGGATACCAGATGCTCCACCAGATGACGGTCAACGGGATGATGAAAAGCGCGCACCAGTCGCTCCACGTGCCGAAGCCCATCACCTGCGATTTGCGGAGCATTTCCGCGTTGGCGGAAAATTTTCCGATCAAGCCGGAAAGTCCTCCGACTTCCGGACGGCTGACGGCGAAATACGCCGCCGCGACCGCACCCGCCATCGAGAGGATGAAAAGGAGGAAATCGCTCATCAAAACGCCGCGCAACCCTGCCGCCGATGAGAAAAAGGCGGTGACGACCATCGCGCCGACGACGCTTTGGATCGGCGTGAGATTGAGCATCGTGCCGCCGATCTTGATCGCGGCAAGCGTAACGCTCGCCATCACGATGACGTTGAAAAACAATCCGAGGTAGACCGCGCGGAAACCGCGCAGAAAGGCGGCGAGTTTCCCGCTGTAACGCAATTCATAGAATTCGAGATCGGTGATCGTGCGGCTGCGCCGCCAGAGTTTGGCGTAGAGAAACGCCGTCAGCATCCCGCTCGGCAGCATCGCCCACCATTGCCAGTTGCCGCAGACGCCGAATTCGCGCACGAAATTGGTGACGAGATTCGGCACGTCGGTGGAAAAAGTCGTCGCGACCATCGAGAAGCCGAGCAACCACCACGGCATCGCTCTCCCCCCGACGAAAAAGTCGGCTTTGCTTTTTCCCGCGTTTTTCGCTCCGGAAAGTCCGATCAGAAGCGTCAGCAGAAAAACCGCGCCGACGATCCCCCAGTCGATCCAACTCAAATGCATTGTCATCGTAACCTCTCCTTATTTTGAAAACTTTAAAGTTCGATTTCCGCCATTCCCGCAAGCGGGATCGCAAGAGTTTGCCAGTTGCCGTCAAGCGCAAGACGCCGCGTTTCGTTGCCGCAGACGTCGAGAAAGCGTATCTGCGCCTTGCCCGGCAGTTTCACCAGTACCGTTTCTTCGCAGGAAGCGTTGACGACGTAGGCTTTTTTTGCCGACGCCGGCACTTCGACCGATTGATTTCCGGCGTAGACCGCCGCCAGAAATTCCGATTGACTTGCCGCCGTGACCAGCGGGTACTGCAATTCGGGGTGATAGGGACGCAACGCGCCATCCAAAAGCAAATCGCGGTGCTGACGCCAGAAATCAAGATAGTGTTGAAGCATCATCCGGTGATCGACTTTCAGATCTTCGATCCGCACTGATATCTGCGGCACGCAAAAGAGGACGTTGAGCAGTTGCAACGCGGCGTTTTCCACCGTATCCTGATAGTGCCACTCCAACATATCCGAGTGGATCGCCGTTTTGCCGGAAACAAGGCGCAACTCCAACGTGCGACGGCGGTTGGAAAGAAAATCATTGGGGCAGTCCCCCGCGCGGAGCATATTGCCGTAATGGCGGATGGCGGGGCCGATGTAACTTTGCCGGAATTCGATCAGGATATCCGGCTTGATCGCGTGCAGAGCCTCCACGATGCCGGTCATCAGACGATCGACAGCGTCCGGCAGCGACGGGATGTCGCGTCCGGCGTAGTTTTCCGCAACGGCGGGATCGGACCCGTCAAAGCGGAAATTGTCGATGAAATCAAGTTTCAAGCCGTCGAGATCCCAATCGCGCACCGCCGCGGCAAAGGTTTCGGTCAAAAACTGCCGCACCTCCGGGAAACGCGGGTCGAGGATCGCGGCGTGAAGTTTCCCCTCGCCGTGATCGACGAGATATTTCCCCTTGAAACGGGCGTAATTCGCGCTGTATTTGCCGATAAAGGGAACGCTGAACCAGACCATATATTTCAAACCGAGCGCGTGGACTTTTTTCACGTGTTCGCGCATATCGGGGAAACGCTTTTTCGCCACTTGCCAGTCGCCGCAATAGGCGTAGCCGCGGTGATTGTCCTCGGTCTGCCAGCCGTCGTCGAGGATCGCGGTTTTCATCCCCATCTGCGCGGCGAAACGATATTCCTTTTCCAAAACGTCGGCAAAGACATTCTGATGATAGCTATACCAGGTGGAGTAAAGAATTTCGCGCGCCGCGGGAGGCACGTCAAGAGGCGCGCAGCCGGGCAGTTGCTCAAACCAGAATGTCGCCGCCGCGAGCGTTTCCGCGTAAAACAAATGGCGCGCGTCAAAGCGCAACGCAAAATCATACTCTTTTCTCGGCGCGTCGGGCGCGATGAAAAATTCCACTTTGCAGTGGACGCAATTATCCTCCTCGCGCAGACCGCCGCGGAAACGCAATGACTTTTTCGTCTCGGAAACGGCAAAGAGAAAGCGGTTTTCGCCGTTGGTCACACCGAAATACATCAGCGGCATATTGAGCGCGAGGCTCGATTCCGACGCCGCCGCCCATTCCGGCGGCAGATAGACGTCGAAAAACGTATTGGGCGTCCAGCGGTAATGAATGTCGGTGTCGCGCAACGTCCAACGCAAGGTAAACGTTTGAGGCTCGATCGGTCGCTCCGCCGTCATCTTGAAGCGGAAAATCTCGACTTCCGGCGTTTCGCCGCACTCGCGCTCAACTTGAAAATCCCAAAGGGAACCGGATTTTTTTTCCAGTACAAAATCCCGGACGATGCCGCTTGCGATATCCATAAAAAAAACTCTGTCTGTTGATTTATAAAACATAGCCTGAAATCACTTTTTTTTCAATTCATTCCAGAATTCCAGCCGGAGCAATGCGTTCTCCCGAAGATTTCCGGCGAAAAACCAGATGTCGTTGCCGTGAAAGATTCCCTTCCCCATCGCCGCGTTGAAGTCATAAGCACTTTGCGACGGGAGATCGACGATCAGCGCGCCTTTGGACAAATCGATTTTCGCCCCGCAGAAAAAGGGGATATTCCTCGCCGTGTTGCTCCGGTAATCGTAAAGCACGGCACCGCGATTTTCCGAAGCGGAAGCCGCCGTTTCATCGGTTTTCCAATTCAGCGGATTGATGCAAAGGACGTCCGGCGCGGTAAAAACGGGATTTACCGCCTCGGCGTTTTGCGTATTCCACACGACGACGACACCGGGAGTTCCGGCATCATCGGCAATTTTGACGGAGCGTCCGGCGAAATCGGCGTTAAACTTGCTTCGCGTCACTTTGGGCAAGCCGATGAGATACGCCGCGACCAAACCATTCTCCGTTGAAATTTCTTTTTCGTTTTTCAAAAGGCAGTATAGATCCATCGAGCCTTGACTGTGTCCCAAAAGGATGAAGGGGCGTCCGTGATTGTAATGGGCAAGATAATAGCGGAAAGCCTCCCGCGTATCGTTTATCCCCGTTTTGCTCCCGGTATTTTCCCAATTTTCGCCGACGGCTTTCAGCACCCGGGTATATTCCAGTTGCCGAACGTAAGGGGCGAAAATCCGCGCCGACTTGCCCCACAATCCGGCTTGCGCCCGGGTGAAATTCAACGCTTTGCGCCGGAGTTTCGGGTCATTGCAATTCATCAGCGCGACCTCGGGATTTGCCACCAAAGTCGGATAGACGTAAAAAACGTCAAAACAACTTTCCGGCGCGTCGGTTTCACAGATCACCCAGTTGTTCTTATCGGCGTAATCAAGCGCAGACAGCGAAAAAACGCACAGTGCAAAAAAAACCAATAAAATCTTTTTCATTTTCGTATCACCTCTCCGTAATCAGGCTATTTTTTCTCCAAGAAGTAGATCGCGTCGGGCTTGACGTCGGTGAGGACGTTGCCGGCAACGCCGCGGATGCGCCAGTCTTGCGGCAGATCGACCGTCACTTTTTGTGCCGGATTCCAGAAAAAGAGCGCGCCGCCTTTTTCGCTCACCCACACCGAGCCGAAAGGCGTTTCGCGGATAAAGGGCATCCCGACGTGGTCGAGCACCGCGTTGAATTTCGGGACGAAACCGGCGGCGCGCTTGGAGAGTACGATCTCGTCCGGCACGCGCTCGATGCCGAAAATCAACCCCTCCGGCACCCAGTTCGGGAAACATCCGTACATCGCCAGACGGAAGTGATCGAGCGTCAGCGCGCCGGCGATGCCGCTGTTGGGAGCCTGCCCGACGAGCGCAAATTCCTTACCGGAAAAACTCGTGTAAAGTTCCGGACGATACCAGTATTCGTCGAGAACGAGCGGATTCATCCCCTCGACCGACACGCGGCAGTCGCGGTCGTGGAAAAATCGGTAAAATCTGATCTGCGCCGGCATTCCGCTCGGACTGGTCGGCGTGCCGAAATTGACGCCGCCCGCCGCGCCGCCGTCCATATCGCGGTAGAACCACTTGACGCCGTTTTTGATCGCTTCCTCAAAAATCGGGATGCAGAATTCGTAAAATCCCGGCGCGTTGAGGTCGATGACGGGATAGGTGCCGAAGTACTGCACGACTTTGCCTTTTTCGTCTTTCAGAAACCATTCGGGATGCGTCTGAAAAATTTCTCCGCCGTCGCCCTGAACGTAACTGCCCGCAGTCCAGATGTAGGCATTGCCGCCCGCCGCTTTGATCATCTGATAAACGGCGAGATTTTTGTCATCGGCGATCTCTTCGATCGGGCTTTCCGGCATCGGCGGATAAATGTAGCGGAAACCGAGTTTCACCGCTTCGGCGGCAAAGTGCTTCGCCTCATCGGGGGAGAGATAGCCGTACCCCGCGACCGGATAAGGCGGAAGTTCCTTCAAATTCGCCTGACGGCGAAGCATCTGACGCATATATTGATACATCGCAAGATAATCGTTGTGTGCGCGCTCCGTGCCGTCGTCGAACCAGTGCCAGTAGGCGTGAGTGGCAAGCGGCGCGTAAATGCGCCCGAAATGCGTCGTATGCTTCGTCGTGATGAAAGGCGCGCCCTTTTGGCGGTCAAGTTGCGCGTGCGTAAATTCCGGATAGGAGCGGTTGCCGATGTAGAGCGCATTTTTGCAGACGACCATTTCAAAGGGCTGCCCCGTATAGAAACGCGTCGTCGCCGTCGTTTTGCCCGTCATATCAAAGGCGGTGTAGCCGCGCGGCACCTGATAGCAGTCGTTGCGGTGGGCGAAAAGGGGGTCGGGCAAGTCGAGTTCGCCGGAAAATTCCAGCTGACTGACGAGAAAGGGCGTTTTTTCCACCTCCGCATAGTCGCCGACGCCATAAAAGATGCGTCCGTCAAGTTCAAGTTTGCCCGCCTTGAAGATCCAGCGCATCAAGGAATCCTTTGCCGTGTAAGTGAGGACAAGTTCCCTGCCGCGCGTTTCGATCTTGTCAAGTTGCCACTTGATGTCCGCCGCCTTGAAATTTTCCTTGACCTCGGTCGCTTCGGCGGTCGCAGAGTCGAAAACCGCTTGTTTTTCCGAGTATTTGATCTGCGGGATGCCGTAGTTTTTGAGATAAGGTTTCTTTTTGCCCGGTGCCGTCACATCGACTTTGCCGTCGGGCAGGATATCCACCACATATCCGTTGCCGAATGTCGCGCGGTTTCCCAAAAGTACGACCTCTTTTTTCTCATCCGCGATGCCGAGTTGCGGCAACTGCGCCGAAACGGCAACTGCGCCGATCTGCACTCTTTCAGGGGCTTTTTCCAGACGGTTGACCGCGTTTTCCGGATGCGCGCCCAATGCCTTGGCGGAGTCGGCGATCACCGCGATCATCAAGGCGCGGTGATACGCCCAGTTGGCGAATTCGAGCATCTGTTTTTGCAGACGCCGCTCGGCGTTGAAAAAGGTAACGCTTCCCTTGCCGACTTTGATGCGCGCGATGAGAGGGGCGACCTCGTTGCCCTTTTCATCCCGGATCATACTGATTGCTTCGGCGCCGGAGCGCAACTGCGCCATTTGGTAAAAGCCGTAGACGGGGATTTTTTCCGGCATACAACGGTAAAGTTTTCCATCGGGACGGTTGGCGAAAAGAATTTCCGCCGCGCCGACCGTCGTATCTTCTCCAAGGACGACGGGCAGCAGCTCGTCGATCACACCGGCGGGAAAAGGCCGTGTCAAAACGAGATTGCCGCCTTTCTGCAAATAATTTTTCAGTTGCGCAACACGTTCCGGCGTAAAGATTTTGGCGTAATTTTGCGTCGGGATCTGATGAAAGACGATGACGGCATCGCGGTAGGGTTTCAATTTTTGGAATGCGGGAGTGAATCCGTCAAAAGCGACCGGCTCCACGCGGTCGGTCGGATGCGCCTTGATCGTCGCCCCCGCCAAGCCGTCGAGATACGCGCCATTGAAATCGACGACACGCAATGTGCCGGAAACGAGAAAGTTGGTAACTTCGTCCCCCTGCCACGGACGGCCGCCGTTGAAAAGAAGGACGCGCGCGCCGCGCGAACCTTTTTCGGGCGCCATTTTCTGCGGGCCCGCCATCAATGCGACCGCCGTCAGCGCGGCGCACAGCAACATCAGTTTTTTCATTGCGATCTCCTATATTTCAACGTTGATCTGGTCACCTTTGACAAAGATACGGTCAAGCCAGCAAAGTTCTTCGGCGGCGGAAAACTCGATTTCCTGCCGCTCGCCGTTGACCGAAATTTCCGGCTTTTTCGCCGTCTGAATGAGGATCGACGCGTGCGCCGTGCCTTGCGCGGTAAAGGAAAGATGCCCCGCGGTCGCTTTCACGTTTCCGACGGGAAGATCGGTCGCTTGCAGTAAAACGGGGTATCCCGGCACAACGGAACTTCGGTGCAACGCGATTTTTGCCCGCCCCTGCGCGGGGAAAAATTCAACGGGAATCTGCAAACTTCCCCTGATCTCCCTGCCGTTGACGGTGAATGAATCTATGTACTTGCCTTTGCCCGAAACCGAAATATCGCAGACGACGTTGCGGAAACGGAAATTTCCGATCTCGACCTTGCCCTCCTCGTCGGCGGGCAGCCACGCGAAACCGCCCCGGCTCCAATCCAGACCGCACGCGCCGCGCAGGATCCCCTGTGCGATGCCGGTCGCGCCGAAGCCCTGCCAGCGCGAAGTCATCGTCACATCGCGCTCCTCCCCCGTGAGATTGAGCGTTTCGATCGCAAGTTTATGATGTTTGAAGTAACCGAGAAAACCATTCATCAGCCGCAGTGCTTCATCGGCGCGTCCGCCGCACCGGGCGGTCTTGCCCTCGTGACCGTAGTGCTGACTCATATGGACGCCTTTCCACATTTCGCAGGGGATCGCGCTGTCCCACGGCACGGCGGTATGACCCATCGGGTGATAAAGGCGCGTCGCCTGCCACGTGGCAAGTTGCGGCAATATCCGCCGGAAAAGATAACGCCCGTAATTGTAATCCATTCCGAGCGTATGACTGTAATGAAAGACTTCGACACGCGGAACGGCGAAACTTTCCGTCCGCGCCTGCCGCAAATAGCCCTCTTTTTCGTTGTAAAACGCCATTTCGTAGTTCGCCTCGACTTTGGCGGAAATCGCCGCGCAATCGGCGCGGAGCGTTTCATCGCCGCGATCGAGCGCGAAATTTTCCAGCGCGCGCAGGGCGTCGTACCACCAGCCGTTGAGACAAACAGGGTAAAAAAGATCGGTCATCCCGACTTCCTCGCTGTTGTCGACGCCGCAGTTGAGGCTCGTTTTCAAGAATCCCGTCGCGGGATCGGAAAATTTTTCCATAAAGCGGAAAAACTTGGCAAAATAAGGCAGACACTCCTTTTCAAACGCCGGATCGTCAACGAAAGCAAGGTATTCGTCAAGCGTGACGATAAGGTGCATCGTCACCCACGGGCAAGTTTCCACCCACGGATAACGGAGCATATAGCGGATCATCTTTTGCGCGCGCTTTACTTCGCCGTTGAGGAGGAAGTCGCGGATCGGATAGACGTCGTCCCACAACGCGAAAAAGTTGTAGTTGAAACTGGCGGCGCGTACCATCATTTCATCCTCCGTTTCGGCGAGGATGAGTTTGCGCTGAAATCCGGGGAAAACTTCCAAGAAATGCGACGCTTCGGGGAGTTTTTCCAACTCGACTTTGAGCGCAGGCGCGCAATCCGATTTTTCGCGCTCCAAGTTGCCGTCGAAATCGGCGATGCCATTCTTGGCGCGGGACAACGCTTCCCCGTCCGTCGTTCCGAAGCCGCTCCCGAGCAAAATTGTCTTGCCTTTTTCCGCAGTTCCGGCGAGATACCAGCCGCCGGGGATCGGATGAAAGGCAAGTTTCAAATTACAGGTAAACGCCCAGACGGCGGCGACTTTGCGGTCGGCATAAGTTTTGGTCGCGCGAAAATAAAGCGCATTGCGCGTTTCATCAAAAAACGGCTCCGCGTGTTCAAACGTCATTTCCCCGTCGGGAAACGGTTTTTCCGGATCGAAGTCCTTGCCGCGCAACTCGTAAGGAAGCAAACGGATGTTGCTCGCACACTCAGCGGCGAGCTGATTCTGCAACGACGGAAATTTCCCCTCGCGCATATGGATCTTGCTGAAAACGGCGCGAAATTCGCCGTTTTCATCGCCGATGAAGCGAAAGGCGATCGCCTCGTGCAAAACAAGCATCGACATCGCAGGGGAAACAAAGCCAAAGGGATAAAGCTCCGCATCGACGGGCACATATTGTTTCCTGCCCCCCATAAAGCGCAATCCCGGCATAAACGCGGGGCGGCAAAGCGTGCCTCCCCCGGAGCGCGAGAGCCACGGCGTCGCTTCGCGGTCGGGGAAAAGTTTGCCCTTTTCATTGCGGATGTCGATCTGCATCACCGAGTTGACGCCGCCGAAACGCTCGACTTGCACCGCAAGCGTGCCGTTGCAAAAAGCGCGCCATTCATCAGGGAAAAGATGGTCGATCTGCGGGATTTGCGCCATATTCATTTTCCCTTGGTGAAAAGTTGCGGGCGATAATACTCGACCCCGCTTTGGTGGAAAAAGACCTGATCCCAGAATTTCCCCCAATCCCAGTGCCACGAAGCGAATTCCTCGCCGGGGATATTCGCCCATTCGGTGTCGTAGGCGCCGACGATCTCGGCATCGGCGGATTTCGGGAAAAAGCGTCGGACATTTTGCATAAAGCGGTAAAGCGGCCAGTCGCCGCGGCTGAAAAGTGCCGTCGGCGCATCCTTGCGGAAAATGCGTTGCACCCTTTCGGGATTGACCTCGAAATCGCGCGCACAGCACCATTGAAATTCCGGCGTTTCAAAATTCAGACCGAGTTCCTTGGCGGCGCACAGAAAATTGCGCCGTTTGTGCTCGCGAATCTCCTCGTCGTGGCTCACAAACAAGATCCTTTTATGCCCGCGCAAAAGGAAATGACGCAACGTTTCCGTCGTGATGAATTGCCAGTCGGAAATGACCGCGGAGCCGGGAAGCGCGTCCGTCCATTCAAAGCGGTGGCAGAAAATTGTTTCAAAACCGCGCGTCCGGCGCAATATCTCGCGATAAGGCATATCCCATATGCTGAAATCGAGAAAGAGTCGGACGGGTTTCTTTTCCAACATCGATTCGATGTCTTTTTTCCGGTTGCCGACGATCATCGGGATCACTTGGGCGTGACTGCAACCGGAAATCATCCGCGCGTAATACTCCGCCCCGGTTTCGGGCGAGATCGACGTGATGATGCCGTCCAATTCATACTGCTTGCGGTGATCGGCGACAAAAAGTCCGGCGCGGTCGCTGCGGACGATCACGCCCTCCTTTTCGAGTTTTGCCGCCGCGAGCGTGACCGTCATCGTGCTGACCCCGAAACGGTCGGCGAGTTGCCGCATCGACGGCAGTTTCGCGCCGGGCGCAAAACTCCCCGTGCGGAGCAACTCAAAAAGAGCATCGTAGACGTAAGTTGTTTTCGACTGCCGCATCGTGAAAAAAAATCCGCGAAATCTGTTATATCTGTTATAAAATAGCACCGATCCCGCGTTTGTCAAATCCCGATGAAACAAGATGACGGATTTTTATCTGACGCGCAAAACGAGGGTGTCGTAAAGATTCAAACGGCGGTCGATGACGATTCTGCCGTTATCCTTTTTCACTTGAAGTTGCGACCACGTCCCGTCCGGCAGAAGTTCCTCAAATTTCGCATCGGCATTGGCACAGCGGAGCCGGACTTCCGGCAACGGGTCGAAACCGAGGTTGACGGCGTAAAGGAGAAAACTTCCGTCCTTGCCGCGGCGCACCAGCAGCGTTTCCGGCTGATCGTTGTCGAGGGCAAAGGGGAATTGCCCCGCATCCGACAATTTGTCGAGCAAGCGCATCAAAAGTTTCTTGCGGGAAACGGCAAATCTTTGATAACTGTAAGCGTCGATCGCGAAACTTGTCGTCAACACTTTGCCGCCGAGCGCATTTTCAAAATAGACGCATCCCGGCGCGACTTTTTCGCGCTTTTCCGACGTGAAAAAGGGCGCAAAATAGAGATATGTCAGCACTTCGGCGCGGGGATCGACGTTTTCGATCAGCGGCGTGTTGCCGGAAACCGAATTGCCGAATTTCGTGCCGTCCGCGCCGCGCTCCAAAGTCGCCTTGAATTTCTTTGCGGTCGCCTGACAGCCGATCAGATCGCCGAAACCGCGTTGCGTCAACGCCTTGGCGGCGGTGCCGTCGATGAGGATGCGGCGCAAGAGAAGTTGTTTCAATTCTTCGTCGTTCAGACGGTTGACCGATTCTTCGCCGCCGAGGGCGTAAACGCGGTCAAGCGTGTAATCGGTCACGCCGAAAAAGGGAATACCCAAAAAGCCGAACTGCGAATCGACCCAGGAGGGGGCGGGATAACGCTGTTCGCTCGGCTTTTTCACGGGATGAAGCTGATAGGGCCGCAAAAAGCAGGGGATGATGACGCCGTCGGGCGTCGTTTCGCCGACCGCGCGCGCAAGTTCCTGATAGAATTTCTGATATTTCCCCAAAATATCGGAGTAGCGCGGCGAAAAGGCGATGTCGTTGCTTTCGGCATCGACGTACCAGAGTTTCGCGCCGGCTAATCCGCTGAAAATACTCGACACCAGTTTCGCGTGAAGTCCGACCGCCGAACGGCTGTAAAGCGTGTGAGGCCACGTATCGGCTTCATCGAGGACGAAAGGAATTTCGGCGTACTGCGCGCGCTGTCCCATCGTCCGCAAGACCACCTGACCGAAATAATCGCGCGGCTCGGGTTCTCCGTACATCTGATTGGTGATGCGGATCATCATCGGGTGATCTCCGGCAAAGGCGCGGCAGGTTTCCAGCATCCCCTGCCCCCGTCCGGCAAGGCAGGTCGAAGTCGGAATGGAGGGATCGACGGAGTCGATGCCCCGACGCAGACACTTCACCGTCGTCAACGGAATTTCATTGGACAAAAGCATAAAGGCGTCAAAAACTTTGTCGCCCGGCTTGCCCTCCGCGACGAAAGCCATCACTTCCTTTTGCGTATAATGCGTCCCGAGCCTGCGGTTCAACTCCGCGATGTGAAGCGGACAGAAGCACTCGATTTCCGGGCAGTTGGAGCGCACGTCGTCGTCGGTCATAATGAAAGATGGCTTTTCCAGCGCAAGTTTGCGGCCGACATCGTAAATATATTGCTGAAAACGGGCGTCCAGCACGCAAAAGCGCACTTCATTGCCCTTGACGTCGATCGACCGCTGCCACGGCTCGATCTCCTTGTCGACGCGGGGCCAGTGCCCTAAAATGCTCTGTACCAGAATTCCTGCGCGCACGTCGTTTTTCCCCAAAGCCGCCTTGAATTTGCGGAAACTTGCGATCAACTGATCGGCTTTCTGCATTGCGGGAACCCCCTCGGGGTGAAGCGTAAGACAATACAGCACGTCGCGGTTGCCCGTTTTCGTCCGGTAATTTGCCATCCGCTCCGCCATTTTTTCTTCCTTGCCGTAAGCGTAAGGCACGATATTGAAAAAGCGGAAGTTTTCCGCCAAAGCCGATGCGGAAAGCAACAACATCAGAAAAACCATATATTGTTTCATCGTCAAATTTCCTTATCCAATGACCTAACGCTTTTCGATCAGGATGATCGTCTGCGGCGCGACGCTTTGCGGCATCTTGCCGTCGAGAGAAACCGTTTTGCCGTCGGCAAGCGTCATCGCAACGGGAACGAAATTTTCCGGCAGCGACACGTTCAACTCTTGCACTCCGTCGAAGCAGAAGATCGCCGCGCCCTTTTCCGCCGTCCACGTCGTACCGAAAGGCGTTTCGCGGATGAAGGGCATCCCGTTTTTCAATGCGCGCTGGACGGTCGGCAGATATTTCTTGATGCGCGCAAGTTCTTTCAACTGCCCCGGCCGGCTCTCGAATTTGCTCGGCCACGCGTCGATGACAACATCGAAAAACGTGCCGTACATACTCGTGCGGAAAAAGTCCATATACCACCAGTCCGTCCCCGAACAGTTCGCGCCGACAAAGGCGAATTCGCGTCCGTAATAAGGCGGCGTGTAACGGTCGATGAAAAAGAGGTAGCCGTCTTTGACAAGCGGATTCATTCCCTCGGTGATGACGAATCCGCCGCGGTCGTACCAGTGCTTGTAGATTTTAAGTTGCGGCCACAAGCCGACGGGGCATTGCTCCCCCGCGAAATTGTAGGTGCGGCTCGCCGCGCCGCCCATATCGTACCAGCAGGTGACCGCGCCCGCGTCGATCATCTTGTCGAGCATCGGCATATACCACGCGAGGAAGCCTTTGTCGGACATATCGGCGATGCGGTAGTGCCCGCCGAAGTAGCCGGAAATTTTGCCGTTTTCGTCGTGGACGTACCACTCGGGATGCGCGTGCACCGACGGCGAATCGCCCGGCGTGTGACAGCAGGGATGCCACGGATAGGCGCCGAAGCCCATACTTTTGATGAATCGCAGAAGTTCCAGCACTTTCGGGCTTTCGTAGGACTCGATCGCGCTCGGGCAGAGATTGAGGTAGATCGTTTCAAAGCCGAATTCCTTGGCGGCTTGAAGCGACGCCAGCCGGTCGCGGTCGGTACAGGTATTGGCGTAAGTCGCCACCGGGGCCGCCGGGATCTCGGGGAAGCCCGCCTTTTGGCGCAAATTGTGCCGCTGGAACTGGTACATCGCGATCCAGTCGTTACTCGTATTGTACTTGGCATCGGTCGCCATATGCCAGAAAATGGCGGTCGTCTGCGGCACTTTGACGCGCCCGAACTGATAGGAAACGCGCGCCGAAAGCGCCTTGTCGCCTTTTTTCATCGAGTATTCAAGGTCGATCGGGTAGACTTCGTCGAGAAACTCGGCGAAAACGCCTTTTTTGCCCTCCGTCCAGCTGAAAGGCTGACCGTTGGCGAAAAAGCCCCAGCTGTTGGTCTTGACGGGCACGTTGCCGCTCAAATCGTATTCGGCGTAACCACGCGGACCGGCGTAGCAGGCGAAGCGGCGGAAACGCACGTTGTCCACGTCGATCTGATAGTTGAAATCGACCTGATTGAGCAATTTTTCGCCAATCGAGCGGATCACCAGCCGGTCGCCGATGCCGTTGAAGATCCGTCCGTCGATGTCCGCCGTGCCGGAAACAAATTCCCAGTCGAGCGAAGTGCCTTTTTCGCCTTGAAGCGTGATGACGAGGCTTTTGCCGCCTTTCATTCCGGCAACTTTGAGTTGGTCGCGCGAGATGCGGTTCTGCGTCTTGACGTTGGTCGCCTCGGAAGTCGCAAAGTCATCCACTTTTTCGGACGACGCCGGATAGGCGATTTTAGGAAACTTCATCCCTTTGAGATAAGGTTCCGTTTGACCGGGATAGGTAATGTCGATCGTATCGCCGTTAACTTGGATCTTATAGCCGTTGCTGAAAACGGCGGTCGTGCCGTCGATCGTCACGTCGGCGGAAATTTTTTCCAGTTTCATCGCGGGAAGCGAGATCGCGACGTCGGCGCGGCCGCAGGTTTTCGACGGGATCGGCGTCGGGGTGTCGGGGAGCGTTTTGGCTAAATCAAGTTCAAAACCGCCCGCTTCCGAAATCAGCGCGGCGACCAGAGTCGGCGCGTAAGTCCAGTTGAAAAACTGCGTCGTTCCCATCCGGCGGTCGTAGTCGTCGTTGAAAAAGAGCACATTGCCTTTGCCGTACTTGCCGATGACCGCAAAGGGAGCGACCTTGTCGCCTTTGGCGTTGACAAGATAACTTAAAACTTTTGCGTCTTTTTTGACTTCGCCGCATTCGCGGAAAGGATCGAAACTTCCCCACTTTTCCGGCAAAAGCGCGTAGCGCGCCCCCTCCGGACGGGTGGCGAAAAGGGCTTCGTCGCAGGTGTCCTTGTCGCCCAGCGCGACGGGGCAGAGTTCAAAAAGTTCCTCCGGCGTATTGACCGTCATCACGAGGTTGCCCCCCTGCTCCACATATTCTTTCAACTGCCGCACTCTTTCAGGAGTAAAGAGTTTCGACTGGTTGAGTTCGGAAATCGCGCTGATGTAAATCGCCTTGTAATGCTTCAACTGCTTGAATTCGTGCGAAATATAGTCGTGCGGCGTGGGTTCGACGCTCTGTTGCGGCGTCTGCTTGATCGACGCGCCCGAAAGTCCGCCGAGATAGAAGCCGTTGAGCAAGTAAAGATCCGCGCCCGCCGCGCAAAGTTTTTTCGCCAGACCATTGGTCATCCACGGACGGCCGCCGCCGAGCATCAGAAGCGCGGGGCCGCCCTTGTGTCCCTGCGGACGGCGGGGGATCTCCAACGCCATATCGATCGGCAAATGGATCCCGTCCGGTACCATCGCGCCTTTGGCGGATTTTCCTTTTTTCGCCGCAGAAACGGTCATTTTCGTCGCCGTCAGCGTTTCCGGACGATACGCCTTGTCGGTGGTGAAAATAATTTGAGCAAGGCGGCATTTCCCGCCCGCCGCAACGAGTTTCACCGTGTTTTTGCCCGCGACAAGTTTCACGCGGCTCCGGTCCCACCCCCAGCCGGGAGATTTCTGACGATACCCGTAAGCGTCGCCGAATTCCCCGATTTTTTTGCCGTTGAGAAAAATTTCGGTCTTGCGCCAGTTTTCCCCGTGATTGCGGGTACGCACCCACATCACGTGATCGCCCGCTTCGGCGGCGTCGAAAGTCACTTCCGCACTGTCGCCTTTTTGATTGCTGCAAATCAATCCCGTTTCCGCCGTCCAGCCTTTAAGATCGGTAAAACGCTCCGCGCCGATCTCGATCTCCGCCGCTGTCAACGCCGCGCCCAGCGCAAAAAGAAACGCAAGAAGTTTTTTCATCGACTTTCCCTCCCGATATGATTTCTCGATCAATACCATATAATATAGGAAAACAAAAGCCGATTTGCAAGTATGACGCGAAAAAAAAATCAGCGGGCAAATTGAAATTGCGGCATTTTGTGATATGTTATAGATATTTCCACACTTTCAATTGGAGGATGACGACGATGAAAAAAACGTTTTTGGCATTGGTTCTTTGCGCGGCGGTTTCCGCGCTCGGCGCGGATTCGACGACGCCGGTGAAATTGCGGCAGAAAAACGGTGTGATCCAGGCAAAATGGTCGCCGTTTCAGTTTGCGCTTTTTCCGGGGGAATACACGCAACTTGTTTCCGGCGACGCCGATATTTACGGGTTGGCATTATCGGTTTTCGCGATGGAGCAGAAAAATGCGGTTTTCACGGTCGGACTGACGAGCGGTCAGGAGGAAAACTGCGGTCTCGTCGCCGAGGCGGTTTCGCTGATCAACAAAAACTACGGATTGGATATTTCCGCCGTCACCGCCTTTACGGGGCGCAACTACGGAGTCCAGATCAGCGCGGTCAACATCGAATCTTTCGGCGACGCCCGCAAACCGGAATTGAAAGAGGGGGCGACGGGACTTCAAATCGGTTTGGTCAACGTCGGTCAGGGATTTCAGATCGGGGTGTTCAATTACAATCCCGATGCGGCGATCCCGCTATTGCCGCTGATCAATTTCCCGAAGTAGAAAAACAGAGTTATAAGTTGAATAAGTTTAAAGTTTAAAGTTATAAGTTTTAAGTTATAAGTTTTAAGTGCTATGCAGGGAGCTTTTCGGCTCCCTGCCCCTCCGACAGCGCCGATGCATCGCATCGGCTTACAGAACGATACAAAACGGCAGTACGCGATTTGTTTGGTCAATGCGTACTGCCGATTGCTT
>JAEDIJ010000046.1 GCA_016292515.1 Victivallaceae bacterium
CCGCAAATATCCGCGGCAGGTACAAAGCCCCGCCCTGGCGGGTTGAGGGGAGTTTCAGAGGGGGCGAAACCAGCCCCCTCTGATTCCCATTACGCCAAAAACCGCTTATTCCTTCACGAAATCGGTCGGGATGCGCCAGCCGCCGCGCGGCGATAAACTCACCGAGGTCAACTGCGGACCGTCGGGTGACGGATTGCGTTTGAATTGCTGACTGAAAAACCGTCGGAAGAAATTTTCGAGGGTATGGCGGATCGTGATGTCGTCAAAAATTCCCTTGAAAGCATTTTGAGCGAGATAGAGGAGTTTTTTCTCATCCGCGCCGCTTGAAATGTAGTGATAGAGGAAAAAGTCGTGAAGTTCGTACGGGCCCAGGATGCTTTCCGTCTGCTGCGAGGAATTGCCGTCGTCATTCTGTTGCGGCAGCAATTCGGGGCTGACGGGAGTATCGAGGACGTCCCGGATGGCTTCGGCGAGCGCGGGAGAGGCTTTTTCCGCTTCGGCGGCGAGGATATGGCGCATCAGTGTTTTGGGGAGCGTCGCGTTGACGCTGTACATCGACATCTGATCGCCGTTGTAGGTGCACCAGCCGAGGGCGAGTTCAGAGAGGTCGCCGGTACCGACGACGATGCCGCCATTCAGATTGGCGTAATCCATTAAGATCTGCGTTCTCTCGCGCGCCTGGCTGTTTTCGTAGGCGGCGTCGGGCGTTTTGCCGTCGTGGCCGATCGCGCCGAGATGAAGTTTACAGGCTTCGGAAATATCGATCTCGGCGAGGCTCACGCCGAGTTCGCGGCAGAGTTTTTTGGCGTTGGCATTAGTGCGTCCCGTTGTGCCGAATCCGGGCAAGGTCAAGGCGCGCACGTTTTCGCGCGGCATCGGCAACAGATCGCAGGCGCGCGCGCAGACGATCAGTGCCAGCGTCGAATCAAGTCCGCCGGAAACGCCGAGAACGAGGCTTCGCGCGTGAATCTGACGGATGCGGCGCGCAAGCGCGCAAGCCGCGCCGGAAACGATCAGGGAAAGATCCTCGCCCGCTTCGTCAAAAAAGGGATCGCGGGAAATTTCCGCGTATTCAAGCGTCGGGGCTTCGGGAACACCGTCGAGCGCGACGATCTCCATATTTTCCGCGGTTTTTTCGCGGCGGAAAGCGATCCTGCCGCAATCGACGTCGGCAAAAATCATTTCATTTTCAGCAAAGGGTGTCGTGCGTTTCTGCACCTTGCCGTCGACGACGATCATCGCATCGGCATCGCCGACGTGATCGGTCGTCGAAATGCCGCTGCCGGCATTGGCGAAAACGACCGCCTGACGCGCCGCCGAGGAGAAGCCCGTAAATTCCTTTTCTCTCGCGGCACGCAAACCCGCGGAGAATGCTTCCGCACCGCAAAGGAGCAGTAAATCGGCGGCGACGCCGCAGGGAATCTTCGCTCCCGGCGCGACGGCAAAGGTGAAATCGCCGTTGACCGCAAATTTCGCAGTTTTGCCGGAGGGAACGGTCGCCACAAGCGCACCGCGCCGCGCGACCGCGACGACACCGCGAACTTTGCCCTCCACTTCATCGACCGTGCCGAAAACGGCGACCGTTTCCTGCGTCAAGGCGGCGAATTCCGCCGTCACGGCGCGACAGCGCGCGAGGAAATCCCGGCGGCGCATCATACTGCCGCAGTCGTCGCCCGTCGTGGCGAATCCGGGGAAAACAACGATCGCCGCACCTTTGTGCGAGGCTTCGCGGTAAGACGCTTCGAGCGATTTCAGATTTCCGTTGAAATCCCCCGGCGCGGCGGCGGGGGAAACTGCCGCGATGCGGTAAAACTGATGCATAAGACGCCCCTTTATGATCTACTTTTTGCGTTCAAAACGGTTTTCCGTGCCGTGAATGAGCCGGACGATGTTGTCCTTGTGGCGCACGATCGCAAGCACGCCGAGCACGGTGCAGAAAATCACCGTCGGCAGACTTTTCGCCGTCGCGCTGAAAAACGGGAGATCACCGAGCCGCCCCGCCCAGACGACCGCGACGATCGCCAGTGCGGCGATGATGCTGGCGACGGAAACGTAACGCGTCAAAAGGAAAAAGACCACCCACAAGATCCCCGCCGTCAGAACCGCGATCGGGGCGATGGCGAGCATCGCGCCGCCGGCGGTCGAAACGCCCTTGCCGCCTTTGAATTTCAGATAGCAGGGGAACATATGTCCCAAGACCGTACAGGCGGCGGCGCCGAGAACGACGAGCGGGCAGTCGGCAAAAAAGAGCAGCGTGATCTGGGTCGGCAGAAATCCTTTGAGGAAATCGCAACCGAAGCAGAGTTTCCCGAGCAACGGACTGCAACAGCGCGTCACGTTGGTCGCGCCGATGTTGCCGGAGCCGACTTTACGGATGTCGACGCCGTTGTAAAGACCGATCAGAAGACCGAAGGGGATCGCCCCGACCAGATAGGCGACGACGAGCGGACAAAGACATTTCAGGATCATCATAAAAATCTCCTTAACTGAAAATCAGATTGCGCACGCCGGAAAAAATGATCTGCGCGGCGAGCGCGACGATGTACATACCGGTCAATTTGCTCAAAATACTGTTGCCGCGCGCTTTCAGCACGCGCTCCAACGCATCGGCGAAATGGAGGATCACGCCGAGGAAAAACGCCGCGCAGACGATCGCAACGATCGTGGCGATGCGGTTTCCCGCGCCCCGATCTCCTGCGCCCATCACGATCAAAGTACCGATGGTGCCGGGGCCGACGGTGTAGGGGATCGCCAGCGGCACAACCGAGGGATCGCCGGAGCCGGAAATATCGCGACCGGCGGGAACGCCCTTGGCGCGCACGAGATCGATGCCGTTGAGCAACAGCACCAGCCCCGCGCCGACGCGGAAAGCGTCGATCGTGATGCCGAGATACTGAAAGATCCAGTTGCCGAAAAGGTAGAGGATGATGCAGCTTGTCATCACCGCAAACGCGGTGCGGTGAGCAAGTTTGCGTTGAAGTTTCGCGTCGAGATGCTCCTCGGCGGCAAGCGAAAGAAAGACGGAAAAAACGAAAAACGGCGTCAACAGCAAGGTGATCCGGACGATCAGTCCGATCCACTCGACGGTATTCGGAAACGACATTTCAGATTTCTCCGGCTGACGGAATTATTTTTGCAACTCGGCGGCGAGTTCCGCGTCGGCTTGCAACACCTTGTCGCGCTGATCGTTGCGGAATTTTTCCAGTTTGGAAGCGAGCGCGGCGTCCTTGATCGCGAGCATTTCGATCGCGTAAAGCGCGGCGTTTTTGCCGCCCGCTTTGCCGCAGGTGACCGCGCCGACCGGCACGCCGGGAGGCATCTGGACGGTCGCGAGCAGCGAATCCAATGCGTTGAAAGGCGCGCTCGGCACGGGGATCCCGATGACGGGCAGCGTCGTATGCGCGGCGACGACGCCGCCGAGGTGCGCCGCCATTCCCGCGGCGCAGATGATGACGTCAACGCCTTCCTGCCGCGCCGAAGCGGCGAATTTCGCGGCTTCCTCCGGGGTGCGGTGCGCCGAAAGCACGCGCGCCACATAGGGGACGCCGAATTCCTTTAAGGTATCAAAAGCGCCGCGCACGACGTCGAGATCGCTTTTACTGCCGAGAATGACGGCTACGCTCATAGTAGAATCTCCTTTGCTAAAACCGTATCGGGGTGAATTTTACAAAATAAAGCAACACAAAAGCCATCGCCGCGCCGGAAAGCGTCGCCAATGCGGCGGGGATGACGCCCCGCAGGACGTTTTCGGCGACGATAACCAAAGCGACAAGCAACAGCGACCACACCCACGGCTTGCGTTTGAGCGCCGTCGTGATCTTGACGATCAGCGTCAGACTCAAAGCGAGGATGAGGTACTGCAAAAGCAACATATCAGGCTTCTTCCTGCGCGGACAATTCCGCCATTTCCCTGACGTGCCGGCGGCGGCGCTCCAATTCCGTGAGATAAAGTTTGCGCAGACGGATGCTTTTGGGCGTCACTTCGACCAGTTCGTCGTCGTTGATGTATTCGAGCGCCTGCTCCAACGAAAGTTTCCGCGCCGGCGCGATCTTCATATTGCGGTCGCTGCCCGCGGCGCGCAAGTTGGTCAACTGTTTGGCGCGCTGGACATTGACGACGAGGTCGCCCTCCTTGCAATGCTCGCCGACGATCATTCCCTCATAACATTCGACGCCCGGCTCGATGAAAAATTCACCGCGCTGCTGCAAGCCGTCGACCGCGAAGGGGATCGCCTTGCCGCCCGCCATACTGACCATCACGCCGTTCTGACGCGCGGGGATCGTGCCTTTGATCGGCTCGTAGTGATCGTAAATGCTCGAAACGATCGCTTCGCCGCAACTGGCGGTCAAAGCGCGGCTCCGCAAACCGATGAGGCCGCGGGTCGGGATGAAAAATTCAACCAGCTGGCGCGTGCCGCGCGATTCCATCTGGATCAACTCGCCGCGGCGCAGTCCGACGAGTTCGATGATCTTGCCCGCGTAGTCGTTGGGCACGTCGATCGAAAGCCGCTCGATCGGCTCCTGCTTGACGCCGTCGATCTCCTTGCAGATGACCTGCGGCTTGGCGACGGCGAGTTCGTACCCCTCGCGGCGCATCGTTTCGATCAGGATCGCGAGGTGGAGAACTCCGCGCCCCGAAACTTTGAAAGCGTCGCCGCTGGGCAAGTCTTCGACCCGCAACGCGACGTCGCGCTCGATTTCCTTGTAAAGACGCTCGCGCAACTGACGGCTGCCGACATATTTGCCTTCCTTGCCGAAAAAGGGCGAGTCGTTGATGCGGAACGTCATCGAGATCGTCGGTTCGTCGATCGCGATCGCCGGCATCGGCTCGGGATGCTCGAAATCGCAGATCGTGTCGGAAATGTCGATGCCGGTCACGCCGACGATCGCGCAGAGGTCGCCGCACTGGATGGTCTGAACTTCCTTGCGCCCCAATCCCTCAAAGGTGAAAAGCTGTTTGATGGCGACGCTTTCCGTCTTGCCGTCGCGTTTGATGATGACCATCGGGTGTTTGAGATCGAGCGTACCGCGGTAGACGCGGCCGATGCCGATGCGGCCGACGAAATTGGAGTAATCCAGCGTCGCGACCTGCGCGATGACGGGACCTTCGACCACCTTGGGGGCGGGGACGTATTCGAGGATCGCGTCGAGCAGCGGCGTGATCGACTCGCGCGGATCGTTGAGATCGCGGATCGCCCAGCCGTCGCGGCCGGAAGCGTAAAGCGTCGGGAAGTCGAGTTGCTCGTCGCTCGCGTTGAGTTCGCAGAAAAGGTCGAAAACCTTATTCTGCACCGCGTCGGGGCGGGCGTCGGGCTTGTCGATCTTGTTGATGACGACGACGGGACGGAGTCCGAGGCGGAGTGCCTTGTCCAGCACGAAGCGCGTCTGCGGCATCGGGCCCTCGGCGGAATCGACGAGCAGAAGCACACCGTCGGCAAGTTTCAAGACCCGCTCGACCTGCCCGCCGAAATCGCTGTGTCCCGGAGTGTCGATGACATTGATCTTGACGTTTTTGTATTGAACGCTGATGTTTTTGGAGAGGATCGTGATGCCGCGCTCGCGCTCCAAGTCGTTGCTGTCGAGGAAGCAGTCGACCATTTCCTCGTTGTCGCGAAAGAGTTTGCTCTGCCGCATGATCTGATCGACCATCGTCGTCTTGCCGTGGTCGACGTGAGCGATGATTGCAATGTTTCTGATTTCCATAAAAATTCTACCGTTTCATCGTTTTAAGGATTGGTGTTTTATATAATATAGCATAAAAGAAGTGCGTTATCAACCGAAATGCGAAATTGCAAGCGCGCTTTTGCGGTGATATATTATAACGGTTTGCACCACGACAAAAAAGGAAATTTTTATGGCTTACGACAAAATCAATGTTCCGGCGGGCGACAAAGTCCGCATCGACGCATCCGGTAAAATCATTTCCGGAGATCACCCGATCATCGGCTTCATCGAGGGCGACGGCGTCGGTCCCGACATTATGAAAGCTTCGATGAAAATCTGGAATACCGCCATTGAAAAAGCCTACGGCGGCAAGCGCGCGATCGCGTGGATGGAAATGTTCGCCGGAGAAAAAGCCAATGCCGTTTACGGCTCCCCGGTCTGGCTCCCCGACGAAACTGTTTCCGCGATCGACGAATTTCTCGTCGCGATCAAGGGCCCGCTGACCACTCCCGTCGGCGGCGGCATCCGTTCGATCAACGTCGCGTTGCGCCAGAAACTCGATCTTTTCGCCTGCGTCCGCCCGGTGCGCTACTTCACCGGAGTTCCCAGCCCCGTCAAGCGTCCGGAATTGACCGATATGATCGTTTTCCGCGAAAACACCGAGGACATCTACGCGGGGATCGAATGGGTCTCCGCCTCCGACGAGGCGAAAAAGGTCATCGGTTTCTTGCAAAACGAGATGAATGTCACCAAGATCCGCTTCCCCGAAACTTCCGCGATCGGTATCAAGCCGGTCTCGCGCGAAGGCAGTGAAAGGCTCATCCGCGCCGCGCTCGACTACGCGATCGCCAATCACCGCAAGAGCGTCACGCTCGTCCACAAGGGCAACATCATGAAGTTCACCGAGGGCGGCTTCAAAAACTGGGGCTACGAATTGGTCAAGCGCGAATACGCCGGCCGCGCGATCGCTTCCGCCGACTGCGACGGCGTCGCCCCCGCCGGACAAGTCCTTGTCAAAGATTGTATCTGCGACGCGTTTTTACAGCAGATTTTGACACGCCCCGCCGAATACGACGTCATCGCGACGATGAACCTCAACGGCGATTACGTTTCCGACGCGCTCGCCGCCTGCGTCGGCGGCATCGGCATCGCCCCCGGCGCCAACATCAACTACACGACGGGCCACGCTCTCTTTGAGGCGACGCACGGCACCGCGCCCAAATATGCCGGAATGGACAAAGTCAATCCGTGCAGTCTCGCGCTTTCCGGCGAAATGATGCTGCGTCATCTCAACTGGAATGAAGCCGCCGATCTCGTCATCAAAGGCATCGAAAACGCCATCGCCGACAAACAGATGACCTACGATCTCGCGCGGTTGACCGAGGGCGCGACCGAGTTGAGTTGCTCGGCATTCGCCGACGCCGTCGTCGCGCGGATGTGAGATCTGATAAATTGTCGCAATGGGAGCAAGAGGGGCGCTCACGCCGCCCCCTCTTGACTCCCCAAGCGCCCGCCACAGGCGGGATCTGTACCCTGCCGCAGATATTTGCGGAATTTGCGTTTTGCCCGCGCTCGGAACGGTTGTCCCCGCAAATCTCCGCGGTCGTCTATATTTGTTACTGCAAATAGTCCTGCGTCCCACGCGGGCTAATGCTCCGCTCTGCCGCTCCGCCCGCCCGACTGCTTGATGTGCGATACCCCACGCCGATGTCAGTCTCGCGGATACCGCCGCGAAAGAAAGGCGGAAACGGACGATTTTATTCCGACCGCAAATAACTTCGGAGTTCCTCCGGCTTTGCGCCAGCCTCGATCGCTTTGACGTAATAGCCGGTGATCTGCGGTCCGACTTTGACGGTGACGCTCCCGTCGGCGGACGCGCCGCCGTTGTTGCCGGGATCGGTTTTGCCGTCGCCCGTCATCGTCGCCTCAAAGTTTTCCCGCGCGGCGACGGAAAGGATCTTGCCGTAACGCATTACGATACCGAAGTTTCCGCTGTCGGGGCGAAGCGTCGTTTCCAAAGCGATGCCGTCGCCGTAAGTTACGATGTTGTGGGAACATCCGGCAAGCATCAAAAAAGTTGCCGATAAGATCAATTTTTTCATTTTTTCTCCTTTTTTTCCTATTTGAATAGTGCGTAAAGCGTCCCCGCCGCGCTCGACAGAATGGCGAACCACTCCAATTTGCGGTTGCGTTGAGCGTCGCCGGACTTGTGGCGCGCCTCGATTTCGGCGACGCGGTTTCCGAGTTCGCGGTTGGAGGGTTTCTGCTCGCCGCAGAGGCGGACGACCTGTGCGGAAAGTTCCGCCACCTTATCGACGAGTCCCGGCTTGCCGTTGCCGTGAATGGCGCGGAAATCGGCATCGAGTTTCGTTTCGATACGACCGAGCCGGTCGATGACTTCCTTTTCAAAATCGGTCATAAAGAACCTCCTTCTTTCCACGCGATCGCGCCGAAAAGCCGGACGCCGAGCCACGCCAGAAAGGCGCAGATGCGGGGGACTTCGTCCGCGATCATCGTATCGTAAAACATTTGGTCGGCTTCGCGGCGCGTCCACTTCGGCAGATGCGCGCGGTAAAGCCAGTCGTGCGCGACGGCTCCCCGAAACGCTTTCTGATCTCCGGGCGGGAAAACGCTCCGCCAGAAAAAGCGCGGCACGCTCGCCCCGTCGCTCTCAAATCCGGAGGGGACTTCAACGCTCCGGCCGCGCCACTTCACTTCAAGCGTTTCCAACAGCGTAAAAACGTCGCCGCGCTCATTCGCGCGGTGGATCCGCACGGAGATCCCTTTGCTTTCGGTCAACAATTTCTCACTTCTCCCCTACTCATATAAAAAGATACCGCTCCCGGCGTTATGGTAAAACGCTTTCGTCACCTGATCGTACATACACGGTGCTCCGGCGGAGTCAAGCACTGGGACAAGATCCCGCGTCAAATTCACGCCGTCCTGCCATATTTGACAGCGCGAGATCGCCGCTTTTGCCCCGGTGATGATATCCACGCGAGACGAATACGCGCTGAAAAGCAACGCATTCGGCGCCGTCGTAAAAGCGGCTTGCGGGAAAGTGTGCGCAAGGGCATCGTCGATATAAAGTTCTTCTCCGCGCATTTCGACGGTTGAATACAGGACGGGAAAACTGAAAACCACGACTCCGTAAGTCATCCGGCTTGGCGACTGAAACAAAATAGAGGTATTCGCCGAACCGTAACTGTCGCGCGCGCCGAAAACCGCGCACAGCACATCCGATGCTCCGACCGGCTTGCCGAACTCGATCCGCCAACGGCTGTTGCCCGTCAACGGTACGCCGGTATCAATATACTGTGTACCGGTGCTTTCAAGGTAAGCGAGCCGCCGGCAAGGTTTCGCGTAAACCGCCGCGATCAATGCATCGCGGAAACTCATTGCGCCGCCTCCACGCTTTTGATCCCGGCGACGACGGCAATGCCCGCGCGGATGTTGACGAGATAACTTTTTCCCGCTTCGTAAACGGGAAGTTCCCCGACGTACTTCGTTCCGGGCGGCAAGTCGATACCCGGCGCGGAAGCCGTGCCGGAAAATGTGACGACGATCTCGCTTTCCTGCGCGCTTTCGGGGATGCTTCTTACCGTGAGATGATCGCAACTTCCGGTATAGCGCGTCCACTCGTCCACGGCGATGCTTGCCGAGCCGCCGGAAAAAGTTTCGTTCCACGCAAAAGCCGGAGCGGAAATTTTGCCCGTCGAAACATCGCCGTAAATCGTCTTTTCGTCGTACAAAAGCGTGAGATACGACGCGCCGACGCTGCTTACTACGGTAAGCCCCATATCGTAACGGATGTCCAAGCCGCTGAAAGTTTCCCCCGCGTAACGGACATAGATCGGGCTTTCGTCGTACAATTTCACGTTTGCCGTCACCGTCGTGCCGCCTGAAAAAGCGATACTGTCGCTGGAAACCACCCCTCCCGTGCCGATCAGTGCGCGGACTTCGGCGGCGGTGAGATAAGCGGGGTCGCCGGAAACGCTTTCCGGCAGGTCGCCGCCGAGGTAGATGCGGTTGCAGACCGTCACCTGAAATTGCCAGACGAAAACGGCGAGCGCATTTTCATCCAGACCGCCGATCTCGCAGGTGAAAACGGCACTCGACTTGCCGGCGAGCGAGGCGACGAGCGACGCGACGCCGGTATCGGGGATCTCCACCGTGAGAATGCTTTTGCCGTTGCGCGTTTCGACGGTGATGCCGCTTGTCCGCAAGAGCAGCGGCGTGGAAGCGGCGTTCCAGACGTTGCCGAGCGCGAAATAAAATGCCGGGCATTGCTCCAATTCCGCCGTTTCAAGCGGCAAAAGGATGCCGTCCTCGCTTTTTGCGCCGCGCAAATCGAATTCGAGCGTGAGATGCTGACCGAGCGAAAATGCGAGCGCGATCCCGGCGCTGTCGCCGTGCTCGTCGCAAAGTTTCGCTCCGGACGGAGAAATCTGCAAGACATTCATAAAAACCTCCTTGTGTTACTGGGTGAAAAATTGCAGATTGTCATTGAGATCGACGTATCCGGCAAGGAATGCCAGCGGAAATTCATCGGAGGTGGCCTCGCCGAAAAACTCCATTCGGTAACGGCCGGGCGCGAGGTAGCCGTTCCACACTTGCTGAATTTGAAAATCCGTCGCGTCCTTCAAGTGGGGGGCATTGACGCGGATCAAGTTGATGTGACTGCGACTTGCCCCTGCGGCGCACGCGGGAATGTCGATGAAACTGCCGAACGCATCCGGCGCGTAATAGCGCAAATGCTTTAACATTTCGGCGGCCTGCAAGAAGTATTCTCCGCAGAAGCGATGCAGCAGACGCGGCCTTTTGTACCGCGTCGTCGCGACCGCCATCGAACGGTACGGCCAGCGGTATTCTCCGACGACCAGATCGCCTTTGTCGCGCCACGCCGTCGTGACCGGCACGACAAAGGAGCGGCCGCTCCGCTGTGCGAGAAGCGGCAGATCGTAACAGCGGATCCGGTTTGCGAGGAGATTTTCCAGCGTGACTTCCGCGGGATCGACCAGAAAACGCCGGGCAAGCGAAGTGAGATTCCCGTACAATCTCTCAATGAGGAACCGGATGTTTCCGGCTCCCGCCAGGCGGAAATCCTCGATGTTTTCCGCCGACGCGCCGCGCTCCGACATCGCCTGCACCAGCAGCGTGTAGACATCGAGCACCCGATTGCCGAAAATCTGCCCGGCAAAGTCGCTTATACTCATCATAAAAGATACCATTGCGACCAGTGGATCAATCCCTGCGTCCACGTCTGACGCGGCGAGCCGTTGACCAATTCCGCCAGCGTCACTTCGCCGTACGGCGTCTGACCGGGGCGGGCAAAGGATTGACGGTACGCTTCTCCGTCATACCAGCAGTAGAGCGAAAAACGGTTGTCGGAAGCCGCGATGCTCCCCGCCGGGACTTCGCCGACGTCGGTCACCCCCGCGATCGGCGAATCGGGATGCCCCGTATCGCAGCAGAAATATCCGTCGTCACGCGCGATGACGGCAAACGTGCCGGAATAATTTTTACAGCATCCGCCGAGCAGAATGAACGTGATAATTTCCGGCGCGGGAATGGAGAAAACCGGCCATCCGAAAGCCGCCGGCACCAATTCCCCGTCTCCGGCGAGGACAAATTTGACGTACAGATCGCTTTCGGCGATCTGACACGGCGCGACGCCGGAAACCTGAATTTCGCCCACTTCGTTGTCGGGGATGTCCGCCAGCGCGACGCCGAGGACACTGGTCTCCCTGGTGATCGGGCGGATCAGATAGGGGACGTGCTGCGGCACTTCCGCCGATCTTCGCGCGCGGTCGGCGTAGATGATGTCGACCGGGGTGCGCGCCGGGATCAGCGCGCCGCTGCGGTTGCAGCCGAATATCCGATCGGTGCGTCCGGCGGAAAAGGTGAAAATCGAGCCGTCCACCGCTATTCCTCCTCCATTTCGCGGATCCGGCGGCGCAACGCCGCATCGGAATCGCCGCGCCCCACTTTGAGCAGAGAAAAATCCGACGACCGGTAAACCGTGGAAATGTAAAACGCCGACGTGTTGAGTTCCCAGCAATTGCCGAGTCCGGTCAAATTCCACGGCAACTCCCAACCGCCGACGGGGACGCTCTGCGATTCGACGGTATAACTTCCGTTGGGGGAAATGCCGAAAAGAAACGTGACGTCGACCAGCCAGTCGCCTTTTTCGTTGCGGTACTCCTTGGATTGCTGAACTTCCAGAAGCAGGACTTCCCCTTTTTCCCAGCCGTGAAAGGCGGCGGCGTTGACCGTGCCGATCGTTTTCATGATGATGCGGCGGTAATTCCGGGAGATCTCCTCCGGGCGAAAGGTGCGGATGCATTTTTCCTGCATTTTTGGCGCGTAGATCCACGCACCCTCGGCGCGGAAATCGCTGCCGAAACCGCCGTTCCAGCGGATCCAGTTTTCCGGATCCGGCGCGGCGGGTGCTTTGACGGCGTATTTCCGCGTGAAAAGACTCCGGTAGATTTTTTCCCTGCCGCTTTTGGCGAGGATCAGCCAGATCTCGTCGCCCGACCGCTTGACGACGTGCGAAACGGCGGCGTCCCCGCCGTCGCTTTCGGGGGCGTAGGTGACGCAGACTTCACAACTTTTCTGCCCGGGACGGCTGACGATGCGGGTCTCGGTGCGGGAGGCATAGCCGATCACTTTCGGACTGGCGGCGGCGACCTCCTTCAAGATCGTTTCGTCCTCCGTCCCGTCGGGGATATCGGTCACGAGATAGACCAATTCCGCCTGCGAAAGGTGATTGCGCGCGTTGACGGCGCGCCGCTCTTTGGTGGTGAGAAAGATTTTCACGCGCTTCTCCTTTTTTTGAAATTTTCCGGCAACTTCCGGTTCCAGACAAGAGAAGTTTTGTCAACCTTTTCCCGAAATAACGAAAAAAAGAGCTTTTTTTCCTTTGGCGGCGGTGAAAAGGCTTGATTTCAGGGACATTTCGCACTATATTAAAGGGACGCACGCAAATAATTGCGGTCGCGAAAAAAGCTCAACCCATAAACATCCAAAAAATTGGAAAGGTGGAAAAAAATGATTAAACTCGGTATCAATGGTTTCGGACGTATCGGCCGGATGGTTTTCCGCGCCGCCGTCGAGAACTTCGGCAAGGACATCCAGGTCGTCGGCATCAACGACCTCCTCGATCCGGATTACCTCGCCTACATGCTCAAATACGATTCGGTTCACGGCCGTTTCAACCACGACGTCAAAGTCGAGGGCAACTACATGATCGTTGACGGCAACAAGATCCAGATCTTCGCCGAAAAAGATCCCTCCGCCATCACCTGGGGCGCGCTGGATGTCGACGTCGTCGTCGAATCCACCGGTTTCTTCCTCACCGAGGAACTCGCTTCCGCGCACCTCAAAGCGGGTGCCAAAAAAGTCATTATGTCCGCGCCGAGCAAAGACGCGACCCCGATGTTCGTCTACGGCGTCAACGACAAGACCTACGCCGGCCAGAAGATCATCTCCAACGCCAGCTGCACGACCAACTGCCTCGCGCCGATCTGCAAAGTGCTCGATCAGGAATTCGGCATCGTCCGCGGTCTGATGACCACGGTCCACGCCGCCACCGCGACGCAGAAGACCGTCGACGGCCCCTCCAAGAAAGATTGGCGCGGCGGCCGCGGCATCCTCGAGAACATCAT
>JAEDIJ010000001.1 GCA_016292515.1 Victivallaceae bacterium
CTCGGCGATTTCGCCATTGGTCTTGCGGCGATAGAGTTCGGGGGATTCGCGGAAGGCTGCCAGGTTGTGGCTCGACATGTACCTGCCGCAGCTGCTGGCGGCGTGATACTCTTCCGCGGGGATGGATAGGAATCTGTCTGTGTTCATTGTCGTTTCCTTTGGTTGGGTTGGTTTCACGTGACCCTTTCGGTTGTCACATCCCCCATATTCAGAATTTTTCCGGCGATGTTTTCCAAAACCCGAAAAAAAGTGAAAAAAAATGGGCGACCGGTTTTCGCGCCGGTCGCCCTTGGCTATCCTAACTTTCCTTGTATCAGGCTATTCGGGCATTTTCTCCCCGAATATGTATTCGTACTGCTCCGACCAGATTTCAGGGATGTCGGTGTGAAGCAGGTTCATATTGACCTTCGCCGGGATGTTGCCTGTCAGAATTCGATGGATGACAGCGGGAGCAAGGCGGGCGAAGCGGATTGTTCCGGCCACCTTTGCCGTGTCGCGCCCAAGCTCACGCGCCAGGGCGACGGCGTTCTCGAAGCGTCCCTCGTCTATATACCTTTGCCATCTGCGCCCGCGCGCGATGGCAAGCACGAGCGAGTCGTTCTCGGGAATGTCGGGGACGATAATCTTCTTCGTAATCTTGTCGCTCCTGAAGAGAATGGCGACCCTTACGAGGATGTTGCCGTTCTCAAGCTTCTCAATCGTTCTCTTCTTCATCTTCCATGTCCTCCACCATCAGGTTCTTTATGCCGGAAGTCCTGAACTCTATTTCAAGGCCGTCCAGGCTTATTTCCGCCTTCACGACAAGCAGTTCAGCCAGGCGGTGCTTCTCGCCGGCCATCATGTTGTCCCACACCACGCTCCTCATCATCCCTGCGATGTCCATCGCGGGGATGCCAGAAGCCTCCGAAAGGGCGGAAAGCATTTCGGGGGCTTTCATCACGTCCGCAATCTGGCTGAAGACTATCTTCTCAATCTCCCCTGCGGGTACGCGCCTAATCGGGCAGGTCGAGACGGCCCGCTTCTCGTCCTTCGAGCAGAGGTAGTAGCAGTACTTCCGTCCGTTGCGGATTGTGTAGGAGGGGGTCATCGCTCCGCCGCAGCATCCGCACCGCAGGATGCCCGCGAGCATGGCCTCCGTGCCGATGCGCTCCTTGCCCGGCTTCGTGCGGCAGTCGGCGGCCATGTAGTCCCTGACCGTCTCCCACAGTTCCTTGTCAATCAGCTGCGCGTGCTCCCCCTGGACGATTTCCCCCTTGTAGTCAACCTTGCCAAGGTAGGTGACGTTGGTGAGAATCCTGTAGATGTGCTGCGGCGTCCAGGCCTTGCCTCTGCGCCAGGGAATGCCGTCGTTGTTGAGTTCGTAGGCTATCTGCCGGGTTGACTGCACCTCGGTGAAGCGGCGGTAGATGCGCTCCAGAATCGGCAGTTCCTCGGGCACGGGGACGAGGCGGTGGTTCTCCACCTTGTACCCGTAGGCCGCGTTGCCGCCGACCCACTTGCCTTTCAGGCGAGAAGCCCTCATCTTGTCGCGGACGCGCTCCGTGATGACCTCGCGCTCGAACTGGGCGAAGGTCAGCAGGATGTTCAGCATCATCCGCCCCGCGGAGGTGTGGGTGTTGATTTCCTGCGTGACCGAGACGAACGCCACGTTCATCCTGTCCAGTTGCCGCGACAGCTCCGCGAAGTCGCAGATGCTGCGGGAGAGGCGGTCGATTTTATAGACCACGATGATGTCCACCTTGCCCGCCTCGCAGTCGGCCATCAGCCGTTTGAGCGCGGGGCGGTTGAGGTTTCCTCCGGAGAAGCCTCCGTCGTCATAGCGGTCGGGGAGCAAGACCCAGCCGTTCGCCTTCTGCGACTTGACGTATGCCTCGCCCGCCTCGCGCTGCGCGTCGAGGCTGTTGAACTCCTGCTCCAGGCCTTCCTCCACGCTTTTCCGCGTGTAGATGGCCGCTCGTTTAATTTCGATTTTCTGCTGCATCATTTCACCCCGAAGAATAGTTTTCCGTTCCAATGGGTCCCCGTGATGGCGAAGGCCACCGCTGAGAGCGACTTGTACGCCGTCCCCTTGTATTCGAACCTCCCGTCGAAGAGCCTGACGGCCTCGTGCATCTCGCCTTTCCAGGTGCGGCAGAACCGCGTCCCCGGCGTGGTGACAAGCCGTTTTGGCGATGCGGTAACGAGGTTCGACAGGGCGTCGGCATCGGCGAGGCGATCCAGGTAGGCTGCGTCGGCGGCGCTCAGCGTCCCGAAATACAGCTCCTGGATTTTGTAGATGATTCGCTGGCGGATGTTGCGGACGTTGGTCGCGCCGCAGGGGAATCCGTACAGTTCCTCGAACTTTGCCTTGAGGTCGTCCAGCTTCATCTTCGAGACGGCCTCGACCTGCTTGCGCAGGACCTTCTCTTTGTCAATCTTCATGTTCACGCTCCTTGTTGGACACTGTGATATTTAAGCTCCTGTTTCCGTCTTTATCCAGCTCGGAAGCCCTTGTTCTTGAGATTACTGCGCCTAAAAGACGCACTGCCTGCCGGATATGCATCGGGTAGCGCGAAAGCATCCTCTCAAGTCTCGCGTCGCGGTCCTCTGTCTTCTTCACAGCGCACCTCCCATCTCATGAATCCCGGCCTCTATGCAGATGGCCTTGATTTGCTCAAGTTCATCGGGAAGCGACTTGGAGGAGATGTGAATCCACCTTGAGATTCGCCGGATTGACCATCCCTTCATAATGGCCTTGCAGAGCAGCGTCTGGCGTCTGGTCAGCTTGCTGAAGACGTATTCAAACGCATCCCTGAGCTCCAGCAGCTGGATTTGCCTTTCCGCGTTGTCGTCCGGGACGAGTTCGACCAGCGGGGTGTCGGAGCCTTCCTCCTTGTGGAAAAGGGAAAGCATCTGCGGCGTGCGCGCACGGCGGCGGGCTGCCTTGTCGATGAGGTTCTTCCTGCGGTTGCAGAGGATGCGCTCCACGTAGGTCATGAAGTCGCACCGCGTCTCGTCATACTTGGCGGCCCCTTTCCAGACGGCTTCGGAGAGCCTGGAGCGGACATCGTCCCTGTCGGCCTCGAAATAGAGTCCCGTGGTGAGGAGATATTCGGTGTGGTAGTCGAGTTTGTGGTTGATTGCGTGGGTGTACTTGCCTTGTGCGGCGTCTGCCGCGATTTCTTTTTGAGTCTTTTGCATCTTGGTTCTTCCTTCTGGGTGAGGGAAGCAGCCGGGATGCGCCAGGCACAAAAAGACGGAGGCAGTTCAGGTTCGCCAGTTGTGCTGGCGGCAATCCCGACTACCTCCGTTTGCTACGGTCAGTAAATCAGCTAAAGCCGTTCTAATTCAGTTGTCTTGTCTTCCTATCTGGGCATCACCTCCTCATCGAAGCAGATGGTCGCAGGGCGTCCGTCGTGGATGCCGAGGTCGCGGATTCGTCCGCTCCGACGGGAGCGAACCTCCTGGACAAAGCGCTTTTGGTAGTTGTTGAGTTCGTAATCCGCGCTCTGTGACCTTGCCACTGGGGCGGGCTTGTCAAGGTTGACATTGGTCAGCTTCCGCGTCGCCCTGGTGGTCTGGACATCCCCGTTGACGATGTCCAGTTCGGTCAGATGGCCGAAGCCGATGGTGTCGCAGAGGATGATGATTTCACGCGTGGATTGGTTGAGTTCGGAGAGTCGCATGGCGCATATTCCTTATGAATAAGGGTGATGGTGCGCCACTTTTGAGGGCAGCCTTCTGCCCCGGACCTGGCGCGCCGTTCTTTTGGTCACGCCACATATCTTACGATAGGAAATGCCCTCCCGAAACGCGGGGAGTTATTGGGAGCGACGGCATTGAACGCCCGCTCCGTATGGGGTCAGTTAAGAAAAAAATATCGAAAAAAATGCCGCTCCCTGACTTGTGGGAGTATTTCCCAACTGCTCCCAATCACTCTCAATTACTCCCAGTTTTGTGCTTGATTTCAAAAACTACTCCCGAACTTGTGTGTGATTTTTGTTACCAATTTAGTATGCTTTCGGAATTATTGGTAAAAATTGGTTGATTGATTACCAAACCGACAGTATATTAAGTGCGATTTCAAAAACAGAGCCAAGCCAACATAAGGAAAGGACACAATGGAAAGACAGACACAGACAGATGCCGAAACGGATGTGGAACACCGAGACGGTGTAGCTATTCAAGCAGAAGGCCAAGAAAACGCTCTTCCTCACGAGCATTTTCTGCTTCCTGTGCAGGATTTCAGGGAGAAGATGGCCGAGCGTTTCGAAGCGGTCGCATCAATGCTCAGGAGCAATGACGCCTCCAAGGTGACGATAGAGGTGGAGTTGGATGGCGGGCAGAGCGTAGTGGTTGACGACCCCGCGCACAAGTGCCAGTATGTCGCCGTCATCCGTCCCTTGGCGGACATGCCGCCCCGGCAGGAGGCATCGGTTGCGAAACTTCCAAGGGAGCAGAGAAAGGAGACCGTCGAGGAACTCTATCGCCAGGGTCTGTCCCAAAGGCAGATTGCAGAGAGGCTGATGGTCAGTCAGCAGACGGTGTCGCTCGACCTTCAGAAGATTAAGGACAAGGAAAACAAGTAAGGGTGGGATAGCAATGGAACAGAACACGGAAACGACATCATACAGGATTCGCAGGATTCGGGTCACGGGGGGCTTCCTTGACGGACTTGACTTCTCGTTCAAGGACGGACTCAACTGCGTCATCGGCGCGCGCGGCACAGGCAAGACGACCCTGCTGGAATTCATCCGCTATGCCCTTGACCTCGTCTCGTCCGAGCCAAATGCAAGGAAGCATTTCGACTGCTTCATCAACAGCAATCTGGCTGGTGGGCGCGTGGAGTTGTTTGTAACCACGCTCAACGGAACAGACTACATCATCAGCCGCACGGCTGGCGAGGAGCCGATGCTGCTCAACGGCGATGGCAGCCCATCCGGGCAGCCATACCACAAGTCGTTGTTTCGGCTGGACATCTTCAGCCAGAACGAGGTGGAGGCCACGGCGGGGAACACCGCTTCGCAATTGACGCTGATAGAGGCGTTTGAACGCGATGCCCTGGACTCCCTTGAAGCCGATGTCTCGGCGGCGAAGCGCGAGTTGGAAGGCAATGCCGAGCAGCTCGACATCGCATGGGCCAGGGTCGCCGAACTCACCGATGCGGTGGCGGCTCTGCCGAGCGTGGAGGAAAAACTGAAGTCGTTCGTGGCCAGAAACGAGGACGAGTCCTCGGAGGTGGCCAGGGAAAATACGTTGCGGTCGATGAGAGACCGCGAGAAAATCTATGCCGACAGGCTGAAGGAGGTGTATTTCGAATACGCGAGAAAGGCGAAGACGCTTGTGGGATTCTTCCGCGAAGGCGTCGGGGGGCTTTCCGCCAACGAGTTTGCGGATTCCCCGAACTATGGGTTGCTGAAGGAGATGCAGGACATCTTCTCAAAGTGCAGCGAAGATGTCGATGCGCTGTTGGAGCGCATCGGACAATGCGTGAATGCAAGCTGGGCACAGTATGAACCGAAGTACAAGGCCCTGTTCGCCGCCCATCAGGCGCAGGATGTCAGGTTCACGCAGCTTGCGGAGAAGAACGAGGCGAACAAGCAGGTCCTTGCGGAGCGGATGAAGCTGGAGCGGGACCACAACAGGCTCAAGGAGCAGGAAAGGGAGCTGAACGAAAAGCGTGCAGAATACCAGCGCCTGCGTGAGGAGCAGGATGCGCGTCTTAAGAAACTGTCCACTCTTCTTGACAGCCAGTTCAGGGTGAGACAAGGGATAATCAATCGGATAAACGGCAAGCTGATGCCGCGCATCAGGGTGTCCCTGACCCAGTTCGGGGACATATCCGCCTACCAGACGTTGATTGCGGAGGGCATCCGAAAGCAGATGAATCAGTACAACCCCCCGGCGAAGAAGGTCGCGGAGAAGATTCCGCCAGCCGAGCTTGTCGGCTACATCCGGGAGGGCAACGAAGCCGCTGTGCAGGAGGCTGCGGGCTTGACGCCTGCCCAGGCTAAGGCCGTCGTTGTCGCATTCCGCGGGGACGAGAAGGCACTCGTCCAGTTGCAGACCGCGAAGCTGCTCGACCTGCCTGTAATCGAACTGAACGACAACGGGACCTACAAGTCCACGGAGAGGTTGTCCACAGGGCAGAAATGCAACGCCATATTGCCGATACTTCTTCTTGACAGCGACCGCCCCCTCATCATCGACCAGCCAGAGGACAATCTGGACAACGGCTGCATCCACGACACCATCGTGGCCAGCATCCAGGCGGTCAAGGGTAGGCGGCAGCTTGTGTTCGCCACGCACAACCCGAACATCCCCGTTCTGGGGGATGCGGAGGCGATGCTGGTGATGAAGTCGGACGGCTCCAATGGCTCCGTCCAGAAGTGCGGAAATGTGGATGACTGCAAGAAGGAGATAATTGACCTTCTGGAAGGCGGCAAGGAAGCCTTCGAGCAGCGCATGACGAGGTACAAGTACAGGAACGCCAAATGACAGAGAACGAGGACAGATGGCAGGAACGTCTGGCAGATGTGCGGCGGCTTTACGAGGAACTTGCGTCCCGCCCCGGAACGCCGAGGCTGATAGAACGTCTCGCAGCGTATGCGGAAGACCCCAAGTGGGAGGTTCGGAAGGTCGTGGCCGAGGCTATGCTCTATATGCCGCAGGATGCGCAGTTCAGATTCGCGGGACTTCGCAATGACCCCACGAGCTATGTGAAGAGGGCGGCGGAGAACGCGCTTGCCCGTTCCGGCGTCGCCGTATGCGACGACGGGGGGCGGGAACGGCTGATGCTGGCCAATAGTAAGAGGATAGACAACCTGCTTGTGAAGGCTGGTGCTCGGAGCAATGCCGCGCTGGAGAATGCCTTTCGCGCCCAGTATGAACTCACAATAGGGTCTGTCGGGCATGAGATACGGAATCTCCTGTCGCCGCTGATGTCGAGCCTTGAGAAGTCCATCAAACTGCTGGAGCATCCGACCTCCCAGGCCGAGGAGGATGTGGTCCGTTACTTGAAAGTCGGCCTGGAGCGCGCCAAGGCAATGGAGGCGATGGCCGATGACATCCGAGCGCTGGTGAAGAAGACCAACGAGAAGAAGTGCCATGAAAACCTGGCGGCTCTGCTGCGCAAGTCGTTGCAGTCGGTCAGGGAGCTGTTCGAGAGCCGTAACGCTCCGATAGGCGGGATAGCGGCGGAGGTCGTCGTCGAAGATACGATGACCTGCTATGTGGCGCGCGAGGCGATAATGCACGCGTTTAGGAATCTGATAAAGAATGCGTTTGAGGCGTTTATGACCGGGGAGAACACCTTCGAGGAATCCGGTCGGATTGTAATCAAGGCAACGCACATCGATGGAGGAGTCCAGGTCGACTTCATCGACAATGGTCAGGGCATGAACAAGGCCGAACTTGACCTGGTCCGCCGGTTCACGGCCAACGGCACGTCGAAAAAGGCGAGTGGCACGGGGTTTGGCCTCGCTATCGCCTGCCGCAAGGTCCGTGACCACAATGGTTCAATCTCAATAGAATCGCAGGAGGACGAGGGCACTACCGTCTCCGTCTTCCTGCCGGATAAGAAGGAATAGCAAGATGACAGAGAACACTACACTTAAAGCACTTGTCATAGATGACGACTCTGAAATCAGACGTGAGATAACCGATATTCTCGACGAGTACGGACACGAGTATGACGAGGCCGGTAATATCAAGGAAGCTCGCAACAAGATGCTGGCGGGCAGTTATGACTATGTCCTGCTGGATATGGAACTGCCCATGCGCTATGGGGGGCTTCTGCGTCGTGAAAACGGGGAGGACTTCCTCAAGGAGCTACGCGCCCAGTATTCGGCGAATGAACTTCCTATCATCGTCGTGACCGGCACCGTGCCCGACAGCGAGAAGGCGGCCTCGCTACTGTATGACGGAGCCACGTCCTTCGTGTCAAAGCCGATATCGAGCGGCCACCCCACGCTGCGCGAGGCAATCCAGAAGTTCGTCATCTGGCGGGATGCAAGGACTGCCTGTCAGCCCGAACCGCAAATGGCTCAGGAAGTCCGGGAGGCCGGCGCGGAATACGCCGCAGACCCCACCATGCATGGATGGCTGCAGATGCAGAGGCAGGGGTACAAGACAATCACATGGAGGAGTTGGAAGGCTTCTGGCTGTCTTCATAAAGTGAGCGACATGCCCTCAAGCCGCATTGCCTGCAAGATTCTCAAACTCCTCTACAAGGCTCTTCCCAAGGAGGCTTTCCTCAAGGATTCGGACATCATGTCCGCCGGCGGCTGGACGGAGTCGGAGTACTACAGGACAACGAAACGAGGCAAACTGGTCGCCTACGACGGCATAGCCCGGAACCGCCTCTGCGACATCAAGAAATCGCTTGGAATAGACTACAAATTTGAATCGGGCGGTGTGAGGTTTTTCCAGCCGCAATAGGTCATTGTTAGGTCGCGTTTTTGCAACTCGCATACAAGTGAGTTGCAAACCGTAGGACAACTGGTTTTGAGCATAAAAGCGCCATAATAGAGAAAGGACGGGACGCCCGTTAGGTTACAAATTGATAATTCGTGGCGTGGGATTCTTGGTCTCCAAGAATGCCGCCGCTAACAAAAAGCCTAACGGGCGTCGCACTTTCTGCTGAATCAACCGAAAGGTGTCGGTTTTGGAAAATAGAGAAAACCGGGGAGAGGAAGGGCTGACAATGGCCAGAAAAGCCCCCGGAAACGGCTTCTATCCGCCGTGCAGCGAAAACCATAGAGAAAGCCACAACCTCCTGCAAATTGGGTGGTTGCGGGGCAACACAAGAGCCGTCAAGGGAGTTGTCCTTGACGGCTCTTGTGTAAATTGATGGTCGGGATAGAGAGATTCGAACTCTCGACCTTTTGACCCCCAGTCAAACGCGCTAAACCAGGCTGCGCTATATCCCGATCACATTTTATAATATATTTCAACTCCGGCGGATTTTCAAGTGCGCTTCGCTGTTTTTTTGCAATATCGGGCGAAAATCAACCGATATAACTGTACAAAGCGAAATACTCCGCGCGCGGCGCGGGCGGTTCTTCGCCGCGGATCATATCGGTGACGATGTGCGCCGCCTTGAAGCCGCACGAGGCAAGCCGATCCTGAAATTCCGTCTGATATTCCGCGACGCTGATGGCAACGGCATCTTGCGGCGAAGCGGTGGCGGAAAACGCCGATACGAGATCAAGCGCATTTTGAAGTGTGGCGGCTTCAACGAGCGAAACATCCACTCCGCGATCGAACTTCCGCCCGAACGCGAATCCCGCTTGATCCGGCAACGCGAAAATCAGCGAATTTTCCCGCTGTACCGCAAATTCCAGAAGTTCCCTCCGTTTCGGAGCGACGTACTTTTCATCCCACGCAAGCATCCACGGCTCCAAATGATCGCATTTTTTCACTTGCGAAGCGTCGCCCAGACGATTTGCCCCCTCTACGGTACCGGCGATGAAACCGACTCTGCGGCGGGCGGTAAACCCAAGTTTTTCATAGAGCGGTTTTCCCATATCGCTGGCGAAAAGGCGGAATGTTTTCGCGTGCGGATTCGCCACAAAAATCGTTTTCATCATTTCGGTCGCGATCCCCTGTCGGCGGAATTCCTCCTTGGCCGTGATCAGACTGATGAAAACGGTACTCCCGTCGTCGTTGCCGGAGAAACACCCCGTCCCGGCGACGCGGTCGCCCGAAAAAGCGACGAACGCCCCGGAATGCGGATCATCGATCATCATTTTAACGTCTTCGGGGAAAATTTCCCAGCCGACCGATTTCGTCGAGGAAAGCAGATCGCCGATCCCGGCGACACCGATTTTTCTGATCGTCAAAGCATTCATTTTCATCCCGTAAATAAAAAAGCGCCCCGGCAGGAAAAAATTTTTCACTGCCAGGGTGCAAGGAAGGGCATAATGTCAGCGCAACTTGCTGTCGAGTTGTTTCATATACTCCAAGCTCTTGCGCGCGCAGACAAAGGGATCGTCGCAGGCGTCCTGCTCGTAGATATACCAACTGGCATCGGTTTCAAGCGCGGCGCGGTAGCACGATTCGAGATCGATGACGCCGGTGCCGAGCACGGAAGTGCTGTAACGCTCGTTGAGGTCGGTCATATCCTTGAAGTGGATCTGACGGATCCGTTTCGCGTAACGGCGGATGAAATCCGCGGGGTTGCCGCCGCCGCGGGTGACCCAGCAGACGTCCGGCTCCATCAGCACGCGGTCGGGATCATTCGCATCAAGAATGCGATCCATCGCCGACACGCCGTTGACGAGAGTGAATTCGCCCCAGTGGTTGTGGTAGGAAAAGGCGACTCCGTGCGCCGCCGCAACGTCGCCGATCTTGCGGCAACGGTCGGCGACTTCCTGCCAGACCTGCGTGAAATCGCTGGCGGTCGGCGTACTGATCGTGACCGCGGGAGAATTCAGTTTTTTGGCGTATTCATAGGCGATGTTGTCCTTGTCGAGCAACGCATCGGGCGAAAACATCGTGCCGGCACATTCAAGGTGCAATTCTTTCAGAAACGCCGCCAATTCATCGGGAGCAAGATCACCGTACTGCGCGGCGAATTCGACGCCCTCGAAACCGAGTTTCGCGATCTCGCGGAGCGCGCCCTTGAAATCCTCGCCGAGCGCCTTGCCGAAGTTGAAAAGCTGAATGCCTCGTTTCATCGTCAAAATCTCCTTTTTCAGCGGATGTATTCCGCGGCGACCTTTTCAAAGGCGTCGCCGAGTTTCGTCAAGTCTTCGCGGGAGCACATCAGCCACTGCAACGGCACGGTGATCAACTCCTTGTTGGCGAGACGGTCGGCGACTTCGCAACTGCAAACGCGGTACATGCTTTCGGGGACGCTCCAAAGCTTCTGATGATACATCAGATTGCCCCAGCCGCTGCCGACATAAGCCTCTTCGGCGACGAGCGCCTTGACGAAATCAGCGCGGGTGATGCCGTCTTTGAGCCGATCGGAATCGACGCGCACGCCGAGCATATAATATCCTTGAAGCGTCGCGCAGCGTCCGGGCTTCTGAACCGTGATGCCGTCGATCGCGTTAAGGCGTTCGCGCAGGAACTCGGCACCCGCGGCGCGCTGCTCGGTGTCGCGGCGCAGATAGCGCAACTGCGACAGGAGGATCAACGCCTGAAATTCGGTGATACGGTAGTTGTGGCAGATCAAGCCGACGGGCGGCGGAGTGCTCGCCTGCCCCTGCTTGGCGGCGTACTGATAACCGATGTGCGAAATGCGGCCCATTTTTTCGCCGAGCGCTTCATCGTTGGTGATGCACGCGCCGCCCTCGCCGGAAGCGACGGTCTTGCTCTGCTGGAAGCTGAAAGAACCGACGTCGCCGATGGTGCCGACGTGCTTGCCATTCCACTCGCCGCCGTGCGCATGGGCGCAGTCCTCGATGACGAAAAGGTTGTGCTTTTTGGCGATTGCCATGATTTTGTCCATATCCGTCATCGAACCGTAGAGGTGGACGGGGATGATCGCTTTGGTCTTGGGCGTGATCGCTTCCTCGATTTTCGCGGGATCCATACAGAAAGTATCGGGCTCGATATCGACGATCACGGGGGTGGCGCCGACGACGACCACCGCTTCGCCGGTGGCGATCCAGGTGTAGGCGGGGACGATGACTTCATCGCCGGGGCCGATGCCGAGCGCCTGCATCGCGACTTCGAGCGTCACGGTGCCGTTTGCCATCATCGCGCAACTTTTGGCGCCGGTGAATTTGGCGAATTCATTGTTGAACTCGACTTCTTTTTTGCCGTAAAAAGACCAGGCGTGACTCAAATAGATTTCGCGGATCTCGTCCGCAGTATCCTCGTACACGGGAGGCCAGCTGGGGAGATTCGCCGGGGTTTCAAAGACTTTTTTGCCGCCGTCGATTGCGAGTTTGCTCATAATTTTCACCATTGTCCTTTCTGAAATCGCCGGCGAAACGCCGACCTTGGATTGATTCCCTGACTATAACATATCGTCATAATGCAAAAATGCCACTGTCCAAAGTTGTTAAAAGTATGCCATTGTTGCGAAATCTGCAAATTTTCCGAACTTTTCAGACGAAGCCGGAGTCATTTCGCGCTTTCTTCGCCATCCGTCAGATGCAATTCGCGACGGAGCGTTTTTTCAAGGTCGCGATTGTTGCGGCGCCACTTCCAGAAAATCGCCGACGAGGTAAAACCGAGCATTTCCGCGATTTCCTTGGCGTTGACGTGCCAATCTTGCGCGAGGAAGTGGCGCATCCTCGCTTCGTTGATCGCCTCGCCGATGGTCTTGCCGTAAAATTCGCGGTAGAGGTGGCTCAAATGATAGCGGGAATACCCGGTGAGTTTTTCCAGCCGGTCGAGCGCGCAGTCGCATCCGTGGTTGCCGTCGATGTAGTCGCTGATGAAGTGGATGACATTTTCGCGCTTCTTGCGCGATTGGAGCGATTCGTTGTCCGCCGCGTAGCGCGCGACGTCGCACAAGAGGAGATCGAGCGAAACGCTTAAAACGCGCTTCTGCCACGCGGGATCGGAAATCTCGCCGTTGCGGACGGCGTCCCAGTTGCTGAGCAACGTCTGATAAACGGCGTTGATGCTACTGCAATAACAAAGTTCGTGATGAAGTTCGCCCGCCGCGTCGAGCGAGATCAGCACGATGTTGAGCCGCTTGGGGTAGAGCCCGATCCAGAACTGTTTGAGATTGCGGTCTTTCCGGCGGAAGTAAAGACCGTGCTCCTGATAAGATTCGATGAAAAGCGCGTCGCCCTCCTGAATGTGGTACCATTTGCCGTCGAGCATATAGTTCGTCTCGCCCTGCAACTGAAAGAAGACCTCGCGCGTCTGATGCGCGTGACTTTTCCCCTCGGCTTCGGGAGCGCACTCTTCGGGCATCGGCAAAGCGCAGGTCGCGATAACGCGCTGAACTCCCCGTTGCATCGCAGGCAAAAGCGACTGGATCTCCGTATTCATCCTGATTTCCTTTTTCACCGTGTTGACACTCCCAATATAGCATGTTAAGATGTTTTGTCAACTGCAAAACGCCCTGTCAGCGGCTTGATTTCGCAAGATCGGCATAGTTTTCGCAAGATCGACGCTTGCAACGGCTTGGCGGCGACGGTATATTATAATGTGGTAAATAAAGGGGAAATCGTATGCTCGGACTTCTGATCGCGAAACTGATCGCGTTTTTTCTCATCATGGCGGCGGGCTTCGCTCTCGTCAAGTCAAAAATTCTTGAACCGCAGGATATCCGCGGCCTCGCGCGTATCACACTTTATCTCGTGATCCCGTGCGTGACACTGCGGGCGTTTCAGGTGGAAATGACATCCGCCATCGGCAAAGGGATCCTTCTTTCCTTCGCGGCGGCGGTCGTGCTCCATATCCTGCTGCTCGCGAGCATCGCGCCGATGCGGAAATTTCTGCACCTCAACGAAGTCGAAATTCTTTCCGTCATCTACCCCAACGCGGGGAATCTGACCGTGCCGCTCGTCGCGGCGACGCTCGGCTGGAAATACGTGATCTACACGGGTTGCTTTCTCACCGTTCAGCAGTTTCTGCTGTGGAGTCACGGCAGGATGCTGATGCAAAATGAGCGCGCGTGGGATTGGAAAAAAATCTTTTTCAACGTCAATATCCTCGCCGTACTGGCGGGGATCGTCGTGATGATAACGCAAGTGCGCTTCCCTGAAGCGGTCAAAGACGCGGTCTACTCCATCGCCGACATGGTGGGCCCCGTGACGATGCTGATCGGGGGGATCCTCCTCGGCTCGACGCATCTCGGCGATCTGAAACGCTACAAAAAGTGGTGGCAGGTCGTTTTGTTGCGGCTCGTCGTCGTGCCAATGGTCGTCGTCGCGATATTGCGTTTGAGTTGCGCGGCGAACCTGGTCGCGGACGGCACAAATATATTGATGGTAACGCTTTTTGCCATCCTCACGCCGCCCGCGACGACACTGACCTTGATGGCGGAAGTCTACCATAAGGACGCGATCTACGCCAATTTGCTCAACGTCGCCTCGACGGTGCTGTTTCTCGTCACGATGCCGATCGTGACCGCGCTTTACCTTGGCTGATTTCCCCTGCCCTTCTCGTTGAAAAGTTTCATTGAATTATAGGTCGACGGCTGCTCTCCGGATTTTTCTGCTCAAACTCGCCTTGCAAAGCCATTTTTTGATCTCAGAAATCATTTCTTTCACGATTTTTCGTCCGCAAATTGTAAAAAACAACTGTTTTATTGTAAAATCAAACAAAAATCATAAAAATAACTGAACTTTTAATTGAATAACTTGATTTTCAGAGTTAAAGTAAGACATAGACAGAAAAATTTTTCAATCTTTAATTCAATTAAAGGAAATAAGTTATGGCTGGCGAAACAATTCTCTACAGCTCGAAGTGGGTCCTAATCGAAGACGGGCAAAGCGTCGTTTTTCAGGGAAACACCTACACCAAGGGTGTCGATGCTTTCAGCAATTACAGTCTGGCGAAAGCGGCGGCGGGAGAAGGCGGCGCGGTTCAAATCTGCGACAAATTCTACAGTGCCGCCTGGGCGGAAACGGCGGAGCCGACCGTAAATGTCACTCTTGACGGGGAAGAGGTAGAGCTTACCATCGGCACCGAGGCGTATAAGACGATAGGTGCCGCACGCACTGCGGCGGGGACGGATGTTGCGTTCGTCAACTACGGTTTTGCGAAGGACTACAGCGGTTCTACCCGCGATACTGTTTTCATAAACGGAGACGGGCAATTCCTGACGTATAATCATGCGACGGTCGTTTCCACGGCGTACAACAACGGTTTGCAAGACGCGAACTTCAATTCGACGGTCATGTTTTCCGATGGATCAAGCCTTTCGAGTTTCGACGCCAATCCGAATTCAAGAACGGACAAAAATCTCACGGTGATCGTGGATAACTCCACCATCAACGATCTCCGTATCGGAAGGCCCGGCAGTTCCGGGAGTTATGACGTCGATCCGGTCACCGGACGGATCACCTGGGGGGAGGGCGTCGCCCACAGCGTCGCCAATCTCATCATCCGCAACAAGGCGGTCGTCACCACCATTTATCTCGGCAGTCAGGGCAGTGCGGTCACGGGTGAATTCAACGTGACGGTCGACCATGCGAAAGTGACGACGCTCAGCGGCGTCGGTCTGCAAAACGGCGGTCAGACCTTCGGTACCGAAACGCTGACGTTAAGGGGCGGTACTGTCGGCACGTATCAAAACCGTCAGACTGAAACCGCCAGCGCGTACTCCGTCACCATTATCGCCGAAGAAAAGGGCAACCGGATCGGCTCTTTCTCCGATGCCCAGAATCGTGTGCAGACGATCGACATCGTGGTAAAAGACGACGCGGGACTTGACCTATCCGGTTACAGTCTGGTGCGCGTCGCTTCCGTCAGCGTCGGCAAAGACGCTCTTTTGTTGCTCGGCAGCGGCTTTCAGGGTACGACGGACAGCGTTGTCACCGTTGCCGGTACGGCGTCGTTCGCGGGGGCGACTTTTACCGGAAACGGGACTTCGGTCACGGTCAAAAGCGGCGGTTTGCTGACCTCCTCCGGCGGGATCGCGTTCGAAGGTGCGATGAACGTCGAGGAAAACGCACGTTTGACGCTTCAATCCTGGAACGGCACCGACAACGTCGTTACCGTTTCCGGTATGCTCACGATGGCGGGTGCATCGCTCACCGGCGATGCGACTTCGATCACGGTCAAGAGCGGCGCGACGTTCCAATCGGCGGGCGTATTCAATTTCGCCGGCGATGTCGTGGCGGAAAAAGGCGCCGCGATGGTTTTCGGTCAGAATTTCGGCAACAGCGGTCATTACACGTTTTTTGCGGAAGACCAACTCAACGTCACGGGGACGTTGACCAATAACGGTACGATCACCGTCGACGCCGCCGGGTACACCTTTGATCCGGGCGTTTCCGCCGTCAAAGTCATCGACGCCAGCAACAGCCTTTCAACGGCGGGGGTTGAGCTTGTCAACGGCGAAGAAGGCAAATCGCTTTTTGCCTGGGACGGCGACATTTACTACGGCAAGGCGCCGGGGTATTACTCGGCGGGCTGGGCGGGCAAAACCGGCACGGTCAACGTGCCCGGCGGCACCGCGACACTCGGCGAAAACGCCTTTGCCACCTACGATGAATATCTTGCCTACGATTCCGACCACAAGCGGATCCTCGACCGCTACTCCGTGGCGAATGCGAAACTCGGCGACATCGTCACGCTGGAGCTCCCGAGCGGCACCATCGTCAATGCCGTGATCGACAACGAGGTCTTCTTTGCCGGAGGAACTTCCGGTTGCGCAGGTAGCGCATGGAATAATTTCACCGATTACAGCGGCAACGAAGTTGTCGTTTACGGCGGTACACTTTTCGGCGGGCGCACCAGTTGTGTTTCCGCCGGAGGCATAAAAACCGCGTTTTACAATTATACGGCGATTTTGACGGTTGCCGGGGACAGCGGGCCCAACGTCTGCGCCAACAACGCCGGCACGTCGGGTGAGATCATCATCGGCAAAGGGTCGCATATCATCGAAGCCACGCTCGGACGCGATATGTCGAACACGACGGACATCGACGTGACGATCCACGTCGAAGACGATGCGACGATCACAAGACTTTCGGCGATTTTCAACAAAACGGCGACTTGCTCCTCTACTTACAGCAAAGATGCTTCCGGGAAACTTGTCTGGGACGGCGGATACTCCAAGGCGCATTTCATTTTGACGGGCGGCAGCGTCACCACTCTGGCGCCGACATCTTATTCGGGCGGTTTCACCGGCGAGATCACCGTCGACATCAGCGGTAACGCCATGATCGGTACGCTCGCCGGCACCAACGTCGCCAACAGCAACAATATTGCAGGCAACTTCCTGATCAACATGGCGGGCGGCACGATCACCAAGATCGACGCCAAATCCGCTGCGACCGGGCTGGGGAACCGCTATTTCGCCATCGTCGCGGGCGGCAGTACGACGAGTACGATCGGCTCGGTCGTCGATGTGGCAAGCTCCAGCGGTACGGATGTCCTGGTCAAGGAAAACTCCACGCTGCTTTTAAATAGCGGTTTGAATATCAAAGGCGGCGTCACGCTGGAAAGCGGAGCCGCGTTCACGGTTCAAAACTTGACGATCGGCGGTACCGACGGATTGACGCTCGGCGACGGCGCAACGGTCACCTGCGCCAATTTGACGCTCTCCGGCGGCGGAGCGATCGCGCTTGACAGCAACGCCTCGCTGACGTGCACGAATCTTGACATCACCAATGCGGAGATCACGCTCGCTTCGGGGGCGTCGCTTGCTTGCGCCACCGGCTTGACCACCTTGACCGACACCTCGCTCACGGTCGATGCCGGAGAGTCGTTCATGACGAAGAGTTTGACGACCACCGCCGGCAGCACGGTCGTCATCGCCAAAGGCGCCAATATGACGATCAGCAACGCATTGACCAACGCAGGCAGTTACACCTTTGCGCTCGAAGACGGCTTGAGCATCGACGGCACATTGTCCAACACCGGCACGATCACCGTCGACGCCGCCGGGTATACCCTTGCTCCGGGCGTTTCGTACGTCAAGGTCATCGACGCCGGCAACGACATCACGTCGATCAATGGCTATGAACTCATCAACAATCTGGATCCTGACAAAGAACTTTTCGTCATGAACGGCGACGTTTATTACGGAGACGGTCCGGTTGTTTTCAGCGCGGCGTGGCGCGATCTTCCCGATGGCGCCAAAGTCATGGTCGACGGCAGAGAGCGCGAGATCGGCAAAAATGCATTCCAAAGCAATTCGGCGGCAAAGGCGAAAGGCAAGCTCCGCACTCAGTCTTTGGATATCTACGTCAACAACGAGTGGGGTGCCTCTGGTACGCAGACTGTGGACGGCTACACGGTCACGCTCGGGGAGGATGCTTTCAATACGGTTTCCGGCGCGGTCAGCAAGTACGCTTCGCGGACTGCCGGCGTGATCAACATCGTCGGCGGCACCTATTCTCCCGAAGGCGGCGAAGGTGCCGCTATCACCAATTTCAGCGGCAAACCGACGGTCATCGAAAACGCTCTTTTCGGTTCTTTCTTCGGCGCCAACGGGAGTACCGACGTCGACGTCACGGTGCGCAGTTCGACGATCACTTCCGGCGCTTATGCCGGCGGCCGTTACAGCGTCTACAATGCCAACACCAAACTGAAGATCGTCGACAGCTACGTCGCCCACGCTTACGGCAACGGATTGAGCCCCGCGGGCACGACGAGAACGGAAATCGTCGGCAGTACGATCGGGGTATTTTCCCACGGTCGCGGATACGCGGAAAACGTTATTCTGTCGATCAAAGGATCGACGGTCACCAGCATTCTTGCCGTCGGCGGTATTCAGGATGTCGCCAAAGTGACCGGGAACGCCACGGTCACGCTGAGTGATTCCTATATCAAAACGATTTACGGCAACGTCGGCGTGGACGGCACTTCCGCCAAGACCGCGGCTTGTGTGGACGGAGATGTGCTCTACAAGATCGAAGGCGGCGTGACGACGGTCCAGAGTTTCTCCTTCTGGGGAGGCAAGAGCAGTTCGATCAAGATCCAGATCGCGGAAAACGCGACGCTGTCGGTCGGAGAAAACGGTTTTTCCGAAGCGGCGATCACGGTCGCTTCCGGCGCGACGTTCCAACTGACCACAGAAACGACGTTTACCAGTACCGCGTCGGTCACGATCGACACCAATGCGACGTTTGATATGAAAGCCGCGCTCACGGTCAATGCCAGCGCCTCGATTTCCGCCGCCAAGGGCGCGAACGTGGATCTGGCTTCCAGTTTCACCAACAAAGGTCATTACACCTTTGCGCTTGAGGACGGTTTGACGGTTTCCGGCGGGACATTGGACAATACCGGTACGATCACCATCGACGCCGATCGCTATGAGTTTGATCCGGGCGCGATCGCGGTCAAAGTCGTCGACGCCAAAAACGACATCACGTCGCTGGCGGGCTACGAGGTCGTCAACGGCGAAGCGGGCAAAGAGCTTTTCCTGTGGAAAGGCGACATCTGGTACGGCAAAGCGCCTGCTTACTATTCGGTGGGTTGGGCGGGGAAAACCGGCACGGTCAAAGTGCCGGGCGGTACCGCGACGCTCGGCGTCAACGCCTTTGCGACTTACGAAGAGGCGCTCAACTACAATCCGCAGTTGGGCGTGAACTTCTGCGACACCTATTGCGTTTCCGGTGGAACGCTCGGTCAGGTCGTGACGCTGGAATTGCCGAGCGGCACCATCGTCGATGCCGTGATCGACAACAAGACGTTCTGCACTTCCGCCTCGACGGCGCGCTCGAATCTCGGCGATTACGGCGGCAACGCGGTCATCGTTTACGGCGGTACTCTCGCGGGTGGTCGTACCGTTGAGAACAACTGTGTCGGCGTCAAAACGATTTTCTACAATTACATCGCTTTGGACGGGGGCGACGGTCCTTTGATCAGTGCCAACAGTTCAGGCAAGAAGGGTGAAGTTATCATCGGCAGAGGTTCGCACGTGCAGTACGTTTCCCGCGGCCGCGGGACGCAGTCCGAATCGGATCTTGACATCACCATCCGTATGGAAGACGACGCGACGGCGAAAATCCTTTCGCCCGCTTTCTACTGCGACGTTTCCTCCACGGCATCCTTTACCAAAGGCGAAAACGGGGAAATCATCTGGAACGACGCCGAGGGCGCGCACTCTCAGACGCACTTCATTTTGACGGGCGGCAGCGCCACCCACGTCAGGACGTCGGCTTATTCGGGCAACTATATCGGCGACATCACGCTTGACATCAGCGGCAGCGCCATGATCGGAGATTTTTCCTGCATGTCCGACAGCGGAAAGCCGACTTTCAGGGGAAATTACCGGATCAATATGGCGGGCGGTACGATCGGCAAGATCGACGGCACGACGGCGACGGGGATCGAAGACCGCTACTTCGCGATCGTCGTCGGCGGTACCAATACGACGAGTACGATCGGCGTGATCACCAATATCAAAGATTCGAGCGGTTACAGCATCGTCATCAACGCCAAGGATCGTGCATCGCTGAATCTCGGCGGCACGTCCACCTGCAATTTCACCATCGACAATACCGGATTCGCCTTTGCCGACAACGAACACACGTTCACCGTGATCTCCGGTAACGCCTCAAAGCTTACCTACACGCTGACGGATGACACCGTCACGGATTACATCGTCGTACAGGACGATACCGGATTGTACTTGACCACTAATCCGGTCGAGATCTCCCGGAAATTCGAGGCGTACAAGGACGGCGACGTCGTCGAGACCTACTTCGGCAGCGGCACCGTCGGCGTCAACGCTTTCCGCACATTGGCGGAAAAACAAGCGGCGCACGTTGAGGGCTATACCCGCTTCACCGACGTTTTCGTTAACACTTTCTGGGAAACCGGGGAAATCGTCAACATTGAAGGCAACACCTACACCGTCGGCGACGGCAAGGCGTTCAACGCCCTTGACAGCGCCCGTACGCAATGCATCAACAACGGGTATGGCGCCGTCTATGTCCTTGGCGGTTCGATTTCTTCGCGCACCTACTTGCAAGGCGCACCGACTTACATCGCCGATATTGACTACCCGATGGTTTCCGGCGGCGGTCTCGTCGGCGGCAGCGATTCCGGCATCGAAAACGTTGAAGTCGTCTTTGCGGGCGGTTCGGTCGGAAGTTACTGGAGCGCGCGCGGCGGCGTCGTGCAAAAGACGCATGCCATCGTCAAAGGCACGGGAAAAGTTTCCAATCTCCGTGTCGGTTATTCCGGTTGTACGGTGGTCAATGCGCTTTATGAAGTCATCGACGGAGGGTATGTCGAATCGTTCGGCGGCGCCGAAGGCGCGATCTACTCCGTCGCGGGCGGACTTTGGGATTATCGCGTCCGGAAAACGAAAATCGGCGAGATCACCCTCGGCAACTCCAACACCGCCGGTGCCGCACAACTGAAAGGCGACGTTTCGCTGACGCTGGATCAGGCGACGTGCGGCAAGGTCAGTTTCAGCGCCGGCGGCGACATCGTGAACGAGGCGACTTATACTTTCCGCATCACGGGGTCCACCGTTACCGGTATCGGTACGTCAGGACTGAATATGGCGGATATGAATCTTGTCAGCGTCAAAACGATGGATTTTGAGGCGACCGATTCGACGATCCGGCAGTTGCATCTCTACCGGATCTCGACGACGGACAAGTTCCGCATCGCGCTCGACAACGTGACGCTCGACGAGAGACTTTGTTTGTTCAACACGATCAAGAACAACTCGTTCGGCAGCGTCGAAGCGTCCATCAAAAATATGGCTCTGACAAACGGAGTGCAAGTTTTTGATGCCTCCAGCGGCTACGCCAATACAGTGCAGGGAGATGCTTCCGTCGTCTTCGACACCGTGACGTTGGGCGGAACCTCTACGAACGCCATTTCCAGCGGCGCTTCGTTGGTGGTAAACGGCAACTTGGACGTCACTTTGAGAAACGCAACTTCGGAAAAGAGTTTCTGGCTGCTTCGCACGGGCAGTACCGTCGGTCAAAACATGACGGTCACCCTTGCCGACAGCGATCTCCTGGCGATCTACAACAACGGCGAAGTCACGGGGACGAAGCAACTGCTCGTTTCGGGTGGTGCTTCCTCCCTGAATGTAGTCTGCGATTTCGATACGATCGACATCGCCGCCGGGGCAACGCTCTCCGTTTCCGAAAGTTTCGGCACCGGCACGATCACGATCGCCGATGGCGCAACGTTGCGTTACGGCGCGACTGTCAAACAGCCGCTTCAGGCTGTCGTCAACAACGGTACTTTCTACTACAACGCCAATATCGGACAGAATGCTTACAAAACGGTGGGCAAGATCAGCGGCAAAGGCACGATTTCGTCCGATTACGGCAACGTTGTTTTCACCGTGGACGGCACGACCTACGCGGCGGAAGTCCAGGAGCGGATGATGATCGACGCGACGCTGACGGAGAAATCCTTCCTCGACAAAGTCACGATCGGCGGCGTGGAGTACATCTACGGCATCAGCGCCTTCAAGACGGAAGCCGAAGCGATCACTTCCCAGTTCTACAACAGCGCGGCTTCGACACTCGTCGTGGTCGGCGGTACGGAAACCGAGATCGTCTACGGTAACGGTCACATTGAATTCAACGGCAGTACGGTCACCAAAAACGCTTACGCCGGACAAGCCATTGAGGGCGGCACGGTTTCCGCTGATACTTCGGTCGAAATCGTCGGCATCGAAGGCAAAGACGGCAGTTACGCCGCTTTGATCGGCGGCAACAATATCACAGGCAACGTGACGCAAAGCGGAAATTCCGCGGTCAAGGTCTCCGGCGAAAACAACATCACCGGCAAGGCGATCATCGCTTCGAACTACGTGACGGGCGGTACGGTAACGTTTGCGGGAAGTACCTCTACGGTATCGATCGAATCCGGCAGTTTCAACAGTTTCGTCGTCGGCGGCGCGCTGCTCAACCACACCGGCGCGGCGGCGGGCACGCTCACTACCGGCGTAACGGTCAAGGGCGGCGTCGTCAAGGCGGTCATCGGCGGCTGTTATCTGCAAGCGTCGGCAGACGACATCGCAGCGGAAGCTTGTCAGATCGACATCGATAAGGAAAGTTCGACGAATGTGACGATCTCGGGCGGCACGATCCTGCTGCACGTCTTCGGCGGCAACGCCGGCAAGACGCCCGATGTTTCGACCGAACGTTCCAGCGCGTGGGGCGGCAGTACCAGCGTGACGATCGACGCGAGCGAGCAAATCAGCATCGGCGGCAACGTCATCGCGGGCAACGACGGCACGGGCACGATCGGCAACGGTACGACGCTGACTTTCAAGGGCGACGGCAAAAACTTGTCGATCGGCGGTCACATCGTCGGCGACTCCGCCAGTGCCAGCGACAACGCCAAGGGTGTCACGGGAACCCGTTCGCTCATCTTTGATCACTTCAACGGCACGCTTGGCTCGTCGGGCAAAAAAGTCACGGGCTTCGATGCGGTGAGCCTCACGGGCAGCACGGTCACGCTTCCCGGGTACGGCAAACTTGTCCCCGTGTCGGAATGGACGATCACGGACAGCACGCTCATCTGGGGCAAGGGCGCGAATGACTTCTCCGGCGACAAGTTGTATCTCAACTACACCGGCGAACTCACCAACGAGTGGACGGTCTTCCAGTTGGCGGACGGTCTGACCACCGGGTGGGATCAGTTCACGCTTGAAGAAAACGGCGGTGCCAAGATTAACTTGTCGATCAACCACATCGATGGCGTTGCATCGTGGGATGATGACAAAAAAGCCTACGTCGCAAGGCTCGGCGGTGCGGACTACAAATTCTTCAAGGAAAACAATGCGTTGAAAGTCGCGAAGTTGGCGTAAAGGAAATAAGGAGAAAGGCAAAATGAAGACTCCATTTGATTACGAGAAACCGGAATTGTTCGATTTCAACACGGGCAGCGCACGCGGCGCGGATGACAGTTGCTACGCCGTCGAGGCGGAGTCCACTTGCCCCGGTATGGACGACGATATCCAAAACTGACGCCACCGGCTGTCCCCCGCCCTCCCCCGGCGGGGGACAGCTGTTTTTTGCCCCCCTCGCCCGGCTTCCGGCGATACCCGAAACTTCAACGGATGATAAAAATTATCATCTTTTGAAGTTTTTTATGCCGTCGCCGCAAAAAAAACTGGCAAATCTTCAAAAGAGCCGTTATATTAAGTACATATCTGTTTTTTCAATGCTTTTTTATAAAGAGAAGACGTTTCAATGAAAAAAATCATGCTCAGCGGCAAGATCCACACCGCCACCATCACCCGCTGTGTGATCGATTACGAGGGAAGCCTTGAAATCGACCCCGAATTGCTCGCGGAAGCCAACATTCTGCCTTATGAAAAAATCCTCGTCGCCAACCGCAACAACGGTTCCCGGCTCGAAACTTACGCCATTCCCGGCGTCCCCGGCAGCCGCGACTTCTGTCTCAACGGCCCCGCCGCAAGACTCGGCAAAGTCGGCGACATCGTCACCATTATGGCTTTTTCCGTCTGCGACGAGGAGGAGGCAAAGACGCTCAAGCCGCAGATCATCGTCCTCGGCGAAGACAATCAGATCGTAATGCGACGCCGCGGACGTCAGGAAATTTGATCCCCGGGAAAATATGGAACCCGATTTTCAGAAAGGCAACGGCTTACTTCCCGTCATCGTCCAGGATTTCGCCAGCGGCGAAGTCCTGATGCTCGCTTACCTCAATCAGGAGGCTTTCGACGAAAGCGTCAGGACGGGACGCGGCGTTTACTTCTCGCGCAGCCGCCAAAAACTCTGGCGAAAAGGCGAGTCCAGCGGACACTTTCAGATCATCAAGCAGATTTTGATCGATTGCGACCGGGACACGGTGCTTTTCAAAGTCGAGCAGATCGGCGCGGGCGCCTGTCACACCGGGCACCGCAGTTGTTTTTACACCGCGCTCGAAAATGGTGCGGAGCGCGAACTTTTTCCCAAGGATTTCAACCCCGACGAGGTATACCGCAAAAATGAGTAAATCCCTTTTCCGCCGGCTCAGCAGCGAATTTCCGTCGCTCAGTTTGAGTGAAAACGTCCCTTACCGTCAGATCACGACGCTCGGCGTCGGCGGCAGTCTGCCGTTGCTCGCGGAGCCGGAATCCAACGATGCGCTCGTCGCTTTGTTGCGTTTCCTCAAAAGCAATCACACGCAGTGGTTCCTTTTCGGCGCGGGCAGTAACGTGATCGGTATGGACGCCCCCTACCCCGGCGTCGGGATCCGCCTCGCCGGTGAAAGTTTCCGCGCCGTCGAGATCCTCGGCAACCGCGTCATCTGCGGCGCCGCCGTCAAACTGCCCAGTTTATGCAAGCAACTGGCGCAGGCGGGCTTGGGAGGACTTTCGCCCCTTTGCGGCATCCCCGGCACGATCGGCGGCGCCGTCCGTATGAATGCCGGCATCGCGACGCTTTCCATAGGCAGTTTCGTCAAACGGCTCGACGGTGTTTTCCCCGACGGCAAACTCTATCACGCCAACGGCAACGAGATCGAATGGCGTTACCGCGACACGTCGATTCCCGCCAACGTCGTCGTCACCCAGGTCGAATTTGAATTGTCGCCCTCCTCCGTCGATGCCGAAAACGAGATCATCAACACCGAATTGACCCGCCGTCGCGAGCACGAGCCCGCCGGACGCACCGCCGGATGTGTTTTCCGCAACATTTCCGACCTCGACACCGCCGGCCAACTGATCGACCTCTGCGGCTTGAAAAACTGCCGCATCGGCGATATGGTCGTCAGCGAAAAGCACGCCAATTTCCTCGTCAACGTCGGCGAGGCGACCGAGGCGGATTTCTGCACGCTCTGCTGTATCCTGCGCCACGCCGTCGCCGAAAAATTCGGATTTTTCCTCACTTACGAAAACAAAATGCTCAACAGCGATCTGAGCAAGCGGCTCGCTTCCTCTCCGCCGGCACCGCGCGTCAATGTCCTGTGCGGCGGCACGAGCAGTGAGCGCGCCGTTTCCCTCAACAGCGGCAAAGCGGTCGCCAATGCGCTCCACAACGCCGGTTTTGAAGTGGAGATCACCGACCTCAAACGTTGCACCGTGACGCGCTCGATGCGCCACGCCGACGCGATCTATCCGGTACTTCACGGCGGTTTCGGCGAAGGCGGCGAGTTGCAGGCGAAAATGGAGCGGGAAAACTTGCGTTTCTGTTGCTCCGGCAGTATCGCCAGCGACCTGATGATGGACAAACTCGCGAGCAAGCGTCTCTTTGACCGGCTCAGCATCCCGACGGCGAAATGGTGCCGCATCGACCGCAACCACGCGGAATTTCCCAAAGGCTTCAACTTCCCCGTCGTCGTCAAGGCGCCGCGCGAGGGTTCGACCGTCGGCATCGTCAAAATCGACCGCATTGAGGATTGGCAGGATGCCGTCAGAGAGGAGTTCCAACTCGCCGACGAATTGCTCGTCGAGGAATTCATCAAAGGCATCGAGATCACGGTGCCCGTCCTTTTCGGCAAGGCGCTCGACGCGATCGAGATCCGCAGTCCCCACGGTTTCTACGACTACGATGCGAAATACATTTACAAAGACGGACATACCGAGTATTTCTGCCCGCCCGTTTCGCTGAAACAGGAGGAGATCGATGCCGCAAAAAAGTACGCCGCGCTCTTTTATCACGCCGGCGGTTGCCGCGATCTCCTGCGCGTCGATTTCATCGTCACGCCGCAGGGCATCCCGATGGCGCTTGAAGGCAATACGCTCCCCGGGTGCACCGCCACCAGCCTCGTCCCCAAAGCGGCGCGCGCCGCCGGGATGTCGCTGGAAAGAATGACGACCGAACTCGTCTACTCGGCGATGAAACGCCCTGCCCTCGCCGACCGCGACGGCGCCATTCGCCCCCACATCAAGCCCGGTTTGAAAAAATGAAAAAACTCTTGCTTGCGCTCTTTTGCTTCGCAACACTTCTCGGCGGCGCGGAACTCACGATCGGAAGTCCCGCCAAGGAACTTGCCGACTGCACATTCATCAAAGGCGAGCAAGTCCGCATCGCCGGCAAAAATCCGATGCCGACGTTGCTCTTTTTTTGGTCGATCGGCTACGCGAGCAATCAGGAACTCGGCAAAATGATCGCCGCCGCGCAAAGTTACAGCGGCAAGGTGAGGATCGTTACGATCGGCTGTGACGAAGAAGCCAAACTGCGCGAGTTTTTTCTGACCAAGGAGATCCCGTTTACCGTTGTTTCCGACAACAAACTTGTCAACGTCAACGCCTATTTGAACGAAAAAGAGCAGGTTCCTTTTTGCGTCATCCTCACTCCCGACGGCACGATTGCCTGGCGCGGCCCGGCGAACAAAGCCGACGCCCCGCTGAAAGAAATCATCGGCGGCAAATACGACCTTGCGGCGGCGATCCGCATCGACCGCTACAAGCACGCTCTTGCTGATGCGATGACAAAAAAGGATTTCAATCAGGCACTCACGCTCACCGATGAGGAATTGAAACACAATCCGGAAAATCTTGAACTTCTTGTTTTTTCGGTCAACCTCCTCAATAAGGGACTCGGGAAACCCGATGTCGCGCAGGCGCGTTTGGCGGAATGCGTCAAAAAGCATCCGCGCAACGTGCAATTGCACGAAATTTATTTACGTTATTTGCATTTGCTCCGTCAGCATCAGGCTATTTTGCAGGAGATCGATTTCATCGTCCAGACTTTCTCCGATGATCTGGCGGCGTTGCAGAAACTGATCGGCGTCGAGATCAGTTTCCCGATCGGGGAACTTTCCGCCGAAGCATTGCTCCGGCTCGGCAAGGCGGTCAACGGCGTCAAAACGTTTCAGAATGAACGCGAACACGCGCTCGCGTTGTTGCTCTACGCCAAGATCCTCTCTTTCTGCAACGCTCCGGCTGCGGCGCTCAATGCGGCGATGCAGGCGAAATGTCATCTCCACGATTCCAAGGAGATCGCGGAAGTCGAACGCATCATCGTCCATTATCAGGAAATTCTGCGTCTTTCCCGCGAATTACAGCAATAGAGGATTTGCAATTTTTCATCCGGCGCGCTATATTTTATAGTAAACCAAGCGGGTGTAGCAAAACGGTTATGCTCTAGCTTCCCAAGCTAGCGACGCCGGTTCGACTCCGGTCACCCGCTCCATTTTTTGCTTAATAAGGCAAAAAATAGTGAAATGCGACGAAAGGCGCATTTCGTTTCACCGACGCGGAGCGTCGATTTCACTTTTTCACCGATTATTTCGCACGGCAGGGCGATGCTCTCATAACTTCCATGCACCAATAAAAAAACGAGACTTCAAGCATTATTGCCCGAAGCCCCGTCAAAAATCAAAGTGGATTTACGTCAAAAAAGATCGGCGTAACACTTGCTGATGCGTTGCCACGTATAACGGCGCAAGGCGATCTCTTTCATCTTTTCGCCCGCCGCTTTGCGATCAGAAGCGGAAATTTGCGCGCAATGCGCTTTCAAAGCGGCGGCATCGGCAAAATAATATGCCTGATTTTCCGTTGTTTCCCGATTGAAGTTGACATCGTAGGCGATAATGGGAAGCCCCAGATACATCGCCTCCACCAGCGAGGGATTGGTACCGCCGCAGGAGTGCCCGTGAAGATAAAGGGCGCATCGCGAGCGGATGACGTTCAACTTCCGCTGATCGTAGATCGCCGGCAAGAGATAAATGTCAGGCAATTCGCCGTATTTCTGAAACAAGGCACGGCTGTAATCGCTGTGCTGCCAATTTCCGACGATCACCAGCGGCATCGGCGGATTTTCCTCAAATGCCGACAAGAGCATTGCGATATTGTTTTCCGGCTCAATACGGCATACGGTAAAAGCGTAAGGCCGATTCAAAAAAGGATATTCTTCCATTATTCCTCCAAACTTCTGGTGTCCGCGCCGTACTCAATGAGTTCGCAATCGTGATGATACTGCTCTTTGACGTAATCGACGATCACCTGATTGTCGGCGATGACAACATCGGCGTTGCGGACGGCGCAACGTTCGGCGAAACGCAGATAAATCCGCGCCAGGCGCGACCACTTCGCACGGCGCCACTCGATGCCGTCGATATTGCAGACGATCTTTTTACGGCAGCCGAAAAGCCGGAGAAACGGCAAAAGCGTACAGCCGCTGACGCCCAAGATGAGCAAAGTATCAGCATAGCGCAAAGCGTCGATGATCGACCACATATCGTAAAAAATGCTGGACATCCCGTTTGCACCGAGCGGCACATATTTCAAATTCGCCTTACCGATCTTTGCCGGACGCTGCGGAAACACCGATTTCTGGCAGTATACGGTAAATTCAAACGCATCCCACAAATGGCGGACAAGTTGTTCCGCCAGACTTTCAAATCCGCCGTAACAAGCGGGTATCCCTCGCGTCCCGATGATCGCAACTTTTTTCATTGATTCCAATAGATCCCCTTCATAGCATTGACATGCTCTGACATTGAAATAAAACGGCATTCACTCTGCAATAATTTTTTCCGTTGCAAAAGAATTTCCGGAGCCGACAAAATTTTTTTCAAATTCTCTTTCAAGCCATCGGCGCCGGAATAAATCCACTCCGACGGCAACAACACCTTTGCCCCTGCCCGGTCCGAGCAGAGCACCGGAACTCCGCAACAGAGTGCTTCCTCGACGACGAAACCGAAAGTTTCATCGCAGATGCTGGGAACGATCAAAAGATCGCTTTGGGCAAAAAAGTCCCAACTTTGCTCAACCTGATAAGGCCCGTAATATACCACACGCGGTTGATTTTTGCCAACGCCGCCGTGGATATCCAACCGCCAATTTTGCAATCCCAGTTCTGCAAGTTCGTGAAGTACATCCAAAAGCACCGGCAACCCCTTGTAAGGCGAAGTCGGGCCCAAAAAGAGCAACCGCAAAGGAGACGAAAGTTTTATCTCCTCTTTCCGGCGGTCCCGGATCCCGCCGTGCGTAATGGGAAGCATCACGCCGCGCAGGTCCGGGATCGCATCGGTAAAGATCTTTTCCGTCACGGGGCTGTTGAAGTGAACCACGTCGCACTGCCGCAACCAATTGACACAACGTTCACGCAACAAGCCGAAAGGCTTGACGTCGAGTACATCACTCCTCGTTTCGGAGCGAGGATTTCTCTTGCCGATCATCTGTTTCAGCGGCAAAAGAATTTTACGCAGACGGATCAGAAGCTCCCAATTGCGCAAAAAAAACTGACGTTCCGTCGGAGCAAATTGATTGCATTGCGAGCAATTTTCATCGTTACAGTCGCGACAGACCGTACCGTCGGGACGCAAGCGATTTACTTTGGGGCAAAGTCCGAAATAATCGTGCGTCGTATAAATGATTTTCGCGCCGGAAGAGCGGATAAATTCAAAAAGTTCCTCCGGGAATCCCATCCACGTATGAATATGAACAACGTCGGGCGATACGCGCCGCCAGAAATTTGTCATTTCTTCCAGCACAAGACGGCGCGGGCAATCCAACAGCATCGCCGGATCCCGGATCCCCTCCAACAGCGGTACAGCGGGGCCTCCCGTCAATGCAAAACAATGGACGCCGCGGCATTTCCCCTTTTGACGGATCGCCGCTTTTTCCGGCAAATACCATCCTCCCGCAGGATAGAGCGCGAAAACGTCATCGCCTGCGGCGGCTTGCGCCGCGGCGAGATCCGCCGCGTAGCGGTTCAGTCCCCCCTGGCGGTGAAATCCCAAAAAATAATGCAAAATACGCATTTTCAACGCGCTTTCATTGTTTCAAGCAGATGGGAAAGTTTGCGGCACAAAATCGACCATTCATATTTTTCTTCGATCAACTTCCGCCCTTTTTCTCCCAAATCCCGCCGCATTTCGGGCGATTCGATCAACGTGACCGTTTTTTTCGTCAGATCGTCCAGAATTTCCCGCATCGTCGCGCCGTCGGCGACAACGCCGCCCCCCTCGGCAACGCACTGCGCCACCGGGTCGCCCGCGATCGTCACGATCGGAAGTTTTACATACATCGATTGCAAAATGACCGTCGCCAAGCCGTGATGATAGGAGGGATAAAGCAGGATATCCGCGTCAAAAAGCGCTTGAAGCATCTCCTCTTTCCCGACAAAGCCTTTCCATTCGACCCGATCTTCGACGCCGTACTGCCGAAAAAATTTCTTCATCGTTCCTTTTTCCGGTCCGGAACCGTATATGTGAAGCTCGACATCATCGCGTTTTGCGGCGATCCTGCCGAAAATTTCGGCGGCAAAGGTCACCCCTTTCCAATGAAGAAATTCACTGCAAACAAGGAGCCGCACTTTGCCGTCATCGCGGCGTTGACGCGAAATACGGTATTCCGGCTCCGCCGTGTTGATGCCGGTCTGAGGATGAAAGACGACTTTTTTCCGCCAGCGTGCAGGGAAACAACTTTCCCCCGGTGCCGCGCCGCTTTCGATGATCCAGTCGGCGCAACGCGGTGTCAAAATGCGCCCGATATCCAAAGCACAGAGCATTTTCATACTCATCGCGCGCAGAAATTCCTTGATTTTGACCTTGAACGGCAACGCCCGCCATACGGCGGCGGGGATCCCCGTCTTGCCGATCGGTCCCCACACCGTCACCGGACGAGAGAGCATAAAGAGCGACGGCATCGAAATGTTGGCAAAGGTCAGATGCAGAACGAGATCAAAGTTTGAAGTATTGACGAATTTCCGGTAGCGAAAAAACGCGCCGTACTGCCATAAATAATAATAGAGGTGATAGCCGCGTCGCTTTTTTTTCCAGAAAGAGAGCCATTTCGGAAGATCGTAACCGTGAAAAACAATTTTGCGCCCACGCTCCTCCAATGCTTGATCGATACTTGGCAAATTGTTGGCGCGGGTCAAAACGTGGACTTCGTGATATTTGGCAAGTTCGTTGACGACATTCCAACCGATGCCGGGCTCCGACCCTTTTTGCGGTTCGCAAGCGTAAGCGGAAATAAAAATTTTCATTTTTTAACGCATCCTCACGTCGCTTAAATTGATCACCCCGTGATCCAACCAGAACCATATACCGCTTTTCACTTCACCGGGATAAGCGGGCAATGTGACTTCATAACGCTCTTTCTGCCCCGCTTTCAACGGAAGCAGGACGACAGGATAAAGTCCGCCGCTTTGCGTGCTGCGGGAAATCTGCAACAGCGCGTCCTTTTCCGCCTTGATCGTAAAACTCAACTTTTTTTCCGTCGGGATATCGATCGTCGGAGAGATGGCGCACAAGTAACCGTCCGCTTCCAAGTGCAAGGCAAAACCATTCTGATCTTTGACCCGCGTAAAAAAGGAAGCGGATTTCCCCACTAAACTCTGATAAAAATTCCACTTTTCAGGCGGATCAAAATCAGCGTTGTTGACGCGCGGCATACTTTTACCGAAATACGCGATCTTTTTCTGTCGATCGGCAGGGGAAAGCGCGGACGAAAAATCGCCGTTGGGGATCAATGTCCCTGCGGGGATCTCCGCCTTTGCCTTTTTCGGCAGATAACGGTAGACGACCAATGCTTTTTTGTGATAGCGATTATTCCACACGATGCCCATTTGACGCATCCTTTTTTCCGGCATCAGGGCATCCAACTCCGGCAGAAACGCCATCTCCGCTTTTTTCACCGAAAAAAAGAGGTAAACGGCGTCATAGTCGCCGTCGTAAACGCTTAAATTTCCTTTCAAATTGCGTACGATCTCCGCAAATGGTTGCAGACGATCCATCCCGTAAAGTTCCAATCGGGAATAATATCCGTGCCGCGGCGTATTCAAATCGTAACTGATCCCCAAGGTGCGATGGTACTGCGCGGCATCCGCTTCAATGGTCTGATAAAGTTGAAACGCTTCCCGCTCCTGCGGATGGATCATCACGGTATGGACAAAACAGCACACAATCCCGGCAAAAAAGAGAAGCCGTTTCCATACCCTGGGCAATGGGAAAGTCTCAAAGAGGTCGATAATGCAAAACAGCGCGATGAAAAGGAAAACATTGTGATAACGCGCCCCGCCGATGTGAAGATGCAACCGCCACAGCAATGCGGCGATGCCGCCCGCGAGATAACACCAGCGGATCGCGTTGCGCCATTCGCCATAAAAAATCATCCGGATCAAAGTCCAGACGAGGCTCACGGCAAAGACGACGCCGATCGGTTCCCACATTCCCCGGGAAATCGACAAAATGGAGTTCAGCATCAGCGCAACCCCCAAATTTTCCACATCCAGAAGTGCGTCCGGAGCCGGTCAACGTAACTTTGCCACACGCACGGCATTCCCGGCAACAGCGAAAGCCCGGCAAGACCGATGCCGAATCCAAGAAAAACCATTGCGGGCAAAAGCAACGCGCACCGCCAGTTTTTGCGGGAGCAAAGCGCAAGGATCGGCAACGTCAGCATCATCCACGGCAGAAATTCCATGATTTCAAAGCGGCACATCGCGCCGGAAGCGATGGCAAATCCGCAAAAGAAAGCGGCTACTGCGTTGTTTCTGCATTTTTCCGACCGGAAACCCCACGCCCACAGCGCGATCGTCCAGCCGACGAAAAAGAGGTAAAGACCATCCCGCAACCGCACACAGGAAAACTTCACCAGTTTCGGCATCACGGCGCAAAAAAGCGCAGCGGCGATGCCGGAGAAATGCTTGCGCCACAAAGCGCGCGCGGCAAGGTAGACCGGGATGACCAATAAACTTCCCGCCGTCAAATTCACGGCGAGCGTCGCGTTTTCGATAGAAAGACCGCAGAAAACAAGACATTTCGTCAAATAGAAAAAAAGCGGCGGGCGGCTGATCCACATCGCCTCGTCCCCCGTCGCCGCCCACTGACGGAGCATCTGCATATAGGTGATGCCATCGTTGCTTTCCAACGGATGATTCCAAGCGTACCAGAGCCGGATCAAAAAAGCGAAAATCGTCATTCCGGCGACTTCGGCAACCACGCGTTTTGTCGAAATTTCCACGGGCGGCTTTGCGCGGTAAAGCATCAAAAACTTTTCGGCGAGTTCCGGATTTCCGGCGCGGGTGAAGTGATCGTAACGCTCCAAAAGATACCAACGCCAGTAACGACCGACTTCCTCCGGAGCGATTTTCTGCATCTCAAGAAGTTTTTGCGCCGACTGCCAAATTTTCTGCTCGCACAAAATACGCAGGCACTCTTTAACACTGCCGAAATGAAGCGCGGGATCGACAACGTAATTAAAAAAATCCGTCAGCGGCAAGCCGGAGGAAACGCTTTCAAAATCAAAAACTTGAGGAAGTTTCCCTAAATTCACATTCCACGGCTTAAAATCGTAATGCACCGCGCCAATGGGGGGCGTCCCCTCGCGATCAGCTGCGGGGATATCAAACGGCAAGCGCAGACGCTCCCAACAGGAAGCCCACGTCGCCTCATTTTCCCGTTTCAAATCGAAAAATTCGGCAAATGCCGCCAATGGCAAAGACTTTCCCTGCCCTTTTTGCGACGGGGGATACGCCATTTCGAGCCGGACGAAATCTTTGCCTTTTTCGCCACCAAGCAAAGATGAAAAGCAAAAATGTTGCGGCTTTTTGCTTTCCAAAAGTTGATAAAAATCCAGCTCCCGAGCGACGCCGTCGCGACTCATTCCAACGGCGAATTTCTCAAAACTTCGACCGTGATGATGAATAATGACCTTGTCGCGCGTCGGGGAGATCATCGCCGAATCGTGATCATCAAACATCAAATCGACACACTCCGGCAAGACCTGATGCAACTCCGCAACGACTTGTGAAGCGGAAAGCGTCGCCTTACGTTTCATTACCCAATACGCCGCAACGAGCAAAAACTTCTTGACCGACGCAAGATACGAAACGCCCCGGTAAAAACCGAGGCTTTTTTTCCAATCGGCAAAACTCGCCGCCGACAAGAAAAACGTCGCACCGTTGGAGCCGTCAATGCGTAAAAACGATTTTTCTTTCAACATATTCTAACTGCGCTGACCACACAATACGCTTAATGTAGATACCTATTGACAGATAATCAACAGAAAAATTGCCCTAATGACAAAAAATCAAAAGGTAATGGGTATTCCATCAAACACGACGAGTTGCCCCGCCTTTTGCCAACGCATCCAATACCTGATCGACCGCCGCTTCGGGAGTACCGTTGTTGTCGATCCAGTGATAACGCTTATCGCGCGCGGCGAGATATTCCAAACGGGAATAAATCACATTCATATCCTCCAACGTCAATTCCTGCTTGCGAGAGAGAATCGTTTCCGGCGCGACGCGGAAAAGGAAATTGTACTGGCAACGGGGCAAAAGAAAGCGAAAAGGCGCAATGAATTTCGGGCTCAAATAGATACTGCTGCGCTCGCTGTCAACGATGACGTCAGTGAAATAACGGTCAAAAAAGACGATGGACTTGCGCTGACGCAACGGCAGAACTTTGACGAGATAGCCCACCGTGTAGTCGATCATATAGTAGCATAAGCGGACAAGTGAACTCAATACGCCTTTTTTGTTGCCGCGATGAGGCTTGTCGAAATTGCGGTCGACTTCCTTGATCACTTTCGCCTTGTGGGCGACTTCACCGAGATTGGGCAAAAGCGACGGACGGAAGTGAAACAAGACGGGCGTATTGACGGCGAGCCGCTGGCGCAGAAGTTCGATCACCGTCGTCTTGCCGCAACCGTCGGGACCGGAAAAGGAGATCATCAGTCCGCGACGGCGGAAAAGGTCGAGAAAATATCCCCAAAGAAACGCCGCCATCCGCAAGACCGCCCGTCCGAAATTCTGTTTCAAGGCGGCGAAAAACGCTTGACGCCGTAATGTCCACTTGGATGTCTTATCCCAATACGCCAAACCGCCGCGACCGCCCGACATTTTTAGCAAATGCGCCTCGATCGCCGCGCCGTTGTCGGCGATCGCCGCCGCGCGGACATCGGCATATTTTTGCGGATACGCCGCACCCAATATCCGGGAGTAAAGATATTTCGGCAAAAAAGTAAGATAAGGCGGCAGATGATAAACTTTGCCGTTGAAAACACGTTTACTCAATACTTCACGCTCATCCAGCAAATCAATGCCCATCCACGCAAAGTTGTACTGGAAATCCAGTTGAAAGACTTCAAATGCACCGTCCACAAAAACAACGGTAAAAAACTGATTGTCCTCATTGGTGTAGAGGATGCGACAGTGATCCTCCTTTGCCAACTGCGGCAAAATTTTGCGCAGACGGAGCAATTCCCGCTTCGGGAGCAAAAGATCGACGTCCCGGCTCGGATTGCCGTCGGGAAGTCCGTCGAAATTACGCAAAACGGCGTATTGATACTCCTGATTGAGAAGTGCAAATAAACGAGTCAAAAAACTTTTCATTTTGATTTCTTTCTGAAATTGGCGCGGTATTTTTCCAGCGGATAAAGGGGTGAGCAAATACCGCCAAGGAGAAGATTCCACGCCGTGGCGATCAAACGGCGCTTCACCCACGCGAAGCACGCTTTGCGGTAAAAGTAAGCGCCGAGATTCTGCCGCTCGAAATTAAATTTTTTCCATAAGGAGAGCGAAGCCCAATAGTCGCCGAAATTCAACTCCGGCAAATTTGCGCGGCGGCGGAGTTGATTCGCCTTGATGTAAAGAAGTTTCTGCCCCATCACCCGTGCCTTGGCGAATCCGGTCGAGAGGCTATTCGTATTTTTACGGTACAAAAAGAGGACTTCGGGCAATGTCACGATATATTTACCTTCCCTATAAAAATCGGACATCCGCCCCCATAAATCGACATCTTCCGACATATCTTCATAGCGGATGCCGTCCTTGCGTTTCGGGAAATACTCCGCCTGGCGGTAGCCGCCGGCGCGGAGCGCATACTCCCGGCGGAACAAGGTTTGAATCGGCATAAACATCATCTTGCCCGCCGCCGCTTTGGTGAGAGACTCCGTTTTCGTTTTTGGACCAAGAAAAAGTCCGCCATTAAGTTTTTTGCCATCAGCATCCATATAATTGCAATAGCAACTGACGGCAATCAAATCGGGATCGGATCGCAATTTGGCATAAAGTTTGCCGACCATTTCCGGCTTCGCGATGTCGTCGGAGTCAAAAAACATCACAAGCTGTGTCGTGCAGTGACGCAACGCATAGTCGCGCAGATACGCCGTCCCGTGATTTTCCGGAAATTCAATAATTTCCGGCGTCGCCCACAAATTTTCCGCAAAATAACGCCTGACGACCTCCCGCGACGCATCGGTCGAATGATCGTCCAAAATCAAAAGCCGAAAATCTTTGAAAGTTTGATTTCTCAAACTTTCCAATGTTTCGACAATATATTTCCCCGCATTGTAAACGCAAAGGACAATTGTCAAGCAACAGGAGTTGTCAATTTGCTTCATTTTCTTTTATGCCTCTGCTTGTTTCATCCATCCATCCGAAGAAAGTTTTTTTTCCGTCTGCCGTCTTTTTAGCAAAGGGAGTCTTCCAGGATAATTTGAAACACCAAGTGTCCGCACATATTCTTTCATATATTCCCGGATTCCAAATCTGGGGCAGATAATTATAAAGTTCACTGCGGTTGGAATTATTAACACGAAGCTCAAGCATATCTTTGTGTATCTGCGGGACATTGTCAAACAGATATTTCAAAAGATGATCAAGCAAGAGATAGTCAATCAAATGATCGTTTTTTTCCCAATATTCAAGAAAAATCATTTTGATAAGCACAAAAACAGGATGATCGCTAAAGCCAGTCCCCATCAACCAGCCCCTCCACAAAGAGTCATCATTGATCTTGCAGGAGTAAAACGGCTGGTGGTAAATCCATTCAGGGGGGGCAGACGACGTCCAGCAAGTCGCATCGATCCAAAGTCCGCCGTATTGCGCTAACAAGGAGACTCTGATGATATCGGAAAAATGCGTCAGCGAAATCTTTTTTGAGCTGACCTTTTCGTGAATATAGTCAGGAAAAGAAAGATAATTCTTTAAATTGTCACGCGTAAGCAATACAACTTTATCGCCGCAGTTTTGACATAATTGTCGGTAACAGATTTTCACCAAATCCGGAGCATTTTCCATCCCCTGCCACCAAAATACCCAAATGCGGAATTCAGACACAGGGACTTGCGTCTCCGTATATTGTTTTTCCTCTATACAACGCCAACTTGCCGGACAATTTCTTTTCAGATATGAAATGATGAAAGAATGTTTCCTTCGCCAAAAAGAGAAATAAGTTTTACCCCACGGGCGGTAATAATAGCACAGCCACCAACAGAGAGAATCAATGGCATAAACCAGTGAATAATGAAAAAAATCATATACGAATTCTTTCAATATCTGACAGCTTCTCTGAAAAAATTTTTTCGATTTAAATTTCATTATGCCGCGTAATCCTTTAGATACTACTAATTAAGACGCAAAATCAAAAAATACCGAACCCTGTAATAAAGATACCGCAAAAATGAACCGTATCCGTAAAGTTTCCAAATGTGATATCCCAGCAAATTGTTATCCAGTACTTTGGGGAATCGGAGCAACTTGCGAAAAATCGGCTCCTGTTTTACGCCGCAAGTCTGACCGCTGTGAATCCGGTACAAAACGGTCGACTGCATCAAAGGTTCGATGACGCCGCCGCGATTGGCGACCGCCATCGCGACATTGGAGTCGTGAACACGGATGTTGAGATAAGGGAAACACTCGCCTTTGACCGCATAATTGAAACACATTGTATTGCCCGCGCAGATATTATAGATGCCGAGGATACCGGGATTTTCCAATTTTTTGATTTTCTTTTGTATCCGTTCCATCGGAAGCCCACGCGGATTCCATTCTGATTTTTGAAACACAGTTAAATCTTCCCGGACAAAAGTACGATCCGTATGAAGCAGGAGCGGACAATCCTTACCGTACTGCGTTTCCATTTCCTTCATTTTGGCGAGAGATACGGCAACTTTTTCCGGCAACCACACATCATCCTGATCGCAGAACATATAATAAGTACTATCCACCACGTTAAGCAGCGACATAAAGTTACCGCAACATCCCTGATGTGTTAATCCGAGATCAACGTGAATAATTTTTTCCGGATGACGCCGTACATAATCATCAATAATCGTGCGAGTATTATCCTTTGAACCATCGTCCTGAATATAAAGTGTCCAATCCTCGTAACTTTGCGTTAAAATACTGTCGATTTGCTCCGCCAAATACTTTCCCGCATTATAGGTTGCCAGCAAAATGGCGATTTTTGCATTATTTTGCATAATTTTTACTCCTTAATAGCATCAAAACTTGAATAGACCATCCCGAGTTCCCCTTATAACCGCCCATATTTTAGATGCTTTTTCTTTTCATACAGCAAATTTGATCAACAACAGAATATGTGCAGAAACCATCCTTCCACGGCGGCTTCGTCCAAATACTCACGACGCAACTAAATATGATTTCTGATTTAGACAAAGCCTTATGTTAGAACAATTCTTTGCCGCACCACAAAATTTTTTCAAAGGGAGGACTAAAATGTTGAACAATAGAGCGACATTTGACGTAACATTTGCTCCCGACACAGAAGTAAAAGAGAATTTTTCTTAATTCTTTTTGCATACGAATTTTTGGATCAACTTCAAAAAAGGTCGCTCAAGCAAATGAATCCGGATAAGATCAATAGCGACACAAGAAAAATAAACGGTAGCAACAGCAAGCATGGAGAACAAAACAATGCCAACGAATCCTTCATTGTTCAAAAAGAAATATCGCCAAAGGACATGCCGCACCGCCGGATAATCGTGGATAAGGTAAATTGAAATTCTCGTGCTTACTTACGGGAAAATGATTTTTCTTATAAACTTCGTCTTATTGATTACGACGATTGCCGCCACGCAAAGCATCAGCGTCAAAAGAAGCGACAAAATCGCCACCAATATTCCCCTTTGCGGTATCGCTTGCAAAATTCCGTAAAAAATAAAGATGTGAAGCAGATAAATCTGTAAGGAATACTTGCCGAGAAACTTCAACAACCGGCTTTTTATCCACACCTCTTTCCACTGATAAAACGCGAAAAATGCGATCATCGGCACGATGATCCACGTCAGCCATACGCAAGACGCCGGCAAATAACGGCGGAAATAAACAAAGGAAAACCCCAATATAAAAAACGGGCTCGCGGCAATTTTCGTTCCTTTGGAAACAGGGAGCGACGACAAAACGGTACGGACCAAAATCCCGGAAGTACAGAAAAAGAGTCCCTGCATCAACGCCAACGGACAATAAATTCCCGCCGCATGAAAGTTGGTCCATCCTACGGCAGAAAAGATCCAAAGCACCGCAGATAGAAAAAACATACACCACTTCCCGATTTTCGGGGCAAAAAAGTAAACATCCCGCCAAAACATCACGGCAACGATCGTCGGCAAAAACCAGAGAAAACCGAAACCGCAATATTGGAGCAACAATGGTTGATTTCCCCACAACACGGCATAAGAGAATCCCAAACCATTCCAAACTATCCGATGGGTTGCCACAGCAACACCACAGGAGATCAAGCACCAGAAAAAATATAAAGGATAAAACTTTTTTACGTTATTCCATACTCTTTGCCACAATCCCATTTTCTTAAGCGCAACGACATCCGCCCCATAGACAAAGGGAAAAATATAAAAACAATAAACGTGAAAGGAGTAGAGATAGGGGAACCAACCCGTTTTTGCCATTACAAGACTGTTATGCCCCAATACAACGAGAAAAATCAAAAGCCCTTTCATGGCAATTGATTCTTCACGCGACAGCAACGATGGATATGCCGGAATTGAGTTCATTTAAACTTGCTTACTTTTGCCTAACATAAAAGGACAAACGCGATTGAAAAACCAAACAAGCGGATATTCCAAAAGCAAGGCGATCCCGAAAAACGCTAATGCTCGCCAACCGAGCAACTCCTTTCCGCCGAAATAATGGCGGTTGATCAAAATACAAAGCTCCTGAACGATGGAATAATGCGTCGCCATCAAAATCAACGAATTCCGCCCCAAAAAACTGAAAAACTTCATTACGGGAAGTGTTTCCAGCACCATACAAAAAATCAATAAACCAAAAGAAGAAACGATCCCCGTCATCCAGGAAAAATTGGCATTGAAATCAAAATTCACACAGAGCGTGTACCAAACAAGTAACAGAAAAGCTGAAATAATTTTTTGCGGCAATGACGCCTCAAATATGTATTTTTCACAAAAACGCGCGAGATAAAATCCGCCCGCAATAATGATCCATGCGCCAAAACAACAATTCAACGCATAAATCGGCGCATCCAAAATCCGTCCAAGAGCACCACTGGTATGGGCGAAGTGAAACGCCCACCATGCATATCCCTGCAAAACGATCAGCGTCAAAAAGATGACCACGATTTTCCCCGTCAATTTCCATTTGCGGAAACACGCAAAAAGGATTTCTCCCCCCCACAATGCCGGAATAAACCACAGCGTCCCGATGCCGCGCAAAACCAGTGCCTTGTATGCGTCACGACAAAAAATATACAACGGCATTTCTCCCAATAATGCCATCAGTAGATCAAAGACGAGGATCAACAGGGTAAAGGCAAGATAAGGGATCCCGAGAGATCTCCAACGGCGTTGAAAATAGGCTTTTTCAAGTTTCACAGGATGATCGGCTTGCAACCAGCCGGAAACAAAGAAGAAGGCATTGATCATAAAGCCGCCGATCCACGCATTTACGGCAGATGAAAATATGCCATTTTCAAAATGCAACAGCATAATGGCGAGGATCGAAATACCCTTTAAGATGTCAATATAAGTTTTTCGCATAGAATCCCGTCGGCGCAATTTTTTTTGTATCTTCAACCTTTGCTTCATTTTGCTCCATAAAATACCGTACAACCGTCATCAGCATTGCCAATTCCCACGCATATTGAATATTTCCCGCCATACCGCCGCCGATTCCAAGTATCATAAACAACGCGCCGAGTGAATTGATCTTGTAGGCGCAAGTAAAAGCAAACACATACCCTAAAAAAAACAGCACTACGCCGTAATCATCAAACAGCGTGGCGCGCATACGCAAGATAAGTTTATAGTTTCGCCCATAATCAACGCCGTGGCCGAACCATGTTTCCTTTTTGCTGAAATCCGCACTGAAAGAGTTGATGACGGGAACAATCCGAAATGCCGCCGACTGATCCGCATCAATGATTTCCTGCTGATCAAAAGTAACCGTCGCCTCAAGCGTATGCAAACTCCGCTCCAACTGTTTATTTTCAATATTGCCAAGCACAACGTAAATGATAATAAAAAGCGGAATCATATAAACCGCATTTTTTTTTGTGATGAAATAAAGCGAAAAGGCGAGCAATGCGATCATCGCCGTACCGCTTGCCATCGTCAGCATCATCCATAAAAAGCGGATCGTCACCCAGCGGTGCTCGCCTTTAAATAATTCCCCGAACTTGTATCGTCCCTGCCCTCTTTTGATCTCATTACACTTGACGTAGCCGTAATAACACACCAACATAAAGCGGGCGAACGAACTCATTTCCTGATAGAGAGAAGCACATGCGAGCGGACCTTTTTTGCCATAGGTCATCATCATATTGATTGCCGGCAATTGACGAAAACCAGCCAAGATTGCCATTTGCTGCAAGATACAGAAAACAAAGGCAAGTGTCATAATGAATTTCAGCAACTCGATAAAAATCTCTATCGTAAACACTTTTTTGTAGTAAACTAAATTATAAAATCCGACATAAGTGAAAACCAAGCCGAAAGAAAAAAAGAGCGTGGTCCAGCGAATGGAATCATTTAACGTAAACGCCGTAATCAACTGCCACATACAATAGAGAATCCCGAGCCACAGCGCTCTCGACGGCGCACCATAGATAAAAACGCCCAATACGATCATCAACGCCATCAGCACAATATGCTGAGGTCCGAAACCCGCCTGAATTTCAATAGGGCGATAATAGACACCAAACAAAATCAGAAACAGGACGGCAAATTTCTGCAAAAAAGAAAGCGTCCGGAATTGCGAAAGACAATTTTTGAAATTTTCGCGTATCGGCATATTCAATCCAATATATGATGGCAAAAAGCATCTACGCTGTTTGTAGACAGATATGTGCCGGAAAACTTTTTCAGCCCGACTTCAGAAAGCCCCCGGCGTATTTCATCCGGCGTCACATAAGCCATCAAAATCCCCAATTGGTTTTTGCGCACCAATTTTCCCAACAAGCCGCCTCGCGGAGCGATGACCGGCTTTTCAAAATGGGCGGCATAACCGATGCAACCGCTGCTATTATAGGTTTCCAGATAAGGTAACAATATAGCATCGCAAGCCATGCACCAGTTGCCGATAAAATCATAGGAGCAAAATCCGTCAAAAACAAGAACATCGGTCACGGATTTCGCTTTTTCGTACAACTGATAAAATTCCTCACGAATGCTTGGTTGAACAACGCCGGCAAAGACAAAGGCATAATGTGATGCCTCATCTTGCGGCATTGCAAGAATCGTCTTCAAAATTTCCAGCGTTCCTTTCTTTTTTCCCATTGAGCCGAAATGCAGGACGATTTTTTTATTTTCAAGAGCATATTTCTCTCTGAAATTTTCCTTTTGCTTAATCTGTACCGGATTGAAAGGATCGGGCAAAAAACGGAAGTGATCGCTTCGGTAACGGCGATTGAAAAACACGGCGGCGCTGTTGTCGTTCAAGGTAAAAATGTGATAAAACCGTGACAATTTAGCGTAAAGCCAGTGCCAGATTACGGAAACCATTTTTCGCACAAATGAAAAAGATGACCAGCGATATGGATAAATTTCATAGAGGATACCGGATATTTTCGTATGCCGCGGTGCCATAAAAGCAAGATACGGCATCAGCATTTCCAGAGAAAGCACGAATGCTTCGTCAGGACGATAATTCCGGATTTTTTCACACAACACCCGGCAAAATTGAAAATTTCTCTTATACCACGCTCCCCACGGCAATTTTTTGTCCGGTACAAAATCCCATTGGATGCGGGAACATTCAGTCCAATCAAAAAGTGCCATCTTATCTTTGAAACTTTGCGGCACGACAAAGACGGCATTCAAATTTTGGCGCGCGACGACTCCCGTATACCAATGATGAATATACTCCGGGCAATGCCCACCTGCGCTATGAGAAAAGAACAAAATCGTATGCGGCATAAAAAAATCACCGTTTCGTTAACATTTTGGCATAAATCGCTTGTAAATCCTGCAAGATCTGCTTTGGATTATGCCGCTTCGCCGCCATCTCTGCGGCAGTTTTCCCCATATCTACTGCTTTTTCCGGATGATGATACAATTCAAGGATGCGATTCGCCATCATCAGAGGATCATTGGCGGGAACGAGAATACCAGTAACACCATTTTGCACGATCGAACTGACGCCGCCCGCATCAATGGCAATGACGGGCATGCCCAATAATTGCGCCTCGCAAACTGAATTCGGCGAATTATCAATATAAGAAGTATGAATGAAGACATCGGATTTCAAGGCCGCTTGAATAATCTCCGCAGGAGATGCGACTCCACACACTTGAACCGTTTGATCTGCGGACAAACGCCCCCATAGAGGATCCTGCCACTCGGCACTGGAAACGCCATAAACCTTCCATTCAAAAGCGATGCCGGCAAATTCACGCAACCACTTCGCCGTCTTTAAGATAACATCCGCCCCCTTAAAGGTCGCGGGAGAAATCACGGACAATAACTTTAATGTCTTGCGTTCCTTTCTCAATTGCCACTTTCCGGCATAATCCCAAAACTCTCCACGCAAAAATTCCGAACAGTAAAAATAATCTGCTACCGGATGAATCACTTCGACAATCGCGCGATCCCAATCAGTCCGCCCACAGAAAAAACCGCCCTTTTTGATTACAGAGATTTCCCGTTTCACGCAATGCCGATACAACTTTTCGCGCCAGGCGAAGTGAAATGCCCGCAACGGATTTTGGCGAAACAGCGAAAACCAAATCGCGCGAAAACTTTGCCCCGGCGGATATTTTGCGTTATAATAGGATGGCAAAAATCCCTGCAAATGGATCAAAACAGGAATATCAACAAGAGAAGCGATTAAACCAAATGGATTTTCCGAACCGAAAACGTGAATGATATCCGGCTGAAATTCGGCAATGATTTTCAACGTTTCCGGGATCACGAGTTCTTCATCGGCGGCAAGATGAAATCTCCGCCGCAAACGGTTTTTGCGACTGCGCCATACCGAAATCGGAAAAAAAGAAATTTCAGCGTCTGGGGAGTTAATCGCATTCCCCAGATACCCGACCCCAAGTCGAATATCCGGAAGTTGAGCAAGATGATCAATACAAGCACCGACCCATCCGCATCCTTTATAGGATGTTCCCGATAAAGCCGTCGTCAGCAATAAGACCTTCATAGATATTTTCCTGATCTATATTCAATATCCGATGTGCATCTTAAAAATCGAGCAACCGGAAAATCTTTATTTTATCACCCAGTCTTTTATTTTTCCTCTACTGAAACGGAAAAGTCCGTCAAAAAGCAAACTGATTCCGATGCCGGAAACAAAAAGAGCGAAACGCTGAAAAGCGGAAAAACGCCTCATATTGACAATTTCAACCGCAAGACCAGACGGCAAGACCAAGTGCTCGATCAAAATCACGACCGCAAAAGCCGTCATATGCAATGCCATAAGCGAGAAACTTCTCCTCCCACATAATTGCAGAAAAGTATATATGACATGGCAATTTTGCAGAAAACGGCAAAGAACAAACAAGGAAATGCAGCCGAGAAAATTACATATGACAAAAAGATGCCGTTTTATGCCGCCCCCATAATCATTCCAGGAAATAATATAACTGGGATTAAATTTCCAAATCAAAAAGAGAAAGAGATAAACAATACAAAATCTCACTACCGGGTGCTCACAGACTGCTTTGTGCCGCCACCCGAGATAACCAACACAAATAAAGGAAAAAATCATTACAGCACGATAGGCAAAAGCCGCCGGAGAGAGATTATGCACAAGAGCGGACAACTCTATCGACATTTGTGCCAACAACAGAAAAATCACAATCGCGACCGCACTGGACTTCCCGGATTTTCCGATTTTCTCAAGCGTTGCCCGGAAAAAAGTTACTATCAGCATCCCCTCAAAGAGCGCAGTCAAAAACCACAATGGAGTAAGCAAATAAAAGCGATGCGCAAAAGTAAACGGTTCCAGCACCAGATTGCGGAACGACAAAAAATCATTCGGTAACAACGGGGCACCGGTACACCGTCCCCAAACGTATGATACAATCGCAACGATTGTGAAAAAAATGTAATACGGCACAATCAAACGCAAAAATTTCCCATTGACAAACTGCAATGCGCTTTGTTTCGTATTAAGATAAAATCCGGAAATCAGAAAAAATGCGACCAAAAAGAATGTCGATGGATTCACCCACAGCAACAACGGAAAACCGCTATGCGCCGCAATAACGGATAAAACGGCAACGCCTTTCATTGCATCAACCGTGGCATCACGAGAGGCGATAGAGTCAACATTTTCTAAAGATTTCGCAAGATGAACCATAATGCGTTATTTTTTTGCATGGATTCGAAAGATATTCTCGATAACAAAGCACACAATCACTTTAACAAAATGGATTATTCTCATACGCAGCAATCGTGGAAAACGTGTAATATCTTTTCCAAAATCAGAAAGTTTCGTGCCGAAATCTTCCGGAGCCAACAAGGGAAGCTGTTTTTCAAAATTTTCCGGTACATCAACTATTTTCCCCGGAGGAACAAGCAAAAAATGCTCCGTGTTCGCTGTTTCGACGGATATTTTCCGCTTTTGAAAGTGAACATACCATTGCGCTTCCCTGTGTGAATTTTTACAGGAATCCAGATAAAACTCCGTAATCCCTTGTTCATCTTTCAGGTAAATTTCGTGATGCCGAGTTCCTTTCTGATCGTCCCGAAGCAATTTCGTCAAGTGAAAATATCGAATCACAATATCGGCAAAACGCTCAGGAGCAGAATAAATCAAAAAATCAAGTCGCTTACATATCTCCGAAAACCCGTTCCGGCACGTGCCGTTTTCATCAAAAATCCAACTTTTCGGCGATGCAAACACGTCTTTATAATATAAGCAACCGGGCAACAAAGCCTGAAACCCGTTTCGGATTTCCGGCGTATTTTTGACCAAAGTGCAGTGTCCGTTTTCCAAAATCTTATCGAAACGCTTTTGCCGTACAATTTCTGCCAGTTGAGAGAGATCTCCCCAAATAAGATCGATATCACAATATCCCCAGTAATCGTACCCTGCAATATCCTGTTGAAAGATTACACCAAATGCAGGTCTGAAATCACAAATCTTATAAGGTTTTTCCAAAGAAATTTTAAAATCAAAAAAAGATTGGATATGTTTAACAAAATCGCGGAATGTCATTTTTTTTAAAATCACGTTAGGAGGCAATGCACCCGGAATTTCATTATCGGTAATCAAAAGCCAGTGAAAAAATGAATTGCTCCCGCAACTTTTCAACCAAAACGGAAAAAAAACAGGCAATTTCCCGAAATAAGGGATGATAAAAATCGCGTGATTCGTCATAAAACCACCACTTCTCTTTTTACCTTATTTCAGAAATTTTGCCTTGGCGATGGAGCACATCATCACAAAAGACCGTTTCATCAGATCGATCTTTTCCATCACAGGCAAAGTCAGCCAAAAATGCAAAGCTTCCGCAAATGAATTTTTTGCCAAGGAAACCATATGGGAAAAATCTAAAAGATAAAACTGACGAATAAGCACTCCCTTGGACAACACATCGGAAAATTCGTTTTGGATTGCGATGAGATGACGATGATACAATTGGTAACGTTTTTTGAATTCCACCTCGGACATCCTGCACATGGCACCGCTTGCAGTCTTGCGATAACTCGCCATAATTCGATTTTGTGCAAAAATCCTGCCTTGCCTCGCCATTGTCAACCACACGATGATATCCCCGCACCAAAAATCCTTGTTGCATGGGATGTCTGTCCAAAATTCTGTTCGAAAAAACGCGCTTGCCGTCGGTAAAATCCAAGAATTAAAGATTTCGTTCCCGGTATATTCGCGTTCCTCTAAACTAGTAAATAATTCTTCTCCCGAAGATGTTTTTTTGTCTTCAATGACTATATTTGCATTGTGAAAGCACATCGAATAATCGGGGTGACTTTCCATAAAGTCGTATTGGATTTGGAGTTTGTGGGAATCGGTCCAAAAATCGTCGCCTTCGCAAAGCGCGATGTATTTCCCCTTCGCGCAAGGGAACTGATACTCGCACCAAATAGATTTTCCTTTGGAATATTGATTTTCTTTTTGATAAATCGGTTTGATGATATCGGGGTATTTTGCCTCGTATTCGCGGATAATATCCGCCGTCCCATCCGTCGAGGCATCGTCATGGATCAAAATTTCAAAAGAAAAATTCGTTTGCTGCATCAGAAAACCTTCTAGCGCATCGTGGATGTACTTTGCGTGGTTGTAGGTGATACAGCAAATGCTGACAGCGGGATTATTCATATTTAATTTCTTTTCAAAAACGGCAATTTCGACCAAACAAGTTGGATCATATTCCTGGGAATCTGTTTAAAAACAAAGGAAATCCCCAAATACAAAGCGCAGAAACACAAGGAAGTTAAAATCGTTTTACTCCATACGCCCGGACAATTTTTGCAAACAAACCATCCGGCTATCGCGCAAAAGAGACTGATCGCAATATGTGGAAAGATATTCAAAAATTGTTTTACAAAGCCGAAGTGAATGATTTTGCCATTCATCCAAGAGTTTTCAATTGCACTTAAAAAATTCGTTGCAACCAATCCACACGCCATCGTGAAAGGTCCATATCGATAGGTCAATAAGACACAAATCACCGCTTGGACCTTTTTGATGATTTCCAAAATCAGAAAAACATCGCTGCGCCCACAGGCTTGCAAGACACACAAATTGGAAGTGTGAAACGGATAGAGCACATAAACAAAGCAAAAAATCTGCATATAGGGAACAGCCGGTAGCCATTTTTCCTTAAAGAGCAAAACGATCAATGGTTCGGAAATCAGACAAAGCAAAGTCATTGCCGGAATAACGAAGAAAAAAACACCCGATTGCACTTTTTTCATCACCCGTGCCATCTGTTCGCGGTCGTTTTGAATACTTGAAAACGACGGAAAGAGCACAGAACTAATCGTATTGTTAATAATTCCCATTCCCAAATTCGGGATATGGTCGCCGCGATTATAATATGCCAAGGTCGAGAAATCAAACAATTTCCCGAACAAAATCGGATACATATTGTTGTAAAAGCAATCCAAAACACCAGAGCAAAGAAGTTTCCACCCGTATTGGAACAATCCTTTGAGACGCTGAAAACTGATTTTTAAAATCGGTCGCCACATACCCCATATCCACAGTAAAGTCGTATTGATCGCCGACTTTAAGAGTGTCTGCACAACCAATGCCCAAACACCGAATCCGCGATATGCCATCGTAATTCCGACGACGCCGGAGATGCTTTGCGAAACCACGGACATCCGAAAAAATACATTCATCCGTAAATCGCGGTAGATCATCGCATTTTGAACCGCCGACAACGCGCCAAAAATCATCGTCAAAGCGGAAACACGAATGCAGGACGCCAAAATGCGCTCGTGAAAAAAATCCGCAAAAAGAGGCGCGGCGAAAAACAGCCCGATATACAAGATAACCGCGACTGTCAAGTTAAGAAAAAAAACGCTTGAACAATCTTCCGGATGCAAATCCTTTTTTTGAATCAACGATGCACCAAAACCGGCATCAATGAAGACCGAAAAAATGGCGACAAAAACACCAACAATTGCGACGACTCCGAATTCTTCCGGCTCAAGCAAGCGGGCAAGGACGAGAGATATTACAAACCCCACACCCAAATTCCATACCTGCCCCAATCCGGACCAAAACATTCCGGAGAACATTTTATTTTTTAACGTTTCAGCCATTGGCAACCTTGATCACTTTTGCAGGAGAACCGACTGCAACAACATTCGACGGGATATCGGCAATGATGGTGCTGCCAGCACCAATTATCGTACCGTCGCCAATTTTGCATTTTTCAATAACACAACTACCTATCCCGACCATTGCACACTTTCCAATGCCGCAATTTCCAGCGAGTTGCGTTCCCCCGCATATGTGGCAGGCATCCCCCAATCTTGATTCATGGGAGATATTGGAGCCATTGTTAACAATGCAAAAATCGCCGATCTCAACATCCGGGTCAACATTCGCCAATGCTCCGACATAACATCCTCGACCGATTTTCACGTGCTCCGCAATTTGTGCGGTCGGATGAATAATCGTTGCGATGCGAAAATCATCTTGCAACGCAATTCCCCGTTGCAGGCGCATACGGTTGTCGCCAAAAGCAATAAAAATCAATGCGCCGCGCGGAACATCGCTCAAAGCGATGATTTTGCTCCCGAAAAAATCTTCTCCGACGCGGGCATCGGAATCCTCCCAAAATCCGCCGATTTCATATCCGCAAAGCCGTGCCGTTGCCGCCACGACTTTGGCATGACCGCCGCATCCGTAAATATAAATTTTTTCAGCCATAAATCAGCGTGACGATTTTTTGAATCGCTTCGTCCGTCAATTCGGCGTACATCGGGAGGCAGAGGATTTCCCGGGCGACACGGGTCGCGACGGGGAGATTGGATGCCGCGGCGCTGGGGAGCCCGCGGTAGGTCGGGAAATCGCTGCACAAGGGATAAAAATAACGGCGGCTCATAATGTTTTCCGATTTGAGTTTATTGTACAACTCATCGCGCGTCATCCCGTATTTTTCCGCATTGATCCGAATCGGGAAGTATGCGTAATTATGACGCACTCCCGGCAAATCGTAAAGCATTGTGATCCCGGGGACATCTTTCAGCATTTCCCGATAACGCTGCGCCACTTTTTGTCGCTTGGCGATCTCGCCGTCGACGATTTTAAGTTGAAGCAAGCCGAACGCGGAGCGGAATTCATCCATTTTGCCGTTGCTTCCCGGCGCGACGACCGTCACTTCGTCGGCAAAGCCGAAGTTTTTCAGGAAGTCGATCCGTTTTTTCATATTTTCGTCGTTGGTCACCAGCGCACCGCCCTCAAAGGTATTGAAAACTTTGGTCGCGTGGAAACTCAACATCGAGAGATTTCCCCAGTTGCAAACGGAAACACCCTCTTTTTTCACGCCGAAAACGTGCGCCGCATCGTAAAAAAGTTTCAAACCGTAGGTGTCGGCGATTTTCTGTAATTTTTCGTGATTGCAGGGATTTCCGTAGACGTGCACCGGCATCAGTGCCGTCGTCTGCGGAGTGATCAATGCTTCCACCTTGTCGGGGTCCATCGTAAAGGTTTCCGGTTCGATATCGCAAAAGACCGGTTTGCAGTTATTCCAATGGATCGAGTGCGTCGTCGCGACAAAGGTGAAAGGCGTCGTGATCACTTCTCCTGTGATCCGCAACGCCTGCAATCCGACCTGCAAAGCGATCATTCCGTTAGTGAACAAACTGACGTATTTGACGCCGAGATATTCCGCCAGTGCTTCTTCAAACTGCCGATGAAACGCGCCGTTATTCGTCAGCCACTTGTTTTCCCAAATTTCTTTCAGATACGGGATGAAATCATCCAATTTCGGCAAAGAGGGAGATGTCACATAGATCGGTTTTTTATCCATAAGACTCAACCTTTATTGTTTTCTTTCAGTTTTCCAATTCGTCGGCGAGGCAGCGGATGGTGAGGCTGCGGCCGAGAAATTCTAAGTTGACAATCACGTCGGCGGCGTTTTCGCGCGCGGCGACGATCACTTCCTGCCCGCGGAAGGGGCCTGTTTTGAAACGAACGGCATCGCCGACTCGCAAGGTCGGATTGACGATCAATTCGTGATTCTGCGACAGAATCTCGCTTTCACGGACAAGTTTCAAATCGACGAGCAGGCTTTCTTCCTCCGGCTCGCTCAACGTCTGCACCTGCCACACCCCTTTGTCCCGCCGGAGCAACGTGATCTCTTCCAAGTCGGCACGGGCGAACAAATACCCCGGAAACATCGGCAATTGCAGTTTCCGTTCACTGCGATTGTGAAGTTCGACTTTTGTGATCAGCGGCAAGTAAACGAAAATCCCCTGCGCCCGGCAATTTTGCGCGGAAAATTTTTCATTGCGCGGTTTCGTCCGAACCAGGCACCACTGTTTCCCCGGTAGCCTTACAAATTCTTCTTCAATATCCGCCATTCGACACGTCGAAATTCCATTTCCGGGCAGGCGATGCCCTCATATGGGGCAAATGCCCATACGAGGACGACTCCCTGCGGAGATCTGATACTTCTTCTTCAAACAATAAAAAGGCAACCGTATATTTCCACCCTACGCGGAAACACACGGCTGCAACAATTCACATTCATCAAAAAACAAAACACCGATGCGCGCCGTTACAAGCAACGACTTCCGTCTGATTTGCGTTGCAATTTCTTTTTCTGCGCGCATACCGATATCCCGTTTGATCCGGTCACAACTCCGGGAATGTCATTTCGGCTCCCGAAATCAAGCCCGCTGGAACGAACTACTATAATAACACGTAAAATATAACCTTATCAACCAGAAAAAGCAAGCGTTTTTACATAAAAAACTAATTTTTTGAAAAACATTTTTTTGTTATTCAATAAGAGCGGAAAAAGGAAAAACCCCTGCATTTCACGAGCCGCAAAAAAAGAGAAAAGCTGATTTTTTCGGAGGAAGAATAAAAAAAGACTTTGAGGTTTTTCACCTCAAAGTCTTTGAGTATTTGGTACACCCATAGGGATTTGAACCCCAAACCTTCTGGTCCGTAGCCAGACGCTCTATCCAATTGAGCTATGGGTGCAAGAGCCAAATTAACGTTTCGAGAACTGGAAGCGACGGCGAGCACCGGGCTGACCGGACTTCTTACGTTCCTTGACCCGCGCATCGCGAGTCATCATACCGGCCTCTTTCAAAGCGACGCGATATTCTTCATTGTATTTGACAAGAGCGCGGGCAACACCGTGACGCAGAGCACCGGCCTGACCGGTCATTCCGCCGCCGTCGATATTGGCGCAGATGTCAAATTTATCAGCGGCATCGATCGCGGCAAAAACCTGACCGACGTAACCGCAGAGATCGGCGCTGGGGAAATAACTGTCCATCGCCTTGCCGTTGACCGTAACTTTGCCGGTACCGGGAGTCAGACGAACCCGCGCGACCGCGCACTTGCGGCGGCCGACCGCCAACACTTCATCGCTTTTCTTGATCGCCATAAGAGATTACTCCACCGTAACTTTGACCGGCTTCTGCGCCATATGCGGATGCTCCGCACCGGCGTAAACCTTGAGTTTGCCAAACTGCGCGCGACCGAGACGGCCGTGCGGCATCATACCCCAGACGGCATCCTGAATGATGCGCGCGGGGGAGCTTTCGCGAACTTTGTCCGCAGTCACTTCCTTGCGGCCGCTACGATATCCGCTGAAACTCACATAAACTTTTTCCTCAGCCTTGCGGCCGGTAAAAACAGCCTTGGACGCATTGATCACGATGACAAACGCGCCAGTATCAATATGCGGAGTATACGTCGGCTTGTCTTTACCGCGAAGCGCATTGGCAACGCGGACTGCCAGACGTCCCACCGGCACTTCGGAGGCGTCAAACAGCAGACAACGCTGCTCGATTTCGCCGACTTTCGCCAAATAGGTTTTCATAATTTTCAATCCGTATGTTTTGTTTCCATTTTTCGCCGCCCGACGGCTTCGCACTTCCATCGAACCGACTGTTTCAACCGACCGGATTTTTTGCCGCACGCGATGATCGAAGTCGCCGAGCAACGTCCTTTCGTTTGAAAGTCCTATAAGATATCACCCGAACGGGGAGTTGTCAAGCGAAAAACGCGAATTTTTCGAGATTTTTCAAAAAAAATCCGTTTCCGCTTGACTTTTCTCTGAAATCCTCTTATATTAAAGCCAGAAAGCAGGTCGATCTCGGAACAAGATTTGCATCGGGTCCTCTTTTGGGCTTATTGTTTCAGTATTGTGCGCGAGATGCCAATCCTGCTTTCTTTTTTTTATTTCTTTTCCAATAAATAGATCGCGTCCGCCTTGACGTCGGTCAGGACATTGCCTTCAACGCCTTGGATTTTCCACCCCGCGGGCAGATCGACGGTCACTTTTGCCGCCGGATTCCAAAAGAGGAGCGCACCGCCAGATTCGCTCATCCACGTCGTGCCGAAAGGCGTTTCGCGGATGAACGGCATCCCTACGTGGTCGAGCGCGGCGTTGAAAGGCTTCACGAGCGAAACGACGCGTTTGCCGCGTTCGACTTCGCCGGGGATGCGGTCGACGCCGAGGAAGGTCGCTTCGATCTCGAAGCGGGGGAAGCATCCGTACATCCCGAGGCGGAAAGGATCCAGACTGACGCCGCCTTCAAGATCGCACCACGGCGCGGTGCCGAGCAGCGCAAATTCCCTGCCCGTCATCGGCGTGTAAAGCGGAGCGCGGTACCAGAACTGGTCGATGACAAGGGGATTTTCCCCCTCGATGCCGACGCGGCAATCCTGCTCGTGGAAGAAACGGTAAAGCCCGATCTGCGAATCGATGCCGTTGGCACTTTGCGGCAGAGCGAAATTGACGATGCCGCTTGCGGTACCGTCCATATCGCGGTAGATCCAGCCGAGTTTCGCGCCGTCGATCAGCACCTGAACGGTCTTTTTGTACCAATTTTGAAATTCCTTGTTGTTGACGTCGATGACGGGGTAGCCGACCGAGGTCGGCGTGCCGAAATAACGCTGAATTTCGCCTTTGGTGTCGCGGGCGAACCACTCCGGATGCGTCTTGTAGACCCAGCCGTCGCGCCCCTGCACGTAACTGCCCGCACTCCACGCATAAGGACGGATGCCCGCATCGAGAATTTCTTTCATCCACGGCAGCGTCTGCGGCAGTTTGTCGACGGGGCTTTCGGGATTCTGGCGCATCAAAAAACGATAACCCGCCGCCGCGGCTTTGCGGTAAACTTCCTCGCGTTCGGCGTCGGTGACGCGGTAACTTACTTCCGTATGGGGATAAGCGGGAAGTTCTTTCAGCCCCGCCTGACGGCGCAGACTTTGACGCATATACTGGTAGATCGCGATGTACTCGTTGTGCTGATTTTCCGCGCCGGCACTGTACCAGTGCCAGTACCACGGCGAAGCGACGGGGGCGGCAAGGCGGCCGAATCCGGCGAAATGCGTGTCGGTGATCGCATCGCTCCCCTTTTTGCGCGAAAGCCGCTGGCTTGTCATAAAGGGTGCGGAAATATGACCGATATAGACGCCGTTTTCGGCGGCGACGTATTCAAACGGCTGACCGGAAGCAAAGGTGCACCACTGCAAGGTGTCGCCGTTGCTTTTGCCGCTCATATCGGCATCGGTGTAGCCGCGCGGATCCATATAGCAGGAGAAGCGGCGGGCAAAAAGCGGTTTCTCCAAACAGAGTTTCGAGGTAAATTCGACGCTCCCGATCAGCGCGGGGCATTTTTCGATCTCGATGCGGTCGCCGTAACCGTAAAAAATTCTTCCGTCGAGATTGAATTTGCCGCTGACGAAACGCCACGCCATCTGCGTTTTTTCCCCGACGTAGCGGAGGACGACTTCGTTGTTTTCCGCCGTCATTTTGTCAAAGTGAAGATCAAGTTTCAACTCTTTTGTCACGTCGTTGACCCCGGCGGCCTCGGCGGTTTCCGAAGTGTAACTGCGCGCGGCGCCGAGCGTCTGGATCTTGGGCATTTCGGCATCGCGCATCAGAGGAAGTTTTGCCCCGGGCAAATAGAAATCGACTTTGCCATCCTTGACGACGAGTTTCGCGCCGTCGGCAAAAGTGGCGGTATTGCCCGAAATCGTCGGCGCGGTCGCCGTGGGCGTGATTTCCATTTGCGGAAGGGAAACGGCGACGGAAACATCCGCAAGAATTTTGCGCTCCGGGATCGCCGCCGGACGGCGGATGAGATTTGCCGCATCAAGTTTCAGTCCGGCGCAATCATTGGCGAGCGCGACGAAGAAACTCGCGCCGTACGCCCAGTTGCCGTACTCTTTCATCGATTTCGGATTGCTTTTTTCGGCATTGAAAAAGGTCACGCTCCCCTTGCCGATCTTTTTGCGCACGATGTAAGGCACGACCTCATTGCCTTTTTCATCGCGGATCATGCTCAAAACTTCCGCGCCGGATACCGCCGCGACTTCGCGGTAGACGCCGTAGACGGGGAGCGTTTCGGGATAAAGTCCGAATGCCTCTCCGGCAGGGCGGTTGGCATGATAGACCTCCTGAATCGTCACGTCGTCGCCCAGAGCGACAGGGAGAAGTTCGGGGCAGTTGGAGGGCGCGTTGCGGGTGAAGAGGATATGTCCGCCGTTTTCGACGTACTTTTTGAGCGCGGAGACGCGCTCCGGCGTCAGAAGTTCCTCCAAAAGTTCCGGCTTGAAAAGGTGAAAAACGACCAAATTCTCTTTGTCGAGCGTTTCAAACGCGGGCGTGATGCCGTCAAAGGGTTGCGGCTCGATCTTGTCGACCATATGCTGTTTGATCGGCGCGCCGCTCAAACCGTCGAGATAGGGACCGTTGACGGAAGTGACTTTCGCTCCGTTTTTGGCGAAAAAGCCGGCGAATTCGCCGCCCATCCACGGACGCATCCCGCAAAAAACGAGGATCGGCACCCCCTTCCCCATCTGCGGCGCCGCCTTGATGCGGTTGCCGCGCGCGGAAACATCGCCCGTCACGACGGTTTTGAGAAGCGGCAAGTTTTCCACTTTGCCGGTATAAGTTTCCTCCCCCGTCGTCAAAATCATCGCATCGAAGCGGGTGTAAGGCGATAAGCCGACCGCCTTGACTTCAAGTTTTCCGGCGTTGAGGCGGATCTTGCGCTTGGAGCGTTGCCACGTGAAGCCGGGAGCGTCGCCCTCCGGCTTGCCGTCGCCGAAAGAACCGATTTTCAAGTGATTGATCGTCAGAACCGCTTTGCGGAAAACGTCGTTTGCCGCCCACGCGCGCACCCATACATAATAATCGCCCGTTTCGGGGAGTTCGAGCGTCGCTTGGATCGTCGCCTTGTCGGCGTTGAACTGGACATAGTTGTTGCCGTTGGCGATGCGCCAGCCTTGCGCTTTGGCGGGCTCCTGACAATCGAAACTCTCAAATTCCGCGAGAAAACTCGCTGCGCCGAGGGTAAAGGCGGCACAACCGAGCAACGAGGCAATGATTTTTTTCATCGTGCAAACTCCTTTTTTGATGAATGATATTGCAAAATCAAATAACTGATGAAACTTGAAATCCCGTGACAGCAACTGGCGCGAGTGTCGTTATGCTCCCACAAAGTCCCGGTCGTTTGCGCCATCGGGAGGAAATAATCTTTGATCTCCCGGAGCATCTGCTCCTGCAAGCCGTAAGTCGCCAGCAGTTCAAGCCGGAGATAATTGCCCATAATGGCGTTGGCAAAGGCGACGTCGGGATAATTTCCCTCCGCCTTGCGCCGCGGCCCGAAATCCGCGACGAGGGTATGCCACAATCCGGGGAATTTTTCCGGCGTCGCCAAATGGTGAAAAAAGGCGAAATACTGGCAGATCTCGCTTTTGTCGCCGGGCGCGACTTGAAGCGTACCGTCCTTTTGCCGCACGGCGTGATCGCGGAAAAAGTGACCGTCCCACGATTGCGCGAGGATTTTTTCACGCATTTCTCTTGCACGCAAACGCAACGATGTTTCGCCGTAAACTTGCGCCGCCGCGTCAAGTGCCGCCGCATAGAGCATATTGGTGGGGTAGTTGACATCCTGCGTAAAGGTGTTGGCAAGGCTCCACTCGACGAAAACCCAGCCGGGAAGTTTTTCCAGAAGTCCGTCTTCGTTGAGGAAATGATCCATATAGCCGATGAAGTCAAAGACTTTGCCGCGCATCGCGTCGAGAATTCTTTGCCCGCCGCCGCGCTTGCGGTACTCGGCAAGTTCGAGCAAAAGCCACATTCCCCAGTTGGGGATGAATTCCCCCGTCGGGTGGTCGCCGGGGTACTCCATCGGGAATACGCCGCGGGGCAAACCGGGATCGGCGGCGGCAAGCGCGTAATTTTCCAGAAAAAGCGTTTCAAGGAGGAGATTTCCCGTCAAACTGTGCGCGGCGCGCGACGTAAAAAAACTGTCTCCGATGTAGCCGCCGCGCTCGCGTGTCGGGCAGTCGGTCAAAACATCGACGGCGTTGGCGGCAAAGGATTCGCATCCGGCGTCGAAAATCGCTTTCAACTCCGCGTCGTTTCCGGTAAAAAGATTTTTTTGAACGAGCGGACTCTTGTACTCGCGCAACGCGAGATCGCAGATATCCCCCTCCCCGCCGTCGAAGAAGACTTCGGCGTACTTAAAAGCGTTGGGCTCGATCGCTTCAAGATCGTAATACCCCGGCGTCAGCAGATCCCAGAAAACGGCGCACGTCGTTTCCAGCCGGAGCGGATCGACGCCGCCCGACGGCTCCTCCAATTCCGCAAACATCACGACCAGCCGCCCCGGTTTCGTGCAGTTGACGCGCACTTGGACAAAGCCGGTGTTGTTGATTTTTCCGGCAAAGAGCGTCGAAACAATTTCCCCCTTGTCGTCGCGCACGTAGCGGCCGAGTTCGAGAAAGGCGTTGACGTCAAGTTCTTCCTGATGATAGCCCTTGAAACCGTTTTTGCCGACCAGCGTCAGCGCGCGGTTTTGCACGCCCTGCGTGCCGCTGACGCCGAAAGCGGTGCCGGGGGCGGCGTCGGGGAGAAGTCCAGCATCTTTGCGGTAACTGCGGCGGAGCGTTTTGATTTTACGGTAACTGCGGTCGATCGCGTATTCCGGCTGCGGCACGCGTGCGGGCAAGTAAGAAACGTCCGGCGTCACTTCAAGTTCAAGTTCCGGCAAAACTCCTCTTTCGGGCGTAACGCGGTACGCCTCAAAAAAGAGCCGCTGATAACTTAAACGCGACACCTTGACGATGCGTTCGTGCGTCAGATCGAAAGCACGGAAATCTTTTCCCGTCGCGGCGACGACGGTATCGCCGATTTTGACTTCCGCCTGCAAAAAACTTGGCTGATCGAGATAATCGAAACTGTTGATATTGGCACCGGAAACTTCGATTTCAAGGTGATTTTGCACCGATCGGCAAGCAAGCGGCAACGTTTCCACCCGGAAAAACCCCTTGGGGCCGCGGGCGGGACCGTGCGCGACGAAACATCCGTTGAGTTTGACACGAAAATAAGTCGAAGCCGTCAAAACAAGCGAAACATTCTGCCCTTTCTGCGCCGAAAAATCCGCCGTGAACAAAATGAAATCATTCATCCTGAAACGGCGTCCGGTGCCCCACACGGGGAGCGCGCTTTGAAAATAAAGATCGTTCATCGCCGAAAAAACTGTTTTGATCCGATAAAATCATATATAAAATAGCACCGGACAAAAAAAAAGTCCAGCCGGCTGGATGAACTTTTTTCAAAACAGCACGCGGCACTTGACCGCGCAACGCACGTTTACTTGACGCGCGTAAAGGACGAGGAAACCGGCATCGCGCCGCCGGGATAATCGCGGTCGGTCGCGGTGAAGAAAAAGGCGGTTGCTCCGGCGGGAAGTTCCGCCGAGATCTCCGTCTTGCCGATGACGGCACAAAGCGTTTCCCATTTGGTGTCGGGCGTGATCTTTTCCTCACGCGTGTAGCACAAATCCGCTTCCTTGATGCCATCGCCGCCGCACAGGACGGGGGCGAACGCCACGTTGTCGCGCCGCTGACTTCCGCCTAACTTCGGCAACGCGCTGTCTCTGCCGCAAAGGTGATCGACCCAGCGGTACGCCAGAGGATAATTCGCCGCCCAGCCGCCGTGCGTCAAGCCGGGGATCGCCGCCTGATTGTCGGTCGTCGGCGTATGGTCGATGGAAGTCTGCCAGTTGACCTGTCCGAAAGCGAAATCGTTGGGGCTGACGATCCACAGCACCGGCATTTTGATTTTTCCGACGATCAAGGCAGGATCGACGGCGGGATCGGAGAGCCGGATAAAACTCCCCGACGCGTCGGGAATGTGGAAAAATCCGCAACCGTAACAGCAGATGTACCCGGCAAAACGCGAGTCAAGCCCCGCCGTGATCAGACCGTTGACCGCGCCGAGCGAAACGCCGAGGAAAAAGATGCGGTCGGGATCGATCTCCTTTTGATCGCGCAAAAAAGTACAGGCGTGGCTGGCGCAACTCCAAATGTTTTTGATCCAGACACGGTGCAACGCGGGGTCGCCGGACTGGAATTTCACCCCCATTTTTGCCTGCAAGGATTCGGCGACGACGGGGCGTTGCATAAATCCGGCGGAAGTTTCCGGCAGATTGCCGTAATGATCGTAAGCAATCACCGAATAACCGCGATCCGCCCATCTTTTGGCGATCATCGGGAAGCAGGTGTCGGTATTGCCGTGTTGAAGCACGATGGCGGGATAGCCTTTTTCCGGCTTGGGCGACGACGGCAGCGCAAAGTAGGCAAAGACAAACGTCTTGCTCCCGTCCGGTGCGGGCAGCGATTCCAGAAGAACGGACTGCAAACCGTCGACGTCGTATTTTTCATACCCGACGGCTTTGCGCACTTCCGGAGTACGAAAGAGTTCCTCCTCCGGCAACCATTCGGCGGCATTCAGATCCATCATCAAAACTCCCGCAAACAACGCAAATAAAACTTTTGCAAACGGCATTATCCTCTCCTTTATCGGATCGACGCGTTGAGTTTTTTCATCGCGTCGAGTTGACTTTCGATCGATTCGACGAGTTTGAACTGGGTGCGGCAACGGTCGAGATTGTGATCTTCACGCTTGGTCTTGAAGTAGACGTCGCCCTCCAGATAATCGGTCAAAAAGCGGATGCCGATCTCCAACGTGATGAGTTTACCGGAAAAGGGCAGAAGTTCCTTTTCAAGCGGATTGAGGAATTTCGCCTGACTCAAATAGCCGCGGAGCAACGCTTCAAACATTTCAAAGCGCATCCCGACGAGCGAAAGATCGCGTTCGTCCTCGGCGGCGGGACTCGTCCCCGTGCGCACCATATCGCCGAAATCGTAATGCGGCAGACCCGGCATCGTCGTATCGAGGTCGATGACGCAGACGGCGCGCTGGGTGGCGGGGTCGATCAAAACGTTGTTGAGTTTGGTGTCGTTGTGGGTCGTGCGCTCGGCAAGTTCCCCTTTTTTCTGCAAGTCGATGAGCACCGAGCAATCGGCGGCGCGGCGCATCACGAAATCAACTTCCTTGCCGACCTTGGCAAGACGGTTGCAACGGTCGGCTTTGATCGCGGCTTCCAGATTGCGCAGACGGCTCGGCGTATTGTGGAAATCGACGATCGTCTCGTTGAGGCGGTCGAGATCGGCGAGGTCGCACTGGAATTGCCCGAAAGCCGCCGCCGCCTGAAACGCCTGCTCCGGCGTTTCCAAGATGTCGTAGGTGCGCGCCTGATCGACGAAGTGATAGCAACGCCAGAAATTATTTTCCTCATCGCGGAAAAAAGGTTTGCCCGTTTCGCGCGCCAGCACGAGGTGAAGCGTCTTGCGGTCGCTCTTTTCGGCGGCGATCTTTTTGGCGATGTGCGCCGTGACGCGCTGAAAATTATCCATCAGCAACTCCGGCTGACGGAAAATCGAGGTGTTGAGCCGCTGGACGATGTAGGAAGTCGACGCGCAATCCATCTTGTAGGTGTCGTTGATGTGCCCGGTGCCGTAGGGGATCACGTTGACAAAAGGATCGTCGATCGCAAACGCCGCGTAGATTTTTTTCAGATCAAAAGCCATTTTTCACTCCTCGTTGGTTTTGGTTTCGTTCATACTATAACGCCTCATTTGATTTTTCACAATAGTTTTTTTTGCAAGTGCTATGGACTTTTTTGCAAAACAAGTCTATATTAATACAAAACGGAATTTTTTCATCAACGAAAGGCTCTCTTATGAATACGCGCTCCGTCGATCTCTTTTTGAGCGATGAGATCCAGGGCATTCTGGATGATTTGGCGGCATTGCTGGACGTGCGGGTGACTTTTTTCTCGATCACGGGGGAAAGGTTGCGGCGCGGCAAGGCGATGCGCAACTGCGAATTCTGCCGCCTTGTCCAGGAGGACTTGGGCAAACTCGACAATTGCCTTTCGCTCGACCAGTTGAAACAGAGCGAAGCGGCGGAGTACCACGAAGTTTCGCTCTACCGCTGTCACGCGGGACTTTACGAGGGGATCGCGCCGATCTGCGTCCACGGCAAGATCGCCGGATTTCTGATGATCGGGCAATTCCGGCTCGACGAAGCGAAAATGCCGGAGTGGATCGACGAAGTCGAAAACGAAGCGCAACGCGAAGCCCTGCGCAAAGCCTATGCGGAGTTGCCCTCTTTCAGCCAGAGCAAAATGGACGGCATCCTCGGACTTTTCAAGACGCTCATCGACTACATCGCGGTACGGGAACTCGCGGTCGTTCAGGACGGCAGGTTGCGGCAGGAGATCGACCGGTACATCGAAAAAAACGCGACCGGCACCATTTTGCTGCCGGAAATGGCGAAAAAAATGCATTGCAGCGTATCGACGATCTCGCAATTTCTGCGCAAAAACTACCAGACCAACTTCAAGGAACTCGTGATCGAGTACCGGCTGAATCTGGCGGAGCGTTTCTGGAAAGCGCACCCCGATGCTTCCGTCGCCGAAGCCGCCTACGCTTCCGGTTTCAGCGACCAGTTCTACTTTTCGCGGGTTTTCCGCAAACGGCGCGGGTTGCCGCCGGGGACATTCAGAGAGAAGCTTCGCGGTCAGAAGTGAGGGAAAGCATCGCCTTTTCCACTTTGAGGCGGTAATTTTCCAATTCTTCGGCATTCAGCTCCGGCGGCACCGTGATCGGCGCGCCGATCGAGAGCGTGATGCGGCAAAACGGCTTCGGGATCTGAAATTTGTCCCAGCTGCGCAACTGCCAGTAACGCGAATAATTGATGATCAGCGGCACGATCGTCCCCCCGCTGTTGGAAGCCAGATGGATCGGCCCCGGTTTCAGATGATAACGCGGACCGCGCGGACCGTCGGGCGTGAAAACCACGATTTTTCCCTCATTGATTGCACGGAATGCGCCCAACTGCGCCTGCGCCCCCTTTTTCGATGAGGAGCCGCGCAACGCGCCGATGCCGAAAAGCGAAATGAAGTCCGAGAGATACTGCCCGTCACGCGACGGACTGATGACGGCGAGCGTGCGTTTCCGCAGGAATTTCGGGAAAACCAGCGGCAGAAAGAGCAGACGGTTGTGCCACGCGACGCCGACGATCTTATGCGGATCGCTGTTGCACTGATCGAGCGGATCATCCAGTTTGAAGCGGAAAAGCGCGTGAAAGATCAGCCACATCAGCGCGGCGGGCAACCAGTAGATCCAAATCGGAAGTTTTTTGACCTGACGGAATTGATAGACGACGGAATTCATCGGGATTTTCTCCTGTAATGACATAGATCAGCGAGCGGACACACTTTGCAATCCGGCTTGCGGGCACCGCAGGTGTGACGTCCGTGCTGGATCAGCAGATGCGAAAAATTCGTCCATCGCGCGGGATCGACTTCGCGGTCGACGATTTTTTCGATCGCTTCGGGGGAATCGGTCGCCACGGCGCCGAGGCGGTTCAAGACGCGATTGACGTGCGTATCGACCGGGAATCCCGGTATCTCAAAGGCGTTGCCCAAAACCACGTTGGCACTTTTGCGCCCGATCCCGGCGAGCGTGACCAAATCTTCCATTTTTTGCGGCACTTTGCCGTGATAGACTTCGACGATGCGTTGCGCGGCGCAATGCAGATTGCGCGCCTTGGCGGCGTAAAGTCCGAGCGGACGGATGATCTCCGAAATTTTTTCCACGGGGAGCGCCGCCATCGCTTCGGCGTCGGGCGCGAGGGCGAAAAGTTCCTGCGTTACAAGATTCACCCTTTCGTCGCGGCACTGCGCCGAAAGCATCACCGCCGCCAGCAGTTGAAAGGGTGTTTCGTGACAAAGCGGACAGCGGCATTCGCCGTAAACGGCAAAAAGCCGGTCGTAAACGGTATTCAAAAGAAGCGATTTTTTCGTCATTGCGGCACCTTCGTATTGCGGTGTCTAATATATCACAAAAACGCTCCTTTTGCAACCGCGGCGCCTCACCTGCCGGCGGGGACGAAAACCGCGCTGTTGCGGTCGAAGTCGATTTGCGCCAGACGAACTTTGATCGTGTCGCCGCAACAATAGGAGCGAAGCCCGTGCGTTTCGCGCAAACCCGCCTTGCCGCGGTCGAAACTGCCGCCGAGTTGACCGAGGGGAACGAAACCGTAGATACCGAGTTCGGCGATATCGACCTGCAATCCGCCCGAAAGCACCCGGGCGATCACGCCGTCAAAAAGCATATCCTCCCCCGCTTCCAGTTTTTCTTCAAGGTAACGCAGTTTCAACCGGTCGGAAGCGGCGTAGTAGGCGTTGTCGTTGTTTTCCTCCAATTCCGATGCTTTTTCGGCGACTTTTTCGAGCGAATGGTGATTGCGCAACCGCATTTTGCTGTCAAAATTCCACAACTGCTGATGCACCGCAAGATCGGGATAGCGGCGGATCGGACTGGTGAAGTGGCTGTAACGCAACTTGCCGAGCGCGAAGTGGATCGACGCTTCGGCGGCGTAGGAAGCGCGCGGCAGCGACCGCAGCAATGCGCTCAAAATCACTTCGCGGCGGGGATCGTCGGGCAACCGGGAAATGAAGTGATTGCAGTTGGTGCGCTCGGTGATGTCGCCGCAGGAAAGTTGAAATCCCTCTTTCATCAAATCGGAAAATTCCAGCGCCTTTTCCTCCTCGGGTTCGGGGTGGATGCGAAAAATCCCGGCGATGCCGCGCTCGATCAATTCATTGCCGACGGCGCTGTTGGCGGCGAGCATGCACTCCTCGATCAGTTGCTCCGACTCGGCGGAAAGTTTCTTTTCCAGACCGAGGATTTTGTTTTCCCCCTCCGAGCAGAGGATCCGGATCTCGGGAAGCGGCAATTCGATGAAAGCCTCCTTGTGCGCACGGAAACTTCGCATTTTGCGCGTCGTTTCCAGCAAAATTTTGAGCGCGTCGCGCAACGCGTCGTCCCATTCCGCCGGAGAAACGTTTTCGTCGGCAAACTTCTGCACCGTCGGATAATCAAGCCGCCACGCCACGCGAATGAGCGAATGTTCCCGCCGGCTCGCGACGATCTCGCCCGTCGCGCGGTCAACGTCGAGAAAGACGGTATGGGCGAAACTTTCCTGCCCCGCTTGCAGACTGATCTTTTTGGTCAGCGCGGGCGGCAGCATCGGAAGCGTGCGCCCCGGCAAATAACAACTGAAACCGCGCATCGCCGCCGCCTGATCGAAGTCGCTTTTGGGCGCGATGTAGGCGGCGACATCGGAAATATGCACGCCGATCGTCACGAGATCGGGATTTTCATTGGGAACGACGGAAAGCGCATCGTCGAAATCTTTGGCGTCGGCGGGGTCGATCGTAACGACAAACAGATCCCGTCGGTCAACGCGCGAAATCTCGCGCGGCACGATCTGCTGTGCCGCAAGATCTTCCTCTGCGGTGTAACGCGCAGGGATGTGAAATTCCGCCATCACCGCGTCGAGATCGGCGGCGAGCACCCCTGCCCTGCCGAGCGAGGATTCGATCTCGCCGCGCCAGACGCCGTCTCCGGCATCGTCGAGACGGAATTTCACCCAGTCGCCCTTTTGTGCGCCGTGGCGGGAGCCGTGCAGAAAAATTTCATCGGGCAGACGCGTATTCAACGGCCGGATGCGGTTGTTTTCGAGCAACTCGCCGACGAAAACGTCGCGTTTGCGCTCCAATACTTCGATCACCCGTCCGGCAGGACCGCGCTCCGCGTCGCCGGGAACGGAAACGCGCGGCGGCAGAATTTCCACCTTGACGACGTCGCCGTCGATCGCGTCGTTGACCATCGGAGCGGGGATGAAAATATCGTCCCCGCCGTCTTCCTGCCTGACAAAGCCGTAACCTGCGGCAGCGACCGTCAGCGTGCCGACGATCTCGGCTGCCGCGCGGCGTTCCTGACGCTCCCGGCGGCGTTCGGCGATGTGGCGTAATCTCTTTTTCCGCTCTTTTTTCATTATGCAAGGCTCCTTTCCTTTGAACATTCCGTTAAAAAGATAGCACCAAAGCGGCTTTTGTGCAAAAGAAAATTTGCAAAAAATGCGCTTTCAGGGCATATTATATAAAAGATATATTGTTTTTCGTCGTTTTCACGAGGATTGGAGAAATGAAAAAGATCAGCGTTTCGACGTTTGCCAAGCGCAAAGCGGCAAACGAGAAATTGGTAATGGTAACCAGTTACGACGCCCCCGCGGCGCGGATCGCCGCATCTGCCGGGATCGACATCCTGCTGGTCGGAGACTCGGTCGCGATGACGGTTCTCGGACTCGCGAGCACGATCCCGATGACGATGGACGAAATGCTCCACCATACCAAGGCGGTGCGGCGCGGCGCACCCGATTCATTTGTCGTCTTTGATATGCCCTTTATGAGTTATCAGGCGGACACCGCCGAAGCACTTCGCAACGCGGCGCGCGCCCTCAAAGAAGCGGACGCCGATGCCGTCAAACTCGAAGGCGGCGCCGAAGTCGCCCCCCTTATCAGACAACTTGTTTCCTCCGGGATCCCCGTGATGGCGCACATGGGGCTGATGCCCCAGCACGTCCAGGCGCTCGGCGGCTACAAAGTCCAGGGCAAGACCGAGGAAGACGCGGCGCGGCTCCTCGCCGAAGCCAAAATCATCGAGGAAGCGGGCGCGTTTGCGCTCGTTTTGGAGTGCATCCCGGCGTCGCTCGGCAAAAAAATCACCGAAAGTCTCCGCATTCCGACGATCGGCATCGGCTCCGGCGCGGACTGCTCCGGGCAGGTGCAGGTGCTCCACGACGTGCTCGGCCTCGGCGGCGATTTCCTGCCGCGCCACGCCAAACGCTATGCGGAGCTGGGCAAAATCGCGGAAAATGCGCTGAAACAATACGCCGATGAAGTCAAAGCGGGGGTATTCCCCGGCGATGCCAATTCCTTTTAACGTCAGGGAGAAAGTCCTTTGAAAAAACCTGCGAAAAGCAACACTGCGGTCAAAGCACACGATCCGGAACGCGCCAAAAAGATCCGCCGCATCACGATCATCGTGCTGCTGCTGATCCTCTGCGGCGGGATCGGGACCGGGCTTTATCTGTTGCACCGTTCGCTTTTTGTCACCAATCCCCGGCTGTTGCTCCAACGCGTCGAAGTGCACTGCATTTCCGGCGGTTACTGGGAGGAGCACCAGACGGAACTCTGCCGCGAGCTCGGACTGAAACCGGGCAAAAGTTTCCACGATATCCGTCCCGATATCCTGCGTCAGCAACTTCTCGTCTACCGCAACATCGCCGACGCCGAAGTGGAGATCCTCCAACCGGATGCCATCCGGCTCAACATCACGGAGCGGGTCCCCGCCGCCGTCCTCGACGCCAACTGGGTCGTCGATGACAACGGCTACATCCTCCGCCGCGAGGAAACGACCGCCAATCATTTGACGCTCCCCATTGTCAAAGAGAGCAAACATCCTCCCTATGTCTGGGTTTACCAGAAGCATCTGCCTCGCAGGGAATTGCTCCCCGCGTTGAAACTCTGCAATGCGATCCGGAATTATCCGCAACTGAAACTCGCGATCCTCGTTGTCAAATCCGACCGGAAACTGGAAGCGCGTCTCAGTTATATGGAGCAAGTGCCGTGCCGCGTCACGTTTCCCGACGACCGGCAGGAAAAAGAATACCGTTTTCTCGTCGACCGCTTTTTCGACGCGATCACCGAAGCGCGCCGCTCCGGCGATATGCGCAATAATTTCGATTTGAGTTTCGACGGACGCATCATCGTCAAATAACCCTTTTTTACAGGAGAAAACAATATGCAGGTTTTAGTCATCGGTTCGGGCGGCCGTGAACACGCGCTCGTCTGGGCACTCAAAAAGAGTCCGCAGGTCGATCACGTCTACTGCGCCCCCGGTAACGCGGGGATCGCCGCAGACGCCGAATGTGTCGATATTTCCGTCGGTGAACTGGAAAAACTCGCCGATTTCGCCGAGCAGAAAAAAATCGATCTCACCGTCGTCGGCCCGGAAAATCCGCTCTGCGCCGGGATCGCCGATGTTTTCCGCAGCCGCGGTCTCGCCGTTTTCGGTCCCTCCAAGGAAGCGGCGCAACTTGAAGGCAGTAAGGATTTCGCCAAGCAGTTTATGCTGAAATACGGCATCCCGACCGCCCGCGGCGCCGCCTTTACCGATGCGGCGAACGCCAAAGAATACGTCAAAAAGGAATTTGCCGACGGCGCGAACGGCATCGTCGTCAAGGCGGACGGACTTGCTGCCGGCAAAGGTGTGCTGGTCGCGGAATCCTTGCAGGATGCATTGGATTTCATCGACGGCTGTTTCGAGGGCAGTTTCGGCACGGCGGGCGCAAAAGTCGTGATCGAGGAAAAACTCGACGGCGAAGAAGCCTCGATCCTCGCGCTGACCGACGGCAAAACCATCGTGCCTCTGGTGAGTTCGCAAGATCACAAACGCATTTTCGACCTCGACAAAGGCCCCAATACGGGCGGAATGGGCGCATACTCGCCCGCCCCCGTCGTCACTCCCAAAGCGGCGGTGCGCATCCAGCAGGAGATCCTCCTGCCTTTCCTCCGCGGCATCCAGCAGGAAAAACTTGATTTCCGCGGTGTGATTTTCGTCGGACTGATGATCGATCACGGCAAGCCGAAAGTGTTGGAATTCAATGTCCGTTTCGGCGATCCCGAGATCCAGCCGGTGCTCCGCCGCTTCGACGGCGACTGGTTCGACGTCGTCAATCACGTCGCCCACGGCGATCTGGCAAACGCGAAACTCGTCTGGTCGGGCGAACCCGCCGTTTCCGTCGTCATCGCGGCGGGCGGTTATCCCGGCAAATACGCCAAAGGCGACGAGATCACCGGTCTTGCCGAGGCGGAAGCCGACGGCGCCAAAGTTTTCCACGCGGGAAGCGCATTGCGCGACGGCAAGATCGTCACGGCAGGCGGTCGCGTCCTCGGCGTTTCCGCCCGCGGCAAGACGATCCCGGAAGCCATCGCCAACGCCTATCGCGCCGTTGAAAAGATCCATTTCAACAATATGCAGTTCCGCAAGGATATCGGGCAGAAAGCATTGCGCGAGCACGAAGATATTTGAGAGTTATAAGTTTTAAGTTATAAGTTTTAAGTGCTACGCAGGGAGCTTTTCGGCTCCCTGCCCCTCCGACAGCGCAAACGCATCGCGTTTGCTTAAAAAACAATCGGCAGTACGCATTGACCAAACAAATTGCGTACTGCCGTTTTGTATCGCTCTTTAAGCCGATGCGATGCATCGGCGCATTCAGGGGTGCGGGGGTGTGATTGAAATAAACTACCATACGCGAAGTCGCGAGTACCGGAGCGAAGCGAGGAACGGATGCGCGGGAGCGCGGGGGCTCCCCCGAAAATCGCCCGAAGCCGCAAAGCGGGGCGCACCCTCTCACGGGTGCGCAGGAGATTTTAAGGGGGAAAGGGGCAGAGCCCCCGACCAAGCACTTATAACTTTAAACTTATAACTTAAAACTAAAATTTCGTCAGAAATTTCATCAACTTCATCCGCAATTTTCCATACGGCGGATAGCGGAAGGAAAAATCCCAGAAACGGCTTTGTTTCATCACCGGTTTCAAATGGGTGAATGTCTCAAAGGTCTGACGGCCGTGATAACACCCCATTCCGCTCGCGCCGACGCCGCCGAAAGGCAAATGAAAGTTGAGAAAATGCGTGACGACGTCGTTGAAAACCAATGCGCCGGATGAGGTCGATTTTTTCAGCCAGTTCATCCGCTTTTTATCTTTGCCGAAATAATAAAGCGCGAGCGGCTTCGGCAGTTTCGGCAAACGCGCCACAAGTTCCTCGTCTTTCTCAAATGCGACGACGGGAAGAATGGGACCGAAAATCTCCTCTTTCAACAGCGGATCGCCGTCATCGAGCTGATCGATGATCGTCGGCGCGATCTGCAACGACGCGGGATCTTTTTCTCCGCCGTAAAGAAGTCTGCCGTGCGAAAGCATTTTGCTCAGCCGCTCATACCCGGAGGCGTCGATGATCGCGCCGTAATCGGGACTTTTCAGCGGATCATCTCCGTACATCTGACGGATGGCGATGCCGAGCTGACAAATCAATTCCTCTCGTACGCTTTTTTCGACCAGTAAATAATCGGGCGCGACGCACGTCTGCCCCGCATTGGAAAATTTGCCCCACGCGATCTTGCGCGCCGCGCGTTTCAGATCGGCGGTGTGATCGACGATGCAGGGCGATTTGCCGCCGAGTTCCAAAGTGACCGGCGTGAAATGCTCCGCCGCGGCGCGCAACGCGAGTTTGCCCGCCGCCGCGCTGCCGGTGAGAAAAATATAGTCAAACGGACGCTCCAACAACTCTTTCAAGTGCATTTCGTCGCTGACGACGACAACTTCGTCCAACGGAAAAGTCTTTTCGATCAGCCAGCGCAAAAGCGCGGTCGTCCGCAAAGAGCGCGACGGGAGTTTCACCACGACGCGGTTGCCGGCGGCGTATGCGCCGAAGAGCGGTTCCAGCGCGAGCGACAAAGGATAATTCCACGTCGAAACGACGAGCGCGACGCCGTAAGGCTCCGGCAACAGCGCGCCGGATGCGGGAAAATTGATCGGAGAGACCCGGCGGCGGCGCGGCGCGGCAAGTTTCGGAAGTTTTTTCTCCAAAAAATTGAGAATGCCGAGGACGCCGAGGAGTTCTCCCGACAAAGTTTCAAAGGGACATTTGCCCAGATCGCCCTGCAAGGCGTCGACGATCGCGTCGCGATGGGAAACCAACGTCGCGCGAAACGTGCGCAAAACGGCGCGGCGCGCCTTGATTTCCGGGATCACCCGGTCGTCGGCAAGTTTTTTCAGGCGATCGAGCCGTTGAGAAATGTCACTCATACTTTCCTCCTGAATCGCACATTTGAAACGAAACGCGCGCCAAAGCGTTTTGCCCGGCGCGCGGTCGATCCGGCAACGCCGTTACTTGGCGTATTCGACCGAACGGGTCTCGCGGATGATCGTCACTTTGATCTGACCGGGATAGGTCATTTCCTTTTCGATACGTTCGCAAATATCCTTGGCGAGCATCTGCGCTTCGCCCTCGCCGACCTTTTCGGGCGTGACGACGACGCGGACTTCGCGCCCCGCCTGCAAGGCGAAGCAGGATTCGACGCCGGGGAAATCCTTGGCGATCGTTTCCAGCTGTTCCAGCCGTTTGAGGTAGAGTTCGGTCGTCTCGCTGCGGGCACCGGGACGCGACGCGCTCAAAGTGTCGCAGGTCATCACCAACACGTCGTAAAGCGTTTCCGGCTCCAACTCGCCGTGGTGCGCGGCGACGGCGTGAATGACGTCTTTCGCCTCGTTGTGTTTGCGCAGGAAATCCGCGCCGATCTGCGCGTGCGGCCCCTCGATCTCGTGATCCATCGCCTTGCCGAGATCGTGAAAGAGACCGATGCGCTTGGCTTTCTTTTCGTCAAGACCGAGTTCGGCGGCGATCATTCCCATAAAGTAGGCGGTTTCCAGCGAATGTTTCAACACGTTCTGCGAGAAACTGTAACGATACTTCAATCTGCCGAGCATTTTCATCACGGGCGCGGGAACTCCGGGAATGCCCGCTTCGAGCACGGCGGCTTCGCCGACCTGAAAGAGTTCCTCGTCCAATTCCTTGGCGATCTTGGCGGCGAGTTCCTCGATGCGGGTCGGGTGGATGCGGCCGTCGGTAATGAGTTTTTCCATCAGCTGACGCGCGACTTCCTTGCGGACGGGGTCGAAACAGCTGATGACCACCGCTTCCGGCGTATCGTCGATCAGAATGCTGACGCCGGTCGCCGCTTCGATGGCGCGGATGTTGCGTCCCTCGCGGCCGATGATGCGGCCTTTCAGCTCATCGTTGGGCAGCGGGATCGTCGCCGTCGTGCGCTCGTAGGTGCAATCCGACGCGTAACGCTGGATCGCGTAGGTGAGGATGCGCTTGGCTTCCTGCTCGCAGCGCGCTCTGGCTTCTTCAAGTTCGGCGCGCACCATCAAGCCGGATTCGTTGCGGATCTCGTCGCGCAATTTGTCGAGAATGATCGTCTGCGCTTCTTCGCGGGTGTAGCCGCTGATGCGCTCCAATTCGCCGATCTGCTTGGAAATTTCGGCGGCGAGTTCCTGTTCGCGGTTTTTCAGCCTTTCGCGCAACTCGGAAACCTGGGCTTCCTGCTTGTCGAGGTTGGCGATCTTTTCATCGACCGCGTTGGTGCGGCGGTCGAGCGCCTCCTCGCGCTGGGCGAGCCGTTTTTCGGTGTTGGACTGCTCGCGGCGACGGTCGCGCAATTCGTTTTCGCACTCCTCGCGCATTTTGATCGTTTCGCTCTTGGCGGAAACGCGGGCGTCGCGCAAAATATGCTCGGCGTCGCGCTCGGCGTCGCGGCGGATCTTGTCGGCGTCGCTGTTCGCCGAATCCTTTTGCAGTTTGCGGACAACGTTGGTGATGACGGCGCCGGCGATGATGCCGACGACGCCGGTCGCCAGACCGACCGCAACGTAAAGAATGGTTTGATTCATTTTTTCCTCTCACTCTGCCGGATCATTTTCCGGCGTTGATCACTACGGTTTCATTTTCCGTGATCACCTGCATCATCGGGCGATCCCACGCCTCGGACGGCAAATCGAATTCCGCCAGCTGGCAGGAATAGATGACCGCCGTCGTATTGGTGGCGTTGCGCAACAACCGGTCGTAATAACCGCAACCGCGCCCGATCCGGATGCCTTTCCGGTCGCAGACGACGGCAGGCACGAGAAAAAACATTTCCCGGTATTCCTGCGGCGTTGCTTCACAAAGCGAGGGATCAGGCTCCGGGATGCCGTAACGTCCCGGCAAGAGATCGCGCTCGAAATTGCGGATTTCCACCATCGAGTATTCGTTTTTGCTTTGGTCAAAACGCGGCAGGAAAAGACGTTTGCCGGCAAGTGCCGAGAGGTCGGGCTCCGCGCCGAAGGCGACAAACGAACCGACGATTTCAGCGGCACGATACTCCGGCAGGGCTTCGATGCGGCCGACGATCTTGCGGTCGGAAATCCGTCGATATTCCGCACTCAAAGCGCGGCGCTTCGCCGCAAAGTCGCGGCGCAAACTTTTTTTCAACTCCGGCGCATCCATCATCACCGACGTCGCCAGAAATCGCGGAACGATGTGCAGTTCAAGGATTTATCATTCTTTTTCACAGGAGGGACGCTTCGGTCGGACTACACTTTTCGCGTAGTTTTTATTTCATCGTCCCAACGGAAAAATTCCGGTAAAAACTTTTTTCTGCGCAGTGCTCCGTCCTTCCCGAAACGGCTCACTCCTGTCAAAATATATTGAAAAAGCGAAAATACGCTTGCTCTGAAACAAATATAACACCATTTATAAATAAGTAAAGGGGATTTGCCATTTTTATTGCGGTTTTTTTCTCTTTTTTATTTTCCGGAGCGCAAAGCGCGCGGAAAAATCGGAAAAACGTCTTGCAGAGCGTGCGCCGATGTGTTATTTTATAAGAAAACGAACGAAAAATGTTTTTGCCGAAAAAAGGAGTCCGAATTATGGGCAAACTTCATCCTGCCGTGATCCCGCCGATCGACTGGGGGCGCGTCGACCACCTGATCGAACTCGCTTTGAGCGAAGATCTCGACCTCAACGGCGACACGACGACGTTGTCGGTCATTCCGGAGGAGACCCGCTGCCGCGCGGTCTTGCGCTGCAAGGAAAGCGATATGCTCCTCGCCGGTCTCGACGTCGCCCGCCGGGTCTTTGAGATCGTCGATCCCGAAATCGATTTTACCGCCCTCAAAAAAGAGGGCGACCTCTGCCAGAAAGGCGATCTCCTCGCCGAAATGACGGGGCCCGCGCAGTCGATCCTGACGGCGGAACGCACCGCGCTCAACTTTTTGCAACGGCTCTGCGGCGTCGCATCGACGGCGCACCGTTACGCCGAAGCGTTGCGCGGTACCGATTGCGTCATCCTCGACACCCGCAAGACGACCCCGGGTTACCGCAATCTGGAAAAATACGCCGTCGCCGTCGGCGGCGCGGTCAATCACCGCATCGGACTTTTTGATATGGTGATGATCAAGGACAATCACCGCGAACTCGCTCAACTCGGCGACGTCGACGGGATCATTCACGCCGTCGAACGCGCCCGCGCGAAGTATCCGGAACTCGCCGTCGAAGTCGAAGCCGACCGATTGAAGGAAGTCGAAGCCGCGCTCAAAGCCAAAGCCGACTGCATCATGCTCGACAATATGAGCGACGAAATGATGCGCCAGGCGGTCGAAATGATCGCGAAACGCGCCGAGATCGAAGCAAGCGGCGGCATCACGCTTGAACGGCTTCCCGCGATCGGCAAACTCGGTGTGGATTACGTTTCCGCCGGAGCCTTGACCCATTCGGTCAAAGCGGCGGATATTTCCCTCGACGTCGAGGTGGCGAAATGATTGCCCGTCTGCGCGGAACTTTGCTGGAAAGCGACTTCACCAGTTGCGTCATCGACTGCGGCGGCGTCGGTTACGACGTGGCGATCCCCCTCTCGACGTTCGACAAACTGCCGCATCCGGGGGAAACGGCGGAACTCTTTATCCACACGCAGGTAAGGGAGGATGCCATCACCCTTTTCGGCTTCGCGGAAAGCGCGGAGCGCAAACTTTTCCGTCTGCTCCTCGGCGTTTCCGGCATCGGCGGCAAACTCGCGCTCAACGTTTTGAGCGCGATGCCGGTCGACAATTTCAACGCCGCCGTCCTCGCCGGCGACGTGCGCGCACTTTCGCGCATCAGCGGCATCGGCAAACGCACCGCGGAGCGTATGGTGCTTGAACTTAAAGACAAACTCGGCGATTATTTCAGCGGCGATCAAGCCGCCGTCGCCGCCGCGCCGGGGAGCGCGGACGCCGCGCTCGCCTTGGAGCAACTGGGCTTCAAGCGCGCGGCGATCAACGACGTTTTGAAAGAACTTTGCGCGAAACTCCCCGCCGACGAGCAGACGAGCGAAAATCTCCTCCGGCAGGCACTTTTGAAACTCAACCGATGAAAATTTTATTCATCTGCACCGGCAACACCTGCCGCAGTCCGCTGGCAGAACTTTACGTCGCGCATCAGCTTGCGGGACTTCCGGTCGAAGTCGCAAGCGCGGGGCTGACGACACGCGGCGGCAGTGCCATTTCAGTTGCTTCCAGGCATATTCTCGACCGTTACGGGATCGACGCCTCGGCTTTCCGCAGTCAGCCCGCGACGCCGGAATTGCTCGCAAGTTGCGACCTCATCATCGCCGTCAGCGAGGCGCATTGCGCGATACTCCGGCAGATCATCCCGCAAAAAGCCGACTCCATACGGCTTCTTTCGGAATTTTCCGGCGGAAATCACGACATTCCCGACCCATACGGCGGAAATCAGGCAAGTTACGATAAAATTTTCGCGGTGATGAAACCGTCGCTCGACGGCGTCGTCGCGTTTGCCAAAGGTAGACTCTGATGCAAAAAATACGGTGCGAGATCCACTCGGTCGGTTACAGCCAGTTCGACCGCGAGGGAAACTTCAAACTCCACGCGTGGAGCAACTTTTTGCAGGAAGCCGCGGCGAATCACGCCGCCGCGCTCGGCGTCGGAATGAATGACCTCGCAAAAAACGATCTTCTCTGGGTGCTCGCCCAAATCAAAGTCCGGCTTCACCGCGCCCCGGCTCCCGGGGAAAAAATCGAAGTCGCGACGTACCCTTCCGGCACGCGCAAACTTTTTGCCAACCGCGAATTCAAAATTCAGGACGAGGGAGGAAATCTTCTTCTCACCGGATCCAGCCGCTGGGTTCTGCTCGCCAAAGAATCGATGCGGCCGCAATCCGTTTTGACCGTCGCCGACAAACTGCCGGACAATTCCGATCAGCCCGTTTATTTCGACTTCGCCGAAAAACTGCCCGTGCCGGAAAACTACGATTTTTTCTACGACATTCCCATCCGGCACTCGATGGAGGACGTCAACGGTCATCTCAACAACGCCGAGTACCTCGCCGCAGCGCAGGACGCCCTTTGCAGTCACGGCGTCATCGCGACTTACAGCGGATTTGAGATCGCCTATCACCGCGCGATGCGCGCTCCGGAAACTTTGACCGTCGGCATCAAAAAGTTTTCCGACGGCGCGCTTTTTACGATCTTCAACGACAAACGCGAACGCTGTGTTTCCGGGAAACTGAATTTTTAGAGAAATCTCCCCTGCCCTCTAATGCGCCGACGGCAACGCCTTTTCAATCTCGTCGAAAACGCTCCCGAGATCGTTATAAGTGCGGTAAGCAAAGCTATCCAAATGCGTCTTTTGAGCGTTGACGATGACCAGTTTCGCGCCGTTGCGCACCGCCGATTCGGGAAGCATCGCCGCCGGATAAACGGTAAGACTGCTTCCGAGCGCCAAGGCGAGATCGGCGGTGGAAAAATCGTATTCTCCGTTGGAAAAAACGTCGTCGGGCAGACTTTCGCCGTAAAAGACGATGTCGGGCTTGAAAACGCCGCCGCAATGGCAACAGGGGACTTTGCCCGCCATCACCAATGGCGCGATTTCGGCGAAGGAGGCTTCTTTGCCGCACGCAAGGCAATGATGCACCGCGGGCGATCCGTGCAACTCGAAACATTTTTTGCTCCCCGCTTTGGAGTGAAGCAAGTCGATGTTTTGCGTGTAGACGGCATCGATGAGACCGCGCGCTTCCAACGTCGCAAGAGTCCGGTGGACGACGTTGGGCTCGAAATCCTGACAGCAGTAGACAAACTGCTTCGCCCATTCGTAAAAGTACTCGGGGTGGGCGCGGAAACAGTCGATCGACAGAATTTCCTCGACGGAAAGGCCGTGCCACGGCTTCGTGTAAACGCCGCCCGTACCGCGGAAATCGGGGATCCCGGAAAGCGTCGAAACGCCGGCTCCGGTAAAGACGACGCACTTATGCGATTTTTGGATCAGGTCAAAAAGTTCGCTCATTTGCGCACGATGCTTCCCGGTTTGCGGCGCACCGAGTAGCCGAAGTGGCCGATGCACTCGCCGAGGCGGTAGTAATGACCGTGGGCGTAGGCGATGAGATCGGCTTTGTCGATATCGAATTTGCCTTTGACGTCGATCAGCGCGCTCTCGACCTGAACCGCGAGAATTTCCGCGAGAAAGAGCGTATGCGAACCGAGAGAAATCTCGTTTTTGACGCGGCATTCCAGCGAAACGGGACATTCGGCAACGACGGGGGCGGCAACTTTGTCGCCCTTGACGGCGGTGAGATGACAGACTTCAAATTTATCGCAGTCGCGCCCGGAAATGACGCCGCAACGGTCGAGTTCCGCCGCGAGACGCACGGGCGGCAGATTGACGGTGAATTCTTTCAACTGCGAGATCGGCGCGAAACTGAAACGCTCCGGCCGCACGGAAATCGCCAGCATCGCGGGGTCGCTGCAAACGGTCCCCGCCCACGCGACCGTGATGAGATTGTACTTGAAAGTTTTGCCGTCGCCGCACCCGACGAGGACGGCGGGAACGGGCGCAAGTTGCGTGGAACCGGGCCAAATCGTTTTTTCGTGTGCCATAAAAAAATCTCCTTACAGCGAAATGCCTTTCATTTTCTGATAAAGCGAAACGGCGTAACCGTCGGTCATTCCGGAAATGTAGTCGAGGACGCCCAAAAGCCGCAGATAGGGACTTTCGCGCCACGCCTCGTCCTCTACCTGCACGACTTCGGGCGGAAACATCGCGCCGACGCGGCGCGCGCGGTAGGAAGCGCGACCGACGCCCCTCGCCTCGGAGGCGATCTCCTCGACGCAGGGCATCAAAATATCGAGCATGCCCGACACCATCTCAAATCCGGCGGCGACGATCTCGACCACCTGACGATTGTTGTAGATGACTTTGGTACTGCGTTCGCGCAGGTCGGCGAGCGCGGACGCGCAATCAAGATACGAAGTCAAAGGATTTTCAAGCGTCCCGTCGAGCAACTCCTGATGGTGCGCGGCAAAGGCTTCCGACACTTTACGCACGAGCGTACCGATCGCCTGCGCGCGGAGAAATTCCGACTTCTGCGTCGGCGTATCAAGTTTTTTGACATACGCCGCCGCGTGATCGGATTCGATAAGCGGCAAAAAGCGGCTTTCCAACTCCTCGCAGGAGACCAGTCCGAGCCGCTGACCGTCCTCGAAATCGACGATGAGATAAGCGATATCGTCCGCCGCTTCAACGAGATATGCCAGAGGATGCCGCCGCCATGCAAAAGGTCCGACGGGGATCAGTCCGCAATGCTCCGCCATTTCGGCAAAAAGTTTCTTTTCGGCGCAGAAAAAATTGAATTTCTTGCCGGCGACACCTTGGGGGCGCGTCGGCACCAGCGCGGCGCAGGGATATTTGGCGAATGCGCCGAGCGTCGCGCAAGTCAGCCGCATCCCGCCGTACTGCTCGCGCATTTCAAGGTGCGTCAGCGTGCGGAAGCCCTGCGCGTTGCCCTCGTAGGCGGAAAAATCCTGCGCTTCTTCCGGTGTCAACTGCGAGCAGATGTCCTGCCCGACCAGCGAATGGGTGAACCAGTAGCGGATCGCCTCCTCTCCGGCGTGCCCCAAAGGGGGATTGCCGATGTCGTGCCCGACGGCGGCGGCGGCGATGATGGCGCCGATGTCGTCGGGATGAAGATTTCCAGTGTCGCAATCGCGGCAGATCGTCGCGCCGGCGGCGGTGCCGAGCGAGCGGCCGATGGAACTCGTTTCAATGCTGTGCGTAAGCCGGGTACGCACGTACTCCGCTTTTTGAAGCGGAAAGACCTGCGTTTTATCCTGCAACCGGCGGAAAGCGCCGCTAAAAATGATACGGTCGAAATCGCGCTGAAACTGCGATCTTTCAACGGAAACGCGCCCCGGTTCGGAACTGCCGAGACGGTGCATCGAGAGGAGATCAAGCCAATTCATCATTTTTGTTTTTTCCTTACGCTGTCTGAAAGATCCGCGGCGTGGCGGAGCGCGGAAGCGCCGCCGCCGAGCATACGCGCCAATTCGGGGACGGGGTCGGCGAGTTCCGCGACGCGGGAGACCGTGCGGCCCTTTTCCGTCGATTTGGCGACGCAGAAGTGATGATCGGCGCGCGCCGCGACCTGCGCGAGGTGGGAAATGCAGAAAATCTGCCGTTTCGCCCCGAGCGCACGCAATTTTTCACCGACCTGATTGGCGGTCTCGCCGCCGATATTCATATCGATCTCGTCAAAGACGACCGTCGGGATCTCGTCGGCGTCGGCGAGGACGGTTTTCAAGGCGAGCATAAAACGCGAAAGTTCACCGCTGCTGGCGATCTTGCGCAAAGGATGCGGCGCTTCGCCGGAATTTGCGCTGAAAACAAGTTCCAGAAAATCCATTCCCGTCGCCCCCGGCTCGATGTCGGTAAAATCCGCGCGCAAAACGCAGTGACCGAAACCGATGTCGGCGAGGTTGCGCAACACTTCCGCGACGAGTTTTTCGGCGCACTTTTTGCGCTTTGCCGAAAGTTGCGCCGCGACCTTTTTCAAGTCGGCTTTCAACGCCTTTTCCCGCGCGTCGAATTCCCGGCGGCAGGCGTCGGCATCGTCAAAGGAGGCGAGCCTTTTTTTGGCGGAAGCAGTCATTTCGAGCAACTCCTCCTCGCTCGATGCCTTGTAACGGCGTTTGAGGGCGTGAAGTTCTTCCAGACGCGCTTCCAAAGCCTGCAACGCTTCGCCGTCGAGGTCGGTGCGGTCGGCAAGATTTTCGACCTCGCGGGCGAGATCGTTGAGATTTTCCTGCAACGCATCGCAGGAGATAAGAAGTTTTTCCGTTTCCGCGCCCTCCCCCTCAAGCCGGGACAATTCCGAAAGGTCGCGGTGGACTTCGCCGAGGCGGTCGACGATGGAATCCTCCGCTTCGTTGAGCGCGTTGCGCACTTTGCCGCAGAGAGTCAGAACTTCCTTGGCGTTGGCGATCATTTTGTAACGCCCGGCAAGACGGCTTTCCTCGCCGGCTTCGGGATTGATCTTTTCGACGCGATCGACCATTTCGCGCAGGATATCCGCTTCACCCGAGGAGACGTTGGCTTTTTCAAATTCGGCGCGCTCCTGTGCAAGTTCCTGCAACTTGCCGACGAATGTGCGGCAGAGCTCCCGCTCTTTCATCACTCCGGCAAAGCGGTCGAGCATTTCCAGTTGCCGCGCGGGGATCGTCAAGTCGAGCTGATCGGTCGCGGCGTGAAAGTCGATGAGCATCGCGCCGACCGACGAGAGGAACTTGGCGCCGACACTCGTATCGTTGATGAAATTACGGACGCCCGACGCAGTGATCCGGCGGCGGATAAGAAGCGGAAATTCCGCCGGGATCTCCGCTTCGGCAAAGAGTGCTTCCAGTTTCGGTCTCAACGCAGCTTCGACGGAAACCGTGCCGGAAACTTCCGCAAACGCGCATCCCGTGCGGATCGCCGCGTGATCGGCTTTGCCGCCGAAAAGGAGTGCCGCCGCCGACATCAAAATCGACTTGCCCGCACCGGATTCCCCGGTGACGACGTTGAAGCCGCCGGAAAAATCCAGTTCGCTTTTTTCGATCAGCGCGAGATTGCGGATGGATAGACCTTCAAGCATTTTATCTTTCTTCCAAAAGCATAGCGCGCAACAAGTTGCACGCCTTGGCGGCGGCGCGTTCGCGGATCGCGGCGCGACTGCCGTGCAAATGAAGTTCCTCAACTTTACAACGGCCGTTGACCTTGGCACCGATGTAGACCAGCCCGACCGGTTTTTCCGCCGTGCCGCCGCCGGGACCGGCGATGCCCGTCGTCGCGATGCCGCACGAAGCAGCACTCGCGCGGCAGACGCCCTCGACCATCGCGCGACAACACTCCTCGCTCACCGCGCCGCAACGGGATAGGATTTCCTCCGGTACGCCGAGCAGATTTTTTTTCATTTCGTTGCTGTAAGAAACGACGCCGCCCTGAAAGACCGACGAGATCCCGGCAAGATCGGTGAATCGCTTGGCGATAAGCCCCCCGGTGCAACTCTCCGCGACGGCAAGCGTTAAATTGCTCTCCATCAACAATTTGCCGACATAGTCAAACAGTTTCGTTTCACCGGATGGCAAGGCGGCGGCGCCGACGGTCTGCCGGGCGGCGAGAAGAGCTTTTTGCACCTCGTTTTCACCGCCGGACAAAAAGAGCCGCGTTCCCTCCGCCGAAGCGGTAACGCCGATCTCGACGGCAAAATTTTTCAACGTATCGCCGAGCATTTTGCAAAGCGTCGATTCGCCGATGTCGGCGGCGAGAAATCCCCGCGTCGAAACGCGCTCTTTTGCGTACTCCAACAACATCGGGACGAGGAAATTCTGCGCCATCGGCTCAAATTCGCGCGGCGGGCCGGGAGCGAGAAAAATGCGGCGCATTTTCCGGTCGTACAGCGTTTCAAAAAAGATCCCGGAAGCGGCCCCCGCCGGATTGTCGATGATTTTGCCGTTTTCGGGAAACAACGCCTGCTTGTACTGCTTTTTGGGACAATGCCCCGCGTGAAGTCTATGCCAGAAAGCATCGATTTTTTCTTTCAAAACATCCGACATCACCAATTTTTCGCCGAAAAAACGAGCGACAACTTCGAGCGTCACATCGTCGTCCGTCGGCCCCAGACCGCCCGTGACGACGATCGCATCGCAAGTACGCAAGGCGCAACTCAAAGCAAAGGAAATATCTTCCGCACGATCCGCCACGCTCATTTCAAAAGCGAGCCGCCCGCCACGGGAAACAAGTTCGCGCCCGAGAAAGCAACTGTTGCTGTTGCAGGTCGACCCGCGCAATAATTCCGTGCCGGTCGAAATCAAAGCGATACTCATAAAAAGCCCAATTCCACCTTAAAAATGAATTCCGTATAGTATAGCATTTTTGCCGCGTTTTTGCAAGAAAAAAACACCACGAAATCAGAGGAGTTTCAACTGGATGAAATCGTCTTCCTCGCTCGACTTGCGTTTGCCTTTGACGATTTTGCGCGGCAACGCGCTGATCGCTTCGCGCGGTGCGGCGGCGTTCTTTTCCAGAAGTTCGAGGATCGTGTTGGCTCGCTCGATGACGGCGGGGGGCAGTCCCGCGAGTTTGGCGACGTGGATGCCGTAACTGCGGTCGCTTGAACCGGGCAAGATCTGCCGCAAAAAGATGATGTCCTCGCCGTATTCGCGCACCGCGACGTTGAAATTGTTGACGCCGCGCCGGGTCTCGGCAAGTTCGGTCAATTCGTGATAGTGCGTCGCAAAGAGCGTGCGGCAACGCGGATCGTCGTGCAGATATTCCGCGACCGACCAGGCGATGGAAAGTCCGTCAAAGGTACTTGTCCCGCGCCCGATCTCGTCGAGGATGACAAGACTGCGCGGCGTCGCGTGATGCAAAATGTTGGCGGTTTCGATCATTTCGACCATAAAGGTGCTCTGACTGCGCGAAAGATCGTCCGCCGCCCCGATGCGGGTAAAAATACGGTCGACAAGTCCGATCTCGGCGCGCTCCGCCGGGACGAACGACCCCAGTTGCGCCATAATGACGATCAGGGCGATTTGCCGGATATAAGTCGATTTGCCCGCCATATTGGGGCCCGTAATCAGCATCATCCGGTTGTAATCGCCGTCAAGGCGGCAGTCGTTGGGGACGAAACGGCCGTCCGGCAGGATCGTTTCCAATACGGGATGGCGTCCGCCCTCGATGACGAGACGGTCGTCGTCAAAAATTTGCGGACGGACATAGCGGTTGACGCGCGCGACTTCGGCAAGGCTCGCGAGCGCGTCTATTTCGCTCAAACTCTCGGCGGCGCGCTGGATCGAAGAAGTGTATTGCAGTGAAAATTCCCGCAATTCGGCAAAAAGTTTCGCTTCCAACGCCCTGCCGCGCTCCTCGGCACCGAGGATCTTCGATTCCAGTTCTTTGAGTTCGGGAGTGATGAAACGCTCGGCGTTGACCAAGGTCTGCTTGCGGATGTAGTCCTCCGGCACGGCGGCGAGATTGGATTTGCTCACTTCGATATAGTAGCCGAAAACGGAATTGTATTTCACTTTGAGCGACTTGATGCCGGTGCGCTCGATCTCGCGCTGCTGGATCGTCGCGAGCCACCCTTTGCCGTCGGTCGCGGCGGCGCGCAACTCGTCCAGCTCCGCCGAAAATCCGGGGCGGATCACGCCGCCGTCGGCAAGAAGCGCGGGCGGTTCGTCGACGAGCGCGGCGCGCAGACGCCCAACGAGCGCGGAAAAATCGCCGATCGCGTCGCGCAAAGAAATCATCAAAGGTGAAGTGAATTCCCCGACGAGCAGTTTAACGCCGGGCAAGGCTTCCAGCGACGAAGCCAATGCCCCGAAATCGCGCGGGGTGCCGCTTCCGATATTGATGCGCCCCGTGATGCGCTCCAAATCGCGCACGACGCCGAGCGTTTCGCGCAATTCGGCGAGCGTTAAAGGATCGCGGAAAAATTCCTCGACCGCGTCGAGCCGCGCGACGATCGCCTCGTGGTCGTAGAGGGGACGCAAAACCCAGTTGCGGAGTTTGCGCCCGCCCATCGACGTGGTGCAACGATCGAGGACGCCGAGAAGACTGCCCGCCTTGGAGGAATCCAATCGCGTATTCACCAATTCCAGATTGCGCAGGGAAATGGGATCGAGTTCCAGATTGCGATCGAGATTGCGGTATTCAAGCCGTTGCAAGTGCTTCGCGTCGCGCCGGAGTTTGTCGACGGCGTAGCGCATAATGGCACCTGCGGCGGAAACCGCTTCGGGGTAGTCGCGGCATCCGAAACCGTCGAGCGAAGCGACGCCGAAATGCTCCGTAAGAAGATGCTCCGCTTCGGAAAAATCGAATTCAAAGTCGTCCAGCTCCGTCCACAAAACCTTTTCGCCGCAGTCGGGGAAGCAATTCCCCTCGCGGAAAAACGCGCCGAGTTTCCGCGGGATCAAAACTTCGCGGACGCCGAGACGCGTCAATTCCCCCGTCAACTGCTCCTCGTTTTTGGGAATGACGAAGAAAAATTCCCCCGTCGAAACTTCGAGCGCGGCAAGCGCGTAAAGATTTTTTTTGACGTTATAGACCAGTGCGGCGAGGTAGTTGCTGCGGTCGAATTTCAGCAAGGTATCGTCCGTAACCGTCCCCGGCGTGATGATGCGCGTGATCTCGCGTTTGACGATCTTGCCCTGCGCGAGTTTCGGGTCTTCCATCTGGTCGGCGATCGCGACTTTGAGTCCGGCGGCAACGAGGCGCGGCAGGTAACTTTCGAGCGCGTGATGGGGAAAACCGCACATCGGCACATTCTGCCGTTTGGTCAGGACCAGTTCCAGCACCCGGCTGACCGTTTCGGCGTCCTCAAAGAATTCCTCGTAAAAGTCGCCGAGCCGGAAAAGCAACACCGCATCCGCCGGGATCTGCGACTTGGCGTCGCGGTACTGCTGCATCATCGGAGTAAGCTGTTCCATAAAACCGTTGCTCTTTAATCGCCTGAAAGCCGTGTTATTTTACGCCGGACGCCCCGTCACTCCATCGCGGAACCGGGATTGTCCTTTATGATGACGCCCTCGCCGTGACCACCGCGGTCGACGAGCGAAGTTTTCATATATCCGCGATGCAGGACGTTGCCGGTGATGACCGAGTTCGTCAATTCCTCCACGATCATACCGACTTGCGGCGTATTCTCCCCCGTGCCGCCGTCATCGTGTCCGGCGGCGAAAGAATTTCCCGTGACCGTCAATCCCTGCGAGCGGAGCAAAATCAACCCCGCGGAACCCTCCTTGCCGTCCGGCAAATCCGCGCTGTCCTTGCCGCAGCGGCGGAACGTGTTTCCGGTAATGGTGGAAGTGTTGATCTTTTCCACCCGGATCGCCGCGCCCCAGTTGCGGTCAAAGGAATTTCCGGTGATATTCCAGGTGTCGCCCTCGCAGATATTCAAACCGCAGCCGTGATTCCACTCCACGCGGTTCGCCGTGAACATCACGGTCGAACACCCCATTTCATACGAAAAGCCGTCCCCGCCGTTGGAGCTGAACTGATTGTCCGAAACAAATCCGTCGCACCCGTGCACACGCACACCGCAACCATCGTTTTTCATAAACAGATTCCGGCGGATGACAAAAAGCCATGCCCGTTTCAGGGAAACGCCGTCCCCGGGGAACTTCATGACTTTGCAGTCTTCGATCGTCAGGATGTTTTCGCACTTGCTGTATCTTTTTTCATTATTGAGAAAAATTCCGTGGATCGGCTTGTCGGTGCGGATATCCGCGCCGGAAAGCACCAAGCCGCGGATGCGGACTCCAACGGAATCGGTGACGTCAAGCAGCGCCGAAGCGTCGGCGGAATCCAGCATCAGAGCCGCGCCCTGCGGCAGATCGCCACGATACCCCCAGACGGGGTCGGCACACAAGCACACGTGCGAGGGCACGCGCAAATCGTGGCAAAGATAAATTCCCGGCGGGAAGAAAACGGTCCCCTGTACTTTTCCCGCCGCATCAAGAGCCTTCCGGATGGAGGCGGAGTCCGCCGTTTTGCCGTCGCCCCGGGCGCCGAAGTCCCGCACGTTGAATACGCCGTTTTCAGCGGCAAAAAGCGAACATATACCAATGACTCCCAAAATGTTGCATAAAAATTTTTTCATCACGGATATACCTCCTTTTTGCACCGTCCGCCATCGGACTTCCGCCGTTTACCGCCTCGCGAAATTCATTTCGACGGCGACGCCTTTCCCCGCCTGAGAAGCCGCCGGCTTGAAGATCCGCACGCGGCAACTTGCAATGAGAGTATGATGCAGTATCTTGCGGCCGATCGCCGTCGCCAACGCTTCGAGCAACTGGAAACGGCTCGTTTCGGCGATCTCGACGATCTCGCGCTCGACGGCGGAATAATCGACCGTATAGTCCAGACGGTCGCTTGCCCCCGCCGGAGCGAGGTCGAGCGACAAGTCGGCGTCGATCACGATTTTCTGACGATACAGACGTTCACACGGCAAAGTGCCGATAATGGCGCGGCATTCGATGCCGCAAAGCGTAATTTTGTCCATAATGCGGTTAATTTAGCACAAAACAGCGTTTTTCGCAAGTGAAGTGAAAAAGATTTTTGCGCCTTTGTACGACAAAAAAAGCAATGGCGTTTTTCAAGCCGGAGTTTGAAAAAATTTTCAAAATAAATCTCTTGAAAGCGGTTTTTTTCAGTTGCTTTCCTTGACTTCCGACATTATATTAGAGCAATAATAAAAACACTTCTTTTGGCGGGTCGGGTTGCCCCGCGGAAAACAGTATCGGTATGATGAAAATCGGCTTTGACAGTGACAAGTATCTGAAAGAACAATCCGCCGCGATCTTGGAGCGCGCGGGGAAATTCGACGACAAACTTTACCTTGAATTCGGCGGCAAACTCGTCTGCGACTACCACGCGGCGCGCGTCCTGCCCGGATTCGACCCCAATGCGAAAATCAAACTGCTCCAATGCCTCAAAGACAAGGTCGATATCATCATCTGCATTCACGCCGGAGCCATCGAGGAACGCAAGATCCGCGCCGATTTCGGACTTTCCTACGACGTCGACACGATGAAAACCATTGACGATCTCCGCGACTGGGGGCTGGACGTCTGCGCCGTCGTCGTCACCCGTTACCGCGATCAGCCGTCGGTCAAGCCGTTTATCAACAAACTCGCGCGGCGCGGCATCAAAGTCTACACGCACCGCCCGATCGAAGGCTACCCCAACGACGTCGATACGATCGCAAGCCCGGCGGGGTACGGCGCCAACGCCTACATCGAAACGACGCGCCCGATCGTCGTCGTGACGGGGCCGGGACCGAATTCCGGCAAGGCGGGCACTTGTATGTCGCAGGTCTACCACGAATTTCAGCGCGGCGTGCGCGCGGGCTATGCGAAATTTGAAACTTTCCCCGTCTGGAATCTGCCGCTCAATCACCCCGTCAACATCGCCTACGAGGCGGCGACGGCGGATCTGGCCGACGTCAACATGGTCGATCCTTTCCACCTCGAAGCGCGCGGCGAAACCGCGATCAACTACAACCGCGACATCGAAGTCTTTCCGGTGATCCGCCGGATTTTGGCGCGCATCATGCCGCCGGAGCAACTCTATGCCTCGCCGACGGAAATGGGCGTCAACCGCGTCGGTTTCGCGATCAGCGACGACGAAGCGGTGCGCAAAGCGGCAATTCAGGAGATCATCCGCCGTTATTACCGCGCCCTCGCCGACTACGCCAACGGCCGCGGCGAAAAATCCGCCGCCGAAAGGATCAAGATCATGCTGGAAAACGTCGGCGCGAGCGAATTCGACCGCAAAGTCGTCCAGGCGGCGCACAATGCCGCGCTCGAAGCGGCAAAGGAGCCGGACAAAGGCAACGACGGCACATTCTGCGGCGCCGCGATCGAATTGCCCGACGGCAGGATCGTCACCGGCAAAAATTCCCCGCTCTTTCACGCGGCGTCCAGTTGCGTGCTCAACGCGATCAAAACGCTCGCCGGATTACCCCCCGCCTTGCCGCTGCTTTCCAATGAAGTCATTCATTCGGTCGGCAAACTCAAACGGGAGATCCTTCACGCCAAGCAGTTGAGCCTCACGCTTGCGGAAACGCTGACCGCGTTGAGCGTCAGCGTCCCCAGCAATCCCGCGGTCGGGTTGGCGATGGAGCAACTTTCCAAACTTTCCGGCTGTGAAATGCACATGAGCCACCTCCCCCACGCCGGAGACGAAGCCGGGCTGCGCAAACTCGGCATCAATCTGACTGCCGAACCGATTTTCGCCAGCCGGAATCTGTTTATGGAGTAAGACAGAGTTTTTAGTTAAAAGTTAAAAGTTTTAAGTACTTGGTCGGGGGCTCTGCCCCCGTACCCCTGAGTGCGCCGATGCATCGCATCGGCTTACAGGACGATACAAAACGGCAGTACACGATTGTTTTGGTCAATGCGTACTGCCGATTGTTTTTTAAGCAAACGCGATGCGTTTGCGCGGTCGGAGGGTCAGGGAGCCGAAAAGCTCCCTGCATAGTACTTATAACTTATAACTTAAAACTTACAACTCTTTCTTTCCCCCCCTCTTTCCACGTCGCTTTATAAGTGCCGCGGAATCCGCGGAAGGAAATTTTGCCGTCCTTGTCGGCTTTGACGGTCAATTTCGTTTTCCACTGACGGTTGATGAGATCGTCGAGCGCAAAGTAAACCGGCTTTTTGCTCATATCGGGACGCAGGATGCCGGAAAACATCTTTTCCTTGCCGGCGGTCAAGCCGTCGATGAGGTTCCACCAGGTGATCCCCTCGACTTTTTCCAGGCTGAACCAAAGCCGGTACAAATTGTACGCCAGCACCGCCTGCTCCGCTTCGCCCTTTTCATCACAGGTCAATGCGGGAATCGTGATCTCGCTGATGCGGATCGGGGTATCGAGCGCCGATAACTTTTGATAAGCATCGCGCACCCAACGGGGAGAATGATAATCGCTTTTTCCCTCGATCATCTCGCGCACGACCTGTTTTTGAAAGAGGTGCACCTGACACCCGATGCCGTCGATACGGCACTGCCGTTTTTTCAACTGCGAAATCAGGTCGACATAAAGTTGCTGCATCGTACTGTCGCACATCGCGTAGTCGTTGATGAAAAGTTTTGCCGATTCGGGCAGTTTCATCTTGGCGCAGAGAAAAGCGCGCGCGACGTAATCGCCCGGCATCGGGCCGTAAAAACTGCGGCAGATCGCCGAATTTTCGACGAGCCGCGCGTTGTCGTTTTCATCGGGACGCATTTCAATCGACGCCTCGTTGACGACGTCCCAACTGTCGATGCGGTTGCCGTACAGCCGGATCAGTTGATCCATGTGATCGAACCAGAGTTGATCGAGTTCAGCGACGAACTCCTTTTCTTTTTTCGCAAATTCCTCGGGCGTCATCTCTTCAAAAATGGCGTTGTAGGTCAAATCATCGGGGATCGTACGGGCTTCGTCGACCCACTTCACTTTTGCGGCGACGACGGGACGTGCAAAGTAGCGTTCGCGGATGTCTTTCAAAAGCCAGTTCGGCACGTTGCGGCGGGTGTTGCCCCAGAAAAAGAGGTGTCCGTGCTTGCGCAGATCGTTGCGGTCGCAGAAATCGATGATCGGGGTAATCGCCGGACGGCGCCAAAAACGCTGTTTTTCACGATCGGAGCAAACCGCCCAGAAATCCACACAGTCGTCCGCGGAAAAACCGGTGTGGAGTTTGCCCTTTTCGGGTTCGGACTCCTTCCAGAACATCGGGATCGTCGCACCGTTGAAAAGCGTTTGAAAGAGCCTTTCATAAGCGGCGTTTTTTTCTGCCGACTCCAGCTGCCGGTAGTTAAAGCATTGCGCACCAAAGAGGAAGGCGTGGCGCGTCTGCTCGACTTGAACATCCGTCCCGGCGGGCACGTTGAGCGCGAAAACGCCGTCCGCCTTGCGGTATTTTTCAATATCGCGGTCGATGCGCGCATTTTCCTCGTCATTCCACTGCGCGAGGTACTTTTCCCCCATCGCGTATTCGTAATCCTTAACGTCGAAATGCTTTGTCGCGGGCGCGGAACAGCCCGCCGCCAAGGCGACAACTGCCGAAAGCAACAACTCCTTTTTCATCTTTTCTTCCTTGTGTTTGCTGATAAAAACGTCGTCTTTATCGTTTCCGTTAAATTTTATAAATTCCGTAACTGCAAGGGGCAAGATGAAACGTGCCGCCGTCCTGACGGACACCCTCGACGAGCAACGGCGCGGCATTCACGGCTTCCGGCAATTTGACGGAAACCGCTTCCTTGCTGGAATTGAGAAGAACTAGCAGTTTTTCCCCGCCCTTGGTACGGGTGTAGGCGATCGGCATTTTGCGGTGTTTGAGGTAAATGAGTTCCACCTTGGCGTCGTTGTCAAGCGCGATATGCTGTTTGCGAAGCGCGATGAGTTGCTTCACGGCGTTGTAGGTCGCGTTGTTCCCTTTGAGCGCATCGGCGACGCAGGGGGCGTCCGCGGCATCGTCGACGGGAAGATAAAGTTTTTCTTTTGCCGCCGTCGAAAATCCGGCGTTGACAAGCGCGTTATCCCATTGCATCGGGGTACGGCTCCCGGTGCGGCGTTCGCCGCCCTCTTTGGGCGTCAGGTTCTCGCGGTAACGCATCCCGATCTCGTCGCCGTAATAGAGAAAAGGCGTACCGGGGAGCGTAAAGAGCATCGCAAGTTTGACGATCGTGTTGGCTTCGCTCCCGTAATAACGCAAACGCGCGGCATCGTGATTGCCGGAATAAAAGCCGATGTAGCCTTTCTTTTGCGTCTTTTGGATCAAATCAAACGCCGGTTTGATGGCGGGGACGGGATCGGTGAAGTTTTTTTCCGCCATCGCCATCTGCGGCCATTTCGGGTCGGGCTTTTCCGGGCGGTATCCGCATCGCCAAAAGGAATTGTAGCAAAAGTCGATGTGAAATCCCGCTTTCAATGACGTCGCCGGATCGAACCACTCCGAGATCAGCACGTTTTCGGGGTAGTCGCGGTCAAAAATACGGCGAACTTCCTTCCAGAAAGAAATCGTCTTTTTTTTGCCCGCGTCGCGCTTGATGACGCTCGGCGCCATATCAACGCGAAATCCGTCCGCGCCCATATCCATCCAATAGCGCATCACGCGGATCATTTCCTCCTTGGTCGCGCGGCAACGCGGATCGTCGTAACGCAACTCCCACGGATGTTCGATTTTGGCATAGCCGAAATTGAGCGCGGGCTGTACCGCGTAGTAATTGGCTAAAAACGCGCCGCGCGGTCCCCAGCCGGAAACAAAATAATCATCGCCTTTCCCCGAACCGCGGTAGTAGGCGATCGGACACCAGACGTAATAGTCGCTGTATGCGTTGCGCTCCGGTTTTTCCGATTCCTTGAACCACTTGCAGTCAAGCGAAGTATGTCCGATGACGAGATCAAGGACGATTTTGATACCGCGCTTGTGCGCTTCGGCAAAAAGTTTTTTCGCGTCGGCGTTCGTGCCGTAACGCTTCGCCACCTTGTAGAAATCGGAAATGTCGTAGCCCGCATCGCGGAAAGGCGATTCGTACCACGGATTGAACCAGATCGCATTGACGCCGAGGTTTTTGATGTAATCAAGTTTCGCGATGACGCCGGCTATGTCGCCGATGCCGTCGCCGTTGGAGTCGTAGAAACTTTGCGGATAGACCTGGTAAAAAACCGCCTTTTTGAGCCATTGGGGTGCCATTGAAAATCTCTCCTTTTACAGTGTTATCCTGCGCTCCGTTTGGGAATGCGCTCCCGCGTCGCGATTTGTCATTTTTTGCGGCACGATCATTCCTGATTGTGATACGAGAAAAAATCAATTTTACTATAACATACACTTGAAAAAAAGAAAAGTAAAGTGTACTTTATATTGCGTTTTGTGATATTAACTCTCGCTTTGTGATATGAAAGAAAAAGTTGACCGTTTTTTTGAAACAGTACGCCTCTGGCAGGTCCAGTTTGAAACAAGTTTTTTTCTCCCCTCGCTGCCCGAACCCTATCTGATCGCGGAAGAGGTGGAAAATTCCCCGGCGTATGTCATGGACGGGCGGAAACGCGCGGCGGAGTCCGGCGGGCAATTCGTCATTACGCTTCAAGGCAGAGGGCGCATCAATATCGGCGGCAAAACATTCGATCTGTCCCCGGGGAAGACCTTTCTGCACAACCATCACGACCCCGATGTCTGTTATTATTACCCGCCGGACGCCCGGGAGCCGTGGCGTTTCCTCTGGATGTCCATGGGGGGCGAAAACATCTGTTCTCTCATCGATGCGCTGATCCGGCGCTTCGGTCATCTTTACGATGTGCCGCTGGACGGAGAACTGGTGCAGAAACTTTTTTCATTTCAAGGCAAAAAACGGCAGATACGCTTTCTGTCGCCGATGGACGGAGCGACGCTGGTATTATCGGCACTTCATACGCTTTGCTCATCCGGCAAGGAAGGCGCGTCGGACAAGTCAAGCGCGCTGATCCGGAATGTCCAGAACATTCTCGCCGTCGAGTACCGTCAGCCGTTGAATGTCAATGTTTTGGCACAGCGATTGAATGTCTCACGCGAACACCTTTCCCGCACTTTCAGCCGCGAAACCGGAATGACGCTGCAAAAATGTCTTACCCATATAAGAATGCGCGCGGCGGCGGAATTGCTGAAACAGCCGCAACTTACGGTCAAAGAGGTCGCCCTGCAATGCGGTTATCAGGAGTACTCCGTTTTTTACCGCAATTTCTCTTCGTTTTTCCGCCTGTCGCCGGAAACGTTCCGGACCGAACACCGTTGACGGCATTCGGCTCAAAACGGATCGACCGCTGGCGAAAAACGCCAAAAACTATTTCAGCGACTGGATCAACTCGTCGGTGCGGGTCAATTTTTCCTGCAACTCGGCGAGTTTCGCGCGGCTGTCGGCAACCACCTGCGGCGGCGCGCTCTGCACGAATTTCTCGTTGGCAAGCCGTCCCTCGGTCGATTTGATCCATTTGACGAGATCGGCGCGCTGTTTTTCCAGCTTGGCGACTTCCGCCGCCACGTCGATCAATCCGGCAAGCGGCAAGCGGATGGTGCCGAGCGCGCACAAGTGCGACGGCGCCGCGCCATTTGCCGTATCGTAGGCTTCCTGCGTCAAAGTGATGCTTTCGGCATTGAGGAGATTTTTGAGCGAATCGCTCTGCGAAGCGAGAAATTCGAGCGCGGCGCCATCCTGCGCCTCGATATGGAAATTAAGTTTTTTCCCGTCGGCGATATTGTAACTCGCGCGGAGGAAACGCCCGCCGCGCACCAGTTCAAATTTGCCGTCGATTTTGGAAATCAGCGCGGGATCAACGGCGATGCCCGACACGGTCGGATAACCGGTGAAATCAAGCATTTCGTCATCGGCAACAAAACCCATACGGTGCGCGAGTTCCTCGGTGATGAAAGGCATAAAGGGATGCAACAATTTCAAGATGTTGAAAAGTGTCCAGTCGAGGACGGCGAGCGCACGTTCGCGCTCCGCACCTCCGGCGCGAAGCGGAAGTTTTTCCGCCTCGACGAACCAGTCGCAGAAATCCGACCAGACCAGATCGTACAATGCGTGCGCGGCGCCGTGGAAACGGTAGTTTGCCAGTTCCTTTTCGATCGATTCGATCGCGGCGTCGAGTTTGGCGACCATCCAGCTTTCGTCGCCGGAAAGCATCCCGTCGGGCAGTTTTTTGCCGCCGAGAGCGGAAACGTCGCCCTGCATCTGGCGGAAACGGCAGGCATTCCACAACTTGTTGGCGAAGTTTCTGCCGATCTCGCATTTTTCATTGCTGTAACGGATGTCCATGCCGACGGGGGCGATGTAGACGATCGAGAAGCGCAGCGCGTCGGCGCCGTAAGTCGCGATCACGTCGAGCGGGTCGGGCGAATTACCGAGCGACTTGGAAAGTTTACGCCCGAGATCGTCGCGGATGATACTGGTGAAATAGACGTTGCGGAAAGGTATGTCGCCGAGAAATTCCTCGCCCGCCATGATCATCCGCGCCACCCAGAAGAAAATGATGTCGGGTCCGGTGACGAGGTCGTTGGTCGGATAGAATTTTTTGAGTTCCTCGGTGTTTTCCGGCCAGCCCATGATCGAGAAAGGCCACAGCCAGCTGCTGAACCAGGTGTCGAGCACGTCCTCTTCCTGCCGCCATTTGCCGGGCGCCGTCGGCGGATTGATGCCGACGTAGATCTCGCCGTTGTCGTCGTTGTAGTACGCGGGGATGCGGTGTCCCCACCAGAGCTGACGGCTGATGCACCAGTCCTGAATGTTTTCCATCCAGTGGAAATAGGTCTTGCTCCATCTTTCGGGGTAGAATTTGATCTTGCCGGAGCGCACCGCTTCGATCGCCGGCTTGGCGAGTTCGCCCATTTTGCAGAACCACTGACTGCTGACAAGCGTTTCGATCGGCACGTTGCCGCGTTCGGAATAACCGACGCTGTGGGTGATCTCCTCAATCTTTTCGAGAAGACCGAGTTCTTCCATTTTTTTGACGCACAGATCGCGCGCGGTAAAGCGGTCGAGCCCGACGAATTCCGCCGGGCACTTGTCGTTGAGCGAAGCGTCGGGATTCATGATGTTGATGACTTCAAGATTGTGGCGTCTGCCGACTTCAAAGTCGTTGGGGTCGTGCCCCGGAGTGATCTTGACGCAACCGGTCCCCTTGGTCGGATCGGCGTGCTGGTCGCCGACGATCGGGATCTCGCGGCTGGTCAAGGGAAGTTTCACCGTCTTGCCGATGAGATGCTTGTAGCGCGGGTCGTCGGGATGCACCGCGACGGCGGTATCGCCGAACATCGTTTCGGGACGGGTGGTCGCGATCAGCAAGTAGCCGCTGCCGTCGGCGAGCGGATAGCGGAAATAGTAGAATTTGCCGGGCACGTCCTTGTAGATCACTTCCTCATCGGAAAGCGCGCTCTTGGCGGCGGGACACCAGTTGATCATCCGCTGACCGCGGTAGATATAGCCTTTTTCATAGAGGGAAACGAAAACGCGCTTGACCGCTTCGGAAAGCCCCTCGTCCATCGTGAAACGCTCACGTTCCCAGTCGCAGGAGCAACCCAAGGTGCGCAACTGGCGGATGATCTTGCCGCCGAATTCCTCGCGCCACTGCCAGACGCGGCGGATGAATTCCTCGCGGCCGAGTTCGTCGCGCGTAACGTTTTCCTTTTCTTTGAGGAATTTGACGACGCGCGCTTCCGTGGCGATGCCGGCGTGGTCGGTGCCGGGAAACCAGATGACTTCCTTGCCCTGCATGCGGGCGCGGCGGCAGAGGATGTCCTGCAAGGTGTTGTTGAGCACGTGTCCAAGCGTCAGGATGCCGGTGACGTTCGGCGGAGGAATGACGATCGAGTAACCGGGTTTCGCCGACTTCGCGGTGCCGTGGAAACAATTTTTCTTTTCCCAGACGGGGAACCATTTCTTTTCGACTTCCGCCGGCTCGTATGCCCGCGGCAGGGTGCGGTCTTCACTCATAGCGCGTTTTCCTTATGTTGAAGTTTGGTTGTTTCAAAAGTTGCGGCGGCGCCCGATGAAAAAATTGCGGATCTCTCCGGGCGGCGAATTCAAAATCGCGTCGAGGTTGCCCGGCTTGCTGAGCACCGCGGCGACGTGTGCGACAAATTGCAGATAAGGCTCGTCCGCCTCTTTCGGGCAGAGACTCAACACGAAAAAGCGGCTCTTGCCGTGATCGGGGGAATCGGCTTCGCACCCGTTGCGGCTGATCCCGATCGCGGCGACGAGTTCGCGTACCCCCGTCGTGCGGGCGTGCGGCAAAGCGACGCCGCCGCCGAGATTGGTCGAAGCGAGACGCTCGCGCTCCAAAACGTCGTTGAGACACGTCTTGGGATCCTGCAAACGGCCGGAGCGGGCGAGCACGTCGACCAATTCGCAGATCGCCTCCTCCTGCGTTGCGGCGTGCAGATCGTGGATCACGCAGTCGGCGGAAATGATCCTGGCGGCGCGGATCTCCGCCGCCGTCTTGTTGGAAGTTTCCGTCGCCGCGATCCGGTCGCGGTCGAATTTCGCGGGGGCGATCTCTTCTTTCAAAACCTGAAGCGTACGGTGGAGTTCGATCGTCGTTTCGTAAACGACCGTACCGATCAGACCGACCATATCGGTCGAGGATTCAAAATCCATTTTGCCGTCGACCAGCGAAAGCATAAAAGTCCGGCGTCCGTGGCGGAAGTGGATGATCGAGCAATTCCGGTCGAGTTCCGAGTGGAGATACCCCTCCTTGCGGAAGTTTTCGATCAAAGCGCGCAACATATAATCGCGGAAAACCGTCGACGGCAACGGAAAAACGGTATGCGTCAGCGCCACCGCCATTTTTTCTTTGCGGACGCCTTTTTTGCGGATCGAGAGCGTGAGCGCGAGCAACGGCGGAGCGACCAGTGTCGTCAAAAGCGTCATAATGATCGCGACGCCGAAAAGCCGCGCGTCGATGATCGGCACATTTTTACCGTCAAGCGTCATCGTCGTCGTCGCGCCGATCCCGGCGATAATCAATGCGACTTCGCCGCGCGGGATCATCCCGCAACCGATGCGCAACGCGCCGACCGCATTGAAATTCATAAAGAGCGCGGGGAGCGCGCAACCGATGACTTTGGCGGCGACGGCGACACCGACGTAGATGAGTCCGAACTGCAACACGGAAATGTCGCCCAGCACGCGCACGTCGACCAGCATACCCATCGCCACAAAGAAAACGGGGACGAGGAAACTGTAAACACCGCGCAGGGAACTTTGGATCGCAAAGGCGATATCGGTTTTGGAAAGGCTCAACCCCATCACATACGCGCCGACGATCAGCGCGAGTCCGCACGCTTCAAAGACGCCGGCAAGGATCAGCGCGGAACCGAAAGCGAGTGTCGAAAAAACATTCGCGCCGCCGAAAAGTTTCAAAAAGTTCGCAAAGCGGTAGGCGATCAGCAGTCCGACGGCGGTAAACCCGAGCCAGATGCCGACGCTTTTGGCGGAAATCAAGCCGATGCGCCCCCAGTTGACCGCGCCGCCCCCCGCACTGACGCCGACCAACCCCGTGACGATCGCCAGCGCGATGATGCCGAGCACATCGTCGATGACCGCCGCGGCGAGGATCGTCGTGCCTTCGGGAGAATCCATACTTTTGCGCTCCGAAAGAATGCGCGCCGTAATGCCGACGCTCGTCGCCGTGCAGAGCACGCCGAGGAAAAGCGCGCGCGGATCCATGAAATCGCAGTGGAGCATCCACATCCCGACGAAATCGCCGAGAGCAAAGGAAAAGATCACGCCGCCGAGTCCGATCAGCGTACCGGCGACGGAGTAGCGGAAAAACATCCGCAAGTCGCTCTCCAACCCTGACAAAAAGAGCAACAGGATCGAACCGATCGTCGAGAGCGCGTGAAGCGGCAAAGAAACCGCCACGCCGCCATCCGCCGGAAGCGGAAAAAACCACCACGGCGCGTGGCAGATGCCGCAGATGAAATAAGGCCCGATCAGAATTCCGGCGATCAACTCGCCCAGAACGCCGGGTATCCCGATTTTCTGCATCAGATTGCCGCAACAGCGGGCGGCAAATAAAATCACGCCGATCTGGATGACCAAAAGGGTGATCGCTTCCATCTCTCTCAACCTCTCCTCAAACTGAAATACGATTTACATAATATAGCACAAAAAGGAGAGGCTTGCAAAAGATTTATCCGCTTTTTTTACCGGATTTTACCGTCAAAAAAGCGATATGCGCGTCCGCAACGTATGAGAGGCTCCGGCGGCGAGATCGACGAAGTTTTCCTTGACGTTGGCGGCTTCGACGCAGAGCATGGCGCGGTACTCCTCATCTCCGAAGTCGGCGAGGCGTTTCGCCTTGTCGATCCAGGGATTCCAGACGACGGCGGAGCGCGAACCGTACCGTTCGACGCGGATCTTCCGTTTCCATATCGGGTCGTCGATCACCAGAATTTTGTCATCGGGGGCGCACATCAAGTCCGTTTCGGCATCAAAATGCAATTTGCCGTCGCGCAAAACGGCGTCGGGAACATCTTCTTCGGCAAGTCCCGTCACCGTGACTTTTCCGATATCGGAAACGGCAAAATAAGTATGCAGTGCCTCCGTGAGCGCAAGCGGCGCGGCGCCGCAATTTCCGGTCGTCAGCGAGACCGTCAAAGCCGCGCCGACATTGACGTGCAATTGCGCCGTCAACGCGAGATCTTTGCGGCGATCGAGAAAAAACGTCATCGAAGTCGAGCCGTCCGCTTCCCGCCGGGCGTTTTTCAGCTCCCACAGGGATATCCGCCCGACGCCGTGCGCCGGAGTTCCCGCCGCGCCGAACCACGGCCAGCAGACGGGGATCCCGCCGCGGATGGCTTTGCCCGCTTCAAAATTCGCGCAACGGGAGACAAAAAGCAGATCTTTTTCGCCGCGGGGGACGAAAGAAAGCACCTGCGCGCCGTACTGCGAAATCTCCGCCGCGGCATAGTCGTTTTCGATGCGGTAAAGGAGCAACTCGCCCCTTGTAAACGGCGTGATGCCAAGGTTTTCCAATTTCACACTCATCGCTTGACCTCCTCTTTTTTCCGGCGCGAAGCAAAAATCACCCTTTTTTGGAGAGAAAAACTCACCAGAAACAAAAAGACGTCCACCGCCATTTTCAAAAACGTCGGCTCCGCGGCGGGCAAGAGGTACATCGCGAACCGCGTCCCGTAATAGGAGCCCGCCAGAATCCCCGCCGCAAGCAAAAGATATTGCCCGAAAGAAAGCAGATCCATTTTGCCCCCTTTGGGACTACCGAAAACGCAATTCCGGTTGACGAGATAATTGAAAACGCACGAGATCACCCGGGCGAGCGCGACGCTGACGATCAACCTCGGCAACGGCAGATGCGGCAAGATCCAGTGAAACAAAAGGGCAAAGCAAGTCAAATCGATGACCGCCGAAGCGACACCGCTCGCCAAAAAAGCCAGGAGTTTCAAAAAGAAAGATCGAAACATCAGAAGTAAAAACTCATTTTTTGTTGCGCAATTCATCCACGGCGCGGAAAAATTCTTCGCGCGCCTTTGCGGCATCGGCGGCAATTTCCGCGCGCCGTACACGCCATTGCCGATATTTTTCATAAGTCTTGGGCAAGCCCCATTTGACCGCAAACGGACGCAACACCTCATCCGTTTTGTCGAAATCAGCGGGGTCTACGCCGCGATTGCGCGCTTGCATATCGAACCACTGCGTCGTATTGAGGATGCCCTCGACCGACGCGACCAGCTGCAATTTTTCGCGCAGAATTTGCGTCGGAGCATCGACAGCGCCGTTTTTGCCGAGGTACAGAAGCGGATGCAGTTGCGCGTATTTCCCCACTCCGGGGAGCGCGGGCAGTTGCGAAAACTCCGCCATTTCCGGCGTCAGCGGAAAGGGGAGCGGATCTTCCGCGGGGAAGCGGTCAAAAAGTTCGTGCACGATCTCGTCGGCGATCAGCCAATGGCCGCGCGCGTCGGGGTGGATGCGGTCGGGCGCGACGCGAAGTTCGGGATAATGCGCGTAAAGGCGGCAAAGCACCGTGCGCGTCATCGGAAGCGGAAGTTTTCCGCCGTACTCCTGATGACAAAGCAGCGCGAGTTTTTCCAGTCCGACGCTGTTGCAAAACGCCAGCTTGTCATCCGGCGCGGGGCGCGTACCGTATTCGTCGTAGGGGAAAGGCGGCAAAAGCACGACGTCGATGCCGCGTTTCTGCAACGCGTCGATGATTTTTTTAAGATTCGTCCGATAACTTTCGATGCCGTACAGCCGCCGCTTCGCCTGATCGACACTTTGCGGCCAGAGCGTGCGGTAGTCCTCGCGCCCGACGTCATTCATCCCGTAACCGAGGATGACGGCATTAGGTTTGAGCGCGAGAATTTCCTCAATGTGTTCATACCCCCAGGCGGCGGTCGTACCGCTGACGCCGGCGTTGACGACTTCGATGCGGCGCGCGGGGAAGCGGCAGGCAAGATAAAGTTGCAGTTCATAGGAAAAAGTCCCCGCCGCCACGATGCTGGCGCCCATACAGACGATTTTTTTCCATTTCAGCGGCTCCAACCGGCGGTCGTCCAGATCGGTCTTGCAGCGCAACACGCCATTTTGATCGTAATAAAAGATGAATCCGCGGGGCTTGACGTTTTCCCGGACAGTGCCCGAAATCGAATTGTCCAAACTTTTCAACGCATTTTCCGGCGCACTGAAAACGATTTCCGGCGCGCGGATGACGTTTTGCCGCAATGTGACGCAATCGGAATTGACAAGATCGAAAGTCATCTTTGCCGGTGCGGTAAAGGTATTGCCGGAAACCGTGATATTTCCGGCGCGGTTGACCATCAGCGGGAAAAAACTTCCGACGGTGTTGTTTTCAATTCTGGTCTTTTCGGTCGTTTCGTCAAGGTAGATCGCGTGGCGCAGTCCGTCCGCCGGCAACTCCCCGATCCGGTTGCCGGAAATTTCCGCGTCTTTGCCGCCGCCGAGATAGATGGCGGCGCCGTCGTTGCGTTGAAGCATCACCTGCCGGATGCGGTTGCCGGAAATTTTCGCGTTGCCGACGGCAAAAACGCCGCAGGACGCCGTCTGAATGATCTCATTTCCGGAAACGACCGCATTTTCCCCCGTCGCACAGACCGCGATCTGCCCGATCTGCGCAAAAACGTTGTCGCGCACGGCAAGATCCCGGACGTTTTCGCTCCATATCCCGAATGCGCCGACGTCGTGCATCCGGGATTTTTCCACCGTGATCCTGCCGCCGCCGGAAATTTCGACCGCCGTGCCGGCGACGTCGCGCACGGTGATGCCGGACAAAGAGATATCCGTGCAGTCAACGACCTCGACGGCGGGCAACGCCCTGCCCGACGTTTCCCCGCGGATCGCGCCCCGGCGGCGCAAATCGGCGTTGGCGCAAAAGAAATCAAGTTTTTGCACCGTGATTTTTTCGGAATTTTGAATTTTCAGAAGCGGCTCCGTAACCGCCGCCACCGCATGGAAATTGTCGGGGACTTCCCCGCTTTGCGGCAGATAAAAAATTTCCCGCGTCGCGCGGTGATAATGCCATTTCCCCGGCGCCATTCCCTGCTCGATGTTGTGGATGCGGTACTCTTTGCGGAGCGATGCTCCGGCGGGGTGCGTCAAAGGTTCGGCAAAAGTCATTTCCCACAAATTGGGATCGTAGTTTTTGATATGAACGAGAGAAACTTCGCGGCCGTGGGAAACTTCGACATCGGCGTCGGCAGGCTCGAAATCGGGCAGATCGTCGGGCGTCACGCTCATTCTGGTCAACTCGAGATCCGTCGGAGGACGATCCCAACCGCCTGATTGCCGTCCGAGCCAGACAAGATCGCTATGATCAAGATTTTTCAGCCATCCCGACTTGGGAAAAACGGCGCGTTCGCGCTTTCCGGAGCCGTGGACAAAGAGGAGATAAGGTTCCGGCAGATTTTCCGGCAGACGCGCCACCCAGTAACGCTCGTTTTCGACTTCGTGAAACGCCAATTCGACGCCGCCGGAAAAGACCGTTTCGCCGCTGCCGCACAGGGTGAGCCCCCGATCTCTTTCATCGAGGATCACGGGGGAAGAAAGCGCGACGACGCCGTTTTCAACGCGGATCGTCCGCGCGGATGTCATCTTGCGCGAAACTTCGATCGCATCGCGCAACGCCGCCTCGGTCGCGGCGCAACAGATCAGACTGTCGTCCTCGCGGACAACGCTCTTTTCCGTCTTGGATTCCTCTTTGCACCCGGCAAAGAAAAGGATGCCCGCAAGCATCCCGAAAAAATATCGTTTCACGTCAAACACCGCCGATTAGTTTTGTTGCATAAATAATTTAATGCAAGGTATACGCTTTTTCAAGCGCACGGCGGCAAAAGAACGCATTAAAACGCGTGCTCGCGCACCGCCGATATCTGACGGCGCGCGAGTACGGCAAGATTATTTCTTTTCCAACACGATCAAAGTGCGCGCGCCGACGCTTTCCGGCATTTTGCCGTTGAGTTCGACGGCGTCGCCTTTTTCGCCGATCATCGCGACCGGAACAAAGCCCTCCGGCAACTTGACGTCAAGTTTCGCCACTGCGTCGTAGAAAAAGAGCGCGCCGCCCGTCGGGCTCATCCAGCTCGTGCCGAAATCGGTTTTGCGGATGAAAGGCATCTTGCAGATGTCGAGGGCGCGGTTGATTGTTCTGGCGTAGTGCGCGGCATCCTCCAACTGCTTCAACTCGCCGGGGATGCGCTCGAATTTCGTACCGTAGTTCTCAAAGGCGACCGGCGTGAAAAAGCCGAACATACTGCTGCGGAAATAATCGAAATCCATTCCGGCGCCGTAAACGAGATCGCCGACAAAAACGAATTCCTTGCCGCCCATCGGCGTATAGACGTCGGCGCGGTACCAGAAGCCTTCGAGGACGAGCGGGCTTTGTCCCTCGATCGCGACGAAACTGCCGTTTTTGTAAAAAGCGGGGTAAATGTATTTGACGAGATTCATCAGCCCGATCGGGGAATCGGGTTTGGCGAAATTGCGCGTCCCCGTCGCGGCGCCGCCCATATCGAACCAGACCCCGGCGAGACCGCCGTCGATCGCCTTTTGGACTTTGGGCAGATACCATTTGAGGAAGTCGGGATCGCCCTGGTCGATCACGGGGAAGTTGCCGCCGAAATACTTGAACGCCTTGCCGCTTGCGTCGTAGGCGAACCAGTGCGTCTTGTTGTCATACTCCTTGCCCGCGCCGTGGCTGTGCCCGCAGGGACTCCACACATACGGTCTTGAACCGGCGGCGAGAATTTGTTTCTGCAATTCGATGCGCGCCGGCTTGTCGACGTCCACCATGCAGGAGGGACACGCCGGGACATAGGTGTAGCGGATGCCCGCCTTGCCGATCTTTTCGATGGTGGCGTCGCGCTGTCCCTTGCTGCAAGAGTTGCTCCACGTCGCATTGGGATACGCCGGAAATTCGGGGATATTGGCGACTTTGCGCAGATTATGCCGCTGGAATTGATACATCGCCAGCCAATGATTGTCGTTCGGAGTTTTGACGTCGCCCACCATATAGTAGACGAAGCTTGTTTGAAGCGGCGCTTTCTGATAGCCGAAGCCCGCCTTATTGGTCACAACGGGGAGTTTTTTCGCGCCTTTGGGCTTGACGATCTGGCAACTCAACGTATTGAGGATATTGTCGGTGAAGTTGGCGAAAACGCCGTTTTTGCCCTCGATCCACCCGAAAGGCTGACCGTCGCTGAAAAATCCCCACACCCGGCTGTCGACTGCCGTCTTTTTGGTCATATCGTACTCGGCGTAGCCGCGCGGCGGCTGATAACACGCCAATCGGCGCATCTTGACCGCATCGACGTCGATTTTCGCCGTAAAGTTGAATCCGGAGATCATCTTGTTGCACTTCACCACGTTGGCGCGGCGCGCGATGCCGCGATAAGTCGTACCGTCGAGATCGAGGCGGCTCGTTTTGATCTCCTCGTTGATGACGGTGCCGTCGTCGCCCTGCCACACGATCGTCGCGAAATCGCCGCCTTTAACTTCGGCGAGAGTCCATTTGATCTTGCTCGCGCCGAGCGTATCCTGCATCCCGACCGCTTCGGCGGAGGAGTCTTCGATGGTCATTTGCTTTTCGCTGAAAAGGATCTGCGGCACGGCGGCGTCGACGACAAAAGGCGTCGCACTGCCGGGCAGATAGGCGTCATAGGTCTTTTCCTTGACGACGAGTTTCGCGCCGTTGCCGAAAGAAACCGTCTTGCCGGAAACTTTCGCCTGCGGAGCATCGTCGGCAATTTTCATTTCCGGCACCGTAAGTTCGATGGATTTTTCGGCGATCGTTTTCGACGGCTCCGTCGGCTGTTTCTGGAAAAGGTTGACTTTCAGCGGTTTGCCGGAAAGTTCCGCCACGAGACTGGTGATGAATGCCTGCGAATACGCCCACGCGTCGAAGTGTTGCGCGTACATCCGGCGGATCTTCTCGGTGTTGAGATACATCACTTTGCCTTTGCCGTAAGGTTTCACCGCGACGAAACTCGTCAGGACATTGCCGTTGGCGTCGATGACGTCGGAAATGCTTTTTGCCCCCTCGACGAGCGTCACGGAGCGGAAAGGATCGGTCATCTGAAAGACATCGGGGATCACCTCAAAGTTTTTGCCCGCCGGTTTGCGGACGAAGATCCCCTCGAAATCATTGCAGGTCTCACCGTATTTGACCGGCATCAGATCGCCGAGTTCCTCCTCCGGAGCATTGATCGTCAAGAGGAGAAGTCCGCCCTCGGAGACAAATTTTTTCACTGCGGCGACGCGCTCCGGCGTGAAGATCTTTTTCTGATTTTCCTCCGGAATGGCGTCGATGAAAAGCATTTCGTACTCGTCGAGGTGCTTGAATTCCGGCGTGATCGCGTCGACCGGCTTCGGCTCCTCGGTCTGGTGAGGCAGACTGCGGATGTAACTGCCGCTCAAACCGGCAAGATAAACGCCGGAAAGCACGCGCACGTCGGCGCCGCTTTTGATTAACCCTCCGCCGGTGCCGTTGCCCTGCCACGGGCGGCCGCCGCCGAGAAAGAGGATGACGGGCGAGCCTTTTTTGGAAGTCGGTACTCCGAAAATGCCTTCCAATTTCTTGCCTTCGCGGTAAACTTTGCGGCGCTCCGCGTCTTTCGGATTCGGGATCGCGAAAAGTTGACAACTCAACGCGCCGACCAGCAGCATCGACCAGATTTTTTTCATCAACGTCATTCTCCTTTATGGTGTTGTGTTTTTCGGGAAAAAGGAATACTTTCTTACATTACACCCATTCCCCCTTGTTTACAAGGGAACGATCAGGCAAAACGCCATATTTTAACAAAAAAAAGCGGCGGGACACTTTCATCCCGCCGCGGCATTCATTCACATCCTTGTCATCGGATGGTAAAATTTAACATAACTCAGCATATAATCTTTTCAACTCATGCCCCTTGCGGAGACAACCAACCGATCATCCGTCATTGGCGGACATCGTCAAATCATTTCGATGATCTCAACCCCCCGGGGGCACGCACCGGAATCCACCGACACCTGATAATCGCCGAATGTGCGCGGCACCGCGATTTTTGCTTTTTTCTGCACGCGGATCAGATCAAAAAGTTTCCACGACGGCGCACTTCCCATTTTGCTGTCGTGCTTGAAAACGATGAGTTTCCGGGAACTCATCATTCCGCGGCTCGCCGAATGATCCTGATCGAACATTTCCGCCAGCGCCTTGAAAAAGAGTTCCAGATCGTCATCGGAAAATCCCGTCTGCTCCGCAAAAGTCGGCGAGACGAATCAGCGCACGGCATACAGGGCGTAGGAGATGGTGTATTTCCGCCCGATGGAGCGTTCCTTTGCCATATCCTTTTCGGCGGTGACCGTCAACCGGGTCACGGTGTTGTCGATCACGTTGACGGGATCGACCGACCGGGCAAAGGTAAGCTGGATGGGACCGCGGACCTGTCCGGCGTTTTTACCGGTGGTCATCACCGCGCCGAAAGCCCGGACGTCGTAATAGTGCGCGCACATCCACTCCCGGGCGGCATTCGTTTTGTCGGCGTCGGCGGCACTTTTCACCTCATCCGAATCATAAGCGGAATCAATGGCGTTATTCAGCACGAACTTGTCCTTGATGAAAATATCAAAACCGCTTTCTCCGGACTTGGCGATCTGGATATAGTTGCGGACTTTCCGTTTAAGGCAGACGTCGGAAACAAGGCCGAGCCCGGTCTCGTTGTCGACGCGCGGCATATTTCCGGCGTCGGGATCGCCGTTGGGATTGCCGTCGGCGACGTCGAAAAGCAGGACAAAATCATAACGGTTTTTCAGCACAGCCATACTACGCCTCCGCGAATTGATTCTGATTTTCAAAGAAAACATTGCGGCGCTGGTAATACCCCAGCTTGATCGGGGCGACGGGAGTGTGGTTCGCCTCTTCCTGCGCCCGGACAAGAATGGCGAAAAGCGCACCGCACTGGTAAGCGGTGTCCCGGTTCGTCGGTGAATAATTCATCGCAATCTCCTCTTGTTTCTGGTTTTCCTTACGATATTTCCGATGGATGAATGCTTTCAAAATGGAAGCCCGCAACGGCGATATCTTACTCTCGCGGTACGTGCTTTGAAGTGCGTATTTCAGTAAAGACTCCGGATACTTCCCGCCGGAAACGATTGCCTCAAACGTGTTTTCCGCGACAAAAGGCGGGATGTTTTCCGTCGAGTGCCCCAATGCGATCCCCGCCAAAACGGTATTCAGCGGCGGAAATCCGGGCGCATCGGTCAAGGAGAGATCCCGGTAGTGCCGGACGATATTGCGCAACAATTCCGCAACCGGACCCGTCTGCCAGAAACGGACGCTGATCCTCGCCGTATGCGGAGCGATCCCGAGCAGGCAGTACCGCGCCACGAGATCCTCCTCCGGAAGTTTCTCATCGTTGAAAAGGTCGAACGTCCGGCGCAACGCCGCCTGTTCATCCGGCTTCGCCGCCACGAAAACGACAGCGCACAAAAGTTTTTCCAATGAAAAAGCGCGCAATGGCTTCTCCGTCCAAAAAAGCACGGAGGAGTTGCCGATATGCAATTTGTTTTCGGACTCCTTTGCGAGCAACGAATTCAGAGCCGTGACACAACCGAATGCCGCCTCCCGACTCATCGGCGCATTGAAGCAATGCTGTTTGCCGTAGGAGTCGAAGCCCTTGTAGATCTGAAACGAAACCAGCGACGTGCCGGGTTTCGCGCCGGGCAACGCGACGGGGTCCATCAGACGGCAAAGCGGCGCGCGTTTCCCCGTGATCAGACAGCGACCGACCGCATCCTCTCCGGACGAAAACACCGTTGACCGGACATAATCGCGGACGCTCTCCCGGCAGCAGACAAGTTCCCGCTGATCCGCCAGACGGAACGTCAGATTGCATCCGATCAAAGCGGCGCAATCCTGCCACTCCGGCGCGGCAAAGACCTTTTGCGTTTCTCCCCGGCGGTAAAATTCCGCCACCGCGCGGACTTCCCGGCTCTGCTGCAATTCAGGAGGGAACTCTTTCAGACTCGCCACGAACTGCCGGTGCTGCAAGGCGGACAATCCGATTTTACGCGCTTCGTCGGCGGCGTTTTTTCCGGGCTGATGATAACCCAGAACGTAGCCGTAGTGATCCCAGAGAAGATTGCTCTTTTGCCACGCGAGTTTGCCCGACCGCTTCACGCTCTGCGGCACTTGAAAAAAACGTCCGTTTTCTTTTTTGAGATCGGAAGTCAACCTTTCCAGACGGACGAAATCTCCGTTTTCCCGGATGACGATCACGAATTTGAATTCACGGTTTTCAAATCCGGGACGGGGCAGTTCCGGGTGGGACCGATAGTAATCGTACAAAGATTTCAGGATCATCGCAACACCGCCTCGGAATCCGCCGCCGGCACGTCGATCACGCCCTGCTTCATCACCGCGTGATAAAACATCGGCATCGGGGACGGCAATGCATCAAAATCCATATCGTACAGCATAAGACCGAAATCGCGGTCTTCGGGGATCGCCGGATGCTCGGTGCGGTCGCGCCGGATCGCGCTCTGCGGAATATATTCGAAATACGCCGCGCACTCCCGCGTACCGAGATAGGGCTGATGAAAGACCTGACCGCGGGTCGCCCGCCGTACGAAAATCGAAAAGTATTTTTCGGGGGTTTCCGGCCCGCTGCCGGGGACGGGATGATCCTGCTTGCGCTTTTCGGGGGACAGATACTCCATTTCGGCGTGGATCCGGTACGCGACATCGCGCAGGCAGATCCCCGATTTCTGCTGATGGACGTCTTCGATATAGACCTCTTTTTTCCTCGGGAATGCCAGCGTGACGGTCTCGCTCTTGCGGATCGAAATCATCTGGATCGGATTGAGGACTTCGATTTGGACAATATGCCACAAAATCGCCGGTTTCCAGAAAACAGCCGAAAAGATCGCGCGGGCGGCGGAAGGCGTGATCACTTCGTAACTCATCCGCTCCACTTTCAGCTCCGGGCGATTAAACGATGCCAGCGGTCCCCAGACGCGCAGACAAAACTGTTGCTTACTGTAACTCAATTTTCCCGTTCCATCATTTTTCAAAAATCGTCATTTCACTCCGACGCGCTTTTTTCAGTGTTCGTCGCTCCTCGGACAAATCTCATCGCCGGCGCAGTCGATATAGCAACTTACGCCACTTGCGACCGGTTCGCTGAAATCCCGGAGTTCCGGTTTTTCATATTTAAAGCAAGGTGCAGACATATTCATTTCCCAAGAAATCGACTCTCCCGAAAAATCTCAAATCTCATCGATCAGAGTCGGACAGATATCATCGGTCGTACAATCGATGAAACAACTATCCCCCCGCGCCCCGCAGGCGGAAAAATCCCAAAGTTCCGGCTTGGCATAGTCAAAGTGCGTCGCAATGCGCTCCTTTTTTCCCTGCTCCGCCCGATCATTTTTCAAAAACTGAAACATTATTTTCTCCATTGATTTATGCTTTTTTTCAGAAAATTCACACAATTCTTCCCATAGCCGACAACGGCTTCCGACATACGATTTTTGCAAAAGGATTCCCCGTCGCTCTCTGTTGATCGCCTATCTCAGAAGGACTCGGATGACCGCATCGCTGACGCGAGGGTTTACACAGAAAAATCTCCTTGCTTGCATTCTTTGCGTTGCCGCGTGCTACATTGCCGCACGCCGCTCCGCCAAGAATGCTTGGCTGCCGCTCTGCGGCACCCTTGCTTGCTTGCTTGCTTGCATTCTCTGCGTTGCAGCGTGCTGCATTGCCGCACGCTGCTCCGCCAAGAATGCTTGGCTGCCGCTTTGCGGCACCCAAAACTGCTTGCTCTTGCAGACCAAACGATGCGGAGACGGCGTTTTTTGTCTCTTCGCAAACGGAGGAGTGCCGCGTGGAACTTGCAATTTTTTGCCCTTGCAGGCAGGGCAAAGCGATCGTCGTCCCTCTTGTTTCGGTACGAACGGAGAATTGCCGCGTTCCGGCAATCTGAAAGGCACTCTGTTTTGCGGTTTTTCCGCAGGCTGTCAGCAAAAGAGGAGCATCACAAGCAAAAAAACTCCCCCCCGATATATTGAGAAAAATCTTCCATCTTCCAAACTCGCCGACCTCCGCGATCGTCGGCGCATCAAATTCTTCAATTTCAACTTAACTATTAACATATACGGACTCGAAACAACTTTCAAATGGTTATTAAAAAAATTTCAAAAAAAAAAAAATGATTATAACGCGCTTGCCAAAAACGATATACGACAAGCCGATATACTACCTTAAAAACGTATTTTCAAGTATAAATCATCACGCCACCCCATCCTCAAAAAGCAACCGATAAGCAAACGTTCATAATGAACATTTTTATTCAATTATATGTTAGTTATTATCCCCCGCTTTTCTGTCATATTTCATCGATCTGAAATCCCGGGAATATCTTTCCCGCGTCCGCGGTTTGCCATACCTCCGCGATGCTTTCATCCTAATAAACGCGACTTTCCCGCAATTCTTTCACGAAAGTTCAACTTTTCGCCGATTTTTCGTCATTTCTTCCGGCAAAATCGATGCGCACCTACATAAGTACCTTTTCAACCGGCAAATCTGACACCGGGTTTCCGGTTTTTATAAAATTTTTTGAAATTTTCCTGATTTCCCCCAAAAAAAGAGACCATCTTTTTCAACGGAAGCATAAAATAACACCGCAGGTATGACATTTTGCGTCTTACCTAAAAAAACAGGATCCTCTTTCTCGCCCGACAGCGCGAAATGAAAATCTGTGCAGGGCGTGTCGCCGATCAAGGGCGGGCACTTTTGGGGTAAAAAAAACGCCGCTCAAATGAGGAGCGGCGAAATTTGAGCGGACGTCAAAACGTCACGGGAGGCGGGAGAAAACGCTTTGCGGCATCACTTTGCGAGATGCATGATCTTTGCCGCGTTTTCCCAGATCGCCCAGGCGGTATCGTTCAACAGTTTGACGGCGGCTTCCCGGTTGCCCTCTTTCAGCAGTTTTTCCGCCTCCTGCCGCACTTTGTTGTATTCCGCCAAAGACGACGACTCGAATTTTTTCCAATCCGCCGGAAGTTCCGCACCGAAACCGTTTCGGTCAAAACTTGTCCACGCCGCGGACGACCAGCGCAAATCGGTCATCGCGGGGTGGAATTTTTCCACGCAGACCGGCACCGGCACGCAAATCGTGTGACGCGGCGGTCCGATCAGGAAATACCCGGTGGAAAGCACATCGGGATAGACAAGATCGATTTCCAGCGTCGAAGCGGAATTGGTGCTTTTGGAGCAAAGCGTGCGGACGATCGGCGACTTTTCCGGCGTTTCGGTATCGCGGGACATTTCCAATATATCCTGCGTCGTGATCTTGCCGCGGGTGCGATACGCGCGGTTCAGATCGCGCATCACCATAAATTCGCGGTTGCAGCTGTTGAGCCACGCCGAACTCGTGTTGTCCGCGACGCTTGCCATATCGGGATTGTGCCAGATATTGGCGCGAAATGCGTAACCGTGATCGTAACGCATCACCGAGCAGCGTTCTGCCGTCACTTCCGCGATGTACGCCTCATTAGTGTCCATAAAAAAGAAGATCGAGCCTTTTTTGCCGTGCGCATAGCGGCGTTCTTTGATGATCGTCTTTAATTTTTCCAGAGCCTGCGCCGCCGTGTCGCACTCCGAAAGCACCGCCCGCAAAATGGCGGGAGTTCCCATTTTCGCTTTGGGATCGCTGTGCTCCACCGAGGCTTCCCCGCTGTTGACGACTGCCGCCAATCCGGAAGCATTCATTCCCATACAGACCGATTCTCTGCCGGGATACTCGACTTGACCGTCCCCCAGACCGATCCACTTGCGCGCCGACGACGACGGACTTTTGATCGGCATCAGATTGCGGTATTTGGCGTCGCGGTTCTTATGCAGGATATGGGTATTGTTTTGTGTCAGATCGCGAAAGACCAGCCAACTGGTACATTCGTGCGAGTAAATTTCGCTCTCCGTTTCCGCCGCGCCGCACATCGCGCACGCCGCCACAAGCACACCGGCAACAAATTTTTTCATATTCCCTTTTCCTCTCTCAAGATGAAATCGTCTGATCGCTCCCGTCGCAAAAATCTCACACAATACGCTATTTTACATTAAGGATATAGGTACCGGGCAGGATTTCTACGCCGTTGTCTTTGACTTCAACGGCTTTGCCGTCGCTGTCGGTACAGGATCGAAGCGTCAACGCTTTCAAGCGGAAGTTGATCCGCAGATTGCGCAACTGCGAGACCGGCGGCTCTTTCTGGCAGTTGACGTAACGGTTCGCCATATACCGGTAAGTGCGTCCCCGCGTGGGATCAGCGAGCAGTTTCTGTTGGGGGAAAATCGTAAGTTTCCATTGATTTTCGCCGATCTTTTCCAAAAAGTACGCGCCGTTTCCGCTGGATTCGGCAAAACGCGACGAGAAACGTCCGGCGACACGCCGAAGCGTTTTCATTTCCGGCAATTCCCAGTCATTGGCGACCGTGTATCCGAAAAAGTCGTCGGTTTTGAGGATCACGCGATCGCCTTTGTGCTCGATTTCCCAGTTGTCCCCGACCCACTTGCCCGGAAGCATTTCCAGTTTCATACCGGGACCGAAATGGCGGAATATCTCACCGCCGATCGTGAAGCCCAACGCCTTGGCGGGCGTGTGCGCGATATTCAAAAAGTGAACCAGCCAACCGGGATTCCACGCCGCCACGTCGTAAGGCGTATAGGTGAAGTGATTGGCGATCTGGATGTGGTGCCGCGCGTACTGCGCCGCGATGGCGGCGATCGGATATCCGATCGTCGTGCCGACCGCGTCGAATTCGTAAACGACCAGCGGCTGTTTCCCCGCGGGGAACCGGTCAAGACGGTCGAAGTAATGCCGCACGTGCGGCAGGAATTCCAGAGCGTCGTTGTTGACGGCGTCGAAAACGCCCTCGGGGCAGTAGGTCGGAGCGGTCGCCACGTCGACCTTGGCGCGGTCGAAAGCCTTTTGCAGATCCGCCGGCATGACTCCGTTGTAACTGCAAAACTGCGCATTCAGAATGTTCTGTCCGAAATTCCGGTCGACGACCTTGCGCAGCGTCGTGAAGTAGTTGTCCATGACCTGTGCGCTGAACTCCTTGAAACAACTGGCATCGTCGACGTCCGCCGGAGTCTTGGCGCGGAATTTTTTCCACAAATTGATGAATTTCTGCCGTTCCGCACCGTGCGAAAACGAGGCGTTCACCTGATTGATCACGAGGTCGGGCGGTTCGGGAAAGGTGAAATCCCAGCGGGGATAGATCGGCTCGTTGCAAAGTTCCACGGCGACGATGTTGCGGTATTGGCAAAGCGGCTTGCCGGAATAACGGTTTTTATGCTGAAAAAGACCTTCCATATAACGCACCTGCGCGTCGATCGCGTCCTGATCCCAGATCATCGCGTCGATCGAGTGGAAATTCGTGAAACCGAAAGCCCTTTGCGAACTGACGTGCCAGTAGCTGTACTGCTCGTCCTGAACTTTCATATTGGCGATCGTATTCCACCAGGTGATGGGGGAGATCATCAGAAATATCCCCTCTTTTTCACACCGGTCGACGAGGTAGTCGAAAACTTCAAGATTGCGGTTTTTCACCAGATTGCCGACGGGATCGGTGATCTCGCGTTCGTACAAATGCATGCGGATCATATTGACGCCGAGCAATTTGAAATGCGCGAGATCGCGGTCGATCGCCTGCTCGTGCAAAACGCCGAGTTCCTCCATATTGAAAAAATTATGGTTGAAAGGCGCGTAATAATTGACGCCCCACAACCGCACTTCGCGGTTTTCCGCATCGAGGATCACCCGATCCTCGACGTGAAACGGCGTTTTATAGGGAGCTTCGGCGAAAAGTGCCGCCGCGATCAGCAAAATTGCGGTTGTCAAAAGATGTTTCATTTCCGTTCTCCTTGATTTTTACACTAAAAACCTGTCCCGCCTTACTATACACCTCTTTTGTGATTTTGGAAAGTCGGCGGCAAAAAAAGCCGGTCAACGGTTTTTGCGGGGAAAAAGCCAGCCTTCCGCAAAAATCGTCAGCGCGTAAATGACCAGCGATGCCGGCAACAGCATAAATGCGCCGCGCAATCCGAAATTGTCGCCGAGGACGCCCATGATCCAGGTGAAAAACCCGCACCCCGGCACCCCCATCGCGGAAAAATATATGTAGAGCATCGTGGAATCCAGTTCGGGCAGTTGCCCTACCCCGTACACTTGAAGCGTCGGCCAAAAGGGCGCGACGGTAACGCCGCTGAAAAACAAAATGAGGATCAGCGAGACGAACATCCAGTTCGGCGACGGAAACATTTCCGGGGTCAGATATGCCAGAAGAAAAATCAACGGGATCATCGCGGCGGAGCAGATAAGAAGGATATGTTTCAGATATTCCTTTTTGGCAAAAAATCCGAATCCGACGCGACCGAGAAACATCCCGGCGGCGATCGCCGCAGTCCCCGCGCCCGCGAGCCACGCGCTCGCCTGAAAGGTCAGTTGCAGATACGCCGCCGCCCAAAAGGTCAGGCAGTATTCCGCGCCCGCGCCCATAACCATCCCCAGACAGAAAACCCAGAACCTGCCGCTTCTGGCGATCGCGATGCTGTAACGCCAGATGTCCGCCGGATCGTCTTTGTGCGCGGTTTCCGGATATTTTTTCGCCGGATTTTCCTTCCAGAAAAAGGAAAGCCCCGAGAGAAGTCCGAGAAATCCGCAGACAAGCAGAATGAGCCGCCAACTCACGCCCCGCGTCAGCAACACCCCGGAAAGGATGACACAGAGAAAAATTCCGACCGACCACATACTGTGCGCGATATTGACATACCGCTCCGGCGCGTCCGTGTGCAGATCCTGGACAAAGGGAGTCGCCATCCCCTCGCAAAGCCCCTCCCCGAATCCGGCGATGAGAAGAAACGGGATCAAAAGGAAATAGACCGGAGACAGCGAGCAGAGCAAGATGCCGCATCCCATAAAAAACATCGCCATTCCCATCGTTTTGCGTTTGCCCAGCCGTCCGCCGATCATTCCGCAAAAGAGCAGTGCGACGACAAGCGCGATACTGCGAAAAAGATGCAATAGTCCGCCCGCCGCCATACCGCCGTCATCGAGCGGGAAATTCAGCGACTTCCCCATTGCGACGAGAACCAGCGGGATCGAAAGCGAAGACATCGCGTAAACGATAAAGGAAAAATAGCCGGCATAATCATAGCGGCCGAAATGTAATTTTTCTCTCATCTTATCATCCTTATTGTTAAAAACAAAAAAGCGACGCTTGAAGCGCCGCTTTTCTATTGCGGAAAACTTACCAGGAAACCGCGATCCCCCGGATCTTCGCGGTAACGCGGTTGACAACGAAGTAGTTGTGCTGATCGCAGTCGATTTCAAGATTGATGATGGCCTTGGCATCGGGATATTTCGACAGCGCGGCGCGCTTCAGCGTTTCGTAACTCGCATCTCCCGTAGAGAAAATAAAAAGCACGTTGGTCGTAGTCGCTTCCGCGCTGACGGGGCCGAGCATTTTATAGTGCGCGGGAAGCGTCGGCGGCGTCACCTGCTGGGCGACTTTCATATCGCAATAAAGAATGCCCGGGCACACCGCCGGAAATCCCGCATTGTTGTCTTTGAGGACATAGGCGCAACCGGAGTGGGTGAGCCCGACCAGCGCGAGTGCCGCAAGTTGCATCATTTTTTTCATGTCTCATTTCCTTTCGTTGCCGCCCGGCAATCATCACCGAAGTTGCTTGTCCATATCGGATTTTGCACACACAAAAAGCGGATCGCTTTTTAACATAATTCTCCCGCACGATTTTGTAAAGTCAAAACATAGATTTTTTTGATTTTTATTCAATTGTGTACCGCTTGAACGCGATCCGGGGCTTTTTCAAAATCGCGTGTACACGCGGTCAAGATAGAAAAACGCGATTTATTATGCGAACACACAGTGAGTGCTTCATAACAAAGCGAAGCGGAGTTGTTTGACGAGCAATGACGAGATACCACCTCCAAGGAATAAAAGTACTCTCCATGATTTTTGAGCAAATTTTATCACAGCCGGACTTTTTAACGGATCAAATCACCGAACCATCCAATAGAAAATCGATTACATTTATGTTCAGAATGCCGTTATCATCATACCATGATTTTCCAATGTCATTCCGGATGATAATCTTGGGAAACGAATCACCGGTCAAACTGAATGGCGTCAATTCGGCTGCCTGCTTTTCTGCATCCGGCATGGCAAATGCAGATTGAATATAGACTTTCCTGTTGCCTTTGGAGGCAATAAAATCAATCTCTCTTTGTGTTTTTACTTGATTTCCACTTTTATTTTTGGTATTTTCATAGACGATACCGACATCTACGGAAAAATTTCTCACGCGCAATTCATTGAAAATAATATTTTCCATAATATGAGTCATCTCCATTTGCCGGAATCCGGTTCTGGCGTTCCGCAAACCGATATCTTCGCAGTAATATTTCATCGGATATTCAAAGTAGGATTTTCCTCTGACATCATACCGCTTGCTTTCGGTGAAAAGAAACGAGTCTTTGAGATGCTCCAAATAACTTCTCAAAGTGTTGGCAGAAATATTGACCTTTTTTCTGGAAAGAACAGTATCGGCGATTTTGGTTGGATTGGTCAGAGAACCAATCGCCGAACATAACAAATCCAGAATTTGCGCCAACTCTTCGGGATGCTCTATCTTTTTGCATTCGGCAATATCTTTCAGGTACAATTCATCAAAAAGTGAATTCAAATATGTCATCTTTGCTCCATCATCTTTCTGATTCAGCACCAGCGGCATCCCGCCAAAGAACGCATACTGATCAAACGCATACTTTTTATCACCGCCGACAGCAGAATAAAATTCCGCAAAACTCAAAGGATGAAGCCTTATTTCATCACCGCGCCCCCGGAACTCAGTCAAAATATCGGTTGAAAGCAGCTTTGAGTTGCTTCCTGTCACATAGACATCAAGATCGGGGATCTCCTTAAACTCATTGAGGGTATCATAGAAAGTGATTTTTTTACCGTCCGGCAAGTAGGGATTTTTTACCGGTTCGCACATCTGGATTTCATCAATAAAAAGATAATGCCGCTCATTTTTCCCGTCAATCAGGCTGTGAACATAAGCCGCAAGTTCCAATGGATTGCGGTAACGGATATTTTTGGTCAAATCCAACTCAATATGAATGATTTGCTCCTCTTTTACCCCTTGTTCCAGTAAATAATTTCTGAACAAAGTCCGGAGCAGATAAGATTTACCGCAACGGCGGATACCGGTGATGATTTTCACCATTCCGTTCCATTGCCGATCAATCAACTGCCGCAAATAATGATTCCGTTTTATTTCCATAACCGTAAACCCCATTGAAATGTTGCATTGTTTTTAAGCCTACATTTCAACAATATACTGCAACAAAAGAATTTGTCAAGCGATTTTGTTGAAATGTTGCATTATTTTAAAGCCAACATTTCAATGCAACGCTCTGGAAATGCATAAAATCCAACTTCATGCTCCTTCCGGTTGCCCGGATGTCGTCAAGATAGAAAATCGCGTGTTTTCACGCGACGTTTGCCCCCGGTCAGTGAAAGAGTGAAAAAGTGAAATCGGCGCGTTGCGCCTGCGTAGTTCCTTTTATTGTAAAGTAGCACAACCTTACTCCGCAGGAGCGTTTCACGCCGACGAAAGTCGGCATTTCACGGCAAACGGATGTTTGCCATTTCACGCGACGTTTGCCCCCCGGTCGGTGAAAGAGTGAAAAAGTGAAATCGGCGCGTTGCGCCTGCGGTGCATGAAGCGGCACTTTATGCCATGAAGCACCCCAGCGGGGTATGAAGCGAAGCCTTAGTCAGGCTTCATATTTTTCGCCTATTTGGCAAAAAAATGGAAGAGTTTTTCCCTTTTTTCAAGGAAAGTGTTTGCATTATCCCGTTGCAGGTCAATGTCAGTTTGCGTTCGCTTTGACTTGTTACCGTCAACTTTTCGACGCGTCCCGCCTTCCACGAAAAATCGAACTTGAAACCACCCGGCGCACGCAGATTGTGGATCGCGCCGTCTGCCCATTCATCGGGCAGTGCCGGCAACAAGGTGATGTCGCCGTTTGCCGAATCCTGCAACAGCATATTGAAAACCGCCATCGCGCCACCGAAATTACCGTCGATCTGAAAGACCGCACCGAAGTCGTTGCCATAGGGGTGTTTGTCCAAGAGCGAGATCGTGCTTTGCCTGCTGACGAGCGACTGCAATTCCGCCAGCGCGCCGTTGCCGTCGCCGAAAATCGCTCTGAAATTGGCGCACCACGCGCGGCTCCAACCGGTTTGACCGCCGCCCGATTTCAACCGGAAATCGAACGATTTTTTCGCCGCCGCAAAGAGTTCCGGTGTCGTTTCCCTGCGGATCGAATACCCCGGCCACACGCCGTAAAGATGCGACATATGGCGGTGCCCCGGTTCAATCTCCTTGACCTCGTTTTCCCATTCGAGCAAGCGGCCGTCGCCGCCGATTTTCAAGGGCGGCAATGCTTGGCGCATCTGGATCCACTTTTCCCGTTGTGCGGGATCAGCGTCCAGCAATCGGGATGCGGCAATGCCGTTGTCGAGCAGTTCGCCGATTAGTTCCACGTCGATGGACGCATTTTCGCAGTTGGCGATGGGGTACTTTTCCGCGCCGACGTAGCAGTTTTCAGGCGACACCGAGGGCGAAATGCACGCCGTGCCGTCGGCGCGGTAGGTGAGGTAGTCCTCAAAGAAAAGGATCGCTTCGCGCAGAAACGGGAAAGCGGTGTCGCGCAGGTATTTCAGATCCTGCGTGTAGCGATATTGCTGATAAAAATGCGCCGCCAGCCACGCTACGGCACAGGGGCTCACTCCCCAAGCACTCGCCCCGGCAGGACGAAACGAGGGATCCGCCGTATAAGGGAGCCACAAGCCGCGGCAGCCGAACATTTTTTTCGCCCCTTCGCGCGCCCCGGGGTACATACGGGTCAGAAACTTCACCATAGCGAGATTTTCCCGGTCGAAGCCGAAACCGAGCGCGGGCCAGTAAGTCATTTGTAAATTGATGTCGAAAAAGTACGCGCAATCCCACGGCGGTCTCGGCTCGATATTCCATTTACCCTGCAAATTCAGCGGGTAGGAGCCTCGCCACGCGCCGTTAAGGTAAAGATGTTTCGCAAAGTTGAAGTAGCGGACGATTTCGGGCGTTACCGCGATTTCCAATGACGCGGCGTCGAGATATTTTTTGCGGTAGAGCTCATCGCGCCGCGCTCTTTCCCGGTGAAACAAAGCCGTGTCAAAGGCGGCAATCGACGCCTCTCTTTCCGCCTCGGCGAACGTGTCGCCGCGCCCGATGTTGCAACGCAGGAGAAGTTTTTTCACGCCCGCGATTTTTACGCCGGTTGCCGTCGTATCAAGATGCGAAAAGTCGCCGGAAACACGGCACGCAACGCAGTAATGGACCTCGTCCGGAATCGTGCCGGAAAGTTTCAAAAGACCATCCTGAAAGGTGAAAACAGGACGCGAATCCCCGTCCTTTTCCCGGGTGGCACGGCGGGAAAGTTTCAACTCGACATCGATTGGTCTTTCGGTCTCAATCACGCCCTCAAGCAGATCGTTTGCGGGATTTCCGTAAAAAGAACGCACCATTTGATCGCATTGCGCGCGGGCATACCCCGAGGGAAAGTCGAGCGACCGCTGAAAAGACGTGCTTTCCGTTTCGGGGAGCGAATAGATCAATTCGATCTCGCCCGCCGGCATATAGGGATCGAGAAAAGTTCCCGGCGCGGAGTTGAGTGTTTTTCCTTTGGCGATCATGAGGTCAGTCGCTTCATTGCTTTTATGCACCGCGAGCAACTCGCGTATCTCGGGGAGGAATTTCGCCATCTCGGTACAAGTGCGTCTTGCGCCGCGCGTCGTCCAGAGTGCCTCGTGATTGAGGAAAAGCTTGTCCTCGCCGCGTTGGGATGTCACCATCGCGGCGAGCCGCCCCGTGCCGACGGGAAAGCTCTCGATCCATTCTTGTGTCGGAGCTTTGATGACGATGGAATCCGTGCTCCCGTGATCTGCCGCCAAAAGATCAAACGCGCAGCAGAAATCCTGCCATAACACCTTCTTTTTCATCCGCTTCACCTCACTGCTGTCCGGTAAAAACTCCGGAAATGATCGATCTTGCCGGATCCTGCGCGATGTTAAAAGGATTCGGGGGCTTTTATTTGAGCGCAGAAGAGCCGACGATGTTTTAAAGTAGGCATCTTTCAGCAACTTTTCAAGTTCATTCCCTGCGATCATTTCGACAAAACGGTAAAAACATAGATTTCCATCTGATTTTATTCAACTGCCTACCGTCTGAATGAAATTCGGGGATTTTTTTGTTGGCTTTTTCAAAATCGCGTGCACACGCGGTCAAAATAGAAAAACGCGCTTTTTCGCCGGTTTTGACGGGATTTCTGAGAAAACACAGATTCCGATAATTTTCAAATATGCTAAAAATGCAGGCTTCTTTTATAAAAAGATAAAACTGCCTTGTTATGCGAACACAGTGAGCGCTTCATAACGGAGAAAAGCGGAGTTGCTTCATACGTTGGAGCATAAGCGAGAACGTGCTTCATCTGCAAGGCGGAAAAAATGGTTCTTCGACGGTTTATGACAGAAATAAGTAGAAAACTGAAAATTTTCCAGAG